>JAKASE010000022.1 GCA_021819135.1 Thermoplasmata archaeon | reverse complement strand
ATGGGCCCAGTCGGATTTGAACCGACGACCTCCCGGTTATCAGCCGGGTGCTCCAGCCAAACTAAGCTATGGGCCCATCAGGGAGGGATCTCCGTCCGGGGGCGCCCAGCACTGCAGGACTATTAGACCAGTTCGTCGCGGGGGTTGAACGGTTCTCCGCTCGACCCGCCACAAGGGATCGAGCCACTTTTCCGGGGCCGTCGCCGCGACGCTGAGCTCAGGTCCGATGGCTCCGAACGCGGAGGAGCTGCCGAAACCGGGGCGGCGCCCGGCAGGGCCGCCCGACCGATGATCACCGAGGAGAGGATGCCGACCACCGCGGCGTCGGGCGGGAGAACGCAGGCGCCGGTAAGCACCGACTCGACGGCGATCCCGTTCCGAGGGAGCCGGTCCGAGGGCGGGTCCAAGGTCCGTACCTTCCCCCTGGTTCATGCAGGGAAGTTGCCAAAGTCCATCGGGGAGCATGCGCCTGGAAGCCGGTCTCCCTTCCGCGTTAGGGGCGGGCCCCACACTTCGAGCAGAAGCACGCGGGCCATGCCCCCGGACTGCCGCGGACAGAACACCGAACCCGGATGGGGCCGGATGGTGTCCTGTCCGCGGAGTGGCTTTCCGGTGGTCTCAGGGGCCAATTCTCTTCAGAGCGCCAGGGAACTCGGAGGCATCTCCGAGAGCCGGAATTCTGGCTCGCGGCCGGTACCGCTATCAATCATCGATTCCTGGCCGCAGCCGAGGGGAAAAGGAGGGTCTGAAGACCATGCCAGAAGAGCTCCTCTTTGAAGCCCGGGAAAGGACCACCACAGCGACCGTGAAGGAATTCACGCCCATGGGCGTGCGGATCGCCTACAACTTCCAGGGACAAGTGAAAGGCAAGTACGACGCGACCCGAATCGAGACGGTCGAAGCATTGCTCCGGCCGGACGGAAGCGGGGAATTTGAGGGGCGGATCGTCGACCTGACGTCCGACGGTGAGACCGTTATGATCCCCTTGAAGGGCAGCTCGAAACTGGTCAATTCGACGACCATGCAGGTTCAGGGGACCGAGAGCTTTCTGACGGGATCGCGGAGACTGAACTGGCTCAACTCCACCCAGGGCCGGTTCGAGGGGACCTTCAACCCGGAATCCGGCGAGGTCGTGATCAAGGCGTTCGCGAGGAAGTGATTCCGGCGTCACCCGACCCCATTTCGGCCTGGAAGCACGCTCGAGACCTCTTCGCCGCGACCGAACTTCGCGTCGCCTAGCGCAGCGATAGGTGGTTTCCCTCGTGGCTGTCCTGGGGGCCCTCTCGGGTCGCTCATGGGCTGGTTCGACCTGTGC
Source organism: Thermoplasmata archaeon (assembly GCA_021819135.1). Lineage (GTDB taxonomy): Archaea > Thermoplasmatota > Thermoplasmata > Lutacidiplasmatales > UBA184 > Lutacidiplasma. The sequence continues at coordinate 34,762 of JAKASE010000022.1, read as the reverse complement.
TGTCCCGGGCGAGGATCGCGTGGACGCGGTCTCTCTTCGTGGCGCGCGACCCCGATGAGGTGAGGAACCAGGCTCAGTAACGAGGGGCACTCTCTCCGCCCTACGCCAGGTGTCAAGAAGAAAGCGTCGGAACTTCGTGTTCCGCCGGTACGAGGTCATGTTCGGGGCCGCCGCAGAGACCCCGAGACGCGAAGGGTTCTGAGGAAGAGGGCCCTATCGCTCAGGCCGGTCCGGAGGGCGGGGGAGGAGGCGTTACCTGCGGCGGAGGAGGCATGCTCGTGCCCGGTCTCTTCCGCCGCGTCGCCACCACGATCCCCGCGACCACCGCGGCCGCGATCACCAGGCCGATGATGACCCGGTCGGTCGTACTCAACCCGCCCGAGGACGAACCGCTGCTCGTGGTCGAGGTGAAGCCGATCGAGATGGTCTTGGGCGACCCCGCCACCGGCACAGACCCCGAGGTCACGTTCGAGCTGTACCCCGAGACGCTTCCGATCGTGTAGGGGTAGGTGTCGTTCGACTCGCTGAACACGATGGAGCTCGTCGTGGAGCTCTGACCGCTTCCGTTAAGGGTCACGGACCACGTCGTCCCGCTCGGCAGACCGGACTCCACGAACGTGATGGCATACTTCGTGGGAGGCGCGGCGGCGAAGGCTATCGCCACACTTACGGCGGAGCCGGATACGGTAGTCGAACCGGAGGCGGGGGATGCGCGGTACCCTGCCACCGTACCGACGGTGAACGGATACGACCCGTTCGGCTCGGTGAAGGTCAACGTCGCGCTCGACGAACTGTGGCTGGTTCCGTTGAGCGTCACCGACCAAGCCGTGCCGGTGGGTAAGCCCGTCTCGTCGAACGAAACAACATACTGTCCCAGCGGAATCGCCGTAAAGGAAATGCCTTGGGCAATGGCGCCTCCCGCGACCGTAATCGATCCGGCCGACGGACTCGCAAGGTATCCCGAAACCGCCGGGATGCTGTAGGGATAGCTCCCGTTCGGCTCGCTGAAGCCGATCCCGTTCGACAGGGAAGACTGAGCGGAACCGTTGAGGATCACCGACCATGTCGTACCCGTGGGAAGGCCAGTCTCGGTGAACGTGACCGAATAGTGGCCGGCAGGGATTCGCGTGAAGGCAATCGCTACCGTCACCGTTGTCCCGCTGACCGTTAGGGACCCGGAAGAGGGGTTGGCCGCGTAGCCCGGGATCGCCGCGATACCGTACGGGTACGTTCCGTTCGGAGCGACGAAACCAATGGCCGGTGTCGTGGACGAGTTGGTCGTCCGGCTCAGCGTCACGGACCAATCCGTTCCGCCGGGCAGTCCCGTTTGGGTGAAGGTCACGGGATAGTTGTTCGCGGTAGGGGGGTTCTTCGCCCATTGCGTATTGAACAGTATCGCGGAGGGTTGCGCACACCCCATCGGGTTCTGGACCATCCCGTGCACGAAGGGGCTATAGATCGCGAACTCGGTCGGGACGATGAGCCAGAGTTCCGAGTAGTTCTGGTAGAGCATACTCGTCATCTGGGCATAATCTGTCGTGAGCGTCGCGGGGTTCGACTCGGCCGCGGCGTCTATGACCAGCGAGTCCATCGTCGCGTTCGCGTAATGGGCCATGCACATGTTGGCGCTCCCAAAGCTGGCCGCGTCGACCTGTGACCAGTCGTCGGGTGAGATGTAGTCGGACGTGTAGAACTCTTGGCCGATGTAGAAGGGACCGCCATTGGTTGAGGTCGCCGAAGTGCAGACCCCTGTCGTCGGGTTGATCGTCTGCTCCGTGTACAACTGACCGAGCGAAATCCCCACCGGAGCGATCGTGATCCCGATCTGGGCGAGGTCGCTCTTCAGGAGCTGCGCCGTGGACGCCCAGGGGGTCCCGATGTCGAGGTACTCGTAGTTGAACGACAATCCGGCGCAGGCATTGTTCGCGCAAGGAGAGTTCGCGATCTCCTCCTTCGCAAGGGTGAGGTCGTACGAATAGGCCGGCAGGCCCGGTGGGTCGTAGTACGGGTACCCGGGCGGCACCGGTCCCACCCACGGGGACCCGTAGCCCCCGAACGCCTGCTGGATGACCTGGGTGTAGTTGATCGCGTGCGCGATCGCCTCCCGGACCGAGAGATTGCTGAACGGGTACTGGTCCTGGTCGAGGTAGATCCACCACGAGCCGCTTGTGGCGCCGTAGACCGTCGGAAGCGCCTGGACCTGGATACACGGGTTTCCTTCCAGCTGCAGCACCGTCGACGGATCGAGGGAGGCGAACGACGCCTCCGCTACGGCGCCGGTCTTCAGGTCGTTGATCGTGACCGCCGTACTGCCTTGGAAGGTGATGTCGATCGAGGTGTTCGCGGGCGGCAACATGCTGTTCCACGGTTCGGTGCGCGCCGCGGCCGAGCCCCAGTAGCCCGGATCGGGGGTGAGGTTGTAGCCGCCCCCCACGATCCCGTGGTAGTTCGACAGAAGGTACTGGCCGGTCCCGAGCGTGTTCGTCGATAGGTAGGGGTTCTCCAGGCCCTCCACGATGCCGCCGTGCGCATCGACCCACCCAGGGTCGACGGCGTAGGAGGTCGGCGCGGAGATCGAGGCGAGGAGGTAGGTGTAGTTGCTCGCGAGGTAGCCATACCCGAGGTTCAGCTGGATCGTCAGGTTGTTGATCACCTGGAACGATTGGTCCGGCAGTTCCATCAGGGCGATTTCGCCCGGATTCGGGGAGAAGAAGTCCCACGAGTTGAGGTCCGAGACCAGCGTGGTGTTCGCGGCTTGAACTGCGGAGAGGTTGGAGTAGTAGCTGAGCGGGTTCGTCGCGCTGAAGTTGGTCGAGTAGAAGTTCTGCTCGAGGATGAATTGCGGACCCTGTTCCAGGAGAAGGCTCCGGTAGAGGCTGTACCACTGGACGTAGGCGTTGTACGGGTCCCCGTTCGAGAAGTGGACGCCCCCGCGCAACGAGAAGCTGTAGCTCGAGAAGCCGGTAACCGAATCGTAGGACTCCGTCCAGGTCTTGGCCAGCACGGGAAGGAAGGTCGTGTCGCTCGAACCGTTGTAGTTCACGAGACCCTGATAGACCTGCTGGACGGCCGCCCAACCCGGCGTGCTGAACGAGACGGCCGGGTCGAGAGAGTCGGGTACTTCGGCTTGATCGATCCGCATCGGGTCCGTGGATTGCAGCGAAATGTTGCAGGATGTCCCGGCGCTCGCGAGCCTCGAAACGGCTCGGGCAGACCCCCCGGAGGTCACGCTTGTTTCGGGTGACCCCGGATGGCTTGGCACCGGCGGAAGTCCGGTGACGACCGGGAAGAAACCCTGAGCGGAACCGAGACCGCCCGCCGTGAGCCCGAAGACAACCACAATACACCCCACCGCCAGAAACACGCTCGATCTACGGGAGGGCCGTCCGGCGGGCCGCAAGAGGATCCCCCATCGACCCGATGGGAAGGCGCTAGAAAGAACTTCGTGCACCGGCCGTCAGGACGAGGGACCCGCGCGGCGGGCGGTCGGGCGGGGCCCGGACGGTGTCTGGATGAGCGCCGCCGCGCTGCTGGGGGTCCACGAGAACGAGCGATGACGGAGCTCGCTCCGCATCGCCCGCTCCGCGAGGACTCGGACGTCGGAGACGCTTTCGGGGGAGAGCGGCGTGCGGGCCACCGAGGTGAGCCAGCTCTGCGCCTCCCCGCTCCAGCCGACGCCCGGCGCCGGACTGGAAGCACGGAGCCGGGGGTGCACGAGCAGCCAGGCCAGGACCCTCTCGGGAAGGACCTCGAACGGCCGGTCGAAGATGACCCGGAGCTCGGTCAGGAGCGGACCGGCGGTCTCGTCCACGCGTCGCAGGAACACCAGGAGCTCCTGGACGGAACGACCGGGGCCGACGAACGGGGGAGGCTGGGTCTGCTCGACCCGAGAGAGGAGCTCGAGAAGGACCGACGACGGCTGGGGATCCTCCGGCACCTCGTACCCGTGGGAGAGGTCGATATCCGATGAGGGTTCGGCCGATGGTGCCGGGTCCGCGGAACGGGAACCGAGACCGAAGACGACCGCGCTCGCCGGACGCCCCACGTAGAGACCGAGCAGCTCGACCCGCTTCGGGGCGCTGGACACATCGGCCGGGCGTGCCTCGGACCGGGAATCCCCGGCCCGCGCCGGTGCCAGGCCCCGAGCCGCCCAGACCCGATGCACCAGCATGTGATTGACGCCGAGCGTCCGGGCGAGGGTTCGGGTCGTCCACGGAGGCCCGCCGGCCGCCCGCCGCTCGACCGTGGCCCGCACGATCCGGTCCGCGAGGATCGAGGCCGAGATCGTACGCAGGCCGCCCCGCGGCGCGTCCCGGCGGATCCCCTCGAGACCGACGATGGCGTAGCGCTGCCGCCAGCGCCCGACCGTCTCGGGGTGTACCCTCAGCCGGCGCGCGATCTCCCCGTTCGCGAGCCCGTTCGCAGCCTCGAGCACAATCTGCGCCCGCACCGCGAGTCGGGGGGATGGCGGTCGGAGGACGAGCCAGGACTCGAGCTGAGTCCGCTCGAAGGGAGTGAGCGTGATGGTCGCGGCCCGCCGCACGACGCCCGGAGGGCGGGCCTCCCGAAATAGGTGCGGACAGGGCCGGCGATCTCAGAACCGGGCGATGCTGCCGGTGGCGAGGGCCCGACGCTCGAAGTACTCCCACAGCCCGATCGCCGCGCCGAAGGAGAGGGCGGCCGCGAGCGCGACGGCGCCCCAGAGGACCGCGACCGACCCGAACGCCTCCCCCGCGAGGACCGCCCGTATCGCGGCCACGCCCCAGGTCAGCGGGAGCGCGTCTCCCGCCCACTGGAGGGGCACCGGGAGCACCGAGAGCGGGAAGTTGACCCCCGAGAGCAGGAGTCCCACGAACAGAAAGATGTTCCCGAGGATGATCGACGTGCGCAGGTAGAGCGCGACCCCTCCGAGGAGCAGCCCGAACCCGACCATCGCGAAGGCCGTGAGGACCACCGAAACGGTGAGGGAGGGGATCACCGACAGCGGGATCGAGACCCCGAACAGGACGGCCGCGTACACGAGGCCCACGGCGACGGTGGCGAGGGAGAGGAGGATCGGGATCAGTCCGCGGCCGAAGTAGAGCGCGAGCCGGTTCGCGGGGGAGACCAGGAGGTGCTCCATCGTCCCCTGGGACTTCTCATGGTCCGTGGTCTGGCAGACCGAGAAGACGGACGAGTACGTCACGGTCGCGACCGCGTTCCCGATCGCCGTATAGGCGATCTCCGACGGTCCCCCACCGCCGAGCTGCACGACGAAGGCGAAGAAGACGATCTGGGTGAGCGGGACGATGAACGTCGTGCCGAACACGAAATCGACCCGCATGAAGCCGAGGGTCGTGCGGGGAGCGATGCGCGCGTTCGCCCAGAACGTCCGCCAGAACGCCGAGCGGTACGGCACCGCCGAAGGGAGGGCGGTCGCCATCGGTGCGATCCTGTCCGCAGTACTGAGTCAGTACTCGGACAGGTTGCCCTCCTCGAGCACGTGATGCTCGACCCGAGTGAAGACGGCCCCCGCGATGCCGAGGTAGACCGCCGTCGTCGCGACCGCCCCCAGGAGGTCCCCCCAGAACCCCCACGCGAACCCCCGGTAGCCCGGGATCGAGAGATACCGGAGCGCGTCGAGCGCCCAGGTGGGGGGGAAGATCAGCGACACCGGGTTCGTGTAGAACGGCAGGAGGACGACCGGGAACATGCACCCGGTCCCGATGTAGAACGCGAACTCTCCGATGTTCTGGATGAAGCCGGCATACCGGGTGTACACGTAGAACGCGGCGAAGACCACTCCGACGCTCGCGAGGGTGACCATCACGAAGACGAACAGGAGCGCGAACCCCACCGGGTCCGGGAGCGCCGGGGGTCCCCCCGCGAACGCGACGATGACGACGTAGACGATCGCGCCGCCGATGAGCCCCGAGAGGACGTTCCACAGGACCCGGCCGAGGACGACGTAGAGGTACGGGGTCGGCGCCTGGATGGTCGGCTCCAGGGTCCCGAACTCCCGGTCCTGGCCGGTCGCCCAGCCGCTTCCATAGAGCGTTTGGCCCCACATGCTCATCATGCCGGCGCCGAGGATCGCGTACGTCAGGAAGTACGGCCCCGCGCTCCGGAAGAGCTCGAAGGAGACGAGCGCGAAGACCACCGGCGCGATCATCGACGGGATCAGCCATTGCGGGTCGGCGATGAACTGCAGGACGGCGAGCCGCAGGGAGGCGTACGTGGACCGGCTGCGCGACACGCGGCCGAGCGCGGTCGCCATCATCGGGCCTCCTCCTCGACCAGGTCGAGGTAGACGTCCTCGAGCGAGGTACGCCGCTCCCGCACCGAGAGCTCGGCGTGGTTCGCGAGGACCGCCCGTACCGCCTCCGGGCCCGTCTCGTCGGTCCGGACCCGGAGCGTGAGCCGGGAGACCGGTCCGAACTCCTCCGTGACGATCTTCGACACGCCGGGGAGGCGGTGAAGGGAGTCGACCTCCCGATCGTCGAAGCCGTACGCCTCGGCCTCGATCGTTCGGTCGCCACCGACCAGATGCCGCAACCGATCGACGGTGTCCCGGGCGACGATCCGGCCCTTCGAGAGGATGGCGAGCTTGGGGCAGAGCTCCTCGGCCTCGAACATGTAGTGGGTGGTGAGGAAGATCGTGACCCCGTCCGCGACCAGCGAGCGGACCAGCTTGCGCGTCTCGCGCGCGCTCTTCGGATCGAGCCCGATCGTGGGCTCGTCCAAGAAGAGGATCTCGGGCCGATGAAGGATCCCGCGCGCGAGGTGGAGCTTCTGCTTCATCCCCCGGGAATACTCCTCGACACGGCGGTCGGAAGCCCCGTCCAGGTCGACGCGGCCGAGGACCTCCCGGATACGGCTCTCCCGCTCACCCAGCGGGATCCCGTAGAGGTCCGCGAAGTACCGCAGGTTCTCCCGGCCGCTCACCCGGTTGTAGAGCCCCCGCTCGCCGCCCAGCACGAGCCCCATCCTCGGGCGGAGCCAGTCCGCCTCCCGGACGACGTCGTGTCCCAGCACGTAGGCGGCCCCTGAGGTCGGGAGGAGGAGCGTCGAGAGGATCTTCGTGAGGGTCGTCTTGCCGGCCCCGTTCGGTCCCAGGAGACCGAAGATCGACCCCTGCTCCACCGAGAGATCGATGCCCCGGAGCGCCTCGGTGCGGGTCGCCTCCCGGAAGAGGAATCCCTTGCGGCTGTCGAAGGCCCGGGTGATCCCGCGGGTCTCGATCGCCGGGCCGGATGAGGACATAGGTGCTCCGAGGGAGTCGCCGCAGTTCCCGACAGGTACTAATAGATAGAGATGGACGCTCAGGGAGACCGCAACGGTCCGCCGAGCGGCGTTCCGAAACGGCGTCGTACCCGGGGAAAACGTATGGAAACCTCCTCGCATTCGACGGCCTCTCCCGCCCGGACGGTCCGGGGTCGGGTCTACCGGCTCCACCGCAAGCCCGAGACGTCGGGGGAGCACGGTCTGCCGAAGGCGTCGGTCCGGGAAGCCCGCTTCCACGAGAGCGGCGTGGAGGGCGACTTCAACCGGTATCGGCACGAGGAGAAGCACGATGACCCCGCGATGGCGATCCTTCTCCTTCCCCGGGAGACGCTCGAGGAGCTGAACCGCGAGGGATGGCCCGTACGTCCCGGCGACCTCGGCGAGAACGTGACGACCGAGGGGATCCCCTACGCTGCGCTCTCCCCGGGCGGTCGATTCCGGGTGGGCGAAACGGTGCTCGAGGTCTCCAAGGCGTGCACGCCGTGCGACAACCTCTACCTATTGCCGTACGTGGGACCGGAGAAGGGACCCGCGTTCCTGAAGACGACCCTCGGCCGCCGAGGCTGGTACGCGCGGGTCGTCCAGGGCGGGACCGTCCGGGAAGGCGACCCGATCCTTCCGGTCGAGGACGCGGGGCCCGGCTGAGCCTCCGTTCGCGTTCGGGACAGGAGCGGCTTCCGCGTGCCCGGCGAGCTCCGGGTCCTGTACTCTTATATCGACCGCGGAGGTCGCTCACCCCGTGACGGGTGCGATTGCGGACCCGTCGGGGCCGACCGTCGAGTCGACGGAGGTCGCCGACCTCACGCCTGAACGTCTCCGGGACGCGTACCGCTGGATGGTCCTCAGCCGGACGGTGGATGAGCGGTGTCTCTCCCTTCAGCGCCAGGGCCGGATCGGTTTCTACGCGCCGCTCGCGGGCCAGGAAGCGGCCCAGGTCGGGACGGCGCTCGCCCTCAAACCGGAGGATTGGATCTTCCCCGCCTATCGGGAAGTCGCCGTCGCCCTGGTTCGGGGCACGCCTCTCGGCCGGGTCTTCGACCAGATGATCGGCAACGCTTTCGACACCTCGAAGGGCCGGCAGATGCCTAACCACTTCGCCTGGCGGGACCAGCACTACGTGAGCGCATCGAGCCCGATCGGGACCCAGATCACTCAGGCTGTCGGCGCGGCGATGGCGGCCCAGCGGCGGCGGGACGGGATCGTGACCGTGACGTTCTTCGGGGATGGTGCGACCAGCTCGAACGACTTCCACGCGGGTCTCAACCTTGCGGGAGTCTTCCAGACCCCTACCGTGTTCGTCTGCCAGAACAACCAGTGGGCGATCTCCCTGCCCCGGGAGCAGCAGACGCGCAGTGCGACGCTCGCCGAGAAGGGCTCGGCCTACGGCATCCCCGGGGTCGTGGTGGACGGGAACAACCTCCGGGCAGTCTACACCGCCGTGTCCGAGGCCCGACGGCGCGCGGTCTCGGGCGGGGGGCCGACCCTCATCGAGGCCCTCGTCTACCGTTTTGGCCCGCACTCGACGTCGGATGATCCGCGCCGGTACCGTACCGACCAGCAGGTCGCCGCCGCCAAGGAGCGGGACCCGATCGCCCTCCTCCGGGCCGAACTGATCGAGTCCGGGGATTGGGACGCCGCGCGGGACGCGCAGCTCCTCGAGAGGCTCCGCGCCGAGGTCGCGACGGCGTTCGAAGCGTCGGAGGCCGCGCCACCGGTCGACCCGGCGAGCCTCTTCGATGACGTGTTCCTCACCCCGACCCCCCGCCTCGAGGAGGAGCGGAGGGAGTTCGCCGAACGGGAACCGATGGGAGGGCCACGGCCGTGACCGAGCTCACGCTCGTCCAGGCGGTCAATCGCGGCCTCCACGAAGCGATGCGACAGGACCCGGAGGTCCTGGTTCTCGGCGAGGACGTCGGGGTGAACGGCGGGGTCTTCCGGGCCACTGAGGGCCTCTACAAGGAGTTCGGGGCCGACCGGGTTATCGACACGCCGCTCTCCGAGACCGGGATCATCGGCGCCGCCATCGGCATGGCGCTCTACGGGCTCAAGCCGATCGCGGAGATCCAGTTCCTCGACTTCATCTATCCCGCCTTCGACCAGATCGTGAGCGAGCTCGCGAAGTTCCGGTACCGCTCGGGGGGCCAGTACCCCTGCCATGTCGTGGTCCGGGCGCCCTACGGGGGCGGCGTGAAGGGCGGCCTCTACCACTCGCAGAGCACAGAAGCCTATTTCGCCCACACCGCCGGGCTCAAGGTCGCGATCCCCTCGACGCCCGCCGACGCGAAGGGGCTCCTCCTCACGGCGGTGCACGACCCCGACCCGGTGATCTTCCTCGAGCCGAAGCGGATCTATCGGGCCGTGACCGGAGAGGTCCCGGACGGGGACCACCGGGTCCCGTTCGGGCAGGCGCGGCTCGTCCGGGAGGGGAACGATGTCACGCTGTTCGCCTATGGGGCGATGGTCGGGCCCGCGGCGGAGGCGGCCGAGGCGCTGGCCGCCGAGGGGATCTCGGCCGAGGTCCTCGATCTCCGCACGCTCGTCCCGCTCGACGAACGGGCGATCCTCGCCTCGGTGGAGAAGACCGGGCGGGCGGTGATCGTGCACGAGGCGGCGCGGACGTGCGGCTTCGGGGCCGAGCTCTCGGCGGTGCTCGCCGAGAAGGCGTTCTACTCGCTCCGGGCCCCGGTGGCCCGCGTGACCGGTTACGATACCCCGTTCCCGTACGCGCTCGAGCAGGCGTACCTTCCGAACGGAGAGACGATCGCGCATGCGGCGCGGACGACCGTCCGGGCGGGGTAGGAGGGTCGACGATGGCGTTCGAGTTCCGGCTGCCGGATATCGGCGAAGGCGTGGCGGAAGGGGAGATCGTCCAGTGGTTCGTGAAGGAAGGCGAGACGATCCGCGAGGACCAGACGCTCGTCAGCGTGCTCACCGACAAGGCGAACGTCGAGATCCCGTCGCCGAAGTCCGGCCGCGTCGCGAAGATCCACGCCGCGGTCGGGGAGAAGGTCAAGGTCGGCGGGCTGCTGGTCACCCTTGTGACGGCGTCCGGGAGCGGCGCCTCCGCGGCGGCACCGGTCCCCCCGGTGCCGGTCCCGGCGACGTCCGTAGGCCCGGGCGTCCCCGCGCACCACCCGGCCCCGAGTCCTCCCGACTCGACGGCCACTCCGTCCCCAGTCCCGCCGCCGGCCAGCCCCGGGCGGGTGCTAGCCTCGCCCTACCTTCGACGCCTGGCCGCCGAGAAGGGGATCGACCTCACGCGTATCCGCGGTAGCGGTCCGGGCGGACGGATCGTAGAGTCGGACCTCGTGGCGGGCATGCCCTCCGCCGACGCGGTCGCGGTCCTCCATCCTCCGGCGGCCGAGGTCGCCGGCGCGGAACCACCGATCCCGGCACCCCGACCGTCGACCGTGCCCGCCATCGCTCCTGGACCGGGCCCGGCGATCCCCGCCTCCGAGATCCGGGAGCGGATCGCGATCCGGGGGGTCCGACGTGTGATCGCCGAGCATATGGCCGAGGCGACCCACCGGGCCGCCCACTACACCTACGTGGAGGAGATCGACGCGAGCGAGCTCGTCCGGCTCCGCGACCGGATGGCGAAGCACGTCGAGAAGCAAGGGACCCGCCTGAGCTACCTGCCGTTCATCATCAAGGCGGTCGTCGCCGGTCTCAAGGAGCATCCCCGGCTCAACGCGACGATGGACGACGCGAACCAGGAGCTGGTCGTCCGGTCAGCCTTCCACATCGGCATCGCGGCGGCGGCTCCCGAAGGGCTCATCGTCCCCGTGGTCCGGAATGCCGACCAGAAGAGCGTTTCGCGGCTCGCGCGTGAGATCCAGGACCTCGCCGAGCGCGGGAAGGCGGGAAAGCTGACCCGGCACGAGCTCACCGGCAGCACCTTCACGATCACAAGCCTCGGGGCGCTCGGCGGGATCCTGGCGACCCCGATCCTCAACTACCCCGAGGTCGCGATCCTCGGGGTCCACAAGATCCAACGCCGCCCGGTCTACCGGGCGGACGGGTCCGTCGGCCCGGCCGACCTCATGAACCTCTCGATTTCGCTCGACCACCGGGTGCTCGACGGGATCGAAGGGGCTCAGTTCCTCGCCGCGGTGAAAGGGTACCTCGAGGACCCCCACCAGCTGTTCGCCGAGCTCGCTTGACCTCGAAGACCGGCCGCTAATTCGCATCCAACGCCCTCCGGGCCTTGATCGCGGCCCGCATGGACTCCGCGTGCGCGCGGAGTCCCGTCGCCATCTGCGTAAGGTCGAGCCCGACGTAGTACGACGTCATCTCGACCGACTCGTGTCCGTAGAGGTGTTGGAGTCCGACGAGGTCCTTTGTGTCCTCGAAGTAGAGGCGGCCGAACGAGCGCCGGAGGTCGTGCGCCGACACCGACGGGATCCCCACGCGCCGCCCGACGTTCCGGATGTCCATGTCCGCCGTCCGGTACGCGAAGGGGTAGACCCGATCCGAAGGCCGTCGGCCTTGGATCGCCGGGAGAAGCACCTCCCAAACGAGCGGGCTCATCCCGATCGTTCGCCACTTCCCACCGCGCCGCCCCTTCCCGAGCACGGTCAGCGTCGGCTCCGCGAGATCCATCCGGGCGTGCCCGACGGTCAGGCGCACGATCTCCCCGATTCGAAGCCCGTTCGCACCGGCCAGGTAGACCGGATACTTCTCGCGCTCCTTCGGGGAGTTGAGTGCCTCCTCGAGCATGTCCGCGAGCTGCTCGCGTCGAAGCCACCGCCGGTTGACGGCGACCACGTTCGGAACCTGCCAGAGCTCCGCGTCCTCGGCGAGTGGATCCTTCGTCCATCGGAGGAAGCCACGGAGGATCCCGATCGTTTCGGCCAGGGTGCCGGAGGTGTACCGGCCCTCGGCCTTCACGGCCTCGACCATCGCGCGGCTCACACGCCCTCGGAAGTTGGACCCAACCCGTTCGAAGATCGTCGGTAGCCGTCGCCCGACAACGAGGCGGTTGCCTCGCGTCACCGGCGAAAGTCCTCGGGTCTCCTCGGTCCATCGTTTCCACTTCTCGTCCCACCACCTCTGCCACGCCGGCATCGGTGGTTCCTTCGGAAGAGGTTGAATCGGTTGGTCTACGTCGACCGAACCGACGGGCGGGGGCGGTCCCGCGACCTCAAACTCGTTGAGCTCGGCGAGGCTCGCCGGGCTGGAAAGTGAGGACTCGAAGACCGTGGACGTCGTCGCTGGGACGGCGAGCTCGGGATCTATGTCGTCGGCGAGCTCGACGTTGACCCCGCCATTCTCGTCCAGGGTCCAGAACGGCGCGGCCTCGCCGTTCACTTCGGCGAGGAGCAGCTGCGCGAGCGCGGGGTTCGCCTCGAGAAACCGCTCGAGGTCCGCTGCCCACTCTTCTCCGCTCGGTTCCATTTGCTCAGGGTTGGGGCCGTGCCTGAGCGTCACGGCCCCGCGAGCGCCGCTGAGCGCCCGCCGCAGACACCCGAAGGCGTCCGCGTTAATCAGTCTTGGGGACCTCCGAGCCGCGACGGACCTGCGGCTTCGGTCGACGCTTCATCAGAACCCCGCGGCGATCTGGACGAACCCGTGCCCCTCGTCGAGACGGACCCAAACGTGCGTCAGCTCGCTGTCACCCGGTTCGGGAGCCCGGCAGGGTGCGGACCGACGCTCGCGCTCGAGCTCGTCGAGGAGTCCGCGCAAGTCGAACGGGAACTCGTCGTCGGGGAACTCGCTCGGGTCCTTCGGCTCGAGGGGGTCTCGCGTGTGAGTGCGCATGGGTGGGGGTCAGTACGAAATCGAGTCGACGACCTGCTGTGTCGGCGTCGGCCCGCTCGCCGCCGCCCGACGCGTCACCGACGCTCGATACGCCGCGGCTCGCGCCGCCGCCTGCGCCGCGGCGCTGACGGGCTTCGCGATTCCAAGGGGCGTGAGCCATCCCGCCTGCCACGCGACCCACAATCCGACACCGCCGACCGCGGCGGTCCCGACGACCGCCGCCGCGACTGTTCCTGCGGACACGTTCTACCTCGGTTAGTAGCTCGTGCCCCAGATCTGGCGGAACGCGCTCGAGATTCGGGGGCCGAGTGGCGCGAGTCGGTCGTGGATCGTTCGGCGCAGTGGGGCCATCGCCTGGGCCATCTCCCCTCTCGGGACCGCGCTCGCGAGCTGTCGCGCGAGTCCGCGGCCCGCAGGCGACGCCCATGCACTCCGCATCGCGCCACTCAGCTCTGAGCGGAAGCTCCCCGTGTCGTACGCCTCGGCCCGAGGCGCGTAGGTCTCTCGTTCATCCAGCTCGTATCGCATTCTCGCCATCTTCGTTTCACCTGTTTCCGTCGTCCTTCATCTTGGAGGACTGTGACACCTCGACGGCCGAGGCCGCTGCTCCTTCAGGAAGCGCGGGCGGCTCGTCCAGGATAGGACGTTGGACGAACTCAATCTCGATGGACCGCGGCGCGCGTCGGACCGCGTCGAAGACATCCTGGATGGCGCGAGAGTGTGCGGCCGAGGCGATGAACTCCCCGTTCGCGGCAATCCCGAGCCGGACCGACCGACGCGGATCCGCACCTACTCGGCGGCACGCGTCGAGGAAGCCGTCGTCTTGGTCGGCCATGCCGCGATGGAGGTGCGCGCGGTACTGGTCGATCTGCGTGCGGAGCTGGTCGATCTCCCGCCGCACGTCCTCGGTCGTTGGCGCGAGCTCCGAGCTCATAGGTTCGCCTCGGGGAGCTCGAGCTTCAATCGCCCGGGCTTCGTGGGGGCCTCCGCCGACGGGCGCAGATCCGTCGGCGGAGAAGGAGACGAGCGGCCCCCGCTTCCATCGTGAGGCATGAGTCGAACGAAGTCGGGGTGGTCGCGGTACGCGCCGACGGCCGCGGGGCCTCGAACCGCATACGCAGTCCCGGTGAGCTCTTCCAACGCGTCCAGTAAGGTCGGCAACCCCGCCCGAAGTTCGCGGAAGTTCTCGATCAGGTGCTCGACCTCGTCATCCACCCGTCGCGAGTGCTCCGCGCGCTGAGTGATCCGCCGAGCGACTTCGGCGTTGGTTGGACGCCGAGACGGATCCGAGTGGCGCAGGAAGCGATGACCCGCCAAGCCCTGAGCGGTGCGGAAGCTTCTACCGCAAGCCGAGCAGCTCGGGCGCTGAGGAACGGTCAGAGTGGAACTGAGCAGAACTCTCCTTCGCTCGAAGCACGGTAGGAAGGAGGCTTAAACTCTCGCTCGACCCCCTACCCCCCCGCGACCGGGTCGCGCTCAGCCCGGGAGGGTCGTCCCGTCGAGGGTCGCGAGGAGCTCGGCCGAGACCGTGACGTCGTGGTCATCCAGGTTGGTGAGCACGCCTCGGGCGGGTCGGCCCGCGAATGGGATCCCGGGCGGCGCCGGGCCCGCGACCGCGGAGAAGACGCCGCCCGGCTGGTCGTAGCGCGTGATGTAGGGGAGTCCGCTCGCGGACGGCCGGAACGAGCCCTCCTCGAAGATGCTCTCGATGGTCGCGGTCAAGTCGATGACGCCCGACTGCGGCTCGCGGCCCTTGAACTGCAGCAGGACCTCGAGGAGGGGAGACGTTGAAACGACCTGGGCGCGGACGATGAACCCCGAGGCACCCTCGAAGTCCCGCGCCAAGTTCGGGGTGCTCTGCCCGGGCCTCAAGACGCGGTTGATGATGGGGACGCGCACGGTGTAGAAGTGCGGGCTCCCGGGGTATCCGAGGGCCTTGAAGTCGCGGACCTTCGTGAGCAGCGCGGTCTTCTGCTCGAGGAGCTCGGCGAGACCGATCATCGCTCACGTGCCGCGGCCGAGGTCGCGAGCTTGTAGACGAGGGCCGGTACTCCGAGAGAGATCGCGAGCGCGGCGAGGCCAACGAAGAAGGTCCCGTAGTGCACGGGATGCGCCCCTGGGGCGGGTTGAGCCGTCGCGTAGCGGTAGCGGCTCCTCCGTCGCGTCATCTCCTCTCCCAATGGAGGAAGGAGCCCCTAAGCCTTCTCCTCGAACCGCGCCTCGGGGATCGCCGCGATGCGCTGCCATCGCTTCGACTCCATCTCGTTAATCCCTAATCCGTTCAACGTGACCGTATTTTCCCGCGGGCGGCCTCCTTTGTGGGGGACCACGTCTCGCAGGAACTCCCCCGCCTTCCGCTCGGCGCGGTTGGCCCTCAGAAGCTGAAGTCATACGAGAGGTCGTAAGTCTGCTCCTTGCCCTTCTCGAGCGTGAAGGTGTGGGCCTTTAGTCGAAGCCGTCGGGGGGTCTCGCGCCGGGGGCCGAGGGGACACTCCAACCGGACCTCGGTCCACTGCTTAGGGGCGACGACGATCCAACTACCGAACGTTCCACTCTCCCAGGCGGGCCGGACGGTTGAACCGTTGACGGGACTCCCGTCGGCATCAAGAAGCGTCGGCAAGAGGCGGGTCACCTTCGACGTCGGGTTGTACACCACAACCCGCGCCTCGCACCAGGTCCCGACAGGGTTGGGGGACAACCCGATCGGGTCGACGTTGAATGGCCAGCGGGCCAGCCGGTCGAGATAGAACTGCCACAGCCGCTGCGACCCAAGAATGACCAAGCCGCCGATGAGGCCCCCCGCGACGGCGTAGCCAAGTGCGGGCCAGTCTACGCACACGGTGACCCGAGTCCTCGCCGGCACTTACGTGGTCGGTCAGGAGCCATATAGTGCGATGAGCCCAGCCCGCTCTAAACCGTCCCCATTCAGTCTTCGGGGATGGCCCTCGGCTCCCCTGACGAAGCCCGAAACTCGTATGGACCGTTTTCCACACGAGGAGTTGTGCTCGGCGGAGCGGGCCTGACCTTCCGAGCCGTTCCCGCGGGAATGTGGAGCCGCATCGCCACGGTCGACCAGGGGAGCTTCAGCTCGTACCGGAGGTGGCGCACCTGGTCGACGACCTCCGGCGTCATGCGCCGCGGACGCCCCGGCGGTCGGCCGCTGCGGGTCCGCCGGGTCCCGCTCTTGATCGCGTCCATGATCTCCTGCGTTCTCGAGACGATGAGCTCCCGCTCGAGCTCGCCGAAGGCGAGCAGCACTGTCCGCATGAACCGACCCTGCGGAGTTGCGGAGTCGAAGCCCTGGTCCGCCACGACGATCCGGCAGCCGTACGCCTCGCACAGCTCGTAGAACTCGAGCGCGTCCCGCACGCTCCGCGAGAGCCGGTCGAGCTTGGTGACGAAGACCTCTTGGACCAGGCCCGCCCGAATCCCGGCGCGCAGCTTGTCGAGCTCGGGCCTCGCCAGCCGCGCCCCGCTCACCCCGTCATCCGCGTACACGACCGCGTCGGGCGCGAGCTGCTTCAACCGCGCGACCTGGACGTCCGTCGACTGACTTCCGGTACTGACCCGGCAGTAGATCGCGCGCGTCACGAGTCGGCCTCCTCGGTCCAGTCGACCCCCTCCATGACGTTCACCCCAAGCACCGGCCGGCTCAGGTCACGAAGGAGCTCGCGTAGTTGCTCGAGGGCGCGGTCCAGGCTTTCGTTCGACAACGAGACCGTGATCGTTGCGGTCCAAGTCTTTCTCATGGCGGCAGCCTCCATCGTGTAAGGACACGTCCCTGCCATCCTTCGACCATCACGGGGGTTGCGGTCAGCTTGCACGAGCATCTCGTAGCCCGACAACCGCTCGCACCAGGCCGATGGGACCGCGCGCTGTGCCCGCACTCACGGCACCGCGGCTTGGGTAGGCTCATCACCGTTCCTCCCGCCGCGCTGCCGCGACGTCCCCCACGAGGTCCCCGATCGTTACGGGTTCGGGCCGGGCAGGTAAGGCTGAGCGGAGCTCGGTCTTGGCTCGCGCGCACGCCCCGCAGACCCTTGCCTCCCACGGCCACAGTCCCGATCCGTCGGGAAGCCATCCGCCGCACGTTCGGCACCGAGCGCGCGGTGGTGGTCGCCTTCGAGCGACCTTTCGCCCGATCGCACCGACGTCCCGTTGAAGGCGGTCCAGCTCGCGCTCCCACCGCGTCGCGCCCCAGCGGCGGGGGCCACCACGTCGGCCGCTCACGCGTCCCCCGGCGGGAGCGCCTTTGCATTCCCCCGACGCTTCGCCCGCTCCTGGATCGCCTCGAGCTCGGCGAGCCCCCGTCCACGGATCCACAGGTCGCGGTGCTCCTCGAAGTCGTGCTTCTCGAGGTAACTCTTCGGCAGCACCACACGGACCCCTCGAGTGTCCTCGCAGGTCCGACAGACCGTGAGCGATCCCCCGATCAACCGCTCGAGCACGCGCTCAGAGTCGTCGTGCCCGAGCTCCAGGATCACGCGCCGCCCTTCGACCCGCGTCGCCTTGACGCCGAGCTCGAGCAGAACCTCGGGCGGGACGACCGCGTCGCCGGTCGTCGGCGACGTCACGGGGGGGTCGCCGTCGCGGGGCGGGGACTTAGGGGTGGGGTCCCGGACGAGCGAAGCGAGTCCTGGGGGGTCTTTTTGGTGGGGTTCGCGGGGGGGAACCCCCCGCGCCGCCGATGTGCTACCCTTCGCCGCACGACACGCAAGATGGGCGTACGGCGACCGACGCGAGCCGGTCTTCACGAGAGAAGCGAGCGGCGTCCCCGCGGGGATCACCTGGTGACAGTCGGGGCAGGTCAGAGCGCAGTAGGTCGCCTTCGTCCTGACGGCGACGCGAGCGGTCGGTTCCTCGAGCGCGGCGATCGGCGTCTCGGGATGCTTTCGGTGACGGTGTCGATCGAGCGCGGTCCGTCGAAACCACTTGCCGCACGTGGGGCACCGCCGACGGTCCTCGTTTCGTCGCCGGAGTGTAACCGACGCGTCGCCGCTACTGACGAGGACTTTCGTCGCCGACGCGTCGCCGACGTGTTCCGCGGTGGGAGGTCCCGGGGCCTGGGGTAGATCGGTCATGGCCCCTGAAAAGAACGGCCCCGGGCGACCGGGGCCGTGGAATCGGTTAGCTCCTGGGTGGTGGGACAGAGTTCAAGTCGGGCCTGTCGTTCGGCCAGTCCGAGGTGCGAGCGACGAAGGTCGTTCCCGTCGATTTTACGGCGTCGTCCCTGACGGGGCGCGAGTTGTTCGCCGAGCTCGCATGAGCGGAAGCTCCCCCGTAGAGCCTCTTCCGTACTCGGACGACGAGGTCGCCGCGGCGCTCGGCGACCGCTGGAAGGAGCGCCTCGTCTCGGCCTACGGGTGGATGGCGCTCGCCCGCGCTTTCGACGGGCGCATGCAGTCCCTCCAGCGGCAGGGCCGCATCGGGTTCTACGGGGCGTCGACCGGTCAGGAGTCGGTCAACGTCGCGGCCGGCCTCGCGAGCTCATCGGACGACTGGGTCTTCCCCGGCCTCCGCGAGCAGTGGGTCGCCATCGTCCGGGGGTTCTCGCTCGAGGGGTACGCCCATTCGATCTTCGGCAACTCCCTCGACCCGGCGAAGGGCCGCCAGATGCCCTGCCATCCTACGGCCCGGGAGGTCCACTACGTCTCGATGTCCTCCGTGATCGGCACGCAGATCTCCCAGGCGGCCGGGCTCGCGTACGCCCTCCGCCATCGCCACGACCGGGGGGCCGTCCTCGCCTGCTTCGGCGACGGGGCGACCAGCTCGAACGACTTCCACGCCGGGATGAACTTCGCGGGGGTCTTCCGCCTCCCCGTCGTCTTCCTCTGCGCCAACAACCAGTGGGCGATCTCGCTCCCGGTCGGTCGGCAGACGCGGGCCGAGACCCTCGCCGCGAAGGCAGCGGCCTACGGGTTCCCGGGGCATCGGGTCGACGGCACCGACTTCGTGGCCGTCTACGCCGCGATCGGCGCGGCCCTCCGAACGGCCCGCGAGGACGGAGGCCCCACCCTCCTCGAACTGCTCACGTTCCGGATGACCCCGCACTCGAGCTCGGACGACCCCGGCCGCTACCAGCCGGGGGACTGGGCGGCTCGGGCGGCATCGCACGATCCGGTCCTCCGTCTCGAGCGGTGGATGGTCGAACACGGTCTGCTCTCGCCCGATCAGCAGCTGGCGATCCAATCAACGGCCGAGGAGTCGGTCCGGGCCGCGGTCCAGGCGGCGGAGGCCGCTTCCCCACCGGCGCCGAGGACGCTGACAGAAGACGTCTTTGCCTCCCCCTCCTCCGCTCCCGGCGGGGACGCGTCCTAGGCGGAGGACCACATGGCCGGCACGTACAGTCGTTCGACGGAAGTGTTGGTCATCGGCGGCGGACCGGGCGGCTACATGGCCGCGATACGGGCCGGTCAGCTCGGCAAGAAGGTCCTGCTCGTCGAGAAGGCGGAGCTCGGCGGGGAGTGCCTGAACCGCGGCTGCATCCCGTCGAAGGCCCTGATCCATGCGTCGCTGCTCTACCATGCCCTCCGCACCGAGGGAGCCGAGATCGGCGTCACCGCCAAGGACCCCGCCTTTGACCTCTCCGCGACGATGCGCTGGAAGGAGGGGGTCGTCGCCAAGGAGCGCCAGGGGGTCTCCGTCCTCCTCAAGTCCGCGGGGGTGACGGTGCTGCCGGGGCGGGCCCGGTTCACCGGCCCGCGCACGGCGGACCTCACGGCCCCCGACGGCGGTCACGAGCGGATCGACTTCGCCCAGGCGGTCATCGCCACCGGCGCCCTCCACATCAACCTCCCCGGCTTCGAGACCGACGGCACGCGGGTCGTGAACGCCTGGGAGCTCCTTTCCCTTCCGTCGCTGCCGCGGTCGATGATGATCCTCGGCGGGGGCGTGAGCGGCTGCGAGCTCGGCGAGTTCCTCGCCCGGGTGGGGGTCGAGGTCACGATCGTGGAGATGCTGGACCAGCTGCTTCCCGGGGTCGAGCCGGACCTCTCCCGGGAAGTCTCCCGGGCGCTCGAGGCGCTCGGGGTCCATGCGCACGTCGCGACGAAGGCCGTGGGCCTCCGCCGCGAGCCCGATCACCTCACGATGACGGTCGAGGGGAGCGGGGGCCGCCGGGAACTCACGGCAGAGCGCCTGTTCGTCACCGTGGGCAAGCGACCGGACAGCCGCGACCTCGGCCTCGAGGAGGCCGGCGTGGCGTACGACGCGAAGTCCGGGTTCATCCCGATCGACGATCAGATGCGTACGAGCCAACCGCACGTCTACGCGGTCGGGGACGTCGCGCGGCCCCCGATGCTCGCCCACAAGTCCTACCGCGAGGGGGTCGTCGCCGCCGAGGCGCTCGCGGGACGGCCCACCCGCTTCGACTTCCAGACGATGCCGTCCGTTATCTTCACGGTCCCCGAGCTCGCGTCCGTCGGCCTGAGCCGCGCGGAGGCCGAGGCGCGCGGCCACCACGTCCGAGAGGCCCGGTTCCCGTACGCGGCCCTCGGCCGGGCGCATGCCAGCCACGCGACCGCCGGCTGGGTCAAGGTCGTCGGCGAGGAGAGCTCCGGTCTCTTGCTCGGCGTGCACGCCGTCGGGGAGCACGTCGGGGATTACATCGCCGAGGCGGCGCTCGCGATCGAGATGGGGGCGATGGTCCGCGACGTCGCGTCGACGATCCACCCGCACCCGACGTTCTCCGAGGCGCTCGCCGAGGCGGCGCTCTTATGGCTCGGCGAGCCGATGCACGTCGCACGGAGACGCGCGGATGACCGCGGTCGTTGACTGGGGTCGGCGGGAGTACCTCCCGGCCCTTGAGGCGATGCGCGCCCTCGTCCGCGATCGGCGGGCCGGCCGGATCCCGGACACCCTATTCCTGGTCGAGCACCCGCCCGTCGTCACGGTCGGCGTGCAGGGGGACGACGGCAGTGCGGCGGCGAGCGGTCTCCCCGTGGTCCCGGTCGAGCGGGGGGGACACGCGACGTACCATGGTCCGGGCCAGCAGGTAGGCTACCCCATCGTCGACCTCTCCGCCCGGGGCTCGGACGTCCGCCGGTTCGTCCACGAGCTCGAGGAGATCGCGATCCGCACGGTCGGCTCGTTCGGGGTCCGGGCGCGGCACGTCGAGGGCCGGCGCGGCGTCTGGGTCGACGGGGAGCGGAAGATCGCCTCGGTCGGGGTCGCCGTCGATCATTGGGTCACGTTCCATGGGTTCGCCCTGAACGTGAACGTCGATCTCTCCGAGTTCCAGCGACTTCGTCCTTGCGGGTTCGACGGCTCCGTGATGACCTCCCTCGCCCGCGAGCTGGGGCGACCGGTCTCGCTCGTGGACGTCCGTCCGGCGCTCCTCGCGGCCTGGTCCGACCTCTTCGAGGCTCGTCTCCCCCAAGGGCCCGGCGCTCCCGCGGCGGCCGTGGCCCCGACGAGCGCCGCGCGTTAGCCGGACCCAACGCACCGCCCGGAATGACGTTCCCTTCCCCGGCGCGGACCCCGAAGGCTTAACGCACCTCGGCGGTCCCGCCCGGTCGATGAGCGCCCCCGGCCGCCGGCCCCGCATGCTCGTCGTGGGCGGGACCGGGGGGCTCGTCGGACGGCACGTCCGCGCGGAGTTCAGCCGGGACTGGACGATCCGCTCGCTGCACCGGCATCCGGTCCCCGAGGAAGCCTCGGGCGGCATCGAATGGATCTACGGGGATGCCGGGACCGTCCGGGACTGGGCCCCGCTCCTCGACAAGGTCGACCTGGTGCTCAACCTGGCCTGGTACCGGACCGGCCCGGACCGACGGTTCGCCCCCCTTGCCGAGGGCCTGGTCCGCCTCATCCGGACCAGCGAGGCGGTCGGTGTTCGCCGGTTCGTCCACGTGAGCGTGCCGGACGCTCCGGAGCGCCTCGAGACGGGACTTCCCTACCTCACCCGCAAGCGGGAGGTAGACCGGGCGCTCGAGGCGAGCCGCCTCTCCTACGTGATCGTGCGCCCCACCCTCCTGTTCGCGCCGCGGGACGTCCTCCTGACGGTGATGATGCGGACGATGGCCCGCTACCACCGGTTCCCGATGTTCGGCGACGGGGAGTACCACGTGAGCCCGATCGCCGCCTCGGATGTCGCCCGCATCCTCCGCCGCGAGGCGGAGACGCCCGGACGAAGGAACGTCACCGCCGGCGGACCCGAGCGGTGGCGGTACCGGGACCTGACGGACCGGATCTTTCGCGCGCTCGGCCGCCCGCCGAAGTACTTCCGGCTCTCCCACCGGAGCTCGGTCCGCCTCGCCCGCCTCCTCGAGGTCTTCGGTTCCTCGCTCCTCTACGTCTACGAGGTCGAGTGGCTCCTCTCCGACATGCTGGGGATCCCTCCCTACGAAGGGCTCGCGACACCGCTCGCCCCGGTTACCCCGTTCCTCGAGTCGGAGGCGCGCCGGCGGCGCCCTCCGCCCGGGTAGGGGGCCCCGGACCGCCGGTCCCGCGGCTCCCTCCTCGAGGGCGCATTTTTATACCCGAAGCCCGCCATCAATTCCCTCGATGGAAGCGGTCGATCTGAGCACGCGTCTCACGGAGTTCTCCCAGGTGGCGGCCGAGGTCCTCCGCGACGTGGAGGATGTGACCGAGCAGCAGATCCGGCACTGGATCGTCAATCCGTTCCTGGTCGCGCTCGGCTGGGACCCCCACGACAAGCACCAGGTGTTCCTGGACTATCCGGCGAAGAGCGGGAACGGTCCCGTGGACTACGCGCTCCTGAACGGCGAGGGTCAGCCGAGACTGTTCCTGGACGTCCGCGAGCGGACGTCGAACGTCTCGGAGCCCGGGGAGGTCGCCGAGCAGGCGAAGCAGGGCCGGGTGCCCCTCTCGCTCGTGACGAACGGCCGGGAGTTCGCCCTCTGGTTCGTCTCCGCGTCGGAGGCGCCGGTCCCGTTGTTCGTCCTTCCGCTCAAGGAGATGCCCACGAACGCGGAGAGCCTCCTCGGGCTCACCGCGGACTACCGCCTCAGCGATACCGGCATCGAGCAGCTGCGCCGGAGCGCGATCCGCGTCGCGGTGCTCGTGATGCTCGAGGAGAACGCCGAGAAGACGTTCGACGCGCTCGTCGACTGGGTCCAGTCCCAGGTCGCGCCGGGAGCCCTCGATGACACGACCAGCCAGGCGATCCGCGACGCGACGATGCTCTGGCTGACCGAGGAGCACCTCTCGCTCCCGCCGTTCCAGCCGCAGGAGGGAAAGCGCCTGCAGGAGCTCCGCTCCACGACCGCGAAGGACTGGGAGGCGTTCCCCCGCGGCCCGGCCGGGACGTTCCAGTACCGCTTCGACACCACGAAGACCCTCGACCTGCGCCAGAACCCCCGCGAGGTGCGGGAGCAGCTCCGCCTCCAAGGGCTGCGCACGCCGACCGCGACCGCGTTCGGCGGCTTTTACCACGCGCTCCGCGCCCGAGCGGGGCTCGGGGCTTCGAAGTAGGCCCCCCTCGTTCCTCCGGCGGGGTCCGCCCGCGAGCCGCCCTGACCCGAGCGACGTCGGCATCGTGGGGGATTCCCGTCCACGGGGTACGAGAAGGCGGCGGTCCCCTCGCTATCGGGGGCCCGGAGGCGGTCGTTTCCGCGACCGCCGGGCCGCCCGGGTATGCGAGACGAAGGTCCAGGGGCCGCGGAGCTCCCTCGTCAGGCGAGAACGCCTCGAGAAACGGGCATCGGTGAACGACCTGCACCACCCCCGGGCGACAGGAACCATCGTTCTGGCCTGAGGGAGTCCGAGACGGGAGGAGACGTGGCCGGGGAGGACCGCGGCAAGAGAGAATGGAAGTGGTTGGCCCCTCCTGCCTTCTCGACAGGATTCGTCGGCCGGATCCCGTCCGGCCCCGCTGAGGTTCTCCGACGGACTTCGCTCGCCTCTTCAGCAGGACTCCACCGAGACCGGCGTGTAGCCTTGCAGGCCGACGATCTGCGTGTTGGCCTCGTTGCACAGCCAGACGCCGATCGCATTGTTGTTGATCGTGTCGTACAGGACCGTCGTGTTCGCGAGCGTCGGGGCGTTGGGCTCCCCGGGCGCGGCCTCGGCGACCACCTCGATGCCGGTCGGCACCGTCGGATCGTTCGGCGGGCCCTCGAAGCCGTTGTTGGAGATCTGGTTGGATCGGAGCGTGTTGTTCCAGACCTTGTCGCCCGGAGCGTTGCTGTGGACGACGATCCCGGGGATCAGGCTGCTGTAGATGCGGTTGTGCGCGACCGTGTTATCCCAGGCGAAGGTGCCGGGGGTATCGGCGGCGACCACGATCCCGCCCACGAACGGTCCCGTTCCCGGACCGCTCCCGATGATGACGTTGCCGCGCACGAGGTTGTGGGCGACTCCCGCACCGGCATCGTAGGCCGCGACCACGATCCCGCATCCGAACGCGTCGTCGATGATCTGGTTGCCCGACACCACGTTCCATGTCCCGGCATGGAGGGTTCCGGAGGAAGGGGCGCCCGGGTCGATCGGACCGTCATCCGAGACACCGATCCCGCCGTCGGCGAAGTTGTCCTCCACCAGGTTGCCCTGAACGACCACGCCGTGGGTCCCCGAGAGCTCGATGGCCTTGTCCTCCGCAATGCACGGAGGCGTCCCGCACTTGTTCGGCGCCAGCCCGTTGTGGACCACGCCGTTGTCACGAATCGACACACCCCCGGTATCTTGGACAAAGATTCCGTGGTCGTTGGCCCCGGTGACATAATCATGAACGATGGTGACGTCGTGCACTCCCGGCCCGACGTAGATGCCGATGTCGCAGCCGGTCGCGTTCACGTACCGATACCCGATCCACTGCCCGTTATGCGCCACGATCTTCGCCGTGAGGCCGGTCGCCCCGGCGGAGAGGCACGACGGATCCGTGGTCGCGACCGCCGCCAACTTTGCCGACGCCGACCCCGCGATCAGCGGGACCGTCATCGTCGCCAACGCCAGAAACAGCGTCGTTCCCAGTGCGACCAGAGTTCGTCTTCGGCGCAGCCCATTTCTCCCTACTGCCATGTTCCCCCTATGGTCGGAAACCGGAGAAGAGACGGTAAAGGCGGGCGCGTGACCGCTCGGCCGGTTACCTACCCTCCGTGGCCCCCGCGCGCGAGACTCTCCTAACGATTCCATAACTTAAACCGGTGGGTCTCGCTCGACGCCGGTCGGGAGGCAGGGAACGGTCCAGCCCCGGTTTTGGAACCCATACGGCCAGAGTCCCTCCCCCAGGATGAAGTCAAGGCACGTCCGAGGGAGGTCGGAGTGCGGAGGGAGTCCTCCGGGGATCAGTCTCGGGTCGATTGCCCCATGCCCTCTTCCTGCCCGGATCACTCGGTTCGGAGGATCAGATGGCTGTCCCCGAACTCATGCCAGAGGTATCCCCCGTCCGCGGCGAATCGGTAGTCCCGCTGGATCCGGTCGATACCGGCGAAGCCTGCGAGTAGCGCGAGATGGGTGGAAGTCGCCTCGTGGAAGCCGGTGAGGAGCCCGTCTAGGGTGCGGACGGGCCGCTCGGGGGTCACGTAGCGCCGGGTGAAGCCGCGTGCCGCTCGTACTCCGCCCTCGTCGATCGCTGACTCGAGAGCACGCACGACCGTCGTGCCGACCGCGATCACCCTCCCGCCCCGCGCCCGGGCCGACGCGATCCGCTCCACGGTAGACCGAGGGACCTCGAACGGCTCCGGGTAGATCGGTACGACCCCCTCCGAGCCGTCCCCCCACTCGAGGCTCGAGACCCCCGTGTGCAGTACGATCGTCGCGAACCCGATGCCCGCCCCCTCGAGGGCCCGGACCAAGGGCTCGGTGAACGGCCGCGCGGCGCTCGGCATCTCCGCGCTGCCCGGACGCCGGCTGAAGACCGTCTGGTACTCCTCGATCGGATACTCTCGGGACAGGTAGCCGTAGTGGATCGGCCGCCCGACCCGGCCCATCGCGTCCCCGAGGTCCCCGTCGGCACGAAAGAACCCGAGCCGGGGGATCCCGGGGTACGGGGCGACGTAACGCCCGGGGATCCCGCCCGCCTCGAGAGAATCCCCCGGTCGGAGCGGAAGGGGACCGGGACACCGGAAGTCGTGGCGCGGCTCGACCAGCCACAGGTCCGGGCCGTACGCGGTCGAGACGTTCAGTCGGAACTCGCCGAACGCGGCGCGGCCGGGCAGGCTCGCGGAGAGGGTCGCGCTTTCGTTGACCACGAGAAGGTCCCCCTCCCGCAGGACCTCGGGAAGGCGGGAGAAGACCGTCGAGCCAAGCCCGGACGGACGGCTCACCAGAAGACGGACCCCGTCGCGGGGGACGCCCCGGTCCTCGGGCGTGCGGTCGGCCCCGGCGCCGCGGGGGAGCGCCGGGATCCATGCTGGGGCGGTCACGTCGGTACCTCCCAGCGGTCCGACTGGGCGCGGAACCGCTGCCCGCTCAGGCCTTGGACGGGCTGGTGGAAGAACCAGGCCCAGAACGGCAGCGTGATTTCCGGGAGTGGACGATCGGAGATGTCCTGACCCGGATACGCCGCCTGGTGCATCGCGGTACGAAGGTCGCCGGGATCGACGCTCGCGACCGAGACCCCTCGGTCCGCGAGCTCGTGCGCAAGGGTCCGGCTGACGAGGTCGAGCGCCGCCTTACTGGCCCCGTACCCGCCCCAGCCGGGGTAGCCCCCGATCGCGGCGTCGCTCGAGATGTTCACGACCAGTCCACGCCGCTGGACGAGCGCCGGGAGGAGTTCCTGGACCAGCGCGACCGGTGCGACGACGTTCGTCCGGTAGACCGACTCGAGCGCGGGAAGTGGAAATTCCGTGAGGGGTGGCAGCGGGGAGGGACCGAGGTCGCTCGCGTTGTTGACCAGGACATCGAGCCCGCTCCCTACCCGTCGGGCAAGTTCTCTTCGGTGACCGGGGTCGGTCACGTCCCCCGTCACCACCTCCACCCGCACGCGGAACGGCGCGAGCTCCTCGGCGAAGGCGACGAGCGGCGCCGAATGGCGGGCGGTGAGGAGGAGGTCGAATCCTTCGCCGGCCAGGAAGCGAGCGACCGTCGCGCCCAGGCCACGGCTCGCTCCCGTGACCACCGCCAACCGTCGCGACGCGGAGGGGTCGGTCATGCGGGCGACCTCCGCTCGCGGATGAGGAACCGGCAGACCGGGTCGCCCGCCACGACCCGATGGGAGGTCTCGACCTTGGCGTGGAGGAGCGACTCGAACATCCGTCGTTCGGTATCGCACGCCTCGGGGAACCGATCGGCGATGGCCAGGATCGGGCAATTGTGCTCCACCATCTCGACAGTACGCCGATGGGATCCGGTCCGCTCGGCCATGTACCCGGATTCGGTGCGCAACTGGACGAGCTCCCCGACCCGCTGAGAAAGCGAGCCGGTAGCGAGACGTGGCCTCGAGCGGTCGGCGACCTCCACCGCCCGCTGGGCGAGGAGATCGACGACCGCGCCGCGCCCGAGACGGCGTTCGATGAACTCGAGCGCGCAGAGGGACATCTCGCGGTAGCCCTGAGGGAAGAGGGCGGTCGCGCTGGAAGAGAGGCGGAACAGGACCCGCGGCCGTCCGACCTTGCCGGCACGGTACGATCGTTGAAGGAGCCCGTCGGCCTCGAGGCGGTTCAGGTGGCTGAGCGCAGCGACCTTCGAGACGGAGAGGGCATGGGCGACCTCCTCGAGGGAGGCGTCCGGTCGTCGCTTCAGGAGCAGGAGGATCCCGCGCTTGGGGGAAGAGTACCCCGCGGTCTCGGGGAGGGGGGACGTTCCGCTCATCGACCCGGGGAGCGCCTCTCCATTTATACACTGTGTCATTAACAAATAGAACGAATCCTCCTGCCCGGGACGATCTTCCGGCGCGGAGTCCGACTTGGTCCGGTCTTCCGGGAGGTGCGCGCCGAGTGCGCTCGCAATGTTTAATACGCACTCATGCGCATACATTCATTACCATGGTCTCGCTCCCTACCCTTCGGTCCTCGCATCCCTGCCTGCGACCGGGGTGCGGCCACGCGGACGGCGAGCATCTGGCCACCCCCGAGCTCGCGGGTCCGAACGAGACCGTCGTCTGGTGCGTGACGTGCCGGCGGCACGAAGTACGCCGCCCGCACGCGTTCTGGGGATTCTTCACCGGCGAGCGGACCGCCAAGAAGGTCGTCCGTATCTCCCGGCCGAACTGAACCGGCCTCCGCCCTTCAGAGGTGGAGGAACTGGAGTGCGATCCCGATCCCGAACCCGGCGAAGCCGGACCCAAGGCCGATGATCGTCATCCGGGTCGCGCTCTCCACGAGCGATCCCGAGGTGACCTTCGCTTCGTACCACCCGATCAAGAAGAGCGCGATCCCGCTGATCACGACCGAGACCGTCGCCGCGAGCCCGGTGTCGTAGGCCAGGAAGAAGAACGGCACGAGCGGGACCAGGTGGCCGATCAGGGTCGCGCTCCCGACGACCCCGGCGCTCTGGCGGGGGGCCTCCGCGGAGACGGGGGCGAGGTGCAGCTCGAACGCCATCATGAGGTCGAGCCAGGCCTTCGGCTTCCGCTCGATGCGGGTGAGCATCTCCTCGACCTCCGCCCCCTCGTATCCCCAGCTCCGGAGGATCACGCGGACCTCCTCGCGCTCCATCTCGGGGACCTCGCGCATCTCGCGTTCCTCACGTGCGATCTCGCTGAGGAACAGCTTGCGCCGGGACATCGTGGAGGTGTACGCCACGGCGGCCATCGCGAGCGATTCCGCGGCCAGCGCCGCGACACCCGCGATGATGATGTACTGGACCGCGGCGTGGGCCGCGACGAGGCCGAGCAGGATCCCGAGGACGTTGACGAGGCCGTCCTGGCTTCCCAAGATGAAGTCCGAGAGGAGCGTCGGCTTCGGGTGCTGCTCCATCTGGGCGCGCTTCGCCATGACCGGGCGCGCGCACCGGACCCGACATTAATAGGGTGGCGGCCGCGACAGCTCTTGGCCGACCGCGCGGGTCGTTCTCCGGGTTCTCGGGACGCACGAGGCCAAAGGCCGGATCGAGACCTCGAACCTCGGGCGGACGTCACCCTCCGCCCGCGCTCGACGCTACTCTCCTTCTGCTCCGGAGAGGCCGGAACCGGGAAGACCGTCGTTCGAAGGTTCCGGGGACCCCCGACCGGCAGGTGGGGTGGGGGTAACTTCGAGCGAAGCGCTCTAATCCCGGCCGCGTCGGGTCCTCGACGTTTCCCATGAACCGTAGCGTCGCGAAACCGGTCGCGGACTCCTCTGGCCCGGGGGGCTCTGCCCTCCCGACGAGGGAGCGCACGGTCGCGAACGCGCACGAGCTCAGCACGATCGTCCTGACCGCCCTCGGCTCCCTGATGGTCGCGATCGACACGACGATCGTCGTGCTGGCCCTGCCGACCATGACGGCCGAGCTGCACGCCCCGCTCGAGTCGACGATCTGGACGATCCTCATCTATCTCCTGATCACCACGACCCTGACGACCCAGGCCGGAAAGCTCGGCGACCTCATTGGTCTCGGCCTGGTCTACAACGCGGGTTTCGCGGTCTTCACGATCGGCTCGGCCCTCTGCGGTTTCGCGCCGACCTCGGAGTTCCTGATCGTGGCCCGGGCCGTCCAGGCGATCGGCGGGGCGCTCGTCTTCGCGAACGGGGCCGCCCTGATCTCCCGGGTCTTCCCACCGCTCCGGCGAGGCCGGGCGTTCGGCTTCCTCGTGCTCGGCTGGAGCGTGGGAGCGATCCTCGGCATCCTGCTCGGAGGGGTGATCACGACCACGCTCGGCTGGCGGTACATCTTCTTCATCAACCTCCCGATCGGGATCGGCGCGGTCGCGCTCGGGCTCCGCACGCTCCCCCGGACCGAGCGCAAGTCGGTCGGTTTCGATGTCCCGGGGTTCGTGGCCTTCGCCGCCGCGCTGACGTTCCTGTGCTACGGGGCGATCGAGATCGCCTCCTACGGCGTCACGGCCCTGTACGCGGGATACGTGGGCCTCGGGCTCGCGCTCCTGCCGGTCTTCGTTGCGATCGAGCTTCGCCGGCCCCAGCCGATGGTGGACCTCCGGCAGCTCCGAAGCCGGCTGCTCGGATTCTCGCTGATCGCGGGCTTTCTCCAGGCGCTCGGCTACCTCTCCGTCATCTTCCTGCTGACGATGTACCTCCAGGGGCTGCGGGGGCTCTCCCCCCTCAACGCCTCGCTCCTCTTGGTCCCGGGATACGTCGTTGGCGCGTTCATGGGGCCGGTCTTCGGCCGGTACGTCGACCGCATCGGGTCGCGGATGCTCGCGACCGGCGGTATCGCCTGCATGGCGACCGCGATCCTGCTCTACTCGACCCTCGGAGCGAACTCCTGGCTGGGTTGGGTCCCGCTGATCTCGCTCTTCGGCGGGATCGGCTCCGGCATGTTCTACCCGGCGAACACGGCCGCGATCATGAGCCAGGCGACCCCCTCCACCTTCGGGTCCGTGAGCGGCCTCCGCGGTACCCTCATGAACATGGGGACCCTCCTGAGCTTCGTCTTCGCGCTCACGATCGCCTCCGCGAGCGTCCCGCGGTACGTCGCCTACGAGGTCTTCCTGGGCACGACGAACCTCGTCGGCGGCATCGGCCAGGAGTTCTTGAACGGGCTCCACGCGGCGTTCTACGGCGCGGCCGCGATCCTCGCCCTGGCCGCCGCCCTATCGTGGTCCCGAGGACGGTCCGTGCCGGCGGGAGCGACCGTGGCTGCGGGGGCTCCCTCCGGGACCTCCACGGGAACGGCGCTTCCGCAGGGAACGGAGGAGCCGGACCGCATCGTGCACGATCCGTTGATGGTCGAACGCGAGGGGTAGGGCACGGCGAAGGAGCACCCACTCCGCCTCCGCGGCATCATCGCCGCCCCGAGGCCTACCGGCCCGTCCGCGCATGAGGAACGCGACGGTCGTCGTCGGCTTCCTCGGATCCCGGTCCGGACCGGAGTAGACGCCGACGAGCTTCCAGGGACGCGCCCGGAGGCCGGTCTCCTCGAAGAGCTCCCGGACGACGGCCGCCTCCACCGTCTCCCGCTGCTCGACGAACCCCCCGGGGAGGGCCCACATCCCGCGGAACGGCGGCCGCGCCCGTCGGACGAGCAGGATGCGACCGCGATCGATCCAGACGGGGTCGACCGTAAGTGCGGGGTTCTCGTAGCGCGTTCCCACGAGCCCGCCGCCCCCTTCAGGTCGTACGCGGGCCTCTCACGAGAAGAGGTCCGGGACCGTCCGGTCCATGACGACGTTGACGAGGGACGGCCCGTCGGCCTCTCGGGCCTCGATCAACGCCCGGTCGAGGGCCGCGGGCGCTTCGACCGTGGTGGCCGGCATCCCATAGGCCCGCGCGATCCGCTCGACATCGAGGCCGGGAAGGTCGAGGAACTCCGCGTCGACGACGCTCGGATGGTTCGCCTTGGCGTAGCTCTTGAGGATGCTGTAGCCGCCGTTGTTGACGACGATGACCTTCACGGGAAGCCGGTACCGGGCGAGGGTCCATAGCGCCTGGACGGAGTACTCGAGGGCCCCGTCCCCGATCACAACGGCGGTCTTCGGCCGTTCGAGCGCGATGCCGATCGACGCGGCCAGCCCCCAGCCCAGTTGCTGGCTGCGGGAGGAGAAGTAGCTGTCCGCGCCCCGGTAGAAGCCGAAGGACTTGACGGTCGGGATCAGTGAGACCGATTCGTCGACGATCGTGTGGTCGGAGTAGAGCCGGTGGACCGCATCGATCACGAAGTCCGGCCCCATCCGGCCGGCGGCGCGGGCCACGCGGTTCGCGCGGCTCAGGTCGACCGGCCGGGAGAACGTACGGCCCGAGGCCGGCAAGTTCGCGAGGAGCGTGTCGAGGAGCCGGTCGAGGTCCCCGGTCGCCGACGGACAGTCGAGCTTCTCGGGGACCGACGGGTCGGCCCCGAGGTAGACGACGCGGTCCCCCCTGAGGAGCCTCGCCGCGCTGTACGGGTAGAGCGTCAGGTCGGCGCCGACCAGGATGACGAGGTCATGGAGGCCGAGGGTCGCCTGGAGGATGGCGCTCTGCGGCAACAGGTCCCCGACGAACGCCGGAGAGTCGGCGGAGATGGGCGCACGCGAGCAGATCGGCTCGGCGTAGATCGGGGCTCCGAGCCGCTTTGCCAGCGCCTCGACCCGGTCGTGGACCCGGTAGAGGTCGACCTCGTAGCCGACCACCAGGACGGGGTCCGACGCGGAGCGGATCCGACCCTCCACCACGTCGAGCGACCCGGCAGGACCGGGCTCCGACGAGGGCCGAGTGACCTCGCCGGGAGAGGTCGAGAGCTCCATCACGTTCATCGGGAGGCTGACCAGGACGGGGCCCATCGGCGGCTGCATCGCCTGCCGCATCGCGGTATCGAGGATCCCCGTCACCTCCGACGGCTGGTGCACCTCGCCGAAGAACTTGACCAGGCCGCGGACCATCGACTCGAAGTCCCCCGAGAGGAGCGGCCGCTGGTCGAGGTGCCTGAGGTCCTGTTGGCCGACGGTCACCAGCACCGGGGAGCGGTTCCTCCGCGCGGAGTCGATGAACGCGATCGAGTTCCCGAGGCCGGGCGCGGCATGGAGGTTGGCGACCGCCACGGAACGGCGGACCTGGGCCTGGCCGTCGGCCGCCCCGACCGAGATCGCGTCGTGAAGGGTGAGATAGTACGGGATCCGGAGGCCCTCGAGGAACGGCAGCTCCGTCGTCCCCGGATTGCCGAAGACGGTGCGGACCCCGGCGGAGGAGAGGAGGTCGGAGATCTGCTCCGCGACCTTCATGCCGACCTCTTACCCCGCCCTTCAGCCGGGAGGGGGCCCGTCCACGCGATACAGGGGAGCCTTCCCCTCGACGTACCGCAGGACGTTCTTGATCGTCTCCTGGAGGAACCGCTGCTGCGCCTCGAACGTCACCCCCGCGATGTGAGGGGTGAGGACCGTGTTCGGGGCCCGAAAGACCGGGTCCGTGAAATCCGGAGGCTCGGCCGGGAACACGTCGAGGGCGGCCCGGATCCGTCCGGCCGTCACGGCGTCCCGCAGGGCCGCGAGATCGACGAGCTCGGAGCGGGCGGTGTTGACGAAGATCGCCTGGTCCTTCAGGCGCGCGAACTCGCGGGCGCCCATGATCCCGCGGGTCTCCGGGGTGAGGGGCAGATGCAGCGACACGATGTCGGCGCGGTCGAGGATGTCCGGCCAGGCGACCCGGCTGACGCCGAGCCGGCGTTCCTCCTCCGGGGGAAGGGGAACGATGTCCGCATAGACGGCCGAGACCTCGAACGGCACGAGCCGGGCGGCGAGCTCCCGACCGATCCGACCCATCCCCACGATCCCGAAGACCTTGCCGGCGAGGTCGTTCGTGCCGGTGAGCATCGGCCACTCCCCCCGTCGCAGGTCGCCGTCCAGCGCCCGAAGGTCCCGCAGGGTCGCGAGAACGAGGAGGAGGACATGCTCGGCGACCGACTTCGCGTTCGCGACCGGGACGTTCGAGACCCAGATGCCCCGCTCGCGGCATGCGGCGAGATCGACGCGATCGTAGCCCGTGCTCGCGACCTGCACGAACCGAAGCTGGGCCATCTGCGACACGAGCGAGGCCGGTAGATCGTGGAACGTGGTGAGCACGAGCACCTCCACCTCGTCGAGGGGGTACCGGCCCGGCGCGGTCGGGTTCGTGACGATCTCGAGGTCCGGCAGGAGGGAGGCCACCCGGCGGCCGATCTCCTCGAGGGGAAGGAACGGTGGCAGGACCGCCCGGATCTTCACGAATTCCCCGCGCGTCTCCGCGATGGGTCCTCGCTTGAAAAAGGGATGGGTGGGTTCTTCCCCACGCCGCGCGGCCCGGTCCGAGGCCGGAGCATCTCGGAGAGGGCCCCCGGGGGGGTTTCGCGTGCGACGCAAGGGCTAAGAACGGGTCGCAGGAAATTCGAGGGAGCATCCCGCGTCGGCGGGTGGAAGCTATGGCGGCACCCGGGAATCCGATGGTCCATCGGGCGGTTCGGTCGGGCGCGGCGGTCCTGGTCTTTGGCGCGCTCCAGTTCATCGCCGGCATGATCGTGGTCCAGTTGGCGTGGGACGCCCATGCGGGCAACCCCACGTACAGCCTGACCCAGAACTACATCAGTGACCTCGGAGGCGCGAGCTCTCCCTGGGCCTATGTGTTCGACGCCTCCGTGATCCTGCTCGGCGTCTGCGCGATCCTCGGGGTCCTGCTCGTCTGGTCCGCCTTCGATGCGCGCGGCAGCCGGGGGGTCGGTCTCGGGTTCGTGCTCATCGCCGGTATCGGGGCGATCGGGGTCGGCGTCTTCCCCGAAACGACCCCCGTTCTCAACGGGGGAATGCACGGGATCGTCTCCGACATCGCGTTCGTCGGAGCCGGCATCGGACTCACCGTGACCTCGTTCGCGATGCGGGAGGGTGCCCATTGGCGGCTCTCGCGCCCCTTCACGCTCGTCTGCGGGATCGTCACGCTCGCCGCGATCGTGCTCTTCACGATGGACCTCTACCTCGGTCTAGGTCCCGGAGGGATGGAGCGGGTCATCGTCGCGCCGATCCTTCTCTGGGCGATCGTGGAAGGCATCCACATGTCCCGGCTCCCGCGGTACGCTCCTCGGCTTCCGACCCCGGTCACCGTCTGAACGAACGGTAGGACCGGCGAGCGGGCCGCCCGGGAACACCGTGGCTCCGGGCCGCGCCGCGGCGGGCGGGAGTTTGGGACAAAACCTCCTGACGCGGGTCTCGAGCAATCAGCTTGCGAACGGAGCGAAGGCCGTGAACCGACCATCCTGCTCCAGCCATCGCAAGTAACAGAGCCGACGCAGGTTCCTCACCACC
>JAKASE010000045.1 GCA_021819135.1 Thermoplasmata archaeon | reverse complement strand
GGCTCGGGTAGCGTAAGGTCGAGAAACGGGGAAAGAGGAGGGAGAGGGAGTGCTACACCCCTCTCCTCATCGGTCACCGACCAGCCTAACCGGCCGGAAAGCGAGTTGAGCTACGCACTCCTAGAGAGCTCTCCGCCAAGAACATCAGTCCCTACTTAGTGGATCAGCCGAGTTTTCTGATCCCGAGCAGAAACAAGCCGATTTGTTCTGTGCCGGAAATCAAGTTCGGAAGCATGCCAAACGACGGTGGCAATTTCATCTTCACCGACGCAGAGAAGATCCAGTTCGTTGCCGAGGACCCTCAGGTCGAGAAGTACATCCGTCCATTGCTGAGCTCAAAGGAGTTCATCCACGGAGAGAAGCGGTGGTGTCTGTGGCTTGCCGATGTCCTCCCTCAGGATATCTCGCGATGCCATACAATCGTGGAAAGAGTTCGCAGAGTCCAAGAATACCGTTCGCGGAGCAAGAGAGCGACCACCCGTCGGCTGGCTGACACACCCTATCTTTTCGGTGAGATTCGTCAACCCGCGAAGGGTGATTACATTCTCATCCCCCGTGTATCTTCGGAGAATCGCCACTACATCCCAATGGGGTTCTTCGACGCGGGTTCTGTCGTGAGCGATACATGCCTCTTCGTTCCGGGCGGGACTCTCTACCACTTCGGGGTGCTTTCTTCCTCAATGCACATGGCGTGGGTTAGACAGATTTGTGGGCGCCTGCGCAAGGACTTCCGCTACTCAAACGAAGTAGTCTACAACAACTTCCCATGGCCCGAGCGTCCGACTTCTTCTCAGGTCGCAGATGTTGAAAAGCGCGCCCGAGAAGTGTTGGAGGAGCGGACGAGGACGGACGCAACCCTCGCAACGCTGTACGATCCGCTTCTGACGCCTAAGGCGTTGTTGCGCGCCCATGAGAGGTTGGACCTCGCGGTCGAGCGGAGCTATCGGTCACAACCATTCAAGAGTGACCTCGGCCGGCTCCGTTTTCTCTTCTCGCTCTACGCCAAGTACTGCCCGGCGGAAACGACCCTTGATTCCTGGGTTCCTGCAGATGACGACGAAGAGGACGGGCCTAACTAGGCCGGTTGAATTCCTCCCCTAATCCTTCTCAATGGGAGCATCTTGATTCTCTGCTCAGCCTCAGAGACCTATTCAGCGAGGCTGGGAAGTCGAGATCCCCTTTGTCACCGACGTAAGGCAGCACTTCACAACGGGGATGGTCCGCGGATGACTGCCTGACCCACGCCGAGCTGCGACACGAACTCCCATCCCTGGGCAAGCATGCGACCAACTTGATCAGTCGGAACGACCGTCTCCGCCTTTCGTGAGCCCAGGACTCGAGTAAGTTCGTCGCCCTCAACCTTACCTTCGAGGACCGCTGCGATCTTGTCCTCGTCGACGCCCTTCTCTTTGAGTAGAGCCGCCACGACTCCTTCGAGGATGGTTGCGCGGTCATCCCTCCGCCGACCCGACTCGAGATATGAGACCGCTTTAGTATACTCCCGGCGCAGTTCCTCGATCGTACTCGGGTGCAGCCTCTTCGACAGGTTGTACCGGCCGCTGACCCCGAGTGAGTGACCCAGTATCGCCTCGCGGACGTCTCTGTCGATTCTCGCGGAGAGCAGCTGAGTGGAACAGTAGGCGCGGAATACGTAGGTCCGAGCGGTAGGCAAAATCGCTTTGAGTCCGTCCCGGAGAGTCCGCATCATCATCGGAGTTGTGATGAAGCCCGCTTTCGACTTCTCTCGCAGCTTGGTTCTTGCTCCCATCGGGTCGACAGTCACTACCGGCGAAGCGGGGCCAAGCTGCTCGCCCTTTAGTCGCCTT
Organism: Thermoplasmata archaeon; assembly: GCA_021819135.1. GTDB lineage: Archaea > Thermoplasmatota > Thermoplasmata > Lutacidiplasmatales > UBA184 > Lutacidiplasma. The sequence goes on along the minus strand of JAKASE010000045.1, from coordinate 4,974 downwards.
TCCGCGAGGTAGGCGACAATGGCGTCTGCGAGCTCGGGAGTACCGAAGGTGTGGTACTCGACTGAGGTCTTCGACAACCTTCCGGGGACCACGACGTGGAAGGGAGTGCGCTCGAACTCAGGTTCCGGAGCGAGAGTGAGGTCTTTCAGGTCCCCGAGCCGGAGCCCGTCGCTACCATCGACCGTTGCCAGGACCCCGGGCCGGACACCTGCGTGTGCCATGAACAAAGCAACGACTCGCCCTCGTGCGGAGTAGGCCGATAGGATTCGCCGGAGCTCCTCCTGGGTGGGAACCCGTTCCTCGCGAATGGATTCGCCCTGGACCACCCTAAGCTTTGGAAACTGATCGAAACCGACGTTGTTGAAGTTGAGCCAGCCTCTCACACCGACGAAAGTCTTCGCGATATAGCTGGGCAAGCGGCCGGATGCCTGGAGATTCTTCGCATATCGGACAAGTACCCCGTGCAGCTTCTCAGGCTCCGTCCGCGCGAGTTGGAGGAGTCGCGTGGGGTTCGTCCCAGTGACGTGGCAGAAGAGGCCAACTTGGCGTAGATTTACCTCGGCAGTTAGTCTCGATCTCAGCGCGTTTTCATCGTACCAGGTTCGGATGCGCTTGTCCGCCAGTAGAGCGCGATGGTCAACCCGCTCCGACATATGTTTTGGGAAGAGAGATTCGGAGATATTAGGTATTCGAATAAGGGGTTAGACGCCCGTGCTGGGATTCGAACCCAGGTCTGAGGCTCCGCAGGCCTCTAGGATAATCCACTGTAGCGGGCGGGGGCTTGCGCCCCGCGCTCGTAGCTACCCCACACGGGCACTCCGGTCGTGTTCACTACCGGGCGCGCCGAGGTGAGTTCGGTATAAAAGGGCGGGGCCCTCCCCGGTGGGAGCCGGCCGACACTTAAGTAAGGAACTCCACTCCCCCGCGCCGACGGAGTCGAGACCCGGATCGATGAGCTCCACCGGAGTACGAGACCCCTGGGCTGAGCTGCGGGAACTGCCGATGGGCCAGCGCATCGAGCTCACCGACGGCCGGGGCGCGACCTGGGTGGGAAGTGTCGTTCCTCGGCACGAATTCTCGGGGGACCGGGTGCTTCCGCTCAAGCTCGAGAGCGGATACAATGTGGGAGTCCGCATCGGTCCGGAATTTTCCTTCCGGCGGCTGCCGGACCGGCCCCGTTCCCGGAACGCCGAACTGCCCGCTTCCCCGTCGTCCGCTGGGAGCGCCGACCGGGGCTGGGTCACGCTCTTGAGCACAGGAGGCACGATCGCCTCCCGGGTCGACTACGACACCGGCGGCGTCCGGCCGGTCCGGGAGGAGCGGGAGATCCTTTCGTTCTACCCCGAGCTCGAGCGCGGCGGCCGGGTGCGGATCGTCCCGGTCTTCGATCGGTTGAGCGAGGATCTCGTCCCGGCCGACTGGGCGCTCCTCGCCGAGAAGGTCGTCGCGTCGTTCGTGGAGGGTGCCGAGGGCGTGGTGATCGCGCACGGTACCGACACGCTGGGGTTCACCGCCGCCGCGCTCTCCTTCCTCCTGCGGGACCTTCCGGGCCCGGTCGTGATCGTCGGAGCCCAGCGCTCCCCTGACCGCCCATCCTCGGACGGACCCTCGAACCTAGCCGCGGCGGTGGCGGTCGCGAGGGACCGCCGCATCGGGGAAGTGGTCGTTGTCCTCCACGCCGGTCTCTCGGACGACCGGTACGCGATCCACCGGGGGACCTGGGTGCGGAAGATGCATTCGAGCCGGCGCGACGCGTTCGAGAGCCGGAACGGCCCGCCGCTCGGCGAGTACGTGGACGGGAAGGTCGAGCTGTCCCAGCCGGTCCGCCCCCCGGGCGCAGGTCCGCCATCCGCGGACCTTCCCCTCGATTCCCGGGGAGGGCTCCTCTGGTCGTACCCGGGCCTCGAGCCGGCTCGGGCCGAGGCGTTCGTCCGCGACCTCCGAGGGGTCATCCTGGCCGGTACCGGTCTCGGGCACATCGCCCGCGGCCACCTGGACTGGATCCGGGCGGCGTGCCGGCGGGGGACCATCGTCGCGATGACGACCCAGTGCCTCGCCGGGAACGCCGATCCGTTCGTGTACGCGACCGGGCGGGAGCTGCACCGCGCCGGGGTCGTCTTCCTCTCCGACCTCCTGCCCGAGACCGCCTACGCAAAGCTCCTCTGGGCCCTCGGCCGCTCCGCCGACTCCGCCGAAGTGCTCCGGCTCCTGCGGGGGGACCGGGCGGGCGAGTTCCGGATGCGCCACTCGGCCGGGAGCTGGGTGTGAATGAAGGCCGGCCTCGAGGTCCACCAGCAGCTTGCGACGGGCAAGCTCTTCTGCGACTGTCCCACGGAGCTCTCCGAGGAGGTCCTCGGGGTCGTCTCCCGCCGACTGCGACCGGCCGGCGGCGAGGAGCGTACCGTGGACGCGGCGGCGGCCTTCCAAGCGTCGCGGGGGCTCCTCTACCGGTACGAGGTCGTCCCGACCAGCTGTCTCGTCGAGCTGGACGAGGAACCCCCGCACCCGCTCAACGAAGCGGCGCTCGACACCGCCCTCTCGCTCTCCGCCCTGCTCCACGCCCGGCCGGTCGACGAGATCCAGGTGATGCGGAAGATCGTGGTCGACGGGTCGAACACGTCCGGCTTCCAGCGGACCGCCCTCATCGCGTCCGGCGGACAGCTCGACGTCGGCGGACGCACGGTCTCGATCCTCTCGATCTGCCTCGAGGAGGACGCCGCCCGGAAGGTCCGGGAGGCCGACGGGGAGGTCGTCTACCGGCTCGACCGCCTCGGGATCCCGCTGATCGAGATCGCGACGGGTCCCGAGATCACCTCCGGGGAGGAGGCCCGCGCGGTCGCCCAGGAGATCGGAGCGCTCCTTCGGGCGACGCGGCGTGTCCGCCGCGGGATCGGGACGATCCGCGAGGACCTCAACGTCTCGACCGAGGGGGGACAGCGGATCGAGATCAAGGGGGTCCAGGAGCTCCGCAAGATCCAGGAGTACGTCGACGGCGAGGTCGCGCGGCAGAAGACCCTCCTTGCGGTGCGTGACGAACTCGGGCGCCGCCGGGCCCACGTTCCCGAACGGGAGCCGGTGGACGTGACCCCGCTCTGCGAACACGCCGGCCCCGGGCCCTTCGCCGAGGCCTCCCGCGGCCATGCGGTGGTCCTCGCTCTGCCCCTCCCCGGTTTCGCCGGCCTCCTGCGCTCGCCACCGGGAACCGAGGAGCGGCTCGGCCGCGAGCTCGCCGACCAGGCCCGGTCCGTGGGGCTGCGGGGGCTGGTCCACTCCGATGAGCTCCCAGCCTACGGCCTCGACGACGATCGGGTCCGTTCGATCCGTCAGAGGCTCGAACTTCGGGAGGGGGACGCGTTCGTGCTCGTCACCGACCGTTCCCACGAGCGTGCCTCGCACGCCCTTCGGCGGGTCGCGGCCCGGGCCCGAGAGGCGCTCGACGGGATCGCGGGAGAGACCCGCGACCCGCTGCCCGACGGACGCACCCGGTACTCGCGGCCGCTCCCCGGCCGCGACCGGATGTATCCCGAGACCGACATCCCTCCGATCCCGATCCCCGAGGAGCGATTGCGCCGGATCCGGGAGAACCTGCCCGAGCGGCCGGAGGCGCTCCGATCCCGCTTGGAGAGAGAGCACGGTCTCGACGCCGAGGTCGTCCGCCAGATCGTCTACAGCGACGCAGAGGAGCCGTTCCAGGAGCTGACCGGCCGCGGACATCCGGCTCCGCTCGTCGCGCGGCTCCTGATCCATGACCTGCCGGCCGTCCCCGCGGCCGAACCGGCGGGTTCACCCTTCGCCCCGACCGTGGAGACGCTCGATGCGCTGCTCACGGCCGTCGAGGGCGGTCGGTTCGCGAAGGAGGGGATCCCTAGGGTGCTCGCGGCGCTCGCCGGCGGGGCGGGGTCGCTGGATGCCGCCCTCGAGCAGGTCGGTCTCTCCGGCTTTGGAAAGCCCGACCTCGACCGCCTCGTCGACCGGGTGGTCCGGTCGAACGACGACCTCGTCCGACGTAAGGGGATCGAGTGCTTCTCGGCGCTGATGGGGGACGTCATGAAGGAGGTCCGGGGTCGCCGTGACGGGCAGGAGGTCGCCGAGGCCCTGCGTCGAGCGATCGCGCGGCGTGCGGCCGAGCTCGGGAGCTGACCTGGCCCGGAACGACCCATGCCCGATCGTGCGGACGGAGGCGACCGCCCACCGGCGGAACACCCGCGGTTCCGCGCGGTCGTGACGGACGTCGACGGAACGCTCACCGACGCGAGCCGACGGCTCGACCCCGCCGCGGTGCGGGAGGTACGGCGCGTCGAGGACTGCGGCATCCCCGTACTCCTCGCGACCGGGAACGTCCTCCCGATCGCGCTCGCCCTCTACCGATCCCTCGGACTCTCCGGGCCGATCGTCGCGGAGAACGGAGGGATGCTGTATCGGAAAGGCCCGGACGGCTCCGAGCACGTCGAACGGCTCGCCGACCCTCGACCGGCGCGCCGGGCCTACGACGCGCTCGTTCGCGCGGGGTTGCCCGTCCGACGCCTGTTCACCGACCGCTGGCGGGAGAGCGAGATCGCGCTCGAGCCGACGATCCCGGTCCGGCGGCTCCGGGGCGCCCTCGGCCCCGGCCGGGTGGCGATCGAGTCCACGGGGTACGCCGTCCATCTCATGGCGCCGGGTGCCGGCAAGTTGCCCGCCCTGCGGCTCGCGCTCGGTCACCTCGGGCTCACGCCGAAGGACTGCGTCATCCTCGGCGATGGGGACAACGACGTGCCGATGCTCCGGGCCGCCGGCTTCGGGGTCAGCTTCTCGTCGGCGAGCCTTCGGGCGCGCCGGGCCGCGCGGTACGTCACTCGCGCTTCCTATTCCTACGGTATCCAATAACGGTCAGGGACATTCTGCCGCTTGAGTGGGGCCCGCCAGCCCCACCGAGGCGGCCCACGCCGACAGTCCCGGCTCCAGCGGCGTCATTCCACTGAGCAACTGGACCAA
>JAKASE010000021.1 GCA_021819135.1 Thermoplasmata archaeon | reverse complement strand
CGTTGCAGGGTCTTGACGTGGACCCCGAGCTTTCGCGCCGCCTCGGCGGGTCGCAGGAGGAGTTCGTCCACATCGTTGCCACCGTGCCATCACATATGAGGCCTTCTATCACTTTCAGTTAAAGCCCTCGCCCTCGATCGGCTTTCGGAGGACGCCGCCGGGGCCGCCCATACCTTCTCGGGCCCGGTTCAGGGATCACGGTACCCGCCTCGACCGGCTCGGCGGCTCTTCGCCGGGCGACCGACCGTACCGGGACGGACCCACCCGCCAGGCGAGGGCCCCCGCGGGGACTGGGGAGGGCGGCGGTCGCGAGCTGCCGGTGGGGAGCGTGCCCCTCCGGGGTCTCTTCCGGTGAAGGGAGCGCCTCCGCTCCGGCAGAACCTATAACCTCGACCGCGCGTGAGATTCGGGGCTTGCTGTGGACCCGTACTTCGGTTACGAGATCGCGATCGCCCTGATCGGGCTCTACGGGCTGATCCTCTACCTCCTGTACCGGGCCGGTAGGATCGGCCCGGAGCGAAGCCTCTCGCTCTTCGGACCGGCGCTCATGACCAAGACACAGCGCGGCCGGTCCCTGCTCGACCGCTGGGGGCGGTTCTCCCGGTTCTGGTCGGTGATCGGGGACCTCGGCGTGACCCTCGCGGCGATCGCGATGGCGGTCATCGTCGCGCTCCTGATCCTCGGGGCGATCACTTCGCTCCGGCTCTCTCCCTCCCAGGCCCCGACCCCCCAGGAGGCGCTCGGCCTCCCGGGGATCAATCCCATCATCCCGCTCGGGTACGGCATCGTGGCGCTCGTGGTAGGCATCGTCCTCCACGAGCTGATGCACGGGGTGATCGCCCGGTCCCAGAAGATCGGCGTGAAGAGCCTCGGGATCCTGTGGTTCGTCATACCGATCGGCGCGTTCGTCGAGCAGGACGATGCCGAGATGCAGGCCGCCTCCCGTCGCCGGAGGGATCGGGTGGCAGCGGCCGGCGTGCTCGCGAACTTCGCGCTGACCGTCGTCTTCTTCGTCGCCCTCTCGGGCCTGATCGCCTCGTCGGTGGCGCCGAACGCGAACGGGGTCGGCATCGCCTACGTCGAGTCGGGCACCCCGGCCGCGAACGTGAGCCTCGCCGCGGGAGACATCATCACGGCCATCGGGACCGCCCCGACGCCCACCACGAACCTCTTCGATGCCGCCCTCGCGAACTCGACCCCCCACGAGACCGTGACGGTGACCTACTACTCCGCGTCCCTCGGCCATAGCGTCACAACCTCGGTGGTGCTCGCGACGAACCCGAACAACTCGAGCCGCGGCTTCCTCGGGGTGGCGGTGTACGCGCTCACGCCCTCGGAGATCCGGGGGATCCTCATCTGGCCTCCCGGAAGCGATGCGGGCCCGGTCACCGGCACCCTCGACTGGCTGGTCCTTCCGCTCGCGGGCATCGAGCCGGTCTCGGGGACCCCGGCCAGCTATTTCCATCTCACCGGCGTCATGGCGCACGTCAGTCCCTCCGCGTTCTGGATCGGCGCGAACCTCCTCTACTGGCTCGCCTGGATGAACCTCCTGCTCGGCCTGTCGAACGCGCTGCCGCTCTTCCCGCTCGACGGCGGCCTCCTCTTCCGCGACTTCGCCGCGTCGCTCGCGGCCCGCGTGAAACGAGGCTGGACCGCGGCGCACCTCGACGAGTTCGGCGGACGCGCCGCCGCGGTCTCGTCGGTCCTGGTCCTGCTCCTGCTCCTATGGCAGTTCATCGTGCCTCGGCTCCTATAGACGAGCGGTCGCTCTTCGCAGAGTACCCGTTCCTGCCCGGGGCGGAGTCCCTGCTGGGAGCCGAATCGGTCTCCGTCCGGGCCCTCCTCGAGGAGCCCGCGTTCGGGACGGCGCGGACCCTCGGACGCACGCGCATCCGGGCCGCGGCCGACGATCCCCGCGGCCTGCGGGACCTCGACGAGCTCGCGCGGGCGGATCCCACGGTCCGGTACCTCTCCTTCCTCTTCGCGCGGATCGTCCTGTCGGCCGCGCCGGCGCCGGCCACCTTGCGCCGCTGGGCCGTCTCCGAGGCCAAGCGCAGCTACGGCCGCCTCGCGGCCGTGCCGACCGAGGAGCTCGGCGAGGTCGCCCGTCGTCTGGGCTACCCGCTCACGCCCACCGACGCGGTCGGCGCCTTCTCGCTCGTCGATTACCTGCGGCTCGCGACCCCGATCCGCGAGGCCGAGTTCCGCCTCGCCCGCCAGGAGGTCGTCCACGGCGCGGTCCGTGTCGAGCTCGTCCGGGCGGCCCGTCTGTTGCAGGAGGCGGTCCGCCTCCGCCTGTCGGTCCCGGTCCCCCTCGCGGAGGACGTCGTCCGGAGGGTCCGGGAACAGGAGCGGGAGCTCTTCGAGGAGCTCGCCGTCCGGATGCCCCTGCCCGTCGCCCGGCCCGGAGGCCTCGCCGGGCCGATCCAGCCCGACCGTTTCCCGCCCTGCATGCGGAAGATGCAGCGGATCCTCCAGCAGGGGGAGAACCTCTCCCATGCGGGACGGTTCGCGCTGGCGGCCTATCTTCACCGGGTCGGCGCCGACGAGGAGACGATCGTCGACGCCTACCGGGGGGCTCCCGACTTCGACGAGTCGATCACCCGCTACCAGGTCGAGCACATCACGCACCGGGACGGGGGGCGGGGCTACGAGCCGCCCGAGTGCCACACGCTGCGGAGCCACGGTCTCTGCTTCCGGGACGGGGACCCGTCGGCCGCCGAGCCCCGCGACCGGGACCGCGATCCGCGGTGCTTCGAGCCGTACCTGCGCCACCCGCTCCAGTACTACCGGCTCCGCGGCGGAACGGTGATCGATCGGGGGGAGGAGAGCGGGGCGGAGGACCCTAGGGCGACGGCGGGATCGCGCGATAGACCCGACGCGCCCGGGCGAACGCGGTCCACTGGCCGGCGATGACGAAGTAGACGAATGCCACGTCGATCACGGTGAAGGAGAGACCCCCGAGCGAGAAGTGCGCCCACGGGGCGCCCGGCGCCCACGGCCACGGGAGCGACCAGTCGAACTCGAGGAACGTGGCGAGGGCGAGGACGACGAGCCGGTCCGCCCGCGAGAGGAGCCCGGCGTAGAGGCGTCCCTGCCCGACGGCCTGGGCCTGCGTGCCCATGTAGCTCGTGAGGAGCAGGCTCGCCAGCGCGAGGAAGGCGAGGACCGGGTTCGCGAACCCCGAGACCGCGATCCCGATCACGAGGATCGTGTCGGCATAGCGGTCGAGGACATGGTCGAGGAAGTCGCCCCGGACCGAGGCGCGCGCGGTGCGCCGCGCGACCTCGCCGTCGATCACATCGAAGGTCCCGCCGAGGACGATCAGTGCCGCCACCGGGAGGAAGAGATAGGGGGTGGTCCACCGGACCAGCGCGGCCACGAACGCCGCCGCGACCGTGAGCCCGAAGGCGAGCCCGCTGATCCGTCCCGGGCTCCACCCCAGCCACGGTCGCGAGATCCGCTCCAGGTACGGCCTCACGCGGTCGCGGTAGCCCTCGAGGACCATCGGGGGGACCGGTACGACGGCCGACCCAAAAGACCGTCGGTCACCCGGGGGTCTCCGAGCCAGTCGATCTTTCCGTACCGCGAAGGCCCCCGGTCGGAGAGACGCCGCGCCACCGACCGCGATACCTGGTCGACCGGCCGGCCGGTCGTGTCGATCTCCCAGACCCGTCGGCCCGGCCCGACGGCCTCCACCAGCACGAGGTCGAGCGCTTCCGCCATCGCGTTCTCCCGACGGGAGGCCGGCGTCCCACGGTGGGCGCGGGAGAGCCGGCGCTCCAGCTCGACGGGGTGGCAGCGGAGGACGACCACGTCCCGGATCGGCAACAGGTGCGCGAGGTGGCCGACCACCAGGACGCCACCGGCCGTCCGGGCCCACGGACGGAACCGGTCCCGGAGGGTCGTCAGGTCGACGGTCCATCCCCGGCCGGTCCTTCGGGCGCAACGAAGCTCCCGGGCGAGCTCCCCGACCTCGACGGCGCGGAACCGGCCGGCCAGGGCCCGGGCGACGGCGCTCTTGCCGGTGCCGGGCGTGCCGGTGAGGGCGACGGGACGGGACACGGCCGGTCCGTGGACCTCCCTCGGCCATGAGCCCATCGGTGGCGGCCCCGGGCTCGGGGTCGTCCGCGATCGGGGAGTTCGGGAGCGGCCCGTGGGGGTACCGGACCGTGCCCGGGCCGCTCTAGGCGAACCGAAGGCTTCGGAACTGCTTCCGCCAGGCGAGCACTTCCGACCCGACCCGCGCGCCCTCGACGCCGCCCCGGACGATCAGGTCGGCGAGGCGGGGCATATCGGCCGGCGTCAGGCCGAGACGGGTCGCCTCGGCCGTGCCGATGCGGCCGACCAGGTCGATGAGGAGCCGCTGGCGCTCCAGGCGCCGCGCGAACGCCCCGCCCCCGAGACCGGTCTCTGCGCGAAGCCGGGGGCGGTCGAGGTGCAGCTGGTGCGAGCGGCTGAACCCTTCGGCCTCGGCGATCAGCGGCAGTCCGCGATCGGAGAGCGCCCGCCCGAGGGCCTGGGAGTTCGCCACCACCGTGGAGGCGTACTCCTTCCCGCACCGCTCGAGCTCGAGCAGCGTCTGGGCCAGGCCCGCGATCCGGTTCCAGTGCGCGTTGTCGAAGACCCGCCAGACCAGGGCGGGGTCGAGCGCGTCGAACAGGTCCTCCCGGTCCGTGACGAGGAGCCCGCCCTGGGGGCCGGGGAACGACTTGTGGGTGCTGCCGAAGAGGACGTCGGCCCCCTCCCGCAGGGGGTCCTGGAACTCCCCGCCGGCAATCAGCCCGAGCACGTGGGAGCCGTCGTAGAGGACGAGCGCGTCGACCGCGTGCGCCGCCTCCGCGATCTCCCGGAGCGGGTAGGGGAACAGGAAGAAGCTCTGCCCCAGCACGACCGCGTTCGGGCGCTCCCGCCGGATCGTCTCCACGGCCTGGGCCGCCTCGACCCGGTGGCCCGGCCCGTTCGCGGGGAGCGGCCGGACGGTGTAGTCGAGGAGCGACGGCACGAACCCCGGGGCGTACCCGTCGTATCCGCCCTCGCTCGGAGGGATCGCCAGGATCCGGCTCCCGCGGGGGAGGAGCGGCGCGAGGGCCGAGAGGGCCGCGATGTGTCCGGAGAGGGGCCGGGTCGTGGCGAACCGGGCGTGGAAGAGCCGCGCGGCCGACGCGTTCGCGAGCGATTCGATCTGGTCGGTGTACCGGGTCCCGGTGTAGCTGTTGTCGAGGGTCTCCCCCTCCATCTCGGTCGGGACCGGCAGGGTGTAGCGACCGGCGAGATCGCTCGCGAGGTAGCGACGGGCGGTGGGCGAGACCGCGTTCTCGCTCGGCAGGAGGTTGAAGACCTCGCGTCCGCGCCAGCGGTCGTGCGCCCGGACGAGCGCGGCGAGCCGCCGCTCTTCGTCAGTCGGAGTCGGGAGCATGCGTGGACGGTCCGCCCGGGCGGGCCCCGCTCGCGAGCTTGCGCCGCTCCCGGTTGCCGCAGCGCGGGCAGACGAGGTCCTTCGGCCCTGCGGTGAGGAGGGCGTGGCAGACCTGGCATCGCGCCGCCAGCACCCCCAGGGTCGCGGCGGCGGTCGAGAGCTTGATCGACGGCTTCACCTGGAGGACGCGGGCCAGCACGACATCGCCGACCGCGAACTCGCCCGAGAACGACTCGGTGTACCCCTCACGGGCCTTCGAGATGTGGATGGTCCCCTCCGGGGCGCCGGGGACCCCCCGTCGACCGGTCGAGGTCGTCAGGACCGTGAGGATCGCCATCGCGGGCTTGATCTCATCGATCCGTCCGTAGACGAGGTCCCCCTCCTCAAGCTCGGGGACCGCGTTCTTCGCGTCGACCCGGACCGTTCGGTCCCGCGGATCGACCACGGCGGTGCCGAGCACTGAGGCGAAGATCCGTCCCCGGTTCTCGTAGGTTCCGCGACCCGGGATGAACTCCTCGGCGGCGCCGAGGTAATCACCGGGAAGTACCAGTCTCGGAAGTTCGGGTGCGCTCATCGTTCTGCTCCGTTCGGATCGCCCAGCGGTCGACGGCGAGCATCACCCGCCGCCGGGTGTGGTGCGGGAACGTCCGCCCCAACTCCCAGGCGACCGGTTGCGTCTCGAGGACGTAGGCGTGGCGCGCGACCGCGCGTCTCGCTATAAAGCTTCGGGAATCGGCCAGGGCAAAGGCGTGCACCGACCGCTCGGCGAGGGCGAAGGCGCGCTCCCAGAACGGTCGATCGGCGTGCGCGCGCTGGGCGCCGAACGGCGGGTTCATCAGCACGATCGCCGTCGGCCGGTCGTACTCCGCCACGTCGCGCCGGTCGAACTCGACCGATACTCCCGCCGCCCGGGCGGCCTCACGGGCCCGCTCGAGGACCGTCGCATCCGCGTCCACGCCGACCACCGGACCGGCCCCCAGGAGGGCCGCGCCGATCGCGAGCCGCCCGGTCCCGCATCCGAGGTCGAGGACCGATCGGCCCGCGAGCCCGTCCCACCGGTCGGCGGCGTAGAGGAGGTCGGCCGCCAACTCGGGCGGGGTGACGACCTGTTCGAGCTCGGCGCGCGGCCGGTCGGGCGGGGGCACCCGGGCGAGCGCCCGAACGATCTCGGAGCGACGCACGGACGGGCGAATCGGGGCCGCCTAGAAAACCTCCGCCCCGGCTTCCCCGGGTCGCGTCGGGCGATGCGGGGAGCCGGATTTGAACCGGCGAACGCCTTCGCGGCAGGATCTCTTCGCCGGCCGAAGCCGGCGTTTAAGTCCTGCGCCGTTTCCGGGCTTGGCTATCCCCGCGGCGTCAGCGCGCGGCGGGGGCGACCGGCTCCGCGTCCTTCGCCGGGCGCGCGGGAGACCGCTTCACGGAGACCCGCTTCGGGAAGTACTTCAGGAGCACGACGTCGTTGACCGCGGAGACCCAGCGGTAGGGGACGTTCGTGGGGCGCGAGTCCTCCACTAACATCGGACTCGATTCGTCGACGTACAGCCCGTCGATCTTCGCCGAATCGACGTCGACGACCACGTTGTCGACCTCGCCCAACAGGCGTCCGTCCGGTGTGTAGATCTGTCGTCCCAGGAGTTCGGTCATCTCGACCAGCATGGCCCACTACCGTCTCTCGGCGAGCGGACCGTACCTTCTTATGTCTTTGGATGCAGGAGCATCGGTCCCCCCCTCCGGGGTCCGGTCGCGGGGGATCGCCCCCGCTCGGCCCCGGTTCAGGCGGGTCCGGACGGCTCTTCCGGAGAGGCCCGCCGCACCTGGGACCGGTACATCTCGAGCAGCTCGCCGGTCGTCGTCGCCTCGGTCGGCCCCTTGTCGTCCCGGACGCGCCCGGTGAACCGGGGGAACCGCAGGGCGAGTCCGGCCTCGGGTCGGATGCTCCCGCGGGCCGCGGGATGGATCGGGCTCAGCGTGAGCTCCGCACCCCGGACCTCGAGGACCAGTCCCGGACGCATCCAGACGTCGGGGGTGAGCTCCGTCTCCACGGATTCGGGACGGGACTCCGTCTCGAAGCGCGCGAGCCGCTTCGGCATCTCGGCGAGCTGCGCGTCGTCGAACCCGGTTCCGACCTTGCAGAACGACTCGAACCGGTCCGCCCGGTCGTTGTAGACCGCGAGCAGGTAGGCGCCGTAATGTCCGGCCCGCCGTCCGCGGCCGTGGAAGGCGCCCACGACGACCCCGTCGATCGAGTCGACGAGCCCCGCCGTGTACTCCCGCTTGTACTTGATCCACCAGTACCCGCGGGCGCCCGCCCGGTAGGCGCTCCCCTCCTTGAGCGACTTCGCCACCACGCCTTCGGCGCCGGCGGCGACCGCCGTCTCGAAGAACCTCGTGGCCGACGGGAGGTCGTGGACGACCTCCTGGGTGGCGAGCCGGATGCGTTCGGAGGGGGAAAGCATCCGGGCGAGGATCTCCCGCCGTTCGGGGAACGGTCTTGAGTAGACCGGCCGGCCCTCCTCGAGGAGGACGTCGAACGTGAAGAGGCAGACCGGCACCTCCTCGCGCAACCGGTCGAGATCGTGCTTGCGTCCGCGACGCCGCGAGACCTCCTGGAACGGCAGGATCTCGCCGGTGTCGCGGTCGATCGGGACGCACTCCCCCTCGAGGATCGCCGGCGCGGACCGCACCGCGCCGGGGAGCTCGGCGGTGAGCTCGGGGAACTGGGCGCTGACCTCCTCGAGGCGTCGCGAGAACAGGCGGACCGGACCGTGTTTCGGGACGTGGGCCTGGATGCGGAGCCCGTCGTACTTGTACTCGAGCGCGGCCGATCCCTCCATCCGCTCCAGAACGGCCTCGAGCGACGGCTCCCGTTCGGCCAGCATCGGGCGCACGGGCCGACCGACCTCGATCGTGATCCCCTCGAGGCCCGCCACCCCCTGGTCCACGAGGGCGCTCGCGACGAGGCCGAGATCGCTCGAGAGGTTGAACGCCGCCTCGATGCGGGCCCGGGTCTCCTTCGCGCCGTCGGCGAAGGCGCCGGCGAGGGCGTCGAGGATCGTCATCTCCCGGACGCCGACCCGCAGCGTTCCCAGGACGAACCGCACGAGGAACTTTCCCTCGACCGGGGTCGCCTTCACGAGGAGCCGGGAGAGGATGTCGACCTTCGTTTCCTGCGACCCCGGCCCCTTCGCTTCCGCGATCGCGGTCAGCTCGCCGTAGACCCCGGCGACCGTGAGGGGCTCCCGGGAGTCGAGCCGCCGGACTCCCTCGAGCAGCTCGGCGGCGGTGCTCCCCAGGTCTCCCGAGCGCTTCACCCGCTGGGCAACCGTGCTCTCCGGCACGCCCGTGGCCATCGCCACGGCCCTCCGAGCGAGGGAGTCGGCGACGCCCAGCTCGACCCCTTCGTACTCGGGACGGAGGAGACCCTGGGAGAGGTAGAGGACCCGGGAGAGGTCGGGGGGGCGCAACGGCCGGATCAGCTCGACCAGCGCGGCCCGCATCTCGAGACGCTTCGAGGTCGCCTCGAGACGCTCGTACGCTGCCGAGAGGTCACCGAACCGCACCGCCCGCTCCTTCCTCCACGCTGGCCCGGATCCGGCGGAGGTTGGCCCCGACCTCCCCGCCACCGAAGACCGAGCTGCCGCACACGAAGAACGTGGCTCCGGCGCGGGCGGCCTCCCGGGCCGTCTCGGGGCCGATCCCGCCGTCGATCGAGATGTCCGCCCCGGTCCCGAGGCGATCGACGAGCGCGCGGGCGGCGTGCACCTTCGGCAGCACCTCGGGAAGGAACGACTGGCCGGAGAAACCGGGGTGGACGCTCATCACCAGGACCTGGTCGACCCGGTCCGCGAGCGACTCGACCGCCGAGAGCGGCGTCTCCGGTCGAAGGGCCGCGCCGACCCGGCCCCCGAGCCGATGGACCGTCCGAACGACCTCCGCGGGATCGTCGCGGGCCTCGAGGTGAAAGACGAGGGTGTCCCCTCCCGCGGCGTGGAACGCCTCCACGTACTGGAGCGGGTTCTCGATCATGAGGTGGATGTCGAGCGGGAGCCGCGTCCGCGCGCGGACCGCCGCGACCAGCGCCGGCCCGAAAGAGATGTTCGGCACGAAGTGGCCGTCCATCACGTCCAGATGGAAGGCGTCGGCGCCCCCGGCCTCGGCCGTCCGGACCGAGTCCCCCAGGGCCGCAAAGTCGGCGCTGAGCAGCGACGGAGCCAGACGTCGTACGCGGATCGCGGAGGGCACGGACGGGCGCATCGTCCACACCTATTAAGCCGACCGTCCGACCGGGGGGGTCCACGCGATGGCAGACCCCCGAGCCGGCGAGAGCGCTCCATCCGGCGGATCCGCCGCGACCCTACAGGAACTCCTTCGGGTTCACACCCTCCTCTTCGAGCTCATCATGCGGCTGTTCCGCCCAGATCGCCGCCTCGGGGGTCCACCGACCGAAGCGGAACGGGCGCCACCAGGTCGGCCGGAAATGTGACCGGTGGAAGCTGATGAGGAGCGGGGGACGGTACCAGAGGAACTCGTAGAGGATGTACTCGGCGTACACCGCGGCCGCGAGCGAAAGCACGGCTCCGAGGAGGCTCCCGAGCTCGAGCCAGTACGTCACCACCCAGACGTCCGCGACGAGGCACCCGACGAGGATGTACCACTTCGACGCGCTCCGGAACCACCAGTCCCTCCAGCTCGGCCCCGGGTCCTTCAGGGCCTGTTGCTTCTCGGCCTCGACCGCATCCATCCGGGCGCGCAGCACGGCGCGTTCCTGAGAGACCTCGGCCGAGTTCTCCTCGGGGTTGTCCCAGCCCCACCGAGAGGGCCTCGCCACGGTGCCTCCGTCGCGGCCTACGAGCCGATCGTCGCGGATGCCGCGGCGGCCGTCGCGGTCGTGGGACCCGTGGCCGGGTAGAGGTGGCAGGCGACCCAGTGATCCGGTCGAACCGCGATCAGCGGGGGTTCGACCCTCGAGCAGACCGGCATGACCGCCGGGCATCGGGTGTGGAACCGGCATCCCGGGGGAGGCGCCGCCGGGCTCGGGACGTCCCCCTTGAGGATGATCCGCTCCCGCTGGAGCTCCGGGTCCGGGATCGGGATCGCCGAAAGGAGGGCCTGCGTGTACGGATGGAGGGCTCGGTCGAACAATTCGTCCGTCGGCGCGCTCTCCACGACCTTCCCGAGATACATCACCACCACCCGGTGGGCCATCGCGCGGACGACCGAGAGATGGTGCGAGATGAACAGGTACGAGAGACGCTGCTCGGCCTGCAGGCGGCGAAGGATGTTGAGGATCTGGGCCTGCACCGAGACGTCCAGCGCGCTGGTCGGCTCGTCGAGCACGATGAACTCCGGTCGAAGGGCCAGCGCCCGGGCGATGCCGATCCGCTGCCGCTGGCCGCCGGAGAACTCGTGCGGGAACCGCCACTCGTGCTCGGGGTTGAGCCCGACCTCGCGGAGCAGTTCCTGCACGCGGCTGCGGCGCTCACGTCGGCTCCCGGAGTGGTGGATCTCGAGCGGTTCGGCGACGATGTCGCGGATCAGCATCCGCGGGCTCAACGAGCCGAACGGGTCCTGGAAGACGATCTGGAGCTTCCCGCGGAGCTCGTGCATCTCGCGCCCGGACTTCCGATAGAGCGAGTACTGGTTGGCGATCTCGTCCAGCTCCTTGAGGGACGCCCGGGCCTGCGGGGAGAGCGGGCGGCCGTTCGGCTCCGGATCCGTGAACGGACGCAAGCTAGCGTAGAGAGCGTCGACGCGGGCGCTCGCCTCGTCGGTGAGCCGGTAGAACGCGTGGCCCGACGTCGCCTCGATCAGCCGTAGCAGCAATCGGCCGACCGTGGTCTTTCCGCAACCGGACTCCCCGACAAGCCCCACGGTCTCCGACTCGTGGATGTCCAGGCTCACCCCGTCGACCGCGCGGACATCGCCGATGTGCGTCGAGAACAGGCCCCCACGAACGGGGAAGTACTTCCGTAGATTACGGGCCGAAATTACGAGAGGGGCGACTTCCGCTGCCATCCGAGCAACCTCCGCTCGGGATCTATGGGCGGCTCATCGGGACCAAGCGCGGCACCGTTGGTCGACGGTTCGATCGATCGCTCGACGCCCTGCCATTCACCGGATCCCCTCGCGCCCCCACCTAGCTCTGGTCGGCGACCACCGGTCCCTTGTATAAATAGCACGCGACGCTATGCTCGGGTCCCTCGAGGGTCACCGGGGGTCGGACCTGCTTGCAGATGGGCATCGCGTAGGGACAGCGTGGGTGGAACCGGCAGCCGGTCGGGGGATGGATCAGGTCCGGGACCGAGCCCGGGATGGAGTTCAGCTCCTTGCCGGGCTGGTCGAGGCGGGGGATCGAGCCGAGCAGTCCTTGGGCGTAGGGGTGCAAGGGACGACTGAAGATCTCCCGCACCGGGCCCTGCTCGACGATGCTCCCGGCGTACATGACGCACACGTGGTCCGCGACCTCCGCGATGACCGCGAGGTCGTGGGTGATCAGGAGGATCGCGGTTCCCACCCGGTTCCGGAGTTCGCGCATGAGCTCCAGGATCTGGGCCTGGATCGTGACATCGAGCGCCGTGGTCGGCTCGTCGGCGATCAGCACCTCCGGCTCCGCGGAGAGCGCCATCGAGATCATCACGCGCTGCAGCATCCCGCCCGAGAGCTCATGGGGGTAGCCCCGGGCGATCTGGGCGGGGTTCGCGATCGCCACCCCCTCGAGCTGCCGCACGACCCGCCAGAACAGTTCGGTGTTGAGGGTCTTCTGGATCCGCCCCCGCACGCCCCAGATGCCGTAGTAGAAGTGGAACCAGCGCTCGACCCGCTGCCGGGCCCGCAGCCGTCGGAGAGCGCCCCGGTGGGGCCGCTCCTCGCGCATCTCCCCGACGTGTTCGGCACTGATGCGTTCGCGCAGTTCGAGCAGCCGACGGCGGTGCGCGAGATAGCGGCGCTGACCTGACGAGAGGTGCCTCCGACGCAGGGCCCGGCGCAGCACGGGCCCGGCCTCGCGGGCGAGCGGTCCCAGGTCGCGCACGGCGTAGAACGCTTCGGTACCAAAGCTCGAGAGATGCACGGCATCGCCGAGGCGCTCGGCGGCCGAGCGCATGGCCATGCGATCCCCCTGACTGGCGGAGACTAGCAGAGCCTCGATCGCCGGTCCCGCCCCGGGTGATCCCGGCTCCGCCCCGAGCATCTCATCGATGACCTCCTTGCCCCGGTGCAGGAGGAGGACCTCGCCCAGTTGGTTGGCGATGGAGAACACCGGGTTCATCGCCTGCGTCGGTTCCTGGAAGATCATCGAGATCCCCCGACCGCGCACCGAGGAGAGGCGATCGTTCGCGGCCTTCACCCGGCGGAAGCTTCGCTTGACCTTGGTCTCGCTCTCGGCGTAGGCGGTATCGAGCGCCACCGCCGTCGCGCGCAGCTTCTCGATGAGCGGGACGGCAGTCGAGCCGCTCGACGCGATGGCGGAGAGCCGATCGAGTTGGGCGCCTATCTGGAGAAGTTGCCGACCGACCTCCGAGTCGGTCCCGATAGAGATCTTCCGCAGTTCTCCGATCGACGCCCTGAGGTCGACCAGCACCGCCTCGGCCTCGGCGTTCCCGGGGAAGGCGGCGGTCAGCGCGAGGAGGGTAGCGTCGACCTCCGCATGGAGCCGGCGAAGCGCCCGTCGGTTGGTGGGGACGAACTTCGCCTCCGCCCCCAGGGCCCACAGGAGGTTCGCGCCATGGTAGCGGATCGTGCCGCTGATCACCCGTCCCGGAGGATCGTTGATCAACCGGGTGACCGAGAACGCTGTGACGCTCTTCCCACACCCCGTCTCTCCGACGAGACCGGTGGTGCGGCCCCGGTGGATCCGGAACGTGACCCCATCGAGGGCCTTGACGACGCCGTCGTAGGTGAAGAAGTAGGTCTTGAGGTCCCGGATGTCGAGCGCCACTTCGGGCGAGCTCGGCGGGACCGATTCGGAAGGCGACGCAGCGGACATCGCGCCGGAACTGTTCGTCTCGGCCCCGGAAGGGAGCCGGGACTCGAGCGGAGTCGGCTCGCTGCTCATCGACATCGTTTCGCTCTCCTGCTCACCGGCGCAGCCGGGGGTCCAGCGCATCGCGGATCCCGTCGGCAAAGAAGTTCACACTGATCGCGTACAGGAAGAGCGCGAGACCCGGAACGAAGAGCTGCCAGGCCGGCAATACGCACACTCCTACCTGGCATCCGGTCAGGAACGCCGGGAGTTGCTGCACGGACAGGGCCGCCACCGTGCCCCACTCGGGGAAGTAGAAGGTCGGGAACAACCGGAACCCGAGGAAGACGAGCGCGGCGATGAGCAGAGGCACCGTGCCCACGTCGAGCGAGATCTGGATGAAGACCGGGTACACGCTGTTCGGCACGATGTGGCGGAGGATGATTCGGCCCTTCTTCGCCCCGGAGGCTCGGGCGGCCTCGACGAACTTCTGTTCTCGAACGACGAGGACCTGACCCCGCACGATCCTCGTGTAGAAGGGCCACCAAGTGATCATGAAGCTGATGATGAGAAGGAGCACCTTACTGGAGGTCGGATCCAATCCGAACAGCGTCACGTTGTTGGCGGAGACCACCGAGACCACCATGATGACGAGGAGGAGCTGGGGGATCGACAGCATGATGTCGACGAGACGCATGATGACCTCATCGACCAGCCCTCCGAAGTAGCCCGAGACCGAGCCGAGGAGAAGTCCCGCCAAGGCTCCGCCGGCAACGATCGTGATCGAGACCAGGAGGGTCCAGTCGATCCCCCGCAACAGTCCATCGTAGATGCTGAAGAAGAGCAGACCGCCGGGCAGGACCGTGAGCGAGCCCAACGGCAACGGACCGGCCGCGAGAGGGCTCAGGCTCAGCGTGGGGGGAACTACCGAGGGATAGGCCTGGGGGGTCTGGTAGCAGCCCGCGTGCGGAGGGGTGGTCCCCTGTGCGTAGGTGCAGATGGAGAGCTGCCCCGGTAGACACTGGTCGATGCCCCCGTTCCCCTGGTTCGTCGCGCAGTACGTGGTAAGGTGATCCCACGGGACCGACTGGGTGAGCGCGTAGATCGCGACGAGCAGGAAGAACACGAGAATGCCGAGCCCGACCAGGGCGAGGGTGTTCCGTCGCAAGAAGTACCATGTCCTCTTCCATTGGTCGATCCGGGGGTTGCGCCGTCGGGCCGGACGGGTGACCGCTCCGGCAGACCCCTCTCCCGGAGTGCTGGTACTCATGCGATCCTCACCCCAATCGGACCCGGGGGTCCAGGTACGCGTAGAGCACGTCCACGATGATGTTCGCGATCACGACGATGAAGGTGAAGAGCAGGGTCGTTCCGAAGACGAGGGCGAAGTCGACCGGCCCGACGGTGTTCTGCACCGAATAGGCGAGAATGAGCCCGACCCCGTTGAGGCCGAACACGTCCTCGATGATGGGGAACCCTCCGATGAAGAAGGCGAAGAGGAGGCCCATCACGGTGATCGTGACGTTGAGCGAGTTGCGACCGGCGTGCCGCTTGATGACGGTCGACTCGGGGATCCCCTCGGAGCGGGCGGTCCGGACGAAGTCGAGGTTCATGACCTCGAGCATGCTGTTGCGGACGAAGCGGAGGAGGATGGCGATGGTCCCGAAGGCGATGACGAGGGCCGGAAGGATCATCCGGATGACCGAATCGAGGGCGACCCAGTAGTTACCGGCGATGAGGGCATCGACGGTGGGGAACCCGGTCGGGGTGGTGTAGATGCCGTTGTTGTGGATCCAACTGGGGAAGCTGGTCGCTCCGCCGGTACCCCCGAAGCAGCTGCTGAGAGGCCACGAGCCGGTCAGCTCGTTCCAGAGCGGCTCGCCGGATTGGCACCATGGGGTATGGGCGAGGTATCCGGAGTTCGACCCTACACCGATCACCACCGCGACCAGGACGAGGGAGGCGAGCAAGAAACCCGGCAGCGCGAACCCGGAGAACGACATGACGCGCGCGCCCTGGTCGACCGGACGGTTCCGATTGACCGCAGCGAGGTTCCCGAGGGGAATGGAGATCAGCAGGATGATCACCAGGGACAGGACGGCGAGCTCGATAGTGTAGGGGAGATACCAGGAGAGGACCGTGGTCACCGGCAGGCCATGGATCGAGGGAATCAGGAGTCCCGCGGAACTATAGTTGCTGACGGCCCCCCATTGGAAGGTGAAACTACGGTAGAGATAGATCCCCCATTGCACGGGGATCGGTTGGTTCAATCCTAAGGCAGCGACATCCCGGTTGTAGATCGGGTTCGGGCAGGTATGGGTGTTGGGCGGTCCGGGGCAGGGTCCGGTGCCGGGCGAGAGGACCGGGTCGTAGATCCAACTGGCTCTCGGGCTCGGGGCGCCGTAGGCGGCGATGAGCCGGTCGTTGATCGGCAGGGCGCTCACCAGGACGAAGGTGATCGTCATCACGCCGATGATGATCGGTACGAGGAGGATCAGTCGTCGAATGATGTACAAGGACATCTTCATCGGCGGCGGTTCCCCGGATGCGGGCGAACTATCGAGTACCAGTACATAACCATTCGAAAGAGACGCAAAATCGGAGCTCGATCGGAACCCGCGACGCCACGTCCGGCGGTATCTGAGCGCCTGGACCCCCGTCTCCTCCCGTTCCGGGCCACAAAGCGGTCCGAGCGCTGGCAGGACGGCTCGCGAGCCCCTTCCCCGGTCCCGCGGCTCCTCCGGACAGGCCGCGCACCCGTCATTTCCGGCGACCCCACCGTGCCCTCAAGGGGCCATTGGCGAAAGGGACCAACACAAGCCGGAGGCGTATCTCCCCGACGCGTCTAGAAGGGTCGTATCTCTCGGCGCGATGCTCTAGGACCACTCGACCTCGATTCGCCGACCCTGAGCTGCCCCCGACGGCGAGCCCGCTCGTGCTCCCGGACGGCCGTGCTCGGGAAGGAGAACGCCGTGGTGGTCACCGCTTGCAACCGGCGAGTTCACATGGGGGCGGAGCCCGAACGTGCCCCGCGTCCTTTCCGGGGGGTGCCTCCGGACGGCGAGTCTGCTCCCTACCCCCCGTACCGCGAGTCGCGTTACGGGGTGCTTTCCTCCAAGGGGTGCGTCGACCCTGAGGCCCCGGAGTCATACATACCGGGTCAGCGGTCCCCGGCGAATCGCCGGGGGAAAACCGATGGCCAAAATGTAAGGTATATATGGAAGGCGACGCTCGGGAGTCGAACAGAACCGCAAGGTTCTGAATGAGAGAGGGGTATACGAAATGAGAGGGTACGACGTACGGCGATCAACGGCCATTATCGCAGTGCTGATAGTGGCTCTGTTCGGCGTGAGCTTGCTGAGTTCGGCCGGCGCGAATGCGCTGCCGTTCGGTGGCTCCACGCCCTCGAGCGCAGCCGGGCACTCAGCGGCTCCGGCGGCGGTCTCGAGCACATCCGGAAACGCAGCGAAACCGAGTGCCTCTCCGACGCCAGCCGCGTCGGGCGGACCGCACCCCGGGACTCTGGATAGCTATCTGGTCTCCCCCGGTGGCGCGACCACACTCGATCCATCCCTTGCCTACTATACGACTGACTACGAACCGATCCTCAATGTCTACCAATCCCTAATCACCTTCAACGGGACGCAGACCGGCCCGACCCCGGACAACTGGACGCCCGAACTGGCGGCCTGTACCCCGGGTTCGTTGTCCTGTACCGCGCTATTCAGTAGCAGCCTGGTGGGCGCCAACGCGACCACGGGAAACCCCCAGTACTACACGTTCGTTATCGACGGGAAGGCGAACTTCTACGACCCCAGCACCCAGGTGAGCTGGGGCGTGTACCCCTCGGACGTCATGTTCTCCCTGGCCCGCACGATGATGTTCGGGAACCTGCCGTACTCGGAGTTCTACAACGGCTGGATCCAGCAGCAGTGGGCTCTCCCCTTCGGAAACTCCAGTTGGGATGGTGGCATCCACGCGCCCTTCAACAACACTCCGTACAACGTGATGAGCTCCATGCTCGTCAATGACTCTACGTACTGCCCCGCGATCGCGACCACCAGCGCTCTCTATCACGGGTGCATTACCTTCAACACCGCGGCGTCCGGTAACACCTGGCCGTACTTCCTCGAGCTCATCGGGGACGGGCTGGGAGCTTCGATCACGCCGTGCGGCTGGTTCACCGCGCAGGATGCCCCCGTTCCGGGCTTCTACGGGAGCTCCGCCGCTGCGGGCGACGGACCCTGCCTGCTGCCTGGGAACGCGACCTCCACCAGCCAGGCGGCCTTCCAAACCTGGCTGACCACGGTCTCCCCCACCTACTGGGACGCGACTGAATCGCTGGCCAGTACTGGCACGTTCAACTTCGAGGGGAAGGTCCAGTTCGCGATGGTCGGAAGTGGACCGTACTACCTCGTCCCGGGAAGCTCCAGTGACAGCGGTGGTCCGGGTGGCTCGGGCGGTTACACGCTCAAGGCAAGCCCGGCCTATGTCCAGCCGTCTTGGTGCACGGGAACGACCGGTGGACGCAACGGTTGCGAACCCCCGGCCGGTGGCTACATCCCGACCGTCAACCAGTACTGGGAGAACGCCGACACCGCCGGTGTCCAGGCGATGATCGCCGGGACCGCCGACACGGCGAGTTTCGACATCTCGCACGCGCCGACGATCCTTCAGCTGGTCAACCAGGGCAAGTACGATCTGATGCGGAACATCTCGGGAGGAACCGCGAACTGGTTCATGGCCTTCGAGGAGAACATCAGCATCGCTCACGAACAGGCCATCGATCCGACGAACAAGCTGAACGTCCCGGTGGGTCCGTATGGCAACTCGAACTTCCTGGGCGACAACGGTCTGCGGAACTTCCTGACCCGCGCGTACCCCTACGCGACCATCCAGAACACCGTCTGGACTCAGGACGGCATCCAGACCACGGTCGAGTACGGTGGCGCTATCCCGCCCGGGCAGGCGTCGTACTACCCGTCGAACATCAGCTGGCCGTATCTCGCGGGTAACCCGGACGCCAATCCCGCGGATGTCGGTGGAGCCGCGTGGTGGTGGGCCCAGCTCACGAACGCATCGAGCCCGCTCTACGACTCGCAGCTCACGATGTGCACCACCTCGTCCCCGTGCGCGTGGCCTATCGTCGGCTGGGTGGGATCCCCGAGCCTCGACAACGCGATCTCAGACTGGATCACGGAGATCGTTTCGCTCTCGGGTGGCCGGCTGGTTCCCTACAGCTATGACCTTACTGCGACCGGTTCCGGCCTTTACGGCCAGATCGGCCTAGGTAACGGACAGGGCTCACTGCCGGTGTATAACTGGGGCTGGGTTGCGGACTACAACGATCCGTCCGACTTCCTCCTCCCCATGTGGCAGCCGAGCCAGTCGTTCACCTACGCGATGGCGACGCAGAACCTGCTCGACACCCCGTCGTTCAACCTGGCAACCTGCGGCCACGGCAACATCACGTGGGCCAACCTGAGCTACTGGGCCAACTACCCGAACAGCGCCATACCCTCGTCCTGCCAGGGCGTCGCGTACTCCGTGATGCTCGGCTGGACCAACATCGCGCAGTTCGAGCCGAACATCGCCCAGCGGATACTCGATTACAACATGATCGAGCACATCGGGAACGAGCTCGCGTTCATGGTCTACGTGTACGTCAACAACGCGAACCAGGACTACGGCCCGTGGCTCGCCCCGACCGGGATCAACGTGAACCCGGCCGTCGGCGCCGCGGCGGTGCAGACCTGGTACACCTGGGCCTACGCCTCCAATGTGTTCAGCGCGACGTTCACGGAGAGCGGACTGCCGAGCGGCACGAGCTGGTCGGTCAACTTCGCCGGGACGGTCCACAGCTCCACGACCTCGACGATCACCGTCACCGGGCAGACCAACGGGTCGTACGCGTACGCCGTGTCGTACGTGAGCGGCTACGCGGCGAGCCCGAGCAACGGGACCGTCGTGATCAACGGAGCGAGCCCGAGCGTTGCCGTGACCTTCTCCGCGATCGGGACCCCGACCTACCCGCTTACCTTCACGGAGAGCGGGCTCGTCGCGGGCACTTCGTGGGGCGTGACGGTGAACAACGTGGGGGCGCAGACATCGACGTCTCCGTCGATCGTGTTCGACCTGACCGCGGGCAGCTACGACTACGCGGCGTCCCCGGTCATCGGATACACGGCTCCCGCAGCGGGTTCGGCTACGCTAGCCTCGCCGGGGGGCACGGTGGCTCTGAGCTACGTGTCGCAGTCGACCACCACGTACCAGCTCACCTTCCAGGAGACCGGTCTGGTGTTCACCAACGTGACGAAGGGCTTGGTTCCCTCGTGGGGTGTGGTCCTCAACGGGATCACCTACGTCAACACCGCGCAATGGAACAACTTCACGCTGCTGAACGGGTCGTACACGTTCAGCATCGTCTCGCCGCCTGGGTATACCCCCGCGGCGAGCTCGGGAATCGCGGTGGTCAACGGTGCGGACGCAGTCGTGATGGTGCCGTTCGCAGCGGCGGGACAGTCGTACGCGCTAACCTTCACGCAGACAGGCCTACCGACAGGGACCTCCTGGTCGGTCTTCGTGGACGGGTTCGGGCAGTCGAGCTCGGGCAGTACGATCGCGTTCAGCCTGCCGAACGGCAACTACAACTGGACGACGACGACGATCGCGGGATGGTGGACATCCACCTGGAGCGGCACCGCCACGGTGAACGGGACTGCGACTTCGCAGTCGATCGCCTTCCAGCAGTTCACCTACGCGGTGACGTTCTTCGAGACCGGCGTGGGTGCCGGTACCTCCTGGGGCGTCCTCATCGGCGGACACCAGTACAACTCGACCACGTACAACCTGGTCGTCAACCTGCCGAACGGGACCGTGACCTACACGCCGGTCGCTCCGTCCGGGTTCATCGCGAGCCCGGCCACTGGGACCGTCGTGGTGAGCGGAGCTCCGGCGACTGCCGTCATCGTCTTCGGCCAGGAGTACACGGTGACGTTCACCGAGACGGGACTGCCGTCGGGGACGCACTGGACCGTGTACTTCAACGGGCAGTCGTACGCCGGCACTGGGACCACGATCACGGTGTCCGCGATCAACGGGTCGTGGACGTACGCGGTCAGCGCGACCAACTACGTGGGCTCTCCGAGCGGAGGATCGGTCACGGTCAGCGGGGCGAACGCTGGAGTGTCCGTCTCCTTCAGCTCGAGCAGCACCACGACCACGACCACCGGCATCGATTCGACCACGGGCCTCAGCACCCTCGCCTACGCTCTGATCGGAGTGTTGGCGCTGCTGTTCGTGATCGCGTTGGTGCTGGCGATCGCCGGTCGCCGGCGGCCGCCCGCGAACCCACCGCAGACCTGGTCCGGGACCTCCACGGGTGAGGGGACGCCTCCCTCGCCCCCGTCGAGCTAAGACGGGACCAGTAGCACCGGGACGAACCCTTTCCCGCCCCCGGGGACCGAGGGAGCCAGCAGGCTCCCCGGGACCTCGGGGGGTTCCTCTTTTTCTCCGATGGCTTCTCTTCCGGTTCCCGCCGGACCGGGGTCGAGCGAGGGGTTCTCTACAGGAGCGGAAGAGACCCGGTGATCGGGTCGAGATCCACGCTCCGCGCCGGGCCCATACCGAGGCAGGTCCGGGTGCCCGGCGGGACCTCGGTGAGTCCCGCGTCCTCGACCCAGACGGTAGGGATCCCCACGGACCGCGCCCGGCGCTCCAGCGCCTCGAGCTCGGCGACCGTGGGAACCATGAGCGCGATCTTCTTCTGGCCCTGGCGGAGCCAGGCGGCGAGCGCGGGAAGATCACGATCGACCGCGCGCTGATAGAGCATCACGGCCGCGTGGGCGGACTGGACCGCGGCCTTTCCGGCGGTCAGTCGGAGCTCTCCGCGCAGCAACAGGACCATCTTGCAGTCCCCGAACGTCCCTTCGCCCCGCCTAGCTGGCATATTCCCTCTCGCGTCGCTGCCGAAGATCATCCGATTCCTGTCGGATCTCCTGGAGTCGGTACCGAAGACGGGCATCCTCGGGGGCCGCGTGCGCCCCCACCCGGAGCTCGTGCTCGAGCCGCCGCTCCTCCCGCCGAAGGCGGTCGAGCCTCTGGGTCAGCTCGAACGCCCCCTCGTCGCCCGACGTCGGCTCGGGGACCGGTGCCGGCGGCGGCTCCCGCCGGTAGGCCCCTCGTGCGACACCGGACCCGAGCGCGATCAGCGCGACGGCGACCAGTCCGATCTCGAGGGTCGGTTCGGACCAGGACGTCCGGAACCCGCCGGGGGCCGTCGAGAGGAGCACGTATCCGAGCAGGATCGTGAGGGCCACGCTCAGGACGAAGGAGAGGGTCACGATCTCGACCGCCCGGCGGAGGGCCAGCGGGCCCCGTAGACGCCACTCGGGGAAGAGGGCCTTCGCGATCAGGAAACCGGGAACGAAGAAGACCAGCAAGAGGCCGGCGGCGGTCTCGAGAACGTTCCCGCTCCACACCGTCGGGGCCTCCGGGGTCCGTCACTCGGCCGGAGCCTCGCCCGCGCCGAACTGCTTCTCGAGCTGTCGGCGCAGACGTCGGTTCGAGACGAGCCCGTGCGCCGCCTTCTTGGTCGTCTCGTACTGTTTGAGCAGCGCCCGGACCTCCTGCGGACGTTGGCCGCTCCCTCGCGCGATACGGTGGATCCGCTCGGCCTTGAGGAGCTGCGGGTTCTCGAGCTCCTCGCCGGTCATGGAATCGAGGATCGTCCGGAACCGCCGCAGCCGGACCTGCGTCGCGTCCAGGGTCTTCTCGTCCACCTTGCCCGTGCCGAATCCCGGGAACATCGATACCAGCTTCGAGAACGGTCCCATCTGGCCGAGGGAGTCGAGCTGGCTCCGCATGTCCCGGAGCGTGAACCTCCCGGCCATCAGGTTCTTCGCGGCCTTCTCCGCCGCTTCCTTGTTCGAGAGCTCCTCGAAGCGCTCGAGCAGCGTCTGGATGTCCCCCATCCCCAGGAGACGGGAGACGAACCGGGTCGGTTCGAACCGCTCGAGCTCGTCCAGATGCTCGCCGGTCCCGATGAAGAGGATCGGCGCCCCGCTGACCGCGACGGCCGAGAGCGCCCCGCCCCCCTTGGCCGAGCCGTCGAGCTTGGTGAGGATCACGCCGGTGAGCCCGACCGCCTTGTGGAACGCCTCCGCGCTCCGTCCGGCCGCCTGCCCCATCGCCGCGTCGAGCACGAGCAGTACCTCGTCGGGGTGGACGGTCTCCCGCACCCGCTTGAGCTCCGCGATCAGATCGGGGTCGATCCCGCTCCGACCGGCGGTGTCGACCAGGATTGCGAGGTGGGGCGGGAAGCGGGCGAGCGCCTCCTTGACGATCACCTCGGCCCGGGTCTCGGAGCGGTTCGCGTAGAACTCGCAGCCGACCTTCTTCGAGAGCTGCTCGAGCTGGTCGATCGCCGCCGGCCGGTGGACGTCGGCCGCCACCAGCCCGACCCGCACCCCACGCTTCTGGAAGTACCGGGCGAGCTTGCCGGCGGTGGTCGTCTTGCCCTGTCCGAACAGGCCCGCGAGGAGGATCCGTTTCGGGTTCACCTCGAAGGGCCGGTCCTTCCCGAGGATCCCGCGAATCTCCTCGTAGATGATGCGGATCAGAAAATCCCGGAGGCTCGCACCGGCGGGGGGCTTCTCCTCGGTGGCGCGACGTCGGACCCGCTGGGTGAGATCGAGGGTCAACTGGACGTTGACGTCGGCCTGCAAGAGGGCGCGCTGGATGTCCCGGACCACCTCGGCGAGAAGGGCCTCGTCGACGGCGGAGCCCCGGGCGATCTTCTGCAGAACGCCCCGCAGGGACTTTCCGAGCGCGTCGAGGACCATGGAGGAGTCTCCGGAGAGTGGGTAGGCATCCGGGGCGGCCCCATATAAGTTCGAGTCTCTGCCGCGAGACTCGCGGTCGTCGGAGGAGCTCCGCCGTCCGTACCGCCGACTTATCTCTCGGACGGTCCTCGCAGCGTGACGGCGATGTCTGAGGCGACGACCGCCCCCAAACCCGCCCCCCCCAAACTGAACCCGGTGCGCGTACCGGTCCCGGAGGAACGGGTCGCCGAACGGACCCAGGACTTCCGCGAGGTGCTCCACGCCTACCGCCGGGAGGACGCCGTGCTCGAGGCGAAGCGCTGCATCCAGTGCCGTCGCCCGTGGTGCGTGGAGGCCTGTCCCATCACCCAGGACTGCCGGGAGTACATCCGGCTCGTCGCCGCGGAGGATTTCGACGGGGCCGCGCGGGTGACGCTCCGCGATGATCCCCTCGCCACCTCCCTATGCAAGGTCTGCTACCACTACTGCGAGGACGCCTGCGTCGTGAAGAAGAAAGGGGTCCCCATCGCGATCCGGCAGCTCAAGCGTGCGTCCCTTGAGTTCGGGAAGAGCGATCTCGCCTACGTCCCCTCGGCGAAGCGCTCCGAGCGGGTCGCGGTCGTCGGCGCGGGGCCGGCCGGGATGATGGCGGCATGGGATCTCGGCGTTCGGGGCTATCCGGTGACCGTGTACGAGGAGGAGGGGCGATTCGGGGGCCTCATGCAGACGATCCCGGCGTACCGCATGACCGACGCGGACGTCGAGACCGATCGCGCGCGGTTCCGGGACCTCCCGGTCACGTTCGTGCGATCGACGAAGGTCGGACGGGACCTCGAGTTCGCCCGGCTGCTGCGCGAGGAGGGGTACGCGGCGGTCCTCCTCGCGATCGGGACCCCGCTACCGGGGACGCTCGGGATCCCGGGCGAGAGCCTGGCCGGGGTCCTTCCCGCGCTCGACTTCCTGAAGGACCTGAACGGAGGACGGCCGCCCTCCGTCGGCCGCGAGATCGTCGTCATCGGCGGAGGGGACGTCGCCATGGATTCGGTGCGCAGCGCCCGTCGGCTCTCTCCGAACGGGCAGGTCACGCTCCTCTATCGCCGGAGCCGGCAGGAGATGCCGGCCGACCCGGAGGAGGTCCACGGAGCCGAGGAGGAGGGGATCCGGTTCGAGTTCCTCCGCTCCCCCGTACGGGTCCTCGGCACCGATCACGTCGAAGGCCTCGTCGTCGAGGCGATGGAGCTCGGTCCACCGGATGCCGGGGGTCGGCGCCGCCCGGTGACCGTGCCCGGATCCGAGACGACGATCCCGTGCGACACGGTGATCGTCGCCGTCGGGCAGAAGGCAGACCTCCACGGCTTCGGGTCCGAGCTCGATCTTGCTATCAACCCGAAGGGCTGGCCCGAGGGGAAGGGCTCCCGGTTCGCCACCGCCATCCCCGGCGTCTACGCGACCGGCGGCCGGTCCGTGGTCTACGCCATGGGTTCCGGCTCGGAGGCGGTCGAGGCGATCGATGCCTATCTCGCGGCGCGGAGAGGGGAGACACCCGGCCCGCGACCCGACCCGTTCGGCGGGTCGGAGCCGTTTGGCCGACCGGCGGGATACACGACCCCCATCCGCGTCTGACGGGGCGCCGGACGACCCCTAGGTATTTCTCGGGGTCCCCCCCATCATTTCGGCATGACCACGCGTGCGCGGCCGCACCGGCTGGCCCGCACCGCGATGACCCTGCTGGTCGTCGCGGCGATGCTGGCCGTGTCGCTGCCGGCCCTCGTCGCTGCCCGGCCGGGGGCCTCGACCCCTCTTCCGAGTGCAGCGGTCCCCGGCGCCGCCCTCGACCCCGCCCTCTCCCTTCCGTTCGCCGCGCGGGCCGGGTTCCACGCCTCCCTCCTCTCCGAGGTCGCCGGCGGGGCCCCCGCGACCGGCAACCGGTCGCTGGTCGTGACATTCCTTCCGCGGGATCCTTCACTGTTCACCCCACCGGCGACGGGATCCCCACCGCTCAGTGTCGCCGAAGTGGCGAATCGATACGGCCTCACCACCGCGGAATACAACGCCACCCAGGCGTACTTCCGATCGGAGGGCCTGACGGTGACGCAGGTCTGGCCGGATCGGATGGCGCTGACGCTCCGTGGCCCCGTCCCGGCGATCGACCGTAGCTTCTCGACGTACCTGCTCGAGGGAAGCTACCTCGACCGGACCGTGACGTACCCCGCCGTCCCGCCCGCGCTGCCGCCCGGGATCCAGTCACGGGTGGCCGCGGTGACCGGGCTCGAGAGCGGCGTCACCACGTTCACGCTCCCGCTCTCGAACGCCTTCCCCCTCGACGCGGGGGTCGCACCGGCATTGGGGGACAGCAACCTCGTCACGCCGGCGATCGCGCGGAGCATCTACGACGTCTCCTCCCTCTACAGTCGGAACGGCAGCCCCGCCTACGCGACCTCCGAAGGGATCGCGATCGTCCTCTGGGGAGAGGGCTACTCCCCGCTCGACGTCACGACGTTCTTCCAGCAGGACTACCCATCTACGTTCCCCCAACCGACCGTGGTTCCCGAGCCGGTCGCCGGGGCGCCGGCCCCGTCGAACTCCGCATCCAGCGATCCCTGCCCAGAGGCCCGGGAGCTGACGCTCGACCTGGAGTGGTCCGGTTCGATGGCCCCAGGCGCCACCCTGTACCCGGTCTATGCGCCGTACTCCGGGGGGTCGGGAGGTTGCCAGCCGTTGACCAGCGATCTGGCCGACGCGCTCCACACGGCGGTCCTCCTCCCGGTCGCCGCGGTGTCGATGTCGTTCGGCACCCCCGAGTTCGACGATGCGGGGCTGCGCGCCGCCTTCGACACCTACCTCGCCGAGGCGGTCCAGCGGGGGATCGTCCCGTTCGCCGCCACGGGCGATCTCGGCGGCTACTCGCAGGCCGGATGCCAGGGCGTCCCCGCGCCCCAGTATCCGTCCACCTCCCCGGAGGTCATCGCCGTCGGCGGGACCGACGTGGTGCTCCAGCGGAACATCGTCACCGGCGCGATCACGGGATTCCAGGAGTCCGCCTGGAATGAGAGCGGGGGCGGATTCTCTACCCAGTACGCGGCCCCCGCCTGGCAGAACCTCGGAAACCCGATGCGCGGGACCCCGGACGTGAGCGCGAGCTCCGCCGAGGACTATCTGTACTTTCAGGGCCAAGGAGAGGTCGCCGCGGGGACCAGCTTCGCCACTCCCCTCTGGGCCGGCATCGTCACCGAGATGACGGCGGAGTTCGGCCGTTCGTTGGGCCCCCTCGGACCCCGGCTCTATACGATCGGCACGGGCGAACCGACGGGACGGGCCGGCATCGGCCTCGCGGACATCACGAGCGGTTCCACCTGCCTCGGGCCCGCGACGCCCGGCTGGGACCAGGAGACCGGCTGGGGCTCTCCCCGCGCGTTCGTCCTCTACGAGGATCTGACCGCGACCTTCGTCCGGCTCTCGGTGAACGCCACGCCATCCCCGGTGGGTCCGGGCGGAACGGTGACGATCGTGGCCCACCTCGCGAACGCCACGACCCTCGCGGCGATCCCCAACGTTCCGGTGGACGTCTCGCTCGTCTCCTCCACGAACCTTGGCCCGTGCACCGGGACCTTCGGCTCGGCCTCGCCGACCACCGACGCGTCGGGGAATGTCTCGGTCTCCATGACCGTGCCGGCGTGCTATCTCGGAGCCTCGGCGGACGTGAGCGTCACGGTCCTCTCGAACGGATACTATGGGACGAACTCCACGACCGTTCCGGTGAACCTGCTCGCGTTCGTGCCGTTCCTGAGCGGTCTCACGACATATCCCGCGAGCCTCCTCGGGTTCGCTCTCATCATGACGGTCGCCGGGGCGATCGGATACGGGCTCGGGCGGCCTCGTCGCGCCTCGGACGCCCGCGTGGCGAGCGTCGTCCCGGCTCCGCCGGCCGGCACCGGTGGCTCCCCCGGGCCGTCGACCGGACCCCGGTTCGGGACCGCGCCTCCCCCGGGCCCATCGCCGCCCGCGCCCGTTCCGCCGGAGGCCGGGGCCCCTTCGTCCGGGGATGGGTCTCCGCCGAGCGAAAGCCCTTAACCCCGACCCTCTGTCCCCGACCGTGCCCGGTACCGGGGAAGCGGGTCCGGACCTTGGCGCTCCCGTGAGCCTCTCGGGACCCGAGCGCTCCGTCCTTTCGGCCCTCCGATCGATCGAGACCCTGCCGATCGATGAAGAGGAGCTCCCGCGGCGCTGCGGTCTCGACGCCGACCAGGTACGCGGCAGCCTCCAGCGCCTTCGCTCAAAGCACCTGGTCGTCCTCGAAGAGGAACACCAGACGATCCACCGGCTCACCCCCCGGGGAGAGGCGACACGCGCCACGGGTCTCCCCGAGCGGCGCTTCCTCTCGGCGCTCGCCGAACGAGGCGGCTCCATGACGCTCCACGACGCGGCGCTCACGGGGCTCAGCCAGGAAGAGCGATCGGCCGCGATCGGGATCCTGCGCCGCCGGGGGCTCCTCGCCGAGGGCCTGCCGTTCCGGCTCTCGGCCGGATCGAAGGTCGGCGCGGACCTCCTGCCCGAGGAGGTCGTGCTGCGGCAGGTCGCGCAAGGGGATCCGGACATTGACGAGGCGATCCTCTCGGCGCTCGAGCGCCGGGGGCTGGTCCGTACGGAACGGCGATCGCGGAAGCGCTGGGCGCCCTCCGACGAAGGCCGGCGGCTTCCCCTCGCTCGCGGAGGCGAGGAAGAAATCGGGGCGCTGCGCCCGGAACTTCTCCTTTCGGGCGCGTGGAAGGAGCGCCCGTTCCGCCCCTACGATGTCCGGGCCGACGTGCCGTTCGTGACCGGGGCCCGCCCGAACCCGTACGTGGCGTGGCTCGAGGAGTTCGAGGAGGTCCTGATCGGCCTCGGGTTCGAGCAGGCCGAGGGGCCGCTCCTCGAGACCGAGTTCTGGAACAACGACGTCCTGTTCATGCCGCAGGACCACCCGGCCCGGTCGATCCACGATGCCCTCTCGGTCGAGGGGGTCGAAGGCCATCCGCCGCGCGCCGACCTCCTCGCGCGGGTGGCCGCGGTCCATGAGGGCCGCCCGATCACCGGCGAGTCCCAGCCGGTGGGCGCAGGCTGGTCGGGTCGCTACGACCCGACCATCGCTTCCCGCCCGACGCTCCGTTCGCAGACGACCGCCGTCTCCGCCCGGTTCTTGGCCCGGCAGCCTGCGCCGCCGTTCCGGATGTTCTCCCTCGACCGGAACTTCCGACGCGAGAGCGTGGACGCGAGCCACCACATCGAGTTCCACCAGGCCGAGGGGATCGTCGGCGAGCCCGGCCTCTCCATCCGCCATCTGGTCGGGGTGTTCCGGTCCCTGTCCGAGGCGATCGGGATCCGGGACCTGAAGATACGGCCGAGCTACTTCCCGTTCACCGAGCCGTCGATCGAGGGTTACGTACGTCACCCGACGCTCGGGTGGATCGAGGTCTTCCCGGGGGGGCTTTTCCGCCCGGAGGTCCTTCGACCGCTCGGGATCGGCGTGCCGGTCATCGCCTGGGGGATCGGGGTCATGCGGCTCGCCATGGTGTCGCTCGGGGCGAACGACATCCGGGAGCTTTTCTCCGACGACCTCGCCTCGCTCCGGGGCGGAGGGACCTAGCGATGCCCCAGAGCGTCCTCTCGGTCGAACGGGTCCGGTCGTTCCTCTCCTCACCGGTCTCCGATGCGCGCCTCACCGACCTCCTCTTCGCCTCGAAGGCGGAGGTCGAGAAGCTCGACGGGGACGCCCTCACGGTCTCCGTCACCCCGGACCGTCTCGACCTGCTGAGCGAGGCCGGCCTTTCCCTCGAGCTCGGGGGTGCCCTGGGACTCGCCCGAGGGATCCTTCGGTTCCGGGTCGATCCTGCCACCGATCGCTCGGCGGTATTCGAGGTCGACGCGTCCGTCGACCGGCTGCGGCCGGTCATCGCGGGGTACCGTGTCCGGGCGCCACCCGGGAGCGGGCTCGACCCCGGTACGCTCGAGGAGGCGATCCGTTTCCAGGAGCTGATCCACGAGACCGTCGGACGCGGCCGTCGGACCGCCAGCATCGGCATCTATCCGTGGGAGAAGATCGAGCCCCCCGTCTCCTATTCGCTCGAGACCCTGGACCGGGTCCGCTTCGTCCCGCTCGACGGGACCGAGGAGATGGCCGCGACGTCGTTCTTCGGGACCCATCCGCTGGCCGCGCGCTACGGCGCGTACGGGCGCGAAGGGGGCTCCTGCCTCGTCCTGCGGGATGCCGCGGGCTCGATCCTGAGCCTGCCGCCTGTGCTCAACAGCCGGACCGCCGGGGAATCGAGGGTCGGCGACCGGGAGCTGCTCATCGAGTCGACCGGAACCCAGGCCCGGAGCGTCGAAGAATCCCTCGGCCTCCTCCTCGTCGTGTTCGCGGTGCGCGGATGGTCGGTCATCCCGGTGCCGGTCGTCGGTCCAGGCCCGCGTCGTGACCCGGGCCGTGCCGCGGTCGCCATGCGGTCGGTGCGGCTGCCCTCGCGACTCCTGGGGGAGATGGCGGGGGAGTCGCTCGCGTCGGCCGAGGTCGTCCGACGGCTCGGTCGGGCCCGTCTCGGGGTCCGGCCGCAGGCCGGCGGCTGGCGGGTCGAGGTCCCCCCGTGGCGGCCCGACCTCCGCAACCCCGTGGACGCCGTGGAGGATGTCATCCTCGCCGTGCCGTTGAGCCCCGAGGGGGCGGTGGTCCCTCCGAGCTTCCGACGGGGCCGCCGTCGCCCCGAGACGATGTTCCGGCGGCGGGTCGCGACCGATCTCATCGGACTGGGATTCGCCGCCCCGTACACGTCGCTCCTCGTCTCCGACGCCCGCGTCGCGCAGCTCGGGTCGACCTCTCCGATCCGCCTCCACAATCCGGTGTCGACCGAGTTCGCCTACCTCCGGGACCGGATCCTCCTGTCGCACCTCGACGTCCTCGCGCACAACACGCGCCACGGTTACCCGCAGCGGTTCGCCGAGGTCGGCCCGGTCGTCGTCCGCCACCCCTCGGCCGAGAGCGGGAGCGAGACGCGCTACCACGCGAGCCTGGTCGTCGCGGCAGACCCGGTCGGGTTCTCGGATGCCGCCGCCCTGGTCGACTACCTGCTCCGCCGACGGGACGTCCTCGCGGTCCGGGAACCGAGCGAGCTGCCGGGGCTCATCCCGGGTCGGTCGGCCCGGTCCCGGGTCGCCGGAGAGACGGTCGCCGAGCTCGGCGAGATCCACCCGTCCGTCCTCATCCATCTCGGGGTCCCGGTGCCCGCCGTGTGGGCGGAGATCGACCTGACGACCCTCTGGACGCTCGTGGGTCCCCGGGAAGCCGCTTAATAGCGCGCTCCGGTCCCACGGCGATGCCCCGGAGTCGGCCCGGTCGGAGCCGGTCCGCGAAGAGCGGACGATCGCGTTGGGAGCGGGATTCCCAGCGAGCCCTGGGCGACCGTACACGGGAGGGACGGATGCCGCTCCTAGTAGAGCCCCCGGCCGATCCTGACACGGCGTTCCTCGAACGGATCGGGTTCCCCGGCGAACCCCCGTTCACCCGGGGGATCCAACCGACGATGTACCGGGGACGCCTGTGGACGTTCCGTCAGTACTCCGGTTTCGGCAGCGCCGAGGCGACGAACCGACGGTTCCGCTTCCTCCTGGAGGGCGGCCAGACCGGCCTCTCGGTCGCGTTCGACCTCCCGACGCAGAACGGGTACGACTCGGACCATCCCCGCGCCCGGGGCGAGGTCGGCCGGGTCGGCGTCCCGGTCTCTTCCCTCCGCGACATGCGGACCCTGTTCGCCGGCATCCCGCTGGATCGTGCGACCGTCTCGATGACGATCAACGCGACCGCTCCCATCCTCCTCGCCTTCCTTGTCGTCGTGGGTGAGGAGAACGGCGTCAGTCCGGCGCGGCTCGGGGGCACGGTCCAGAACGACGTCCTGAAGGAGTATGTCGCCCGCGGGACCTACATCTACCCGCCCGCCCACTCGATGCGGCTCACGGTCGATCTCATCGAGTTCGCGACCCGCGAGATGCCGCAGTGGAACTACATCTCGGTCTCGGGCTACCACATGCGCGAGGCCGGGGCGACCGCGGTGCAGGAGGTCGCCTTCACCCTCGCGAACGCGATCGCGTACGTCGAGGCCGTCCGCGCGCGCGGCCTCCCGCTCGACGCGTTCCTGCCGCGCCTGTCGTTCTTCTTCTCCTCCGACCGGAACTTCCTCGAGGAGATCGCGAAGTTCCGCGCGGCCCGGCGGCTCTGGGCGTCGATCGTCTCCGAGCGGTTCGGCCGGACGACCGGACGGTCGAAGCAGATGCGGTTCCATACCCAGACGGCCGGCTCGAGCCTCACCGCCCAGCAGCCCGAGCTGAACGTGGTCCGGTCCACGCTCGAGTCCCTGGCCGCCGTGCTCGGCGGGACCCAGTCGCTCCATACCAACGCGCTCGATGAGGCGCTCGGCCTGCCGACGGAAGCGTCGGCCCGCCTGGCGCTGCGGACGCAGCAGATCCTCGCCGAGGAGTCCGGCGTGACCCACACGGTCGACCCGCTCGGCGGGGCGTACGCCATCGAGGAGCTCACCGACCGGATCGAAGCGGAGGCGAAGGAGTACCTGCACCGGATCGACGAGATGGGCGGCGCGGTCGGCGCGGTCGAGCGGGGGTTCTTCGCGTCCGAGATCGCCCGCGAGGCCTACCGGGAGGCGCGCGCCCGCGAGCGGAAGGAGGCGCTGGTCGTGGGCGTGAACGCGTTCCCCGAGGGGAACCCCGACTTCACGTTCTTCCCGGGGGGCCGGAGCGCGCGGTTCGAACGGATCTCCCCCGTAGAGGAGCGCCGCCAGGTGGCCCGGGTCCGTGCCTTCAAGCGGGAGCGGGACGCGACGCAGAGCGCGTCGGCGCTGGCCTCGCTCGCGCGGTCGACGCGGGAC
Source organism: Thermoplasmata archaeon (assembly GCA_021819135.1). Classification (GTDB taxonomy): domain Archaea; phylum Thermoplasmatota; class Thermoplasmata; order Lutacidiplasmatales; family UBA184; genus Lutacidiplasma. Next base: position 6,371 of record JAKASE010000021.1, on the reverse strand, counting down.
GGAGAGAACGTGATGCCCGCCGTCCTGCGGGCGGTGACCGACGGGGCGACCCTCGGCGAGGTCGCGGAGGTCTGGCGGGAACAGTTCGGCGAGCACCGCCCCTCCCGTTCGTTCTAGCCGGAGGGGGCCGTGAAGGTCGATCACATCGGGGTCGCGGTCCGTCGGCTCTCAGAGGCGGTCCCGCGCTGGGCCGCGCTGTTGGGCCCCGCCCACGGTCCGCCCGAGACGGTGCCGAGCCAAGGCGTCCGGGTCGCTTTCCTCGAGGCCGGGGACAGCGAGGTCGAGCTGCTCGAACCGACCGACGCCGGCTCCTCGGTAGGGCGCTTCCTCGAGCACCGGGGCGAGGGGCTGCACCATGTCGCTTTCGAGGTGGAGAACGTGAACCGAACGTTGGCCGATCTCGTGGCCCGCGGCGAGAAGGTGGTCGATCGCATGGGACGACCGGGGGCCCGGGGCCGGATCGTGGGGTTCGCGCACCCGTCGGCGTTCGGTGGGGTCCTGGTCGAGTTCGTGGAGCGTCCATGAGTCGCATCGTCTCGGTCGGCCTCGCGTCGATCCTGGACAGCCGGGCCCGAACGACCGTCGAGGCGACGGTCACGCTCGAGTCGGGGACGCGCGGACGGGCCGGGGCCCCGAGCGGCGCAAGCACCGGGGCCCACGAGGTCCTCGCCTTCCCACGCGGCGGGGTTCCCGAGGCGATCCGGACGTTCCGGGAACGGGTCGCGCCCGCGCTCCTCGGGGTCGACATCGCGGACCGGACCGGCATCGACGAGCGCCTCCACGCGGTCGATGGGACCCCGGACTTCTCCCGCATCGGCGGGAACACCGCCACCGCGGTATCGGTCGCGACCGCGCTCGCGCTCGGCGCCGAGACCGGCCGTCCCCTGTGGAAGGTCATCGCCCGACCGTCCGTGGACGGGACGAAGTTCCCGGCCATCGTGGGCAATTGCCTCAACGGCGGGGTCCACGCGATCGGGGGTCCGGACATCCAGGAGTTCATCGCCTTCTCCGAGTCCCCGCGGCCCGAGGACGCGGTCCGGGCCGCGGTCCGGGTCCACGGTCTTATCGGGGAGGAGCTGCGGCACCGCTTCCCGAAGGCGGCGCTCGGCCGGGGCGACGAGGGCGGCTGGGTCGCCCCCCTCGGCAACGTCGACGCCGTCTCGCTGCTGAGCGAGGTCTGCGCCCGGGTGCGGGACGAGACCCATCTCCCGGTGCACCCCGGCCTCGACCTCGCGGCCAGCGAGTTCTACCGCGACGGGCGCTATGTCTACAAAGAGCAGACGCTCGACCCGGAGGGCCAGGTCGGTTTCGTCGCCGACCTGGTCGACCGCTTCGGCCTGCGCTACGTCGAGGACCCGCTCGACCAGGAGGCGTTCGACGACTTCGCGGAGCTGACGCGCCAGGTCGGGGACCGGGCCGAGATCGTGGGGGACGACCTCTACGTTACCAATGCGGCGCGGCTCGCCCAGGGGATCGCACGGCGGTCGACCAACTCGGTCCTGATCAAGGTCAACCAGGTCGGAACCCTCACCGACACCCTGCGGACGGTCGACGAGGCCCGCGACCATGGGCTCTCGACCATCACCTCCCACCGGTCGGGGGAGGTCCCCGAGGGCTGGCTCGCGCACGTCGCGCTCGGCACCGGGGCCCGGGGCCTGAAATGCGGCGTACTCGGCGGCGAGCGGGTGGCAAAGCTAAATGAACTCCTGCGGCTCGGCCGCGCCACAGGGGACTGATCGGACGATGTCGGACGAGGAGACCGCGGTCGAGCATCCGGCGGTCGCGAGCGATGGACAGGACATCCGACCCGGCGAGCTCCTGATCCCCGAGGACACGTATCTCACCTCCGGGGTCCATATCGGGACCCAGCAGAAGTCGGCGTCGATGCGCCGGTTCGTCTTCAAGGTCCGTTTCGACGGCCTCCACGTCCTCGACGTCCGCGAGACGGACCGAAGGATCCGCCTCGCCGCGAAGTTCCTGGCCCAGTTCCCGGGGGAGCGGATCCTGGTCGTGTCCCAGCGCCAGTACGGGCAGAAGCCGGTGCGGATCTTCGCGAAGACCATCGGCGCGGTCTCGTTCGCGGAGCGGTTCGTCCCGGGGTGCCTCACCAACCCGAACCTGGCGGAGTACTTCGAGCCGAAGGTCCTGGTCGTTACCGACCCGGCGACCGACCAGCAGGCGCTCAGCGAAGCGGTGTCGATCGGTATCCCGGTGATCGGCCTGTGCGACGTGAACAACGAGACCCGCGACGTCGATCTCGTGATCCCCGCGAACAACAAGGGACGCGTCGCGCTCGCGACCGTCTACTGGCTCCTGGCGCGGGAGACGCTCAAGTCCCGGGCGGGTGGGGCCGAGGTCGATTACCCCCTGACGATCGAGGACTTCCAGGCCGCGCTCTAGGGCGGCGCTGGAACGGCCCCGTCCCCCCGGCCCTTTTTAGCGGCCGGTTCTCTGAGGAAACGTGACTCGACCGGGGTCCGGGATCCTCGAGCTGCTCGCCGAGCACGGGGTGCCCGAGAAGGCGGCCCGCGTCTATCTCGCCGCTTGCCGAGCGGGTCCGCAGACCGCGAGCGAGCTCGCGCGACTTTCGGCCGTCCACCGCGTGGATGCCTACCGGTTCATCAAGCAGCTCACGGCGGAGGGGCTCCTCCGGGCCACGCGGGGCCGTCCGCAGCGGTTCGAGGCGCTCTCCCCCGACGCCCTGATCGACCGGTGGATCCACCGGGCCTCCGAACGCCTCCGGAAGCTCGAGCGGGACCGGGAGAAGATCCTCAGCGACTGGGAGGACCAGCGCACGGAGTTCGACGACGCCGACCCGCGCAAGTTCGCGGTCCTCGAGGGACGGGAAACGATCCGCCGTTTCCTCGGGAAGCGGATCGGGACGGCGGAGCGCCAGATCCTGCTCTCCACGACCGGGCTCGCCCTCCCGGCGCTCCTCGACGAGGGGATCGCCCGGACCCTGCGGGGGGCCGCCGCGCGGGGGGTCAAGGTCCGCGTTGTCACGGAGATCTACCCGACCAACCTGGTCGAGGCGAAGCACCTCTCCGGGTTCACCGAGCTCCGACACTCGAACGGGCCGGTGACGAACCGGGCGGTCGTCTTCGACCGCCTCGGGGCGCTCGTCTATGTCTCCGGCGAGGATGGCCTCGGCAGCTCCGGCGAGGAGCAGATCGCGCTCTGGTCGTCCGCCCCGATGTTCATCCAGCTCGCGCGCGGCTACCATCGGCGGCTCTGGACCCCCGCGAGCCGGTGCGAGGAGCGGTTCGTGGAGCTCGAGAGCCCGCCGTCCGCTATCCTTCCCGTGGTCGCGGGCAAGGAGTCGGTCCCGTTCCAGCGTCTCAAGGAGATCGCGAAGCTCGGGATGCGGGCCTCCGGTGTGCGACAGCTCCATCTCAACCTCCCCGAGCTCATCGAGGCGATCGCCCGCCAGCTCGGCCACGAGATCGCGGGACAGGTCGAGGGCAACACCGCGGAGCAGGTCACGCGGTCGCTCGCGACGTACTACGACACGCACACGATGGGTCACCTCGCGACCGTCAAGGACCACCCCCTCACCCTCCGGGTGACCGGCTGCTTCGCCTGCACGTCCGATTCTCCCGAGATCGGCCGGGTGATGTGCCCCCAGCTGCTCCGGGCGGTCCTCGAGGCCCGTCTCGGCCAGCACTGGGAGGTCTCGAAGCCTGATCCGACGAAGCACGCCGTCCGCGGCTGCGTCTTCACGGCAAGCCCGGCATAGGCCCCGGCCGGCCGCCCGGAGTCCATGCGACACCGTCTCAAGGTGTAGCAGATGTATCAGACAACCGGGACAAGTTTTGACCCAAGGTATAAATAGGCACTTGAGATAGCCAGCCGCAGAAGCTATGAAGCCTACGGTACCCGCCCCGGCCCGTCACCGCCCTCGCTCGACCTCGATCTCCTCGCCGGCCCGGTCGATCTCCTCGGGTTCGCCCATGCCTGCGTCGCCTCCCTCCGGGGATGTCTGCCCGAACTGCGGGTCCACTCACCTCATCCGGGACGAGATCCGCGGTGAGATCGTCTGCGCGGACTGCGGGCTCGTGGTCGACCAGAGCGCCCTCGTGAGCGACCGCGGGCAGCGCGGTTCGAAGGAGGACACGGGCCGCGAGGCGCGCGGCTGGGGGCCGGTCATCTCCCCGCTCATGCCCGACAAGGGCCTCTTCAGCGAGATCGGGGTCCCGACGCGGGACTTCCAGGGGAACTCGCTCTCGCGCAACACGTCGCTGAAGTTCTACCATCTCCGCAAGCTCAACCACCGGCTCCGCGCGGCCCGTACGCACCAGCGAAACCTCGTGGTCGCGCTCGGGGAGCTCAACCGGCTCGCGGGCGTCCTCGGTCTCTCGCGCGAGGTGAAGGAGTCGGCGACCTACATCTACCGCCGGGCCCTCGAGCACAAGGCGACGCGCGGGAAGAAGATCGTCGCGCTCGTGGCCGCGAGCGTGTATGCGGCCTGCCGTCAGTGCCACGTGCCCCGCACGATGAAGGAGATCATCGCCCACTCGAAGGCGACCAAGATCGAGGTCGGGCGGGCCTACACGCTGCTCGCGCGCGAGCTCAAGCTCGGATTGAAGCCGGTCGAGCCGCGGGACTACCTCGTCCGGTTCACGCAGGACCTGAACCTGTCGAAGGAGGTCCGTCAGAAGGTGCTCTCGCTCCTCGAGCAGGTCGAACAGGTCTACTCGACGAGCGGGGTCCTGCCGAACGGGATCCTCGCGACGATCATCTACATCGCGTCGAACCTGATGGGGGAGCCGCGGAGCCAGGACCGTATCGCGGCCGTGGCGAACGTCACGCCGGTCACGATCCGCAACCACTACAAGGAGCTCCTCGACCTGCTCGGCCTGCCGAAGAACCTCACGAACCCGCAGGCCCGGGGCAGCCTCCCCGGAGACTCGGACGAGAAGGTCGAGGTCGAGTCGGCGGCCGCGGGCCAGTAGCGGGTCGCCCAGCGGCGGGGGCTCGGGAGCCTCGGGCCCCCGGAAACGACTTGAACCTCCGGGTCGCTCGACGTACGTGCCCCCGGTCCCAACCCTCAGCTACTCGTCGTACCGGACGTACCTCGAGTGCCCTCAACGCTGGAAGTACCTCTACATCGAGCGGCGGCCGGAGCTGCCGCGGGGCTACTTCACGTTCGGACGCGTCGTCCACAGCGTCCTCGAGACGCTCGTCCGGCCGCTGGTCGTTCCGCTGGCCCGCCGCGTGAGCGCCCAGGACACCCAGCGCACGCTCGACGAGTGGCCCGAGCCGACCGCCGCTCCGCCGACCGGTTCGTGGATGGCGGCCGATGATCTCCTGGCGCTCTACGATCGGACCTGGTCCGGGGAAGGGTACTCCTCGCCCGAGGAGGAGGCCCGGTACCGCGCGCTCGGCCGCGACCTCTTGCTGCGATACCACGAGCATCTCTCTCGGGAGCGCCCCCGTCCGGTGTCGGTCGAGGAACATCTCGAGGCGCGCTGGGACGGCATCCCGGTGCACGGCTACGTGGACCGGATCGACCGCACGCCGTCCGGGGGCCTCGAGGTCGTCGACTACAAGACGTCGCGCGAGCTCTCGGGGGAGGACGCGAAGGACTCCGACCAGCTGAGCCTCTATCAGGTGCTCGTCGAGTCCAACTACGCCGAGCCGGTCGAGCGGCTGACCCTGTACCACCTGCGATCCCTTACCCCTCTGCGGGCCCGGCCCCGGGCGAAGTCGACCCTGGAGCGGTTGCACGATCGTCTCGGCACGGTCAGCGACGGGATCCGGGCCGGCGCGTTCGAGCCGACGCCCGGTCGATTCTGTGCGCGGTGCGATTTCCAGTCGATCTGCCCGGAGTTCCGCTCGGTGCCCCCCGTCGAGGAGACCCGCCTGCAGGAGCTGGTCGATCGGTTCGAACGTCTCCGGGAGTCCGAGCGCCAGCTCGAGCAGGACCTCAAGTTCACCGCGGAAGCCCTGCACCGGGCGGCGGAGGAGCTCGGCATCCATCGCGTCCCCGGTTCGCGTTCGGTCGCGGTCCGCCGACGGGAGGAGACCTGGCAGTACTCGCTGGACGCCGTCCGGCCGCTCCTCGAGCGGGCCGGCCTCGATGCCCGTCTCGGGAGCGGGAGCCAGGAGGAGATCCGATCGCTGGTCCGGGACCGTACGATCGACCCCGAGATCCGCCGCCGGATCGCCGAGGTCGCCACCCGCCGGATCCGCTGGTACTGGGAGCTCGACGCGGACCGCGGCGCCGCCTGAGACGGGCGGGCCGCGAGTTTGGGACAAAACCTAGTCTGTGTTCCCGAGCCGAAGGCGTCGCTCCTGACGGGCGGTGAGATCCACTTCCCACCATTCCACGTCCCGCGTCCATCGTCGCAGCTCGTTCACCACTCGCGCTC
>JAKASE010000002.1 GCA_021819135.1 Thermoplasmata archaeon | reverse complement strand
CCCGAGCGAATACGCCGAGAGAAAGAAGGAGGCCCAGAGAGCATGAACGGAACGCACCACGACCCGACGCCGAGCCCCCCTCCCCGAACCCCACCCTCAGGTGTACAAACGAGAAGGGAGCACGTCAATGGCGCGTACCCACGTAGATTCCGGCAGGTATCCTGGCGGTGTCAGTGGCGCCGCAGAGCTGGCCAATCCACCGGCGCCATTGACAATTCAACGCTCGGAGGCCCGCCGACTACGTCTCCCGTGGGACTTCGACATGAGGGGGAACCGGAGGCGAGGAGCCGGCTATCGGCGGGGCCCCGCCAGCATCCGCTCGTGAATCAGCAGGGCGGCGTGGGAATCGACCGCGGCGGTGTGGGATCGTCCGGGCGGCGGCATGATGCCCAGGTAGTTCACCGCCTCGCTGAGCTTCGGCCACTTCCACAGGCCGAGATGCTCCTGAGCTGCGAGCATCAAGCAGGGTCCCCATAGGTCCGACGGGATGCTCCAAGGGTGTGCGCGGAGGAATGGCTCGTCGAAGGAGCGATTGAACGAGCGGATCTCGATCCCTCGGTCGCTCTCGTCGCGGATCCCGTCGAGCCTCTCGCGGAACTCCGAGGCGACCACCCGAGCGGAGGGGGCCGCAAGGATGTCGGTCAGCCGGAGACCGTTAATGGAAAGGGCTTCGGTGGCCCGTCCGCCTTTCAGGTAGGACTCTCCGGGATTGCATAGGGCTGCCCAGCGGACGACTCTACCGCGCGGATTCCTCCACGCGTAGCCGATCTGGACGATCCCATCGGGACGGGGAGGCCTGTCGTTGTGGCCCAACCCTGTCGTCTCGGTGTCGACGACCACGACCTGTCGAGCGGTCTCCGCGACTTGTCGCGTGCGTGCTCGGACTCGGGAGGGCACGAAGTAGGCGGAAGTCGTTCCCGAAGATAGAACTGACGAAGCGGGGCGGCTTCAGGCCGACGGTCCAGTCTTCTCCAGCCTCCCCGTCCGTCCCAGCGAGATCTGAGGCCGACCCTGATAGTCCTTCACCCAGCCCCCGACGATGCGCACCCGGTCCCCCTGGGCGGCGAGCTCGACCTCGTCACCCCACAGGACGAGGGAAATCTCTCCGGTGTCGTCCTTGAGGCGACCGTTTCGAACCCTCTTCTTCTGGCCGTCGCGCTGAGTGATCTCGCGAGCGGGCTCGAGTTGAACCACGGTTGCCTCGATGGTCGCAACGCGGCTCGGGCGGAGGTCGGAGATGAAGGTTCTGGGCGCGGTACCGGCGGACATCACGCCCGCGATCTCACGGGAATGAAAAGAACCTTCGGTCGGTCGCATCTCTACGAACGGGTCCAAGTCGCCGCGACGCGGAGGTAAGGGACCACCAGTTCACTCGCGCGGTGAGCCAAGCCATCGGACTCGATACGATCGGCCGCGAGATCCGCCGGGCGCTTCGGGTGCCCGCCCGCCGCCTTCAGGATAACGCCGGGTGCTCGTCGGCCGCGGAGAGCGGGGCGAGGAACTCATTGAGCGGTACCCGCGACCCGACGGCAAACCGCGAGCGGAGGCGAGAGTCGGTCCGAGAACAGAACACCGTGACGACCCCGGTCGCGGGGTCCCGCTCGACATGGAGGACCACGTCGAAATCCGCCGCGTTCGCGCGAGGCGTGCTCCCCGTCGTCAGGATGAGCGAGACGCCCAGCCGTTGCAACTCCAGCAGATAGGGAGTGAACTCCCCGGGTGCTCCGGCATAGAACTGCGTGGCGCGGTCTGCATTCGCCACCACGATCGCCAATCCTCCCCGCTTGGCATCCGTGCGGTCGATCACCTCGCGGACCGCCTTCGGGAGCCGCAGATAATCCGACAGCCTCAGGCCGATCGAAGATTCCTCGGGCGACTTCAGTATCGTCCAGAGAGCCAGGTTCCCCAGCTGCTCGTCCAACGCGACGTCCGAGGGGGCGACCCGGAACGAGTGGCCGGGGTCGAGTCGGCTCAGGACCTCGACCTCGGCCGGGCTGAGGTCGGCTCCGGCCTGTATGTCGAACCAGAAGACTTCCGACGCGACGGCTCTCGCGACGGCGATCGCGACGCGGTCGAGCTCGGCTCGCCCTGTGCCCCAGATCACGAACGAGGGGTGACCGCGGAACGACAGCGGTGGTGGGCTCGCGGCGACCGACGTTTCGATGGGAGACGAATCCCCTGAAGTATCTTCCGACTGGGGCACGACCCATCCCGGTCCGTGAAATCCCTCTCTGGGACGTGTATAAATACGTGCGTCCAAGCAGATTCCCTTGGCCGCGACAGCGTGATCACGTGCCCGAAGAGACCGCGCGAAGCCGAATCGTTCGCACCGTTGGAAAATCGTCGAGCTCCAACCGCGTCGCCTCCTGATCCATCAGCCCCCGCAGGTGCTCCTCCAACGCGTTCACGAGGTCCCTCTCCGCCTGCTCGACCGTCGCCGAGTGAACGAGAACTTGTGGGAACCCCTCCACGATCCCGAGGAAAGAGGGAGGGTCCGTCGCACGCTCGCGCACGTCGAGAATACGCAGGCGAATCTCGAGCACGGACCCCCCTCGTGAACAAGTTCGACCTCGGCTCAGAGCATCTCGCTCTTCGGCCGCCCGCGCGCGACGATGTCGCCGAAGCTCTCGCCGCCATCCATCTCGCGCAGCTTCGCATGCAGGGCGCGGAGCGCCAGCACCTTCGCCTCGAGGTCCTCGAGGATCGTGCGGTTCACGCGGGCGCGCAGCTCCTTCGCGCTCTCGCCATCGCGGCTGTAGTCCGCGAATCCGCTACGTGCGCTCTCGAACTGCCCCGCGTTGAAGACGAGCTGGCCGCTCGCCCACGCCCGCCCCGCCTCGGGGCTCGCGGTCGTCTCCGCGTCCTCGTGGGCGACCTCGCGGGTCGCAGCCGCGGGGGCGGGCTCGCGGGGGAGCTCGGAAGCAGGGCGGAAGGTGGGGACGGTAGGGGTGCCCTCGGCGGATCGCGACTTGTTACGATAGGTGTTGTAGTCGGGAGAGTGCTCGCGGAGATACGCTGGGTACGGCTTCGCAGCGCCAAAGTCGACGACATAGCGCACTTCCGGGTCGCGTGGTATGCTCAAGCCGCATCCACACGAACACTTTCTCGGCCAGCGCGAACCTGTGACGGTTCGCAGGCGCGACGTGGTGGGTTCGGTCGGCGATTCTCGAAGGGGTTCCGGGGACTGGGTGGCTGGCGCCATCGCTCGTTCCTCGCGAAGGCAGGAACGAGCGATGTGCGGCGAGTGCGATCCGACTACGGGGCGACCCGGCCGTGCTGGAGCACCGCATTCCAGAGAGCCTCGTAGTCCTCCCACTCCACTACGGGGCAACGGTACTCCACCAGGTCCTGATAGTAGCGGGTCCGTCTTCCAAGCTCGACGGACTCAAAGACTCCTCCTACGACTCGTCCGGCCGCGCGGGTTCCCGACTCGATCAGGACGCGGATGTCCAAAGGTACCCCTCCCGCCAACTTGGACAGAAGGAATCCGATCTCCACATCCAACCCCGCCCGCTGGGCTCCAAAAGGCCAGTACAGCAGGAAGCGCCCCACGGGAAGTTCTCGGACCAGCCGCTGGAAGAGCGCCGTGTGGGTTTCGCCGCCGAGGGGCGGGTGGAGCTCCATCATGGTGGCCTCGCACCCTGCCGCCACGAGGGTGCCGACCAATGCCGCTCGGATGTCCAAAGGCGACACCCTGCGCGGGACCCGAGGAGACCAACCCTCTGGATATTGGCGCGGAATCCACGCCGGGAGCTCCGGACGGTGCCGTGCCCGCCACTTCGAGGGGCCGAGAATTAGGACCGTCATGTCAGAGGACCGCCAAGCTCTGGACGGTCCTCTGACCGACGATGGTCTCGCTCTGAGCGACCACCCGGTCCAGTCTGCGAAGTACGCCGACCATCCGTCGTGTCTTCTCGGAAGGCTCCAGCACCATGGCAATGCGTCGTCGACGGAACTTCGCTCCAGGGGCAGCGCGAACCGTTACCAGGTCGAACTGAGCGAGCTTCCGCACGACCCGGTGGAAAGTCTCGGGATGCAGCCCGGCTCGAGCACGGACATCCTCAAGACCGAGCCCCGCCTCGGAAACGACGATCTGGAGAACCCGCTTTGCCTCGGGGTGACTGAAGGTGTAGGCGAGAGGGTCCTCGGTGGCAAAGGTCTTCATTTCATCACATGATGTGAATAGCATCATTGTTCATAGCGTCTTCGCTGGAGAACACGGGCCCTCGGCGTCGAAGTCGAGTTGCCCGCTCGCCCACGGCCGTCCCGCCTCGGGGCTCGCGGTCCACTCCGCGTCCTCGTGGGCGACCTCGCGGATCGCGGTCGTGGGGGCGGGTTCGCGGGGGAGCTCGCTCGCGGGGCGGAAGGCGGGGACGGTGGGGGTGTCCTCGGCGGCTCGTGGTCTGGCGCGATAGGTCGCGTAGTCGGGGGAGTGCTCGCGGAGATAGGCGGGGTAGGGCTTCGCGGCGCCGAAGTCGACAACGTAGCGAACTTCGGAATCCCGCGGAATGTTCAGGCCACACCCACACGCACATTTTCTCGGCCAGCGCGAGCCAGTGACGGTTCGCAGGCGCGACGTGGTTGGTTCGGTCGGCGATTCTCGAAGGGGTTCTGGGGACTGGACGGACTGCGCCATCGCTCGTTCCTCGCGAAGGCAGGAACGAGCGGGGCGCGGACTCGAACTCGATCAGGGAACCGGTAGAGAGGCAATGTCCGCCGGGCCAACCTCCGCTCTATGCCACAGCCGTTGCATGTTCCCGGCGAGAGTGAAGGGGAACGACCACGAAGTGACGGAGCAGTTCCGGATACTTCCTCCTCCCTTCCGTTCGGAACCGAATGAGACCGTGACTCTCGAGTAATCGAAGGTCGCGGGACACGGCAGGCACCTTTCGGTGCAGGGAACGGGCGAGCTCTCCGACGGTGTTCGTGGAACGGGCGATCCGATGCAGGAGCGCGAGCCGTTCAGGGGCGAACAACGAAGCCACATCCACCTCGGCCGGCACGTAGACCTCCTCGGGTAGGGTCTCAAGCAGTTCGGGATGGTCGAACGCGGTGTGCAAGAAACGTCGAACCTCCTCGAGGCGGCGATCGACCCGCGTTCGCGGAGTCGCGCTCATCGGACGAACCTCCTTCGGTAGGTCGACCAGTTCGCCTTGAGATCGTCGATGGCGATGTCCACCAAGGTGTGCAAGTCCCGGTCGGGGAGCGGTTCCTTGCGCTCGACGTGACCGCCCCGTCCCACCACATCCTTGTGGGGAAACCCATGGCGCGTATCGTACCGAACCACCGAGTGGTCCTTCCCAGAGATGGTGGCCACGTAATTGATGACGAAGCCCTTCACGGTCCCTCGCTCCTTATCGATTGTAACTTCGAGCCGGTCCTCCGCAGTCAGGGGTATGATCAACCGGCTCCTTCGAATCATTGTTAACACCCCAAGTTAATATAAACGTTGCCGGCGTCGAGGGGACCGGGGCCCCTTCAGCGTTCCGCCTCACCTTTCACATTGAGCTTCGCGTGCAGGGCGCGCAGCGCGAGTACCTTCGCCTCGAGGTCCTCGAGGATCGTCTTGTTCACCCGGGCGCGCAGCTCCTTCGCAGTCTCGCCGTCCCGCGCGTAGTCCGCGAACGCGCTCCGCGCCGACTCGAACTGCCCCGCATTGAACACGAGCTGCCCGCTCGCCCACGGCCGTCCCGCCTCGGGGCTCGCGGTCGTCTCCGCCTCCTCGTGGGCGAGCTCGACAGTGGGACGCGGCGCGACGGGCGGCTTCGGCGGCTCGCGGGGGAGCTCGGAAGCGGGGCGGAAGGCGGGGGCGGTGCCCTCGGTGGATCGCGGCTGGCCGCGATAGGTACGGTAGTCGGGGGAGTGCTCGCGGAGATACGCGGGGTAGGGCTTCGCGGCGCCGAAGTCCACGACATAGCGGACTTCTGGGTCACGCGGGATTTGGAGGCCACAGCCGCAGGCACATTTTCTCGGCCAGCGCGAGCCTGTCACGGTTCGCAGGCGCGACGTGGAGGTGGGTTCCGTCGGCGTCGTGGTTCGAAAGGGTTCCGGGGACTCTGTGGCTGTCGCCATCGCTCGTTCCTCGCGTAGGCAGGAACGAGCGATGTGCGAACCGGGTTAGGATAAGGAGAACAGTCGCTTGAGAATCCTGTCCACCGCAGGCATGATCGGACAGGTTCCCAGTTGCCGCATCAGCCGATTCTCGGGGACCGTGGCAAGGTTGTCCAAGGCGATCACAGAGTCGGTCCGGAGACCCATCGCCCGACCTTCGACGGTGTTCATCTGGATTAGGATTCGGGTTGGACCAGCAGTTTCTATGGAGGACGTGATCGCGGCGACCAGGAGGTCCGGGTAGGGCCCCCGCACGTTCGGGTCCTGAACGAGCAGCGTGGGACGCGGCTTCCAGGTCCGGAAGTCGATGTTCGGGAACCCGACGAGATAGACTCCGCCGCGCCTAAGATTCACTGTCATAGGCATCCATCCTCGGGTCGTCCCACTCGCGGGCGAACGAGGCGAGCCGGGCGCGGAGCTCCCGAGCCTCGTCCGCAGACATCCCGATCTCAGAGAGCGGTCGGCCCTTCGAGGGACGGACCTCTCCATGCGGTGCCTTCGCGGCGATGGACGCCATGACCATGTTCCGAGCGTCCTCGACCTTCATATCGGTTTCCAGAACCCGGGGCACCGTTCAATTCGCCGATCTCGGCCGAGGCCCTTCGTCCCCGTACGACTCGACCCCGTCCACCCCGGGCGACTTCGTGGGTCGAGGCAGCGAGGGGGGGTTCGGTTTGCGCAACAGGCTCCTGGTGCCGGATGATGTGATGGATGGCTGCCGCATCTCGCGTCACAGTCTGGCGAAACCGCGAGACTCCTGGCGGGCACGGGGTATGGAGAGAAGGGCTGCAGTCAAACAGCGTGGCGACCGGCCCGGGCAAGCTCTGCTAGGCCTTACGACCGAGCCTGCTCTCACTGTCACTCAGACGGTCACTTACCCCGGTGATTGGAGCTCCGTGTTCCGGCCTGAGGATATCCTCCTCATCGAATCCCGTAGCGATGTCTCTGCCGGGGATCTGAACCCCCTACGGCCCATGGGTGCACGAGGGTCAGTGTTAACGGTATGGAGCGAACCGGATATAACTATGGGACATGATAATATGTCCCAAACTATACTACGGGCCCGTGGCGGGCACGGGCATGATAGGGCCCCGCTATAGCTCCCTCGCCCCGGAATGACCCATCCGGTCGAAGGGGTACGACAGGGCCGGATAGACCCCGGTTCCGAGTACGCGACCGGTGGGAACCCCCCGGTTCACTCCAGAGAGCGAACGGCTCGGGGGCGGGAGGGCTCCGGGGTAGGTTGACTGCTGCGTGACTTCTTCGTCGCTCGGCGCGATGTCCGCGGCCCTCCCTTCCACAAGGTCGTGCGCGCAATGCGGGAAACCTATGGATGGCGGGGCGGTGATCGGTCAGACCTGGACAGGCACGTGCGGGGCTTCCATCGCATGGATTCCCCAGGGCGCGATCGACCCCCGCGGACACGGCAGCTATGAGTCTTCCGTTGAGATCAGAGCCGTGGAAGGTCCGTCGGTGTCTTTCGGGGACATCGCGCGTCGGCCTCGGTTCCCCCCGTGGCGGTGTACGGACTGCAAGCACGTCGAGTTCTCGTACGACGAGCGGACCGTCCCAAGGTAGGCGATCGGCATGACGTTCCGGGGGCCCGCGGTACCCTCACGCGCTACGGTCCGGGCCGGCGCACGACTCGGTCGCAATGGCTCTCATGCCGCAAGAGAGGTCCGGCCGATTCACACTCAACCGTACGGAGACCCGCAATTGCCGGAAGATCTGGATTGAGGCGTACGATTCCATCGTCGCTGTCAGATCGGGTGGCCGGGTCGTGGGGCACCGTGCGGGCAGATGGAGTTCGCCTAGCGCCTCGAAATGGGTATCAGGCAGGAATTGATGGCCGCGACCGATGGCGTCTCCTCGGGTTGACCTTGTCGAGGAATACCGACGGGAGTCTCGCCAGCTTGGCTGGGGCGGGGTCATCGCGGGTGCCATCCTGGTCGTTGTCGGGCTGTTCTTCGGCCTGTGGTTCACGGTGGTCGGGGTGATGTTCGTGGTCCTCGCTGCCGTGCGGCTTTGGACGCTGGACCTCGTCCCGGATGGTGTGATTGCCGATCGGCTAGGTCAGAGACGAGAACGCCACCCTTTGTGGTACCTGCGCTGATCCGTCGGGACCTCCCCCTCTCGTGGTCGTCGGACAGGGACCGAATAGGCCCTCCTCCGGTAACCGTGCGCCGATCTACCCGCTTGGCCCGACACAACGACGCCCCCGATGAATGGCGTTGGAATTCTCGGGGCGCCCTATGGCCGGCGCATGGGCGGTTCGATCGGTGGGCTCTGTGCCCCGTTCCCCGTCGGCATACCGCGCAGGGAGTCGGCGCTAGAGGAGCTCCCCGGCACGCATGACCGGGGCCCCGTCGACCGCGATATCGGAACCGCCGAGCGTGAACCAGGTGAAGAAGTTCGATCCGTTGGTGCCCCCGAGTCCCCGGTTGCCCCCGATTTGCAGGGTTACGCAGCCGCGCTCCCCCTTCTCGAGGTACGCGACATCCTTGACCGCCGGGTTCAGCCCGAAGGTCAGCACACTGGTACGGTCTCTCCCCCGCGTGGCGCGGCGGTACTGGCGGGCGAGCTGTTCTTCTCCGTCCTCCACGGAATACGAGGCAAGCTTTCCGCCTCTGAAGTCGAGCGTGGCCCCGGCGTGCGAGTTCCACCAGATATTGGTCCGGCGATTGGCGCGAAAGCGCCCTTCCGCGGTCTTGGAGTCGAGGACCGCATCGACGTATCCCCCCGGGATGCTCCCCATCATCCCGTAGGGGCCGTACCGCTTGTCCCGCGGGTGGGGTCTCCCGTCCATCACCCGTGGAGCGATCCCGGCCAGGGCGACCTCTAGGTCCGTTCCGTTCGAGTGCGTGATCCGCACGTGCCGGCCCCGCGAGAGCGTCCGGCAGAGACGGGCTGAGCTCTGGACGAGTTCCTCGGGGTCGACCAGACATGCCCTCAGGACCCCTTCCTCCCACCGCGCGCGGTCCAACCCCCACTTCCGCGCCCGTCCCTCGTTCACGAACCCCGCGGTCATCCGCACGCCCCGGAGCGCGGTCTTCCGGGCGACCTCGTACCAGGTCGAGTTCCAGTCGAGCGCTTCGTCGAAGGTCTTCTCGCGAAGCGTGTCGATACGGTCCGGGTCCCCCGGACCCCAGAACATCACGTACACATCCGCGGCCTTCAACGCCGCCCACTCCGGCTCGCTCGACCGGCCGAGGAGGGTGCTCTGCTTCCGGTCGATCGCGCGCCACCACGCGTTCTCGTCCTCGTGCACGAGGAGGACGCGGCCGCCCGCACGTCGGATCTCATCGACCATCGCGGCCGCCATAGGCATCGTATGGTCCCACGACTCGACGATCGCGTTCTCCCCCGCCCGGACCCCGAGGTACTCCGTCACGATGTGGTGGGCCGCGTCGCGCTGGAGGTCCGAGGGGGTGTCCGCCATGGTGAGACGAACAAGTCGCTGCTAGCCTATCTACCCCCACGTTGCCGGATACGAACCCCTTCGGAATCGGCGAACCATCGGAGACCCGTTCGAGATGTTCGCTGCCGCGAAAGGGAACTCGAGCACCTGTCAGGACCCGGTGGCACTCGAGGGCTCGACCACGAGCGACGCCGTACCGCTCGTTTCCTCACTCATCCGCCGCTGTGCCGAAGGGGCTCTGGCCCCGACGGTGGAATGGGTCGAGAAGTCGCGCCGGCACGCCCGCGCGCGCATGCTGAGAGCATCCCCGGCCGCCCGTGCTCTCCGCCGCGACACCATCGGGTCGCGAGGGATCGGGATCGAGGGCGATGAGCCCAAGCGGAGCCGGGAAGGATCGCCGCACGAGGCCGCGCAGCGAACCGGGGCGGGGACGTTGCGTCGGTCGAATGCTAGGCGCGGTCCCGGCGGGCCCAGTCGGGCCGCTGCTCGATCACTCGCTGGCAATCCGAACAGGTGGCCCCCGAGTCGTAGGGTCGGAGTTCCGCGGCGGTGAACAGCGAGCCGCCGCAGAGGTAGCAGTGGACCGTGTATTCCGCGACCATCGACCCTCGCTTCCTCCCGATGGGGGCTTTGAGCGTTTGCATTCACTGGAACGGGGAGCGAACCGGTGGGGGACGCGGGGCTCCCCTAGACCAGGGGAGGCCGGGCACGACCCCTCTAAAGGGGTGGCTGCGATCCGAGCACTCCGGCGGGTCTCCGTGCGCGGGCCGGCGAAGCGCGCCAACCGTCGTGTGATGTGGGTGGACCCGACGACATGGGCCTCCTCCGAGGTTCGGGACCGGCCGCCCTGTCGGATCCGTATGCCCGAGGCGGCCCCACGCAGGAGTGCAGCCCGTGCCGTTCGGGATGGGGAGGACAGCCCATTCGCCATGGCCAGCTCTCGACGCCCACCGCGTCCCCGTCCGGAGCGAGTCTGGGACGGGCGGTCGGTCCCGTCAGTCCGGTACCGGGACCCGGGCCCCCGGCTTCTCGGTGAGCGCCTCCGGCACGTCCCGCGAGATCCGGTCGCCGCATCGGGGCGCGTCTTCCAGGTCCACGACCCGGTTGATCGTCAGCTCGTTCACGACGTGAAGCATCTGCGTGATGTGGAGGAGGTCCTCGAGGACCCGCTCGACGGCCAGCGAGTCGGACTGCGACGGGACCCGGGACGGCAGGTCCCGGGCGAGCGTCTGGAGCACCGGCACGTCCGCGTGCACGTCATTGAGGACGAGGTTCGCCTCCTCGGCCGAGCCTCGGTCGAAGGCGGTCATCGTACGGCCGAGCAGCGTCCCGAAGCGCTCCAGTCGGGTGGCCACCTCGAGACCGACGTCCTCCGGGACGTCCCATCGTCCCCCCTCGGCCGGGTAGATGTTCTCCCCGAGAGCGAACAGCCGGTCCCCGAGGTCCTCGAGGAGCTTCGCGATCATCCGGAACCCCATGTGCGAGTGGTGGTGGGGTGCCCCGATCTCCCGGGCAACCCCGAAGTGGCCGCAGGCGAGCATCAGCTGACGCACCATGAGGTGGTAGACCCGGTCCATCTCGTCCTCGAGCGAGACGAGCTGCGCGCGATCGACGGTCTCCTGGCCGATCGCTCCGATGCGGCACTCCTCCACCTGCTGGTGCAACAGACGGACGAGATGCTCGAGGAGCCGGGGCATGCTGTAGCGGGTCGGGTCAACGAAGTTGCGGATGACCACGCGGTCCTTGCCGTCCTCCACGATGCTCGCCCCGAGCAGCTTTCCGACGGTCTGGTGGATCTCGTTGCGCTGGGGCTGGGTCAGGCTTCCGGTCAGGGTCACCTGATCGTGGCCGGTGACGTAGGCGCCGACGACGAGACGAGGAATGAGGTGGGGCGCGGCCTTTCCCGCGGCCACCGTGAGCGCCCGCTCGGCCGGACGGCTGGGGCGGGAGACGGCGCTCTCCACCGAGAGCTCGACCCGTCCGTTGCCGAGGTCGTGGAACCGGAGCGTGTCCCCGTGATGGACCCCGACCGATTCGGCCCATCGCTTCGGCAGGCTCACGGTCAGCGACGCTTCGCCCGTGCGCTGGACGCGACGAAGGACATCCCCTTCCTCCGTCGATCGAGCCTTCTCCGAAGTACCGGCCGTCATCGTGGCCTCCGAACAATGCGCCGCGAGTATGGAGTATCCTTACGCGAGCCCTTTCATCAAGAAGTGGTGGACGGGAGTTGACCCGGCGGGGCCGGACCGGGGTCCGTGGGACACCCTACCCCGGGGCGGGAGCGGACTCCCGCGGCGGGTCTCCGGTCGCCGATCGGCGGGGCGGACTAGCCGACCGTGAGCGTGCCGGTCATGAAGCCCGGGGTCCCCATCGGCGGCGTGGAATAGGGGTTGCTGCCGGTGCCGCACGGCGCGAGGCAGAACCACTGGAACGACCCGGGGGTGAGGAGACGGACCGTGAACTGAACGACGCTGAGCCCCGGCGAGTAGATCGCGAGGCCGAGCTTCGGAACGTTGAACGTGTGCGCCACGTTGGCCGATGAGACGACGTGCGCCGGGGTGCCGTTGACGAGCTCGGTGTCGCCCGGAGTGCCGGAGACGACGCAGGGGCACTGGGTCCAGTTCATCGGGGAGTCCTGATCGGTGATCGTGAACACGACCGTCCCGGTCGGCACGGTGAAGTTCGCCGGGACGTACTGCGGCCAGCCGTTCGTCTGGTTGAGGATCACGGTCAGGTTCACGTAGGTGGTCGGTCCGGTGCCGGGAGAGGAGGGGCCGGAGGCCTGGGGCGGGAACGCGGTGGTGAGGCCGACCCCCACTCCGAGCGAGACCAGGGTGCCGACGACGAAGTAGGTGAACAGGGTCCGGGGCGAGAGGGAGACCCCCCCCGGCGCGCCGGCCGGGGCCCGGCCCGGCACGCGCGTGGGACGGGCGGCCCAGTACCGGGTCCACGTCGTCCGGACCCACTCGTCCAGCGAGAGCGACTGACCGGCGCCCCCCACGAGCAGGATCGCCGAGATGAGGATGTAGAGCGGGTGCTCCCCCACATCCGTTCCCCCCGGGAAGACGAAGATCGTGCCGACCTGGATCGCGAAGAGGACCGCCGAGAAGAAGCTCCCGACGAAGCAGGCGATGCGGGTGGTGAGCCCGAGCGTGAAGGCGAACGCGAGATAGCCGGTCACCAGGGCCACGGTCCAGGAGAAGAACAGCGGGTGCGAGGCGACGTAGTCGGGGAACGCCGCTCCGCCGAAGCTCACCGGGGCGAAGGTGAGCGCGACGTTCGCGAAGTTGCCGAAGAAGTCGTTCGGGGGGTAGACGATAAAGAGGAAGTTCGCGAACCAGACGAGCCCGAGCCCGATCCGCAGGAACTCGATCATCCGAGAGCGGGCGGGGGACGCCCGCTCGGCGATCCCGCGCGATCCGGCCCCTTCGGCCACGTCCGGGACCGGAACCCCCGATGAGGCGGACATGGTCACCGTGAACGCGTAAACCGCGGAAAAACACCGTTATGAGGCTCGTGTCAAGTGAGATTGACGTTTCGAGAGGGTGAGCGTCGGACCGGGGCACCGAACCCCGCCGGGGCGAGCCCGCCGCCTAGGCCGACTTCGCGCCCTTACCCCGCGACGGCGGGGGGGATTTCGATTCGGAGTAGCCGCACCGGCCGCAGGAACGGCGGTCCTTGTGCTCAGCGAGGAACGTGCCCGGCCCGCACTTCGGGCAGGACCGGTGGGTCCGGACGAGCGAGTCTCCCTTGGCCTCGTAAAGGCCGACGCGTGCCTTGGCCACCCGGGATCACCCCTTCTTCTCCGACGCGGCCGCCTCGGGCTTCGGGGCCTCGGACGGGGCCGCCTCGGCCGCCGGGGCGGCGGCTCCCTTCGCCGCCTTCTCCTTCAATCGGTTGCGCACGAGGATGTGTTCCCGTTCCGTCGACTTCGCCGCTTCGGTGGTCTCGTAGACGAGCGCCTCGCCGCGGGTCACGGCGGTCCCGTAGCGCGCCTCCATCCGTTCGATGATGACCCGGTCCTTGGGCGCCCGCACGAGCTTCGAGAGCTCCCCCCGCACCTCGTCCCGCGGAGGGGTCGCCTTCGTGGCGTGCGCGATCTCGAAGCGGACCTCGTGGCGCTTCAGCAGGGGGTTCGTCCGGTCCTCGAGGATCTTAATCTCCACGGTCGATTCTCCTGAGCTCCATCTGGCCGATCAAGTGTCGGACGTGTTCCTTCGAGACCGCGTCGACGCGGACGAAGGAGACCCCCTCACCCGGGATGCCGTATATAACGGTGGCCCCGGCGGGGAGCGCCTCGATGAGCGCGAGCGAGCCCAGGTCCTCCTCGCCGTCGACCTCGATCAGCCCGCCCCCCTCGCGGACCAGGGTCCGGACCGCCACCCGCAGGTCCTCGGTCAGGACCCCCGGCGGGTTCGTGACCCGAAGGCAACGCCGTCGGGCGAGCGCGCGAAAGCTCCCCGCGGGGACCGGCTCCATCCGTCGTGTCTTGTAGTCGACGATCCCGACCAGCGGCAGGTGGTCGAGCGCGATCGCCCGCGCGGTCACCCGATCGCCGCAGGTGGCAAAGACCCCGAGGGCGCGGATCCTCCGGTCGGCCTCGGCCCCGGAATAGGTGGGACCGTACCGCTCCGCGAGGGTGGGGCGGAGCGACTCCGGGACCGCCCAGACGCGCTCGCGCCTACTTGACCCGGAGCGCGTACCGACCCGCGGCATGGATCCCCATCTTGCGCGCGATCTCGGACTTCTCCGGGTCGATGACCACGAGGTATCCCTGCCATTCGCGGGAGACCTCGCCGCCGCACTTGGGACACTTCGCGAGGTCGGTGATCGTGTTGCAGTTCTTGCAGGCCCGCAGGTTGATCATCGACGGTCACCTCACGAGGCCGGGGCCCCGCCCGCCGCTGCCTTGCCGGCCGCTCGCTTCGCAGGCGGAGCGCTCGGTCGCTTGCCACCCTTCTCCTCGGACTTCTTGTGGGACTCCTGGATCCATTCCAGGCGCCCGAGGGCCGGCTGGCGCATCGTGAGGCCGATGCGGCTGTCGCGGGGCGAGATCTCGGAGAGGGAGAGCGACACGACGCGCGCGCGGACCTTGTAGCCGACCTTGAGGTCCTTCTTCGACTCGACACCGACCAGGCGCTGGTTGTGCTCGTCGATGTTGACCCGGTCGTCCATGATCTGGGAGACGTGGAGGAGCCCGTCGAGGGGGCCGAAACGCACGAACGCCCCGAACTTGCGGATCTCCACGACCGCGCCCTCCACGACCTCCTGGATCTCCGGCCGGAACAGCAGGGCCTCGTACTCGACCTCCTGGTAGACCCCGCCATCCCCGTGGATGATGTGGCCCTCGCCGACCGGTTTCACGTCCCGGATCGTGACCGCGAGGCTCGCACCGTCCACGAGCTTGCCCTCGAACTGCTGCTGGGCGAGCTCGGTGAGGACGTTCGAGAGCTCGGGCCCGAGACGTTCGGGCGGGATGCGCACGACGTCCCGGCGGTGGTCGAGGTAATACATGTGCCGCGCGCGAGTGGGACGGTCTATAAGATTCTTGGGGTCTCGCACCGGCGGGTCTGGAGTCCAACAATTAGTTCACCCTGAAGGAACGGGAGTCAGCCGGGTTCCGTGCAGTGGAAAGAGGGGGTCCAGGGGGAGGGCGGCTTTCGGCCCCGTCGCCTCCCCCGACGTGACTCGCCTCACCGATCGCCGTATCGAGTGGTTGGTCCGCCAGGCTCAGGGAAAGGCCGTTCCCCCCGAGACGGTGGGCCAGATGGCCGCCCGGTGGGGCGTGAGCGTCCGCTGGCTGAGGAAACTCCTTCAACGATGGCGCCAGTCCGGGGTCGTGCCTCGCCTCAACCCTCGGCGGAGGCCCCCGGCAGCGCCCCTGACCGAGGAACAGAAGCGGATCCTGGACGAGGAGTGGCGCCACACGCGTCGGGGCGCCTCGAAGCTCTACCGGGCGCTCGCCAAGCGCGGGATCCACATCCCGAAGATGCAGATCTATCGGTATGGGAAGACCCAGGGTTGGGTCGTCCCCAACCCGCGCAAGCAGCGCCGCCGACGGTATGTCCGCTACGAGCGCGAGCACTCCGGGTCGCTCGTCCACGGCGACTTCCATCGAACGACCGACCAGCACCCGCACTGCATCCTGTGGGAGGACGATGCGAGTCGGAAGGTGCTGGCGGGAGGGGAGTTCTCGGAGGAGACGGCCGCGGTGGCGATCGCCACGCTCGAGCGGGCCCGTCAGCAGGCGGCGCAGTGGGGCCTCTCGCTCCGAGAGGTCAACACCGACCGCGGGCCCCAGTTCTTCGCGAACAAGGCGGACCCGCCGAGCTCGGAGCCCACGCAGTTCGGTCGATACCTGGCGGAGCACGGGATCCGCCATGTCGTCAGCGGGGTGAACCACCCCCAGACCAACGGGAAGCTCGAGCGCCTGTGGTACGAATACGATCGGCATCGGTGGCGGTTCGCCGCCCTGGAGGAGTTCATCCGATGGTACAACGACCAGATCCACGAGTCGCTCTGGACCGAGATCTACGAGACGCCCGCCGAAGCATGGCAGCGGAAGATGCCGGAAGAGGTCCAGCTGGGCCAGTTCCTGCGACGGGTGGAGGGGACGGAGGCATGAGCTCCCCCCGCCACCCCCCTCGCTCAAGTAGCGGAACTAATAACCGGACTCTACAGTCTCGCACCGGCGGGTGGGCCGTGCTACCCCGCGGCCGGGCCCCCCGGCCGGCCGCCCGATTCGGGGCCGGCGAGCAATCGGTCGATCGTCTCGGGGAACGAGTACAGACGCTTCATCGTGAGGGTCTCCTGCGACACGACCGTCGGGTTCGACCGGATCCAGTGCTCGAGCTCTTCGATGCGGGCCGCAGAGCGGACGACCACGAAGAAGCTCCCGAGCGTCTCGGGCAGCTCGGGGCCGAACTGCGCCCGACGGAACTCGAGCGACTGGGGGTAGGCCCGCCGCAGCGCCCGAGCGAACGCTTCGCGATCGGCCGGCGCGCGGAACCCGAGGTTCAGGTTGAGCACCGGCTCCGCGAGGGCCCGGAAGTCGAGGATCGGCACGAACCAGACCGCGCGCTCGTCGAGGAGCCGCCCGTACCGGGACGTGATGGTCCGGGTCGAGACCCCGACGTGCCGCGCGACCGAGGCGAGCGAGCCGGTCGGGTACCGGCGGAGCACCCGTACGATGCGGTGCTCGAGCGGGGTCAGGGCGCGTTCCGAGGTCGGGCGCGCCCAGGGGATCGCCTCGCCGACCTCCGCGACGCCCGCTAGGCTGCGCAGCAGGGCGGACGTCCGGCGCGAGTCCCCGTCCCGGGGGAGGACGAAGGTCGCGGCCAGCCATTCCCCCAGGAAGTCCATCCCGCCGACCGCGCCGGGCACGAGACCGATCCGGCTCAGCACCTCCTCCTTCGCGAGCCGATCCGCCACGCGGACGTCGAACGTCGCGCCCGTCAGTCCGAAGAGGGCCGGGTTCGGCCAGACGTCGTACCGTGCCAGGAAACCGTACTCCGCCCAGGCCCGAAGCCGGCTCGCGACGCGGGCCCGGCTGATGCCGAGGTGTCGCGCGACGCGGTTCGCGTTCAATCGGGGGTCGATCCCCAGGATGGAGACGCCCTCGGACGCGTACATGACCCGGAGCATCTCGAGGTCGAGGTCGACGCCCCGGGGCAGCGTGTCGCGATGGGGCGGCATCATCGGCAGGCCCCGGGTACGCTTCCGACTTCTTGAACCCGACCGACGGAAACGGAAGGCCGGACCGGCTGGTTTCCGTTCCCGGCGGTCCGGTCGTCGCGCGGTTCAGGAGACGGTCCGCCCTCCTCCTCCCGATGTCCGCCTCCCCCGTGCCCCGGGAACCGAACGCGCCGAACGCGAGCTCCGCCGGGCGGGTCCTGATCGTCCTCGCCTCCGCCGCGCTGCTTGTCAGCTTCATCGAGACGATGTTGACCCCGGCGCTCCCGAGCCTCGCCACGTTCTTTGGCCACGCGCCGTACTCCACGGTGGCGTGGATCCTGTCCGGGTATCTGTTGGTCGGCGTCGCGACGATACCGATCTTCTCGAAGCTGGGCGACCTCTACGGGAAGCGTCGGGTCCTCGCGATCGTGCTCTCGGTCTACACCGTAGCGGTCGCGCTCGCCCCGGCGACGCCGCTCCTCGCCTCCGCCCTGGGCCTCGACCGATCCGTCGCGATCTACCTCCTGATCGCCGTGCGCGGCGTCCAGGGCGTCGGGCTCGCGATGTTCCCCCTCGCGCTCGCCATGGTCGCCGAGGCGCTCCCCCGGGAGCGCGTCGCACCGGCCCAAGGCACGGTCGCGGCGATGTTCGCCGTGGGCTCCGCGCTCGGCCTGGTCGGCGGGGCCTGGCTGATCGAGGGCTTCGGCTGGCAGGTCGCGTACGCCGCCGTGCTCCCGTTCGTGATCGCCCTGCCCATCCTCGCGCGGACCTGGCTTCCCGAGGGCCACCGGGGCACCGGTGGGCGGATCGACCTGCCCGGGGCCGGCCTCCTCGCGGGGGCCCTGGTCTCCTTCCTGCTGGCCCTCACGCTCGGCCCGACCTGGGGCTGGACGGACGGCGCCCATCTCTCGCTCTCGGGAGTTCCCTTCGGCGTCCCCGAGCTCTTCGTCCTCGCGGTCGGGTTCGTCCTCGGGTTCCTCGGCTGGACCCGCCGGGCAGAGGAGCCGCTCCTCGACCTCCGTCGGTTCCGCGAACGGAACGTCGCCCTCGGCTACCTCGGCGCAGCCGCGGTGGGGCTCGCGATGTACGTCGCGTTCGTCGTCCTCACGGTCCTGGTCGAGTTCCCGCTCGTCGGCCTCGACCGCAGCGTGCTCGACTTCGGGCTCCTGAGCATCCCCACCACGCTCTCTATGTTCGTGGCGGCGCCGCTCGTCGGCCGGGGGGTCTCCCGGTTCGGGCCGCGGCCGATGGTGGTGGTGGGATCCCTGCTCTCGGGCACCGGGTTCCTACTCCTCCTGGGACACCACACGACCTACCTCGAGCTCGTCCTGGAGGCGATCCCCACCTTCACCGGGCTCGTGGCGGTCCTGGTCTCGGTGACGAACGTGATCGCCCTCGCATCCCGCCACGGGGAGCGGGGGGTCCAGATGGGCCTGACCGAGATGTTCCAGGACCTGGGGGCGAGCGTCGGACCGGTGGTCGTCGCGACCTTGCTCGCCACGTTCACGAGGTCCGTGCTGGTCCCCGACCCGGGCTCCCCCGGGGGGGTGGCGAGCGTGATCGTGCCGAGCGGGTCGGCGTTCGACGGGATCTTCGCCGTCGGCGCCGCCCTCGCGGTGCTCACCGGGGTCATCGGCCTCCTCCTGGCCGACGCCCACGCGACGCCCGAGGCGGTGGTGGCGCCCGTCGCCGAGATCGGCCGGCCCGTCGGGGAGTGACCGGGTCAGCGGGCCGGGGTGAGGCCGAGGGCACGGTCGGTGATCGCGATCGACGTCGGCCCGTCGGGGGCGAGGTCGAACATCGCCCGGACGGCGTCGACGTTCTCGGGGACGACGATCGACTCCTGGTGGATCGCCTGGAAGAAGTCGAGGTTCCGGCCGTCCAGGCGGACCCCGGACTCCCACAGGACGTTCTCCATCATGTCGTTGAAGCCGATCCCACGGTCCCGGGCGTACTCCATCACCTGCGGGGTCCCGTCCGCGTGCTCCCAGGGGGCGAACAGGTGGAAGCGGGGGCTCGCGCGGAACGCCTCGAGGACGGACGGAAGGTCCGTCGGCTCGCGCCGCAACCGAACGTGGTTGACGTGGACGTGCATGAGCGTCGTCGGGACCACGAGCGCGGTGGTCGCGATCGAGAGGTCGGGGAAGATCGTCCGGACATCCGGCCCATGGTGGGACGGGAGCTGGAACGTCGGCAGGATGCCGTTGATCGGCCCCTTCTTCGACTCGGCCGGGTCGGCGCCCCGGCGCACGAGGGTCGCCTCCCAGTGGTCGATCCCCCAGGCCGGGCCGAGGACGGCGGCCGCCCGGGCGAGGCCGGTCGTGTTGCACGAGACGACCCGCAAGAAGCGCTTCCCCCGGCAGGCGGCATAGTTGCCGAGCGCGTTGAACGACGCGTCGGCGATCTCGGCCTTCTCCCCTCCCTGGAAGATCGCCCGCACGCCGGCCGCCTCGTAGAGGGCGCGGTTCGTCCGGCCGACCTTGTCCGGCGAAGCGTCGATCACCACGTCGACGCGGGCGAAGAGGTCGGCGCCGGTCCCGGCGACGGGGAGGCCGGCCGACTCGAACTCGGAGGGGTCCCCCGCACCGGCCACGTAGAGCGGGTAGCCCTTCTCGCGGGCCCGCCGCGCCTCGAAGCTCGGGCGGGTCTTCGTCACCCCGACGAGCTCCATATCGGGCTGCCGGGCCACCGCGTCCGCGACGCGCTTGCCGATCGTGCCAAAGCCGTTGATGGCCACCCGGACCTTCATCCCGGAACCCTCACGCGCGACGAGCGAGACCGAGTTAAAAGCCGTTCCCCGGGGGTTCGGCCGACCGGTGGTGAGACTCTAAATTCCGGTTCGTCCGTCCACCGACGATTCCGATGGAGTTCCGGCTGAGCGACGAGGAGGAGGCGTTCCAGACCGCGGTCCGTCGCTTCGGGGACCGGGTGCTGCGCACCCACGAGCGACAGATCGACGCGGAGGGAGAGATCCCGGACGACGTGCGGCACGCGATGGCCGAGCTCGGCCTCCTCGCGATGCCGGTCTCGACCGACTACGGCGGCATGGGGGCGT
This sequence comes from Thermoplasmata archaeon, assembly GCA_021819135.1. Taxonomy (GTDB): domain Archaea; phylum Thermoplasmatota; class Thermoplasmata; order Lutacidiplasmatales; family UBA184; genus Lutacidiplasma. Next base: position 134,794 of record JAKASE010000002.1, on the reverse strand, counting down.
CGGCGGTGCTCACCGAGCTCGCCGCCGAAGAGGTCGGCCGCGGGGACTCGTCGATGGCGACGGCGGTCTTCTTCCTGCTCGAGGCGGGCTGGGGGTACATCTTCGACCGGTTCGGGACCGAGGAGGCGAAGCGCGAGGTGCTCCCGTCGGTCTGCGCGGGGAAGGCGTTCCTCGGGGTCGCGAGCACCGAGCCGACCGGAGGGAGCGACCTCGCCGGCATGCACACGACCTCGCACCGGGACGGGGACGGGTTCCGGATCCGGGGCGAGAAGGCGTTCGTCTCCGGGGTCGAGGAGGCCAAGAAGCTCGGCGGGGGCCACCTGACGCTCACCCGCTCCCCCCCGGAGGGGTTCAACTTCCTCTACGTCCCCACCCGCAGGGACGGGATCTCGACCCAGAAGTTCGTGAACATGGGCCGGATGGGCATCTCGACCGGAGGACTCTCCTACCAGGACGCCCGCGTCCCGCCGCGGTATCTCATCGGTGAGGAGGGGAAGGGATTCGGGGTCGCGATGCAGGGGTTCTCCTTTGCCCGGTCGCTCGTGGCCGCGGCATGCATCGGAGCGGCCGAGCGCGCGCTCGAGACCGGGATGGCCTACATCAAGGAGCGGATGGCGTTCGGCCGTCCGCTCGGGAAGTTCGAGGGGATCCAGTTCGAGCTCGTCGATCTCTGGACCCAAGTGGAGGCGGTCAAGTGGCAGTGCCGGCGGGCCGCCTGGCTCCTCGACACGTACACCCTGAAGGGGGACCACTCCCACCGCTCCGAGGTCGACCGCGCGGTCGCCTCGGTCAAGCTCATGGCCCCCCCGATCGCCTTCGAGGCGGTGAAACGCGTGATGATGTGGTTCGGCGCCGCGGGGTACACGAAGGACGTCGGGCTCGAACTCGGCTTCCGCGGCGTCATGTCGTACCTGGTCGGGGCGGAGGGTGGGCTCAACATCATGCGGATCATCATCGGACGGGAGCTGCTCGGCAAGGAGTTCGTCCCGTACAAGTGACGGCCCGATGTCGGCACCGACGAACCGTTCCCGCGCGATCGACGAGCGGACCTTCCATGCCTGGCTCCGCGCACATCTCCCGGCCGGGTCGGAGGGTTCCCTCCCGCTCGGGGACGACACGGCCGCGCTGCGTCCCCCGCCGGGCCGGGTCGCGCTCCTGACCACCGACGCGCTGGTCGAGGGGACCCACTTCCTTTCCGGCTCGCCGCCCGGGCGGATCGGGGCGGCGGCCGCGTCGGTCAATCTCTCCGACCTGGCCGCGAAGGGGGCGGTCCCGGTGGGGCTGCTGCTCGCCCTGATCGTTCCGCCCGGTACCCCCGCCCGCTGGGCCGCCGCGGTCGTCGCGGGCGCCGAGCGGACGATGGAGCGGTATGGCGGGCGGGTCATCGGGGGGGACACGAAGCCCGGGCCGGTGCGGACCGTGGTCGGGAGCGCGATCGGCTGGGGGGATCCCGCGCACCTCGCGCCGCGGACCGACGCCCGTCCGGGCGACGTCGTCGCCGTTACCGGTACCGTCGGGCGGGGCGGGGTGGCCGCCGAGGGGCTGCGGACGGCCGGCCCGACCGACCGACGGGCCCTCGTCCGCATGCTCGACGTCCGCCCCCGGGTCCGGGAGGGTCGCGCGCTCGCCCGGTGGGCCCACGCGATGCTGGACACATCGGACGGGCTCGCCGAGGCGGCCCGGCTGCTGGCCGACGCGAGCCACGTGAGAATCGTGATCGACGAGGACCGGATCCCGTGGGCCCCCGGGCTCGCCCGTCTCGCGTCCGACCGGGCCCGGCGACGCAGGCTCGGGTTCTTCGGCGGCGACTACGAGCTCCTCGCGACGTTCGACCCCGGAGCGTTCGGGCGGGCCGCCGGTTCGGTCGCCCGCGGGGAAGGGGCCCTCACGGCGATCGGCCGGGTCGCCCGGGGGACGGGCGCGTGGCTCCGGTCGCGCTCGCGCGAGTCGCCGATGCCCCCGGCGGGCTGGCGTCCGTTCGGTCGGCGGGTTCGGAGCTCGTGATCGGCGGGCGCCGGGCGTTCCGGCGAGGGCCGTGCGCCGGCGTCGCAGACTTCGTGAGTCATCCTCGCAGACTTCACGTTACGCTCAAGTAGACGTGCCCGGGTTGCGAAAGATGCCCTCAGGAGGGCATGGATCGTATGCCGAATACCGAGTCTTCGATCAACCCGTTCGAGACGGCGAAGCAGCAGGTGGACATCGTGGCCGACCTCATCGGTATCGATGGGGGGGTCCGTGAGATCCTGAAGCACCCGAAGCGCGAGCTGACGGTCAACTTCCCGGTCAAGATGGACGACGGGAGCGTGAAGGTCTTCACCGGCCACCGCGTGCAGTACAACATGGCGCGCGGGCCGACCAAGGGCGGTATCCGCTACCACCCGGGCGTGACCCTGGACGAGGTCCGGGCGCTCGCGGCGTGGATGACCTGGAAGTGCGCGGTCGTCAACATCCCGTACGGCGGTGCGAAGGGTGGCGTCGTCTGCGACCCGAAGCACATGTCGAAGACCGAGCTCGAGCACCTGACCCGCCGGTACGCGAGCGAGATCGCCGGCATCATCGGGCCCGAGATCGACATTCCCGCGCCCGACGTCTACACCGACAGCCAGACGATGGCGTGGATCATGGACACGTACTCGATGCAGAAGGGCTACTCCGTCCCCGGCGTGGTGACCGGTAAGCCGCTCAGCCTCGGGGGCAGCGAGGGCCGCAACGAGGCGACGGGCCGTGGATGCGCCTACGTGACCCGCGAGGCCGCCAAGGACGCGGGCGTCCGCATCAAGGGCGGAACGGTCGCGGTCCAGGGGTTCGGGAACGCGGGCAGCATCGCCGCGAAGATCCTGTACGATGAGCAGGGCGCGAAGATCATCGCCGCCTCCGACTCGAGGGGCGGGATCTACAAGGCCGATGGGCTCAACCCGCACTCGGTCGAGGAGCACAAGATCAAGACCGGCTCCGTGGTCGGATTCCCCGGCGCGAAGGCGGTCTCGAACGAGGAGGTCCTCGAGATGAAGGCGGACGTCCTCATCCCGGCGGCGCTCGAGAACGTGATCACGGCGAAGAACGCCGACAAGATCCAGGCGAAGATCGTCTCCGAGGCGGCGAACGGCCCGACCGTCCCCGCGGCGGACTCGGTCCTCCACCAGAAGAAGATCATCGTGCTGCCCGACATCCTCGCGAACGCGGGCGGCGTCACGGTGAGCTACTTCGAGTGGGCGCAGGACATCCAGGGCTACTACTGGCCGCTCAACGAGGTCAACTCGCGGCTCGAGCGGGTCATGGTGCAGTCCTACAACGACGTCCACAAGGTCGCGCAGGAGCGCAAGGTCCACCACCGGACGGCCGCCTACGTCGTGGCGATCCAGCGCGTGGCCGACGCGATGCGCCTCCGCGGGATGTACCCGTAACCCTTCCGGGGTCGATACCGAACCCGATGACCGACCTCCCACGCTGCCGCAAGGCGACGTGGGAGGCGGTCGAAACCTGGGCCGACCGGATCGCCGAGAAGGTCCGGTCGGCCGGCGCCGTTCCCGAGACGATCGTCGGGCTGAGCCGCGGAGGCTGGGTGCCCGGCCGCCTCCTGTGCGATCGGCTCGGGGTCCATCGCCTCCTCTCGCTGCGGGCCCAGCACTGGGGGGTCACCGCGACGCCGAGCGGCAAGGCCGAGCTCTCCGACGGTCCGAGCGGGAGCATCGCGGGAGAGAAGGTGCTGGTCGTCGACGACATCACCGACACCGGCGAGAGCCTCTCCCTCTCGGTCGACCACCTGCGGGCGGGCCGGCCGAGCCGGCTCGAGAGCGCGTCGCTCCTGCACATCAACCACTCGAAGTACACCCCGACCTACTTCGCCGAGGAGATCGACCGCTCCGAATGGGTGTGGATCGTCTTTCCCTGGAACTACTGGGAGGACCTCGTGACCCTCGCGGCCCGGGCGGCGGAGCTGACCCCCGGGGTCGACTCCGTGCGGCAGACCCTGAAGGACCGGTCGGGCCTCGACGTCCCCGCGGAGGACCTCCTGCGGATCGCGGCGTACACCCCGCTCGACGGGGCCGAGCCCCGACGCCGGGAGCGCTGACGCTCCGCCCTAGGTCGAGGTCGGCGAGTCCGGCACGGACCGGCGGGCGACCGCCTTGAAGTGCTGCTGCAGCACGCCCGCCCCGATGATCAGACCGAACCCCGCGACGATCAGTCCCGCGAGGAGCGGGAGCTGGGTCGACGGGAGGTACTTCTCGAGATACCGGACCAGGTAGAGGATCCCGTAGCTCATGAGGCCGATCCCGACGATCGACGGGGTCACGACGGCGAACGAGCGCGGGAACCGGCCCCGGGAGATCATCCGCCGGATCGCCCGCCCGGTCTCCCAGGCGAACGCGGCGAAGATCCACCAGAGGAGCCCGGTCTCGAGGAACAGGACCACCTGGTCGAGGGGCTTGCCCGTCTCCCCGAAGTAGGCGTTGTACCCCTGGAGGAACCCGACCCCGACCAGGCCGACCGAGAAGAGACCGAACCCGAAGGCGACCGATCCCTGGCGGAGGTCGGTCGAGGCGGAACGGATCGCGTCGATGATCGCCTCGTCGATGTCGAACGTCCAGAAGATGAGGTAGATCCCGAGGAGGATCGCGAGGACGATCACGCCCCAGACGACCAGGTTCTCCGCGGCGGCGATCCCGAGGATCAGGATCACGAGGGCGAACGGAAGGACCGTCTTCGCCCGGAGCTTCGGGTCCTTGAGGGCGCGCACGAGCGTGTAGTACGTCGACTCGATGCTCGCGCTCTGCCGGACGTAGACCCGCCGGACGCCGTCGACCTTGACCCGCGAGGCGAGGATCGGGAAGAGATACTCGTCCTCGGCCCCATCGCTGACGAGGTAGGAGGAGGTCGCGTGGACCTGGTCGAGGACGGCGTCGAACTGATCGGCGACCCTTCGGTCGGAGAGGACCCCCACCTTCGGGGAACCGGTCAGCACGCAGACCTCGCACTCCTCGCCCGCCCCGCGGAGCTCGTCGAGCAGGTTCACCGCGGCGAACAGCGCGTTCGTGTCGGAGTCCTCGGGGTCGACCGTACCGAGGCGGACCGCCGCGTCCAGGACCGAGCCCCGGCCGACGATCGGCCCGGCGACCCCGGCCTTGCGTCCGAGGTCGTCGTCGCGGTCCACGCAGACGACGAGGCGCATGGCCTTCTTCCTATGGTCCCCGGTTGGCTTAACGAATTGGATGGACCCGTTCCATCCCGGACCGCCTGGGGGGAGGGGGCCCGTCCGACCGGGGGGACCGGGTCGGGCGGCCGACCCGCACGTTTATAGACGGTCGCCGGCCCTTCGGAGGCCCGCATGGTCGACCTCCCCCAGAAGTCCGCCGACCTGATCGAGTGGTACCTCGCGGTCGTCGAGGCGGCGAACCTCACCGACAAGCGCTACGGGATCAAGGGGATGAACATCTGGACCCCCTACGGGTTCGCCGCGCGCCGGAACCTGGACCGGATCATGGTCCGCGAGATCGAGGCGACCGGCTCCCGGGCCGTCGAGTTCCCCCTGCTGATCCCCGCGAACGAGTTCGCGAAGGAGAAGGAACACATCAAGGGCTTCGACGCCCAGGTCTTCTGGGTCACCAAGGGGGGGCTTACCGACCTCGACATCCCCCTCGTCCTCCGGCCCACGAGCGAGACCGCGATGTACCCGGTCTTCGCGACCTGGGTCCGGTCGCACCGGGACCTCCCGCTGAATGTCTACCAGATCGTGAACGTCTTCCGCTACGAGACGAAGACGACCCGCCCGTTCATTCGGGTCCGGGAGATCCACTTCTTCGAGGAGCACACCTGCCAGGCCGACGAGGCCGCCGCGACCGACCGGGTCCGGTCGAACCTCGAGGCGTTCCGCCGGATGGCCGAGGCGTTCGCCCTCCCGTACCTCGCGCTCCGGCGGCCGGAGTGGGACAAGTTCCCGGGCGCCTATTACACGGTCGCCCTCGACACCCCGGTGGGCGGGGCGCACACCCTCCAGCTCGGGAGCGTCCATCACTACCGGGACAACTTCTCGGGCCCCTACGGCATCCGCTACGAGACGGCCGACGGGTCGTCGCGGCTCGTCCATCAGACGACGTTCGGCCTCTCCGAGCGGCTCCTGGGCGCGATCGTCGCCGTGCACGGGGACGCGAAGGGGGTCGTCTTCCCGACCGCGATCGCCCCCTACGAGGTCGTCATCGTCCCGATCCCCGGGACCGGGACCGGGGAAGCCCCCCGCTCGGTCGCCGCCGAGATCCTCACCCGGTTGCGCGCGGCAGGACGCCGGGCGCACCTGGACGACGGGGACGAGCGACCCGGCGCGAAGTACTACCGCTGGGAGCTCCAGGGGGCCCCGCTGCGGCTCGAGGTCGGCCGGCGCGAAGCGGAGAGCCGGACCGCGATGGCCGTCGACCGTCTCGGCCAGAAGGGACCGGTGTCGCTCGCCGCGCTCGAGTCCGAGGTCGCCGAGCGGCTCGCGCGCTTCGACCGGACGCTCGCCGAACGGGCCCTCGCGTCGTTCCGGGACGCGTTCGCTCCCGCCCGGACGCTCGCGGATCTGCGAGGGTCGACCTCGGTGCGGACGATCGCCTGGTGCGGTCGCGAGGCGTGCGGCCACGAAGTGGAGAGCGCGATCGACGGGGCTCTCCTCGGGACCCCCGAGGAGATCCCACCCTTCCTCACGGGGGAACCCGGGCCCTGCGTCGCCTGCGGATCGACCGAGGGAAGCCGCTGGGCGTTCGCCGGCCAGCCGCTGTAACGCGGCGCTACGGCGTGGGGGGCGCCGGCGCCGGCGGGTTCGGCAGGACCAGCCACATGCCGGCGAGGCCGAACAGGAGCAGCGTGATCACGAGGGCGTAGACGCCGTTGTCGAGCCACACCCCGAAGGAGACCCCCCACCAGACGTAGAAGGCGACCGCGAGGACGACCAGCGCCGCGAACCCCCAGAACGAGGCCTTGCGGGCGGTCGACATCGGCGGGGGACGTGCCGTCGGTGCGGTCGACGGCCCGGCGCCCGTGGGTTCGGCCATGACCGCCGCCGAGCCGGGACGGTTTAGATAACCCTTGCGGAGCGGTGCCCGGGAGGTGGGGGCCCGGCGGTCCGGCCGGGGTCCCAAGCCCGCGGCCTGGCATAGTAGCTTAACCCCTGTCGGGGCGTACCCCGGACCCGATGGCCGAACGGTCGGCCGCGGCGTCCCCTCCCTTCCCGGTCGACGCGCTCGGCCCCGAACAGCACCGGATCCTGGCGTACGCGAGCGCGATCGGCTCGGAGTTCGACTTCGGCCTACTGCTCACCGCGATGGGGGCCGAGGAGGAGATCCTGGCCGAGGAGCTCGAGGAGCTCGTCCATGCCGGGGTCCTGTCCGAGCGACCGGGGGGAGACCGCTTCGGGTTCGTCGAGGAGGAGTTCCGGGCGCGGATCTACCGCTCGCTCACGGAGAGCCGCCTGCGGGTGCTGCACCGGAAGATCGCGGAGGTCCTGGAACACCTCAACCCCGATCCCTCCCCGGAGATCCTCGCCGAGCTGGGTCGGCACTATTTCCTCGGCAAGGTCCCGGCGAAGTCCTACTCCTACAATCGGCGGGCCGCCGAGGCCGCCCGCGCGAGCGACGAGCCCGAGCTCGCCGCGAACCACCTCCAGCGGATGCTCCTCGATCTCGCCGCGGTCGGGGGGGACCGGCGTCGCGAGCGCGCGGAGACCGCCGAGGTCCTGGGGGACCTCTACTACTCGGTCGGGAACTTCGCCGCGGCGGACCGCGCGTACGGCGAGGCGATCGCGCAGGTCGGCAGCGAGGACCGCCATATCCGGGGGCGTCTCCTGCTCGCCCGGGCGGAGGTCGCCCGCGAGAACCTCGACGTCGAATCCGCCGTCCGGGGGACCCTCGCGGCCCAGAAGCTCTTCGAGGAGACGGGGGACCGGCTCGGCGTGGCCCAGACCTACCGGCTCCTCGGCCGCCTCGAGTTCCAGCGGGGGGCGTACCGGGAGGCGCTCGACGAGAGCATGCGGGCGCTCGACGAGCTTGGCGACACTCGGGACCCCCGGTTCCTCGGCCGCCTGTCGATCGACATCGGCAACTCCTTCGCCCTCTTAGGCCCCGATGTCCGCTCGGTCGCGATCGAGTGGTACGAACGGGCCCTCGACCGCCTCCGGGAGGTCGGCGACTGGGTGGAGCTGGCCCGCGCCTTCCACAACCTCGGCGTCGCGGTCGGCGAGACGCAACCGCAGGACGGCCTCGAGTACCTCGAGAAGGCGCGGGAGGCCGCGGAGCGGGGGCACGACAGCCGATCGGCCGGCCGGGCCCTCCTCTCGGGGGTCGAGATGCGCCTCTCCCTCGGCCAGCTCGAGGAGGCGGAGCGGGACAACGAGCAGGCCGGCCGGCTCCTCGACCGCCTCTCCGACGACCTCGGCACCGAGCAGGTCGCCCAGAACCGCGGGCTCATCGCCGAGAAGCGCGGCCAGTGGGAGGAGGCGGAGCGCGCCTACCACGCCGCGGTCGAGATGTGCGAGCGGCTCCGGCTCCCGGCGGACCAGGCGGAGGTCGAGTTCTACCTGGCCCGACTGCGCTACAAGACCCGGGACCTGGACGGCGCACGCGCCGCCTACCGCATCGCGGCCGACCTCGGCCTCCCGCGCGCGCGACCGCACCTCGCCGCCGGGTTCGAGGAGCTCGGTCGACACCTCGACTCGGGGGAGGGCGCCGCCGCTCGCCCGCGCCCCGACCGGCCGGAGGGGCCGGCGGACCCTGCGTCTACCGAGGATTATAAGGCCGGACCGAAGTGAATACATCCGGCATGGTCCGCGGAGGCACCGCCCGGTCGGAGCCGTCGGTCCCGGTCTTCGGCCGTGAGGAGGTCCTCGACGAGGTCGAGCGGACGCTCCGGCGGGCGCGCGACGGGCAGGGCGCCGTCCTCCTGGTCACCGGCCCCGGCGGCATCGGCAAGAGCCACGTCCTCCGGGCCGCGGCGGACCGGGCCGAGCTCCAGGGATACCGGGTCCTCACGGGACGGGCCGCCCCCACCGAGATCCCCGTGCCGTTCTCGCTCGTCCGGGAGCTCCTGGGCGGGTCGGGAGGGGCGAGCCGGCACCGCACGGTCTCGCTCGGCCCGGTGACGGGTCTCGCGATGTTCGTGGCACCGTTCGAGACGGAGCCGGCCCCCCCGGAGCCGGGTCCGGAGCCCGCGTCGGTGGCTCCGATGCGCGACGACCTCGAGCGGCTCCTCGCTCCGGTCGGTCCGACCCACATCGAGGGTCTCGGGGCCGGCCGGGAGGAGATGCTCGGCCGCCTCTCCGAGGGGTTCCGGGAGCTCGCGCGGGAGCAGCCCCTGCTCCTCGCGGTCGACGACCTCGAGCTCGCCGACCCTCCGTCGATCGAGTTCCTGCGGAGGCTCGTGAACGAGTTCGACCAGAGCCCGATCGCGCTCGTCGCCACGCTCGGCGCCGTCGGAGAGCCCTCGGAGACCGACCCGACCTCCCTCGCGGCGCTGCGCCGCCATCCCTCCGTCCGCTCGGTCGTGCTCCGTCCCCTCACGATGCCCGAGGTCACCGAGTTCGCCCGGTGGATCCTGGGCGGCCACGCCCCGGACCCGAGCGACGTGACCCGGTGGCACGCCCAGACCGAGGGGAATCCGTTGTTCTTCGAACAGCTGGTACGGACCGTGACCGGCTCGAGCAGCCGTTCGGCCGAGCCCCCCTCGGTCGAACGGGACCTCTCGGCGATCCTGCTCGAACGGACCCGGAACCTCGCCCTCTCGGACCGGCGGCTCCTGACGTACGCGGCGGTCCTCGGGAAGCGGTTCGAGTTCCCGTGCCTCGCCGCGGTGGCCGGCATGGGCGAGGAGCGGGTCACCGAGAGCCTCGACCGGCTCGTCCACCAGGGACTGCTCCGGGAGCGGGGCGACGAGGTCTACGAGTTCGTCACCGAGGGGGTCCGGGCCAGCGTCTACGCCGAGCTCACCGAGACCCGACGCCGCATCCTCCATCGCAAGGCGGGGCGCGCGCTCGCCATGGTCGGCGGGGTGAGCGACGCCGAGCTCGCCCGCCAGTTCTACCTCGGCCAGGACGACCCTCGAGCGATCGAGTACAACCTCCGCGCCGCCGAGGGAGCGACGCGGGCGTTCGCGTTCGAGGCCGCGGTCGCGCACATCGCCCGGGCGCTCGAGTCCGAGCGGCGCTCCGCGTCGCGGGACCTCCGCCGGGAGATCCGCCTCCTGACGGAGGAGGGGCGCCTGCTCGACGAGCTCGGGAGCCTCCCCCGAGCGGAGGCCGCCCTCGCGGAGGCCGTCGAGCTCGCGCGCGCGCACCCCGGCGCCGCCCTCGAGCTCGGGCGCGCCCTGCTCGGGCTCGCGCAGACCCGCAGCGAGAAGAGCGAGTACGCCTCGGCCGAGGCCCTGGCGCGGGAGGCGATGGGGATCCTGGAGCGGGTCGGGACGCCCCGCGACCTCATGGCGGCCCACCGGGTGCTCGGCGTCGTCTTCTGGCGGCGGGGCGACCTCGTCGCGGCCGAGACCCATCAACGCGCCGCTCTCGAGATCGCGGAGCGGGAGGGGACCCCGCTCGAGCGGGGCCATGCCCTGGTCGATGTCGCGAACACGATGGTGCCGCTCGGGGAGACCCGCTTCGGTCCCGCGCTCGAGCTCTACGGACGGGCGGCCGACCTGTTCGCCACGGTGGAGGACCACGGCGCCCGGGCGCGGGTCCTGATGAACCGCGCCGTGCTCGAGTACAGCGCCGGCCGTACCGAGGGGGCGCTGCGGGACATGGAGGTCGCGGTGTCGGCCGCCGAGCGCTCCCGTTCCCCGATATGGATCGGCTACTGCCACCTCAATCTCGCCCAGTGGCTGAGCGAGCTCGGCCGACCTGTGGAGGCGAGGCGCGCGCTCGACCGCTCGGTCCGCACCCTCGGTCCGATCGGGGACCGCCTCGCGGACCAGCAGATCGCGATGACGCGCGGCCAGGTCGCCGAGGCGGAGGGATCGCTCGACGAGGCCGAGGGGCACTACCAGGAGGCGCTCGCCCGGGGCCGGGAGCTGCGGCTCGGCTCCGAGGTCCCCGAGATGCTGTTCCGGCTCGCCGGCCTCTCCTCGCGCCGCGGCGAGCTCGACGAGGCCCGGGCGCGCCTTGCCGAGGCGGAGAAGGAGGGCCTCCTCGCGCACCGGCCGGACCTTGCCGCGCGGCACGAATCGCTGGCCCGGGCGCTCCGCGGGGCGCCGTCGACACCTCCCGCTTAAGGCAGGACGCCGCGCTGGGTCCTCGATGCCGATCGGGGGGGCACCGGGGCCGTCCGCCGCCGACGGCTCCCCGTATCCGAGCCGCTCGCTCCCTTCGTTCGAGCGGGACGTCCAGCGGATGTTCACGCACATCGTCGAACGGTACGAGTGGTTCGACCATCTCGCGTCGCTCGGCAACGACTACCTCTGGCGGCCGAGAGCGCTCTGGGACCTCGACCGGTTCCGCGCCCCGGGTCGGTTCGCGCGGGCGCTCGACATCGGCTGCGGGACCGGCGAGCTCGCGCGGCAGGTCGCCCGGCACTATCCGGCGATGCGGGTCGTCGCGGGGGATTTCACCGCCGCCATGGTCCGGCGGGCGCGGTCGGCGACCCGGGGCCACGGGGAAGGGGGCCGGCTCGACTTCGGTCGCGCGACCGCGATGCGCCTGCCGTTCGCGGACGGGGCGTTCGATCTCGTCACGAGCGCCTTCGTCGCCCGCAACCTGACCGACCTCGACCTCGCGCTCGGGGAGATGCGGCGCGTGCTGCGGCCGGGCGGGGTGGTGCTGATGCTCGAGATCACGGAGCCTGTCCGGCCGGCGTTCGGACGGCTCTTCCACGCCTACTTCGACCGGGTCGTCCCGAGCCTCGGGGCGGCCGTCGGCAGCGAGGGCCCGTACCGGTACCTGCCCGAGTCGCTCAAGCTCCTCCCCTCCCGCGAGGCCCTGACGGAGAAGATGCGCCGCGCCGGATTCCCGCGGGCGGAGGGACGCCCCCAGTCCCTCGGGATCGTGACGACGTTCCTCGGAGAGGCCGGTTCGTCCCGCTGACCCGCAGCGTTATGCCCGTCCGGGACCGTGAACGGGCATGGCGAGCCCGGCGTCCGACGCCTTCCGCTACGCCCATGCCCACCGCCAGGAGATCGCCTGGCTGAGCCAGAACACGAACCACCTCGTTCCCCCCGAGGTCGTCCGCGGGGCCCTCGATGAGGCGATCCGGGAGCGCCGGTACGAAGGGTACCCGCCGGCTGCCGGCGACCCCGAGCTCCTCGACCTCATCACCGCCGACCTCGGGCTGGCGGGGATCCGACCGTTCCTGACGAGCGGGGGGACCGAGTCGCTCTACATGATCGCGCGGGCGCTGCTTTCCGCCGGCGACGAAGTGATCGCCTCCGACCCGAGCTACCTCATCATCCACAAGTTCGTGGAGCTCGCCGGCGCGCACACGAAGAACCTCGACATCTACGCGCCCCCCTTCCGCCTGACGAGCGATCGGGTCCGCGAGGCGATCGGTCCGAAGACGAGGATGATCCTCCTGATCGATCCGCTCAACCCGCTCGGCTCGGGGTACCCGCGGGAGGAGGTCCGCGCGATCGCTGAGATCGCGCACGACCACCACCTCACGCTCCTCAACGACGTCACCTACCGGGACTTCACCGACGCGCACGCCCTCGCCGCGGAGTTCGCCCCCGAGGAGACCGTGACCGTCTGGTCCGTCTCCAAGAACTGCGGACTCGCGGGTCTGCGGATCGGAGGGTTCTCCGCCCGGCCGGATCTCCTCGCGAAGGTGGGGCGGTTTAACACGAACGACCTCGGCGTGAACATCCTCGCCCAGGTCGCTGCCCGTGCGGCGCTCCGCTCGAAGGCCGCCTGGATCGGCGAGGTCGTCCGCCAGACCCGGGCGAACGCCGCCCGGATCCGGGAGGTCGTGGAGCACGTCCCGCGGACCTCGCTCCCGGTCTACCCGTCGCGGGCGAACATGATGGTCATCGACGTCGGCGAGCTCGGGCTCTCCCCCGACGCGATCCAGGACCGGATGCTGCGAGAGCATGGGGTCTTCGTCCGCGCGGGCAACTACCTCTCCCCGAAGCACGGGAACCGGTTCGTCCGCGTCTCTTTCTCGAACCCCCCGTCGGACATCGAGCGGTTCGCCCGCGCGTTCCCCGAGACCGTGCGGGAGCTCTCCGCCCGCGCGCCTGCCCCCTCCGCGACGTAGGACCGCCGCCCCCCGGCCCGCTTCGTCGGGATCGGGACTCCCGGGCGCGGCCGCTAGCGGACGGCGTCGAGCACGAGGGAGTCCGCGGTGCGATCGAGGTACGCGCCCGTCAACGACGACGGTCCGAAGCAGACGAGCACCTCGGAGGCACCCTCGACCCCCGACACGTGGACCGGGAACGTCACGAGCCCGGGGAGGAGGAGCACGCCGGGCACGGTCCGCGGTGCGCGATCCGGGCCCCGGACCTGGACCGTGGCCGGCACGAGCGGTCCCGGGACCGCCGACTCCGGGCTCAAGAGGTCCGATCCTGTGCGGAGCTCCTCCGGGAACAGGTCGGCTCCCTCGGTCACGAGCGGAAGGAAGTGCTGCAGGACCACGGGCACGAGGGGGTCCGGTATCCGGTCCAGCGCCGGGGCCGCACGGAGCAGCGGAGCGGAGATGCGATAGAGGTCGTGGCGGAGCTCCCGGTCGAACCAGGCCCGCAGGTGACCCGCGGTACGCATCGTACGGATGCGTTCGAGCGCGGCCTCAAGGACCCGCTCGCCGACCGGGTCCGAGGTCGCGACCGGTCGGATGGAGCCGGTGCTGCTCCTCACGGACCCCGGTAGGAGGGGAGAGGGATGAAGGTTCGGAGGCGGCGGCCCTTGGGCCCCGGCGTGGGCTCACGGTCGCCGGGGTCGGACCCGGGCGTCGACGACGGCATGCGTGCGGCCCGGCCCGTACGGCTTGACCTCCCGGGCCTGGGGAGGCGCGAGCAGGACCCCCCCGCCCGCGCGCACCGCCGCCTCGACGGTGTCGGCGGCATGTCGGAGCGCGCCCCGCGCGTCGACCACCAGATGGACGTGGATCCACCCGCCCGACGGGCGCAGGAGGTCGAGCGCGCGGGTCACCCAGGGGATCGCGCTCGGCAGGTAGCCGAGGAACACGCGGTCCGCCTCCCCGCGGGCGAGCGGCACCTCGCGGTTGTCCCCCGGCCGCACTTCGACCCGGTCCGCCACGCCGTTGCGTCGGACGTTCTCCCGGAGGTAGTGGACGGCGACCGGGTTCTTCTCGACGGCGACCACGCGAGCCGCTCCCGCGCGTGCGGCCGGGATCGTGAAGTAACCGATCCCGGCGAACAGGTCGACGACCGACTCGCCGGGCCGGGCGAGCCGACCCGCGCGCTGGCGTTCGGTCCGGTTCCCGGCCGCGAACATGAGGCGGGCGGCGTCGAACCGCCAGCGGACGCCGTGCTCGACGACCTCCGTCTCCGTGTCCGTGCCCGCCAGCCGCTCGACCTGTGGCTCCCGGTACTCCCCGGCGACCGGCCCCGAGACGGCGAGGACCGTGGCGACGCCGAGCTCCTCTTTCCAGGCCGAGCCGATCGTCGGCCCGTACGGCCGGAGCGACTCCGGCAGACGGAGCAGAAGGACGCGCCCGAGCCTCTGGTAGCCGTCCGGCATCGCCTCGGCCACCGCCTCGCCCGCGGCCGCGCGGAGACGCGCCCGCACCCGTTCGGCGGGCGCCATCCGCTCCCGCCGGGGCGTCGGGGGGTCCGTCATCCGAGGCGGGTCCCGCGCCCTAGGAGGGGGGCGGGGCCTCGGGTCCCTTCTCGAGGATCACCTCGAGGAACTGCTTGAGGTGGGCGATCAGGATCGGGTTGTCGGTGAACCCGCAGGCGTCGAGGCCGGGGGCGGCGAGGAGCGCGTGCTCCCCATCGGCGAGGACCTCGGTCGCGAGGAGGTTCTCGCGGGGGACGTACTCGACCCCCTCGGGCACGCGCTGGAGCGGGGCGGTGACGAAGGTGACGTGGACCCCGCGCTTCACCGCGTGCTGGATCTTCTTGCCGAGGTCATCCCGGAGCTCGGCGACCTGCGGGGTCGTGAGGATGAACGTCGCCGTCGCCTGGTCGAGGAGCTCGCCGATCTTGCCGACGACCTTGTCGCGTTCGCTCAGGAGGTAGACGAGCTGGGGTTCGCCATGCTCGGCGACGACCCGGTGGAGGTTCGCGAGCTTCTCGAAGACCTCCTGGATCGCCCCCTTGAGCGCGTCGGCGACGTCGAGCGGGGGGGACGGACGGAAGAGGATCGGCTTCCCCCCGGTCGGCTGCGCGTAGCCCTTCTCCGCGAGCGACTCGAGGACCTTGTAGGCGCTCGTCCGCGGGATGCCGGCGGCGGTCGCGATCGTCGCGGCGTCGCCGACGCCCCGGGCGACCAGCGCGATGTACGCCCGGGCCTCGTACCGGGTGAGCCCGACCTTGCCGAGGACGTCCGTCGCCTGCCGAAACTCCTCCGACCCCTGGTTCGCGAGCGCGACGGCGGTCTCCTCGATCGTGGCCATGCGGTCCCGTGGGCCGGCGGACGGACCCGGAGGGTCTTAAGCGCGCGCTGGCCCGCTCGTCACGGTACCGGCGCGGTGAGCTTCAGGAGGGCCGCCTGCCCGAGGAGGGACTCGACCTCCTCCTTCGTGAGCAGCCCCTGGGCCACGAGCAGCTCCTTGACCGGACGGCCCGACCGCTCGGCCTCGTGGAGGACCTCGGCGACCTTGAGGTACCCGAGCTTCGGCGTCAGGACGGTCGCGAGGGCGGCCGACTCCATCAGGAACTTCTCGAGACGGGGTCGGTTCGCGGTGATCCCGTCGACGCACGTCCGCGCGAAGACGGGGAGGTAGTTCGTCAGGATCTCGGCCGCGAACATCACCTCGTACGCCGCGAGCGGCATCATCACATTGATCTCGAGCTGGCCGGCCGCCACCGCCTGGGCGGTCGCGGCGTCGGCGCCGATCACGTGGAACGCCACCATGTTGAGACACTCCGCCGCGGACGGGTTCACCTTGGCCGGCATGATCGACGAGCCGGGCTGGATCTCGGGAAGCCGGATCTCGTCGAAGCCCGTCGCGGGGCCGCTCGACAGGAGGCGGAGGTCGTTCGCGATCCGCACGAGCTCGAGCGCCAGGGTGCGCAGCCAGCCCGCGGCCGCCCCGAGAGGCCAGCGGCTCTGCATCGTCTCGAACGGGTCGCGGCTCACGGCGAGCGGGAGCCCCGTGAGGCGCGCGTACTCCGCGACCGAGCGGGCCCGGAACCCGGGCACCGAGTTGACCCCGCTACCCACCGCACTTCCCCCGAGGGGGATCTCGGCGAGCGCGCGCTCGACCGCCGGGAGCGACTCGAGCACGTGCTCGAGGGCCGAGGCGTACGCCCGGAACTCGCTCCCGAGCGTCACCGGCATGGCGTCCTTCAGGTGCGTGCGGCCGGATTTCGGTTCGTGGGCGAACTCCTCGCCCTTCTTCCGCAGGCTCGCGATGAGCGTCGTGAGCGACGGCCTTAGCTCGCGGAAGGCGAGCAGCGAGCCGACCTGCGCCGCCGAGGGGTAGGTGTCGTTGGTGGACTGTCCCCGGTTGACATGGTCGTTCGGGCTCAGGTCCTGGTAGTCGCCCCGGGCCTTGCCACGGATCTCGAGCGCCCGGTTCGCGAGGACCTCGTTGACGTTCATGTGGAAGGAGGTGCCGGCCCCGGCCTGGAAGACGTCGATCACGAACTCCCCGTCGAAGCGGCCCGCGGCCATCTCCTCTCCCGCCTGGGCGATCGCGCGACCCCGGTCGGCATCGAGCCCGCCGAGCTCGACGTTCGCGCGGCAACAGGCGAGCTTGAGGTAGGCGTAGGCCCGGATGAGGTGCCGGGAGGAGCGGAGACCGCTCACCGGGAAGTTCTCGCGGGCGCGAAGCGTCTGGATCCCCCAGTAGGCCGACTCCGGGACCTCACGGGGTCCCAGGGAGTCCTTCTCCATGCGAACCGGCGACATGAACGCTTCAAAAAGGTCGCCGACAAAACGTTTAGGCCCCCGGCGCCCCTTTCCTCCGCCAGTCGGCGCGGACGGACGGTGGTGGTCGACCCCGCAGCCCTTTCGAGCGACATCGTCGCGAACGCGGTGACGCTCGCGACCCCGGCGGTGCTTTGGGCGTTCCTCTTCCTGCTCGCCTGGGAGCAACGGCCGTTCGCGGAGAGCATCGGGTTCGGACGGGCGGCGTTCTGGCTGCTGCTGCCGGGCGCCGTGCTCGCGAGCTTCGCGATCGTTCCGTTCGGGGTGATCTCGAACCCGCTCGCCACCGACCTCCTCGCAGTGAGCCTCGGAGGGGCGATCTTCCCCCTGATCATCGGCTCCCTCGCCCTCGGCCGGGTCGCGCCGCCGCTCGGCCGTACGCTCGGCCGCCTCCTGCTCTACCTGGCGGTCGAGAGCGCCACGCTGTTCGTCCTGGTGCTGCCGGTCTCCGCTCCGCTCGTCGCGAGGATCGCCGATGGGCTCGGTGGGAACGGCTGGCTCGCGGCGGTCCTCCTCCTCGTTCCGGTCGCGCTCGCGTTCCCGGTCCTCGCCTTCGTACGCGCCGGCCCGCCGCGGACCGGGGCGGACAACGAGAGGGCCGTCCCCTTTGTGCTCCTCCTCACCTCGGCCGTCCTCCTCCTGACGTTCGCGGGGAGCCAGGCGATCCCCGGCGTGGGGATCGCGGAGCCGTTCCCCTACTACTTCCTGCCCCCGGTCTTAGCCGGTGCGGTCGCGGCCTGGGCCGCGTCTCGGTTCCTGCCGGGCCGGGAGCGATACGCGTTGCCGGTCGCCTACCTCGCCTCGACGTGGGGCGTCCTCCTCGGTGCCGACCTGCTCCGCCAGCCCCCCCTCTACGCCTCGGGCCCGTCGGGGATCTACACGGTCGGGGGTGCCGGGGTGCTCGACCTCGTCTACCTCTCCGGGCTCCTCGCCCTGCTCGCCGCCTACGCCGTCCACCGCGCCGTCGGACGCCCCGTGACGGACGGGGCGCCGGGCGAGCCGGTGCCGACCTACCCCGTGACGCCCGTCGGCCGCCTCGCCCGGGCGTTCCGGGCCGGCCTCGACGGCTCGCTCGACCGTTCCCTCGAGGAGTCGGCCGGCTCGGCGCGCGATGCCGCGGCGCAGGCGCGCCGGCTCTTCGACCTCCCGACCCCGCCGCCCGACCGCCCGTGGGAGGGGCTGCCGGTACCGGGATGGGTCGTGAGCGACCAGGCGAACCTGGAGGCGATCGCCCGGGCCCGATCGAGCGACGGCCGCGAGGGGTTCCGGGCCTGGCTCACGGCCCGGACGCTCGTCTACCTGGGCCGGGACCTCGGGCAACGGCGGTTCGGCTCGATCGGGACCCGTACCCTCGGGTTCCTGATCGACCTCGTGCTGGTCACGCTCCCGGCGGTGGCCGTCTGGATCGGGATCGTGCTCGCGACGCCCGGCGGGATCGACGCGATCCTCACGAGCCTCCCGTTCAACGCGGCGATCTACGGGTTCATCGCGCTCTCGTTCCTGTTCCTGGTCCTCGCCGAGACCTGGACCGGGAGCTCACCGGGAAAGCGACTGGTCGGGCTCGTCGTGCGGGACCGGGCGCTCCGTCCGGTCCGGTTCCTCGGCGCGCTCGTGCGGAACGTCTCGGTCCTTCCGCTCCTCACCGTGGTCGGCCTCGGCGGAGCGCTCGCGGTCGCCTTCGGGCTCCGGTTCGACAGCCTCTCGAGCGTGACCGTGGGCGGGATCACCCTCTCGGGAGGCCCCCTCGCGCTCTCGGGGGTCCTCGTCTTCCTGGTCGGAGGGGTCGGCTTCCTCGGGATGTTCGCCGTCCTCGGGATCGTGCTGACGAGCGAACGGCAGCGGTTCGGCGATGTGATCGCCGGAACCTGGGTCGTCCGACGGACTAGCGGGGTCGTCCCCCCGCCGGGGCCGGCGGGGAGGGTGCCCCCGACCCAGCCCCTGACCCAGCCCCCGACCTCGGCGCCGGGGGAGGACCGGTCCG
Source organism: Thermoplasmata archaeon (assembly GCA_021819135.1). Taxonomy (GTDB): domain Archaea; phylum Thermoplasmatota; class Thermoplasmata; order Lutacidiplasmatales; family UBA184; genus Lutacidiplasma. The sequence continues at coordinate 115,820 of JAKASE010000002.1, read as the reverse complement.
GGTGAGCGGGATCGCGATCGAGGAGACGTTCGCGTCCCGGCCCTCGCGGTTCACGAGGCGCTCGGTGTCGATCGCGATCCGCCCCAGCTCGACCTGTCCCTCGAGGAATCGACGGCGCACTACCTCGACGACATCGACCGCCTTGCCGATCGCGTTCCCCCGGGCCTTCACGATCACGGGTCCGAGACCTGCGTTGAGCTGGGTCACGACCTGGAACACGTAGGTCATGGTCGGCTTCTGACCGATGAAGACCGTCGCGCCGTTGTAGGGGGCCTCGACCATGGATTCCCTACGCCCGCGCAGATACACAAGGCTTATCGGTGCGGCGCCGCCCTTTCCCTATGCGAAAACGCCCACGTTCGCAAAGGTTATCGCTCGGGCCCCGTACGCGCGGAGCGGCGCAGGGGTGGCCCAGCTTGGTCAAAGGCGCCAGGTTGAGGTCCTGGTCTCGTAGGAGTTCGTGAGTTCGAATCTCACCCCCTGCATCCCGATCGAACGAGACGATGGCGACCCCTCCGATCCTCTGTCCCCAGTGCGGCGCGAGCGTCACGGCCGATCTCTTGGTCTGCCCGACCTGCCACGCCCCTCTCGCCCCGGAGGAGGGGGCGGCGGGGGCCGGCGGCGGGTCGCCGGCCTCCACGGCGGCCGCCCGGCCCCGGGGTACGCTCCGGCGCACCTCCACGCCGCCGGCGAATCCGTTCGCCTCCGAGCTCGCCCGCCGCCTGAACCGGGTCGCGCAATGGGCCGAGGGATCCCAGTCCCTCGGGATCGAGCTGCCGCGGCTTCCGGCCTGGGGCGAGGAGGCGGCCCGGGCCTCCTCGAACCCGGAACCCTGGGCCGAGGTCGTGCGGGGGATCGAGCGGATCGCCCAGCGTCGGATCACGTCCGCCCTCGAGGACTGGGAGCGTCGGGAGAAGGCCCGCCTCACCCGGCTCGAGGCCTACAGCGTGGACAGCCGGCTCGAGCGGGAGCAAATCGAGGAGGTCCTCCACTCGGCGCGCTCGGGGGACATCCCGCTCGCCCTCTCCACGTTCCAGCAGGTCGACCGGGTCGTGGCGCTGAAGGAGCGACATCTCGACCAGGCGCGCGAGGAGCTCGAACGGGTGATCGCGCTCCTGAAGGACATGCAGGCGCTCGGCGTCGAGACGCCGCAGGACCCGGACGAGATCGCCGACGATCTCGAGAGCGAGCTCCGTGCGGGGAAGCTCGCGTCGCTCAAGCAGCAGATCCGGGCCCTCCGTCTGCAGTCGGTCAACCGGCTCAAGGCCGGCCTCCCGAAGTACATCGCCGAGTACGGGGACTACCTGATCAGCGAACGGACGCACGGGATCGCGACCGAGCTCGAGGCGGTCGAGCTCGCCCGCGGGGCCCGCGACTTCTTCCGTGGGCATCCCGAGGAAGGCCTGCGGCGACTGCGCTCGCTCCAGCAGCGCCACGGAACGCCGACCGGCCGGGCCGGCCGCTCCGGCGTCCGTCCGCTCTAGGACCGGGCCGGGGCCTCGCCGCCGAGCAGCCGCTCGTAGAGCAGGACGTCCTCGTTCCACTGGTTGCGGTGGAGACGGCCGCTCTCGGCGAAGCCGAGGTGCTTGAACAGCGCGGCGGCGGCGGAGAAGCGGGAGAGCATGTCCGCCCACACCGAGGGCGCGTTCGCGCGCTTCGCCCAGTCGATCGCCGCGGAGAGGAGGGCGCTCGCGACCCCCTGCCGGCGGAACTCGGGGTCGACCGCGAGGTGGACCAGGTGGCAGCTTCCGTGGAGCAGCTCGCATCCGATCGCGCCGACGACCCGGCCGTCGCGCCGGCCGGCGAAGTAGGTGACCCCCTCCATCCAGCTCGTGAACTCGAGCGGGGTCGGCTGCCAGGACTTGACGAGCGGGGCCGGGAGGCCCACCGGCTCGGACTCCCAGACCTTCTTGTAGAGCGCGCAGACCGCCGGCACGTCCTGGTGCGTGATCCGCTCGACGGCGAGGGTCCCGGGAGCGCGTTCGGCCGGCCGCTCTGCCGGCTTCGGCGGTCGCTCGGCGGCCTCCGGCGAACGGTCCCCCGTTGCGGACGGCGTGGTACGCTCTCCTTCCCGACCCGGTCGCTGCTCGGCCACGACGTCACGATCTCCGGTTCGGGACTCGGAGGCGGCGACACTCACGGTCCGTATTGAACCTTGCCCACCGCGCGCGCCCGCGAACGCGCGCGACGCCCGGCTCACGGGGTCAGGCGCGACGGCGTCCTCGGGAACGGGGTCGTGTCCCGGATATGCTCGCGCCGGAGCACCCACCGCAGGAACCGCTCGATCCCGAGGCCGAAACCGGCGTGGGGGACGCTCCCGTGGCGGCGGAGGTCGAGATACCAGTCGTACTCCTTCGGGTCGACGCCCATCTCGGTGAGCCGGCGGGCGAGACGCTCGGGGTCGGTGTCGCGGCACGACGCGCCGACGATCTCACCGTACCCCTCGGGCGCGAGCAGATCGGCCGCCTCGACGGTCCGCTCGTCGTCCGGCGAGGGAGGCATGTAGAACGCCTTGATCGCGCGCGGCCACCGCGTGACGAAGATCGGCGTCGGCTCCTCGAGGGTGAGGGCGCGCTCCTCGGCGGTGCCGAGGTCGCTCCCCCAGTCGACGGGCAGGCCGCGGGCCTTCAATTGGGCGATCGCCTCCCCGTAGGGGATCCGCGGGAACGGCGCCCGGATCGCCGCGAGCTCCGCGGGCGGGCGACCGAGCTGCGTGAGCTCGGCCGCGCGGCGCTCGGCGAGCGCGTGGAGCGCGTGGACGACCATCCGCTCGATGAAGTCGATGAGCCCGTCGAGGTCGCACCAGGCGAGCTCGACCTCGAGATGGAGGTACTCGGTGAGGTGCTTCGGCGTGCGCGACTTCTCGGCGCGGAACGAGGGGGTCAGCGCGTAGACCCGCTCGTGGGGCGCGAGGAGCGCCTCGAGGTAGAGCTGGGCGGTCTGGGAGAGGTACGCGGGCCGACCGAAGTAGTCGAAGCGGAACGCCTCCGAGCCGCCCTCGGCGGCGTTCCCCGTGAGGACCGGTGGCGTCGTCTCGAGGACCTCCTCGCGGTCGAGGAACTCCCGGAACGCGCGGAGGAGCTCCGCCTTCACCCGGAACGTGGCGGCGTGCTCCTGCGAGCGGATCGCGAGGTGGCGCGTATCGAGGCGGAACTCCTCCGTCTGGTCGGCGAAGATCGGGAAGGGAAGTCCGGCGTCGATCACGACGATGCGGGCGGCGCGCACTTCGCGGCCGCCGGGGGCCCGGGGATCGTCGGCGACGGTCCCTTCGACCGAGATCGCCCCCTCGACCTGAACGTGTTCGGCGGCGTCGAACGCCTCGGCCCCCAGGACGTCACGCTTTCCCGTGACCTGCACGACCCCGCTCCGGTCGCGGAGGAGGACGAAGAGGATCCCGCCCGACGAGCGCGAGCGCAGGACCCAGCCCCTAAGACGGACCGCCCGACCGCGCGCGTCGTCGCGAAAGACCCGCCCGATCGTGTCGAACGCCGGCTCGCTCACTGGTACTCCCGCCACTTGTGCCCGCACTTCGTGCACTCGAAGATCCGGGTCTCGGGCTCATCGGCCCCGCGCGTCTGGCGGAGGACCCAGTACGCCTCGCCGTTCCCGCACTTGGGGCAGGTCTCCTCGGCCTTCGGGAGCGTCGCGATCTTCGACTCCTCGACCACGTCCATCGATCGGTGGGTCGCGGTCGCGTGCACGACCGCCTTGCCCGGCCCGAGGGGTACCTTCGTCCCGCAGGCGGAGCAGACCCAGACCCCGGCGGCCCGGTCGGGCCGCATGAGCCGCTTGCACGTGGGGCAGAACGTCACGGACCCTCAACATCCGGCGGTGGCTATTTTACGGTTCGCGGCGCGGTCAGCCTAGGAGCTGTTCGGGGATCCCGTGGCTCGCCGGCGGGGCGTCGGGGGGTGCGACGCTCAGGGGCAGGGGGGAGGGCTTCGCCTCGGGGGCCCGGAGCCGGCGGACGTGCTCCCAGCGCCGCGCGAGGTCCTCCTTGGTCCCGATGTCGTGGCGGACGTAGTACGGTCCCGAGACGTGCCGGAGCGCGGACTCGACCCGGGCCCCCGCTTCGTAGATCGCGCTCGCCTCGCCGACCAGCGCGACACCGCGCGACGAGCCGAGGCGGACCTGGCCGGGCCCGGCGATGTCGACGCTCCCGTAGACGACGTGCACCCCGGCCGCCTCGATCGCCTTCGCGTCGAGCGTGAGGATCCCGCCGGGGCGGACCGACCCGCCGTACCCCGGGGGGACGAGGTACTTCACGACCGTCGCGCGGGGCCGGAAGGTGACGAGGTTCGAGTCGACGCGTCCCTGGGCGACCCCGGCGAGGAGGTCGGCGAAGTCCCCCTCCTCGTAGAGGGTCAGGACGTTGATCCCCTCGGGGTCCCCGAACCGGGCGTTGAACTCGAGGAGGACCGGACCGGTGGCCGTGAGCATGAACCCGCCGTAGAGGATCCCCCGGTAGCGGAACCCCTGCGCCCGGAGCGCATCGACGGTCCGGTGCAGGATCGTGAGCGCGAGGTCGCGGTCCCGGGCCGAGAGGAACGGCAGAAGGTGGTCGCGCTGGGAGTACGACCCCATGCCCCCGGTGTTCCCGCCGTGGTCCCCCTCGAGCGCCCGTTTGAAGTCCTGGACCGCCGGCATCGGGTAGACCCCCGAGTCGGTGACGAACGCCATCAGGCTGAACTCCTCGCCCTCGAGACGCTCCTCGAGGAGGACCCGGCCCCCCTGCACGAGGAGCGTCTTCGCGTAGGCGGCGCCCTCCCGCGCCTCGGTGAAGTCGGAGCCCTGCACCCAGACCCCCTTGCCCGCGGTGAGCCCGCTCGGCTTGACGACGAACGGCCGACCGAAGCCGGCGGCGGCCGAATCCGCCTCGTCGACGGAGAGCGGGGCGACCCACTTCGGCTGACCGGGGACCCCGTGCCGCGTGAGGAGCTCCCGGCAGAACAGCTTTGAGGACTCGATCTGGGCGGCGTCCCGGTCCGGACCCACGGTCGGGATCTCGGCGGCCCGCAGGGCGTCCGCCACGCCCGCCGCGAGGGGGGCTTCCGGTCCGATCACCGCGATGTCGGCGCCCGAGTCGCGGGCGAACGCCACGACCTTCGCGGCGTCCGTGGGATCGATCCGGGCGGAGCGGCGGGCGATCCGCTCGAGGCCGGGGTTCGCGTTCGCGCTCGCGACCACGACCTCGGCCTCCGCGGGAACGAGCGCCCGGGCGATCGCGTGCTCCCGGGCCCCCCCGCCCACCACCAGGAAGCGCACGACGCGGGGGAGTCGAGTCGGGATAAATCGCCGTCGGGCCTCCCGCCCGCCTTCCGTCAGGGAGCGGGGCGCTCCCGCCACGCTTAAGAACCGACCGACGGTGGCCCGTCTCCCGAGCGAGCCGATGGACCTTCGCGTCATCGAGAAAGAGCACGACCTCCTCCGCGTCGAGTTCCCGCGGGGCGAGGAGACGATCCTGATCCCCCTGGTCGAGGCGCTCCAGAAGGAGGAGAAGGTCGTCGAGGCGCGGTACTACCTCGGCCACCCGTACCTCGAGCGCCCGACGCTCCTCCTCAAGACGAAGGGCGAGAAGCCCCAGCAGATCCTGAAGCGTGTCCTGAAGGACCTCACCGACCTCTACGGGGACCTCTTGACCGACTTCGAGAAGAAGGCCGACAAGGTCAAGGCCTAGGGAAAGGCGGCGCCATGCTGAAGGAGTGTGCCCAGCACGGGTACTTCCGGGCCGAGGCGTGCCCGGTCTGCGGCCAGGGCGGTCGGTTCCTCATGAACGACCGTGAGCTCGACCACCTCGGGCGGGTCGTCACCGGGATCCTCCGCCACTTCCCGGACCGCTATCAGCTCACGATCGATCCGCAGGGGTGGATCTCGCTGCCCCAGATGGTCCGGGCGATCTCGTCCCGGCACCCCTCCTACCATTGGCTCCGGGCCTCCCACCTGGTCGCGATCGCCGAGACCGACGCGAAGGGCCGCTATGAGGTCCGGGACGACCGGATGCGGGCGACCTACGGTCACACGCTCGAGGTCGAGCCGGACCTTCCGACCGAGAACATCCCGGACCGCCTCTACTACCCCGTGACCGCCGAGGAGGCGGAGATCGTCCTCGAGGTGGGCCTGAAGCCGTCCGACCGGAAGAAGGTGCACCTCTCCAAGACCGCCGAGGATGCCCGCTCCGCCGGGTCGGTCCGCACGCCGGAGCCGATCATCCTCGAGGTCGATGCGACCCGCGCCCGCGCGGACGGCCTCGTGATCCGCAAGGCCGGCAAGACCGTCTTCGTGGTCGACCGGGTCCCGGCGGAGTACCTGAAGAAGATCGAGGCGCCGACCGACGTCCCGTCGGACGACGCTCCCTGACGACGTTCACATGAACCCGCCGCCGGTGGCGACGTTCGTCTCGTACTGCGTCACCACGTAGACGTCGATGAGGAAGTGGGTGCTCGACGGATACGGGTTCGAGAAGACGAAGTAGTAGTTGTCCGTAACCGGCGCGGAATAGACGATCCGTCCGCTCGGGGCGGGATCGAGGGCCCATACCGGGTCGGAGCCGAGATGGCCGGCGAACGCGGTCCACCCGGTCGAGTTGTAGACCGCGAGCGAGACATTGAGGCCGACCGGGTCCACGGCGGTGAAGTTCCCGAGCACATAGTCCCCGCCCGTGATCTCGCCCGAGATCACGGTGAAGTTCCCCGGGGAGAGGAGGTACGAGCCGGTCGTCGAGAGGGGGTCCGAGCTCAGGTTCGGGGGTCCGGAGATCTCGGCGCTCACGACGGCGTAGAGGATCCCGGCGATGACCCCGACGACGAGCATCGAGCGGAGGATCCCGGTGAGCTTCAGGCGACGACGGAGCCGGCGGGGCGCGGTCGCGATCTCTCCGGCCCGAAGCGGCCGCTCGGCCCCGCAGATCTCGCACCGGCTCGCGCCGGCCCGCACGGCGACGCCGCAGAAGCGGCAGGCCCCCCATGTCCCGCCGTCGGGAGTGCCCGTGTCGCCCATGGCCGTCGGTCGCGAGCCGCGGAGGGGCCTTTTGGGGTTTCGTACGAACTGCGGGCGCGGCGAGCGACCGGCTCACGCCGACTTCTTGCGGCCGCCTCCGAGGTGGAGCAGGAGGTTCTTCCGGCGGACGAAGCTCTCGACCGCCCGCCGGCCCTGTTCGAAGCCGAGCCCGCTCCCCTTGATGCCGGCGAACGGCAGCTGAGGGAACGTGATCGGGGCCTCGTTGACGACGACCATGCCGCTCTCGAGCCGCCGGGCGACCGAGTGGGCGGTCGCGAGGTCCCGGGTCCAGAGGGTCGATAGGAGGCCGTAGGTCGTGTCGTTCGCGAGGCGGACCGCGTCGTCCGTGTCGCCGAACGGCATCGTGGAGAGGACGGGCCCGAAGATCTCCTCGCGCAGCGCCCGGGCGGACGGGGGCACGTCCGCTAAGACCGTCGGGCGCAGGAAGTTCCCGTCGGCGAGCTCGGGCTCGGCCGCCCGCGCGCCGCCGGCGACCGCATGGGCGCCCTCGTCGATCGCCTCGCGCACGTACCCGAGCACCCGGTCGAGCTGTTCGCGGGAGACGAGCGGGCCCATCTCGACCCCGTCCTGGGTCCCGGGCCCGAGCTTCAGGCCGTCGGCGATCGCACGGACCCGCTCGAGGAGCGGCCCCCGCACGCTCTCGTGGACGATCAGGCGGGAGGCAGCCCAGCACATCTGGCCGGCGTTCTGGAAGATCCCGTAGCCGATCCCCTTCGCCGCGCGGTCGAGGTCGGCATCCGGGAACACGATCGCGGGTCCCTTGCCGCCGAGCTCGAGCGTGACGGGGAGATGGCGCCGGGCCGCGAGCTCCGCGATCCGCGCCCCGACCTCACCGCTTCCGGTGAACGAGACCGACCGGCACCGGCTGTCCTCGATCAGGGCCTCCCCGACCTCGCGGCCCCCGCCCGGGACGATGTTGAGGATCCCATCCGGGATCCCCACGTCATGGGCGAGCCGGCCGAGGGCGACCGCGGTGAGCGGCGTCAGGCTCGCCGGCTTCAGCACGACCGCGTTCCCCGCGGCCAGTGCGGGGGCCACCGAACGCATGGCGAGGAGGAGGGGATAGTTCCACGGGGCGATGTGCACGGTCACGCCGAGCGGCTCGACAATCGTGAGGTCGACCCGCGGCCCCGGCACGGGGATCGTCTCGCCCTCGATCTTGTCGGCGAGCCCCCCGAAGTACTCGAGGGTGCGCGTGACGTAGCCGACGTCGACCCGCGCCTCGCGCAGCGGCTTCCCCACGTTCCGCGTCTCGAGGCGCGCGAACGCCTCGGCCTCCGCTTCGAGCCGCGCGGCGAGCCGCATCAGCGTCTTCGACCGCCGCGCCCCGTCGTCCTGCGCCCACGGGGACTCGCGGAACGCCCGGTCCGCCGCCTCCATCGCGTGCCGGGCGTCCTCCCGCGAGCCGACCGCCACGCGCGCGAGAGGCCGGTTCGTCGCCGGATCGAGCAGCTCCTGGTGTTCGCCGCGGGTCCCGGGGATCTCACGCCCGCCGATGATGAGATCGAACGGCGCTTCGACGGTCGCCTCCATGGTCCTCCCGCCCACCGGTACCGGGCCTCATAGCGGTTCGCGAGGCCCCGAGCGGCCGTTTCTCGACCTCTCGTCTCCCCTCATGTATCCGGAACGGGCTCGCCAGTACCTGCCATGCCGCGCTCGCAACGGAGCCAGAAGACACGGACGAACGAGCCCATCCGCGTGCTGTTCGTGGCCGGCTTCGGACCGGTCGTCGGGGACCCCGGGGCGAGCCGGAACCTCTACTGCGATGTGCTCGGGATCCCGTTCGAGGTCGCGGACGGCGGGTACCACCACACGGAGGCGCTGGAGGGCGCGAAGGCGTTCGCCCTGTGGCCGCTCTCCCAGGCCGCGGAGTCCTGCTTCGGCACCGACCGGTGGCCGCCCGACGTTCCCGTCCCGCAGGCCTGGCTCGAGTTCGACGTCGAGGACGTGACCTCGGCGACCGAGGAGCTCACACGCCGCGGCTACCGGCTGCTCGTCGCCGCCCGTCGGGAGCCGTGGGGCCAGACAGTGACCCGGTTCCTCAGCCCCGAGGGTCTCCTGCTCGGCGTCACCCACACCCCCTGGATGCGAGGCACGAGCCCGAAGTGATGTGTCGGCGCGGCACGCGCCCGCCAGTTCCGGCGCGGGCCGTACTGGCGGACCCACCTACGGTTGGGGGGCGCCGCATGACGGACAGAACCGGCTTCCCGCCGCGTTCGGTCGGCCGCAGCGCGGGCAGTAGCGGACGGGGCCCTGCGGACTCGGCGCCGAAGCGGCCAGGGGGGCCGCGGGAGACCAGGTCGCGGGGTACCCCGGCGGTGCCGGAATGGACCTTCCCATCTCCTGCTCCGCCGTGCCGAGCTCGGCGTAGCCAACCAGGTAGAGGATCCCCGAGATCAGGTTGAGAGTGAGCAGGGAAAGGATCCCGAAGACGAGCGTGGGGCCCCTCGCCCCGGTATAATCCCCCTCCACGACCCGACGGTAGGAGAAGAGGTACACGAGCACGATCCAGACCACCCCGAAGGCGATGAGGATCCCGACGACGATTCCGAAGAACGGAACGAGGAAGAGGAGCAGCCCGACGACGACGAGGACGCCGACCTCGATCGCCTGAAGGACCAGCCCGATCAGGATCAGGATCTTCGCGCTCTCAGCCGACCGAGGCACGGGGCGGGATCCGTACACGGATCGCGGCATCGCCTCCGGTTACTAATCGGGTTCTGCCCCGGGGGCCGGGGTCGCCAGGGGGCTCCGCGCGTGAGCCGCGCCCGGAGGCCCGAACGGGTGCGTCCCACCCATTGCTCGTGTATCCGGGCGGGCCACTCTTGCTTACGGAGACGCGTCGAACCGGCGAGGAATCCGGATCGCGGAAGGGACCCCGGAGCTCGACAGGGTACCCGCCCGGATCGGCCGACGCCCGAACCGCCCGCCGGAGGAACCCACGACCCGGCCCTCGCACCGGTTCGCGGACCCGCGGCCCGGATCGGTGGGCGGTGCTACCCGCGCACGGAGTACGACCTGCCCTTCCAGACGACCGGCCGACGTCGGAGACCTCGGACCAGCGAGGTCGCGACGAGGACCACATAGAACCCGACCGCGACGGGGTAGAGGAGGCCGTAGGCGGCGGGAGCGCCGACCGAGCGGGAGAAGACGACGTGCTTCCCGAACAGGGCGACGTAGAGGAAGGCCCCGACACCGGTGAGGAGCGGGCTCCCGACGACCAGGCCGAGGGGAAGCAGGCCGAGCGGCAGCCAGAACAGGCCGACGAGCCCGAAGAGGAACGCGACCAGGCGGAGCGCCGAGTACTCCTGCCCGTGCACGTTCTTGAGCAGCCCCTCGAACATCTCGTGCCGGTCTCGGTACATCCGGGTCACCGCCATCGCAGGGCCCCAAGCGATCCGGAGGCGGCGGCCGGCCGCACGGAACCGCCGCGCGATCGCGACGTCCTCGAGGACGAGGGAGCGCACGGCCTCGTGCCCGCCGAGGACGTCGTACGTCGACCGGGGCACCAGCCAGAACTGTCCGTTCGCCATTGCCGTCTTCGAGCGGTCGCGGTTGACGTGCGGCGCCCGGAAGTACGTGAGGACCGTCTGGATGTAGAACGGCAGCACGACCCGCTCCCAGAACCCCCGCATCTCGACCCGGGGCGCGACCGTCGCGAGGTCCGCCCCTTCCCGGACCGACCAGTCGAGCGTGGTGCGGACCGACGCCGGGTCGAGGCGGACGTCCGCGTCAAGGAACAGGAGCCGCTCGCCCGAGGTCGCCCGGGCGCCCGTCCAGCAGGCCCAGTTCTTGCCGACCCAGCCCGGCGGGAGAGGGGGCGCCTCGATCCGTCGTACCCGCGGGGCCCGGGCGTCGATCACGGACCGGGTCCCGTCGACCGAGCCGTCCTCGACCACGACGATCTCGAGGTTCGGATAGTCCTGGGCGAGGAGCCCGTCGAGGGTCGCCGGAAGCTCATCCTCCTCGTCCCGCGCGGCGATGACGACGCTCACGCGGGGGGGCGCCCCGCCGGGGGTGCCGGGCGCTTCCGGGTCGAGCCGGGGCATCTCCGCCGCGAGCCATAGGGCAAGCCCCTGGTAGAGGAGGGCGACGACCGCGCCCACGAGGAGGACCCCGACGACCCACTCCGGGAGCATCGCCCGCGGTAGACCCCTTATCATTAAGGACTGCCCTCTGCGCGGGGGCGAGGGCCGAGGATGGGAACCGTCGAGCACCCCAGGGTGCGCCCCGGTACGCTCGAGGACCGGCTCTACCAGGCCCGGATCGCGGAGACCGCCGTCGCGCACAACACCCTCGCCGTCCTGCCGACCGGGCTCGGCAAGACCGCGATCGCGCTCCGAACGGTCGCCGAGTTCCTCCTTAAGCGACCCACCGAGTCGGTCCTGTTCCTCGCTCCGACGCGCCCGCTCGTGGTCCAGCACGGACGGGACGTCGAGCGCACCCTCTTCGCTCCGACGCCGCTGACGCTCACCGGGGCGATCCCTCCCGACCGTCGGGCGGCCCTGCTGCATCCTCCGCAGGTCGTCGTGGCGACCCCCCAGGTGGTGTCGAACGACCTCGAGGCCGGCGAGTTCCCCCTCGCGACGTTCTCCCTCCTCGTCTTCGACGAGGCCCATCGGTCGGTCGGGGACTACCCCTACGTCGCGATCGCGAAGGCGAACCGGGCCGGACCGAACGCGCGGGTCCTTGCGATGACGGCCTCCCCCGGCGGGTCCCTCGGCCGCATCCGCGAGGTCTGGGCGAACCTCGGGATCGAACGGTTCGAGTACCGCACCGACCAGAGCCCGGACGTCCTGCCGTACGTCCACGGCGTCGGCCTCGAGACGGTCGAGGTGCCGGTGCCGCCCGAGGTCCAGCGCCTCGCGATCCACCTTCGGACCGCCGTGCAACGCCAGGCCGAGGTCCTGCGTCAGCTCGACCTCCTGCCGGGCGGGGAGCCGAACCGACGGGCCCTCCTCGACCTCGGCGCGCGTCTCCACCACCAGATCGAGGTGGAGCGAGGAAGCGGTGGCGGCGCGGCCGGGATCGTCTGGAAGGCCGTGACCGCCCAGGCGGCCGCGATGAAGGGGCTGCACGCGCTCGAGCTGATCGAGAGTCAGGGCGTCGACTCGCTGCGCGAGTACTTCGCGCGTCAGGAACCGACCGGTGGCCGTCGATGGACCCCCGCGCTGCGGGCGTTCCTCGACGACCCGGACGTGCGCGCGGCGCGGGGAGAGCTCGGGCGGCTCACGCTCGAGCACCCGAAGGTCGCCACGGCGGTGCGCATCGTGCGCGGGGAACTCGCGCGCCAGTCGACCGCCCGCGTGATCGTCTTCACCCAGTACCGGGACACCGTAGACCGGCTGGTCGGCGAGCTTGAGCGGCTCGCCGACCCGGCGGTCCGCCCCGCCCGGTTCGTCGGCCAAGCCACGCACGGGTCCGATATCGGGCTCTCGCAGAAGGACCAGGTCGCGACGCTCGATCGGTTCCGAGCCGGTGCGGTGAACTGCCTGGTCGCGACGTCGGTGGCCGAGGAGGGGCTCGACATCCCCTCCACCGACCTCGTCGTCTTCTACGAGCCGATCCCCGACGTCATCCGCACGATCCAGCGGCGCGGGCGGACCGGGCGCGTCCGCACGGGTCGTGCGGTCGTCCTGGTCGCCGAGGGGACCCGGGACGTGGGGCTCCACCGGGCGGCGTTCGCGCGGGAGCGGCGGATGCACGACATGCTCGAACGGGTGCAGGAGGAGGCCGCGCGGGGCGGCGCTCCCCCGCCGCCCGAGCCGCGGCGTGTCCAGCGGATCCTGACCGAGTTCCCCTAGCGGCCGGTACTGCCGAACCCGCCGTTCCGGGACCGGTGCGGCTCGACCCGACCCGGGGCGAAAGCGGTCGGTCGGTCGTCGACGACGCGCACCTGGCCGATGCGGTCGCCGACCGCGATCGCATACTGCCCGTCGAACAGGAACGTGAGCGGCACCTTCACCTCGCCGGAGTAGTCGCGGTCGATCGTCCCCGGCGCGTTGACCATCAGCACCCCGCGCGTACTGAGCCCGCTCCTCGGCCGGACCTCGAGGAACGTGCCGGGCGGCGAGCGCATCCGTAGGCCGGTCCGCACGAGCGTGACCTTCCCGCGCTCGAGCGTGACCGCCTCCGCGGCGGCGAGGTCGAAGCACGCAGACCCCCGGGTCGCGCGCGCGGGCAGGGGGACCTCGGGGGCCCCGGCCACCCGCTCCACGATCACGGCCGGGACGCGTCGGACCACGGCGCTCCGAATCCCGGTCGCTCTTTACGGTTCGTGGGAGGTCTCCTCGGTCGCCCCTTCCTCGGAGCCCGGGACGCCCCCCTCCGCCACGAGCCAGCGGGCCACCAGCCGCCCCTCGGCGCGCCGGAGGACCTTGCCGTACGCCGGCGCGCTCCGGCCGGATTGTCGGGCGAGACGGGTCAGGGTGATGCGTCGGGGAACGGCGTAGTAGCCGAGGACCCAGGCCCGCGCGATGAGCTGGGTCTGGAGCGGCGTGAGGCCCGCCGACACCTCCTCGGGGATCTGGGGTCGCCCCGAGGCCCGCAGCACCCGGTACGGGAACTCCTCCCGGTCGAGGCGCTTCAGCACCCGGCGAAGCGCCCGCTCTTCCCCGAGGAACGACGCCACGACCTTCTCGGGCGTGAGACGGAACGGCGCGGTGGGGGAGATCTCGCCCCCCGCGAGGGAGAGCCAGCGCTGGAGCCGCTCGGGATTGCGCTGCCGGACGAGCAGGACGTAGTCCCGCGTCCGGGGCCGACGCTCGACCAGCTCGAAGCTCTCGAACCCATAGAGCGCCCGGATGCGCCGGGACTCCCGCTCGAGCTCCGCCGCGGTCTTGAGCACCCCGCGCCGGCGCACGCGCAGGAGCTGGAGACGCCAGCCCTCCTCGAGGCGGAGGGTCTCGAGCAGCTCGACCTCCTCGTACTTGTCGAAGAGGCCGGGCGGGATCACACCGAGGAGGGCGAGGTCCTCGGTGCGGAACTCGAGGGTGACCGACTGCATGCCGCGGACGCGGAACCCGGGTTCCGATATGAACCTTGGCGCGGGCCGGGCGGTCTAAATAACCTGCGGGGTTGGCTCGGCCCGTGACGTTCCGGTCCCTGGGGGAGTTCCTCGAGTCCCTCGAGTCGCGGGGGGACCTGGTCCGCGTGCGCGCCCCGGTCTCCCGCGACCTCGCGATCACCGAGGTGACCCAGCGGGTGCTCCGTCGCGATGGGCCCGCCCTTCTCTTCGAGAACGTCCCCGGCGCGACGATGCCGGTCGTGACGAACCTGTTCGGCTCGCCGCGCCGGATCGCGCTCGGGCTCGGCGTATCGACGGTCGACGAGGTCGCCGAACGGATCGGCGCGCTCGTGAAGCTCCGGCCTCCCGCCGGGATCCTCGGCGCGGTGCGGGACCTCCCCGGGACGATCGAGACCCTCTCGACCCTGCGCTCGCTGGCCCCGAAGCGGGTCCGTTCGGGCCCGTGCCAGGAGGTCGAGGAGAGCACGGTGGACCTCGACCGGCTCCCGATCCTGAAGTGCTGGCCCCACGACGCGGGCCGCACGGTGACGTTCCCGGTCGTGATCACGAAGGACCCCGAGACCGGCGAGCCCCACACCGGGATCTACCGGCTCCAGCAGTACGGCCGCGACACCCTCGGGATGCACTTCCAGGTCCACCGCGTCGGGGCGAACAACTATCGCAAGTGGGCCGCCCGCGGCGAGAAGATGCCGGTCGCCGCCGTCATCGGCGCGGACCCCGCCACGGTCTTCTCCGGCCTCGCCCCCGTGCCCGAGGGGGTCTCGAACTTCGTCTTCGCCGGCTTCCTGCGTTCCGAGCCGGTCGAGCTCGTCCCCGCGCGGTCGGTCGACCTCGAGATCCCCGCGCAGGCGGAGATCGTCCTCGAGGGCTACGTCGACCCGACCGAGCGCCGGGTCGAAGGGCCGTTCGGCGACCACACCGGCTACTACTCGGCGCCCGAGGAGTTCCCGGTCTTCCATGTGACGCGCGTGACCCACCGCGCCCGCCCGGTCTATCTCACGACCGTGACGGGCAAGCCCCCGACCGAGGACGCCGTGCTCGGCAAGGCCGTCGAGCGGGTCTTCCTGCCCGTGATCCGCCTCGTGCTCCCCGAGATCGTGGACATGGACCTCCCGCTCGAGGGCCTCTTCATCAACGTCGCGGTGGTCTCGGTCAAGAAGACCTATCCGGAACTGCCGCGCAAGGTGATGCACGCCCTCTGGGGGCTCGGCCAGATGATGTTCGTGCGCTACCTGGTCGTCGTCGACGACGACGTCAATGTCCACGACCTCTCCGAGGTCCTCTACCGCGTCGGACTGCAGGCCGACCCGGGCCGGGACTTCGAGATCTCCCATGGCCCGGTCGACCAGCTGTCGATCTCGAACCCGGTCCCGAACCTCGGCACGAAGGTCGGGATCGATGCGACCCGCAAGCGGCCGGAGGACGGTTTCCCCCGGGCGTGGCCCGAGGAGATCCGCTCCGACCCGGCGGCCGCCGAGCAGGCCGAGCGCCTCCTCCGCGAGGACCCGGTCCTCGCACGCCTCTTCGCACGCACCGGCTCGTGAACGCCGGCGTCGCTCCCCGCCGCGGACCGTTGGGCGAGCTCGGCCGGTTCCTCGAGATCCAGACCCTCGGTCTCAACCTCGCGTTCGCCCTCGCCTTCCTGTTCCTCGCCGCCCGGGGCGTCCCGGCCCCCCTTACGATCCTGTGGATCGTGGTCGCGTTCGTCGCGGCCCGGAACGCGGGCCACAGCTTCAACCGGTGGGCCGACCGCTACCTCGACGCGGCGAACCCTCGTACCCGCGACCGCGCGCTGGTCGCGGGGCGGACCTCGCCCGCGTTCGCCCTCGGCTTCACGGGGGCGAACGCGGCCCTCCTCGTCATCGCCGCCTATCTGCTCAATCCGCTCGCCTTCCTCCTCGCCCCGGTCGCGCTCGCCCTCGTCCTCGGCTACAGCTACACGAAGCGGGTCACGACGTTCACGACGGCCTTCCTCGGGCTCGTCCAGGCGATCACGCCGGCGGCGGTCTACATCGCCGTCACCGGGACCCTGCCGGCCGCGGTCCTCTACGCGGTGTTCGGCCTCCTCGCCTGGGGTACGGCGTTCGAGACGATCCACAGCCTCGGGGACGTCGAGAGCGACCGGGCGCTCGGACTGTTCTCGGTCCCGGTGCGCTTCGGGGTCCGGAGCTCGGTGCGATTCGTCCCGGTGCTCCACGCGATCGCGCTCGCGCTCCTCGCGGGGTTCGGACTCGCCCTCGGCCTTACCCCGGCGTACTTCGTCGCGCTCCTCGCGATGGCCGGGCTCGCGGCGCTCACGGACCGGGCCCTCGCCCGCGCTCCGACCCTCGCGCGTCCCCCCTTTGAGCGCCACTTCGCGATGGCCGCGCTCTACCTCGCGGGGGTGCTCCTCGCGGTCTTCCTGCCGATCGGCCCGGCGCTCGGCGCGTGAGCGCGGGGGTCGCGCCGGCGGGAGAGATAGCTAGAAAGGAGCGGGGGACGTGACCCGCCGGATCCCATGCCTCAGGTGATGATCGGACTCTCGGCCCGGGACTACCGGACGACGAACGAGGTCTGGCGGCTCGCGAAGCGGCATCTGAACCCCGCGGTCCGTCGGCGCATCGGCTGGAGAGGCCGGTCGAGCTTCCTCCGGGAGCTGATCCTCTTCGGCTTCGAACGCGCGAGCACCGATCCGGCCGGCTTCCTTCGGGACGTGCGGGAGACCCACGACCCGCTCATCGGGAGGCGGGGCCGGACCGACGCCGGCGCCGAACGACGCGAGGCGCTGATCGCGGCGTGGGCCGCGCTCTTCCCGCCGGCGCCGACCGCGAGCCCACCCCGGCGCAAGGCGACGAAGGGCGCGGCCGGCGACTGAACGGTCCGGCCGCAGTTTCAGGGAGATCGGAGCATCGTGCCGAGGACCGTCACGGCCGGGGAGGGGCTCGCCCTGCTCGGCACCGCGTCGCTCGGCCCGCTCTCGCTCGAGGTTCCCGCCCTCCTCCGCGACTCGGTCGGGGGCCTGCCCGCTCCGGGCCTCTCGGTCCGTCGGGCGGACGCTCCGGCCGGGACCCGGCACCTCGTGATCGCCACCGAGGGAGCCGAGGTCGACCTCCGCATCCCGGTCCTCGCCCCCGAGATCGTCGGGACCGGGGCCGGGATCCACGCGGTCGGCGAGGGGGCGCTCCTGGTCCACGCGCCGTTCGACCGGGCGGCCGCCGAGCGGGCGCGCGCCGAGCGGCCGACGCTCCTCGTCCTCGGGAACGCCCGGGCGCTATGGAACGACGGCCGACCGTTCGTCGAGGCGGTCCGCGACGTACGCGCGGCGTTCGGGGCGGCTCCCCTCCTGTGGGCCCCTCGGGTCGCCCTGCCGCACCGGATCCCTTTCCTCGTCTTCGCAGGCGTCGACCTCGTCGACACCACCGAAGGGGAGCTCCGTGCGGTCGACGGGGAGTTTTTCGACCCGGCCCTCGGACCGGTCGACCGTGCCGGCTTCCTCCGGGAGCGGGGGTGCCTGTGCCCGGCGTGCCGGGCCGACCCCCCCGGGTCGCTGGTCGACCACGTCCGGTGGGCCTACGAGCGGGAGCTCGCCGAGACGCGCGCCGCGATTCGGGTCGGGCGACTGCGGGAACGGGTCGAGTCCCGCCTGGTCGCCGAGCCGGCTCTCGCCGAGATGCTCCGGTACGCCGACCGGGACCTTGCCGGCCCGTTCGAGGAGCGGACCCCGGTGTCGGGGGGCCCGACCCGGGCCTACGCGATCGCCGAGTCTCACCGGCGACCCGAGATGGTCCGGTTCCGGGCCCGGCTCCTCGAGCGGTACCGCCCCCCGCCGTCGAAATCGGTCCTCCTGCTCGTTCCCTGCTCGAAGACCAAGCCGTATCGGCGGTCCCGGTCGCATCGACGGTTCGCCTCCGCCCTGGAGGGGCTCGCCCCGCTCGAACGGGTGCACGTCGTTTCGGTGAGCTCGCCGATCGGGCTCGTCCCCCGCGAGCTCGAGGACGTGCCGCCGGCCCGCCAGTACGACATCCCGGTCACGGGCGAGTGGACGGAGAGCGAACGGGAGCTCGTGCGGGCCGGTCTCGAGCACCTCCTGCGGACCGGCGCGTACCGTTCGGTGATCGCCCATCTCGATCCCGAGGAGTACGCCTTCCTCCGGGACCTCGCGCCCCGAGACGGAACGACACGATGGACCCTCTCCGACGGACGCACCACCTCTTCCGAGGCGCTCGGGCTCCTCCGCTCGGCGGCTACGGAGGCGCTGAGCAGCGTCGCACCCGTCGCGGGAGGGCCGCTCGCGGTCGTCCGCGAGGAGCTCCACGAGCTCGCGAGCGTTCAGTTCGGCCGCGCCTTCGCCGACCGGCTCTTCACCCCGACCCCGCGCCTCGCCGGCCGGCCGTGGTTCCAGCGGCTCACCGACGGCCGGACCGACCTCGCCACCGTCCGGGAGGAACGGGGGCTCTTCCACCTCACCATCGCCGGGGCCCGGCGCATCGGGGCTCCGTACCCCCTCGCCGTCCGCGTCGATCCATCCCTGCCGCTCACCGGGGACCTGTTCGCGCCGGGGGTACGGGACGCCGACCGGTCGATCCGGATCGGCGACTCCGTCGTTCTCCTGCGGGAGGAGGCGCTCGCGGGGGTGGGCGAGGCGGTCCTGCCCGGACCGCTCATGACGGAGCTCGGCCGGGGTCTCGCGGTCCGGGTCCGCCACCGGCTCGCCCGGCCGACCGACACTCCCATGACGGAGGAGCCTCTCCCCGACGACGGGCCGGTAGTCTAGTGGTGAAGACGCCGCGCTTACAACGCGGAGATCGGCGGTTCGATTCCGCCTCGGCCCATGGCCGTCCGGGGAGGATCACGCGACGCCCATAGACCGAGCGGTGACCGGACCCACGACTGCCCATGAACTTACGGCGGCGATCGCCGCCCCGGCTGTCCTCCGCCGGACCCGCCGTGCGCGGACCGGGGTGATCCGGGGGGCGCCGATCACTCGGCTTCCGGGAAGATCGCCCCGAAGATCTCCGCGAACCGACTGACGATCTCCTCCCCGAAGTTCTCCCGGTAGGTGCGCAAGAGCCGGATCGCCTGCTCGGGCTGCGCCACGCGGTAGCGTCGCGTCGCGTTGTCGAGCCGTCCCTCGAGGAGACCCCCCCGCACGAGCCGGGTCAGGTGAAAGTAGACCGTCGACCTCGCGATCCCCAGCTTTTCGGCGAGGTCGGCGGGGGAGAGGCCGGGGTTCTCGATGAGAGCAAGCAGGATGCTCCGGGTCGCTTCTCCTCTCAGGAAGACGAGATACCGACGGTCGTCCCAGGTGACCTCCGAGGCGAAGTAGAAGTCCCGGTTCGGAGCGCGCTCGCGACGGAGGACCCCCGCCTCCGCCATGCGGTCGAGGTGATAGGCGGTCTCTCCCCAACCGAGCCCGAGCTGCCGCTGGACCTCTCGCGCGCTGAACCCGGGGTTCTTGCGAACGACCCCGAAGATCCGCTGGCGCGTCTCGAGCTGCAGGACCTCAGTCATGGTCGCGGCGGCGCGACTGAGGGAACCGCAGGAACACCGGCAGGTTCAGCATCACCGCCACCAGGACCAGGAGCGCGAGCGGCACGATCCCGATATCGACCGCCGGTTCGGCGTCGGGGAACAGGGCCGAGAAGAGCGAGGTCGCGCCGACGACGCTGAGCAGCACGAGGCCGAGCCCCACCGCGACGAACCGGGGGTCGAGGTACTCTCGCCGCGCGGCAAAGGAGACGGTGGCCATCGAGCCGGCGAGCACGAGCAGGATCACCGAAAGGACCACCTCGTCGAGCTCCACGTTCTCCTCCGGTTCCCGGTCGCGGGGGAACGCGATCCGCCCTACTTAGCCCGGGGGGCGTCGACCGCAAGGTCCCCCCGCCCGGTCGGTGGAGCCGTCCGGGGGCGGATGAGCCGTGCCTGCGGTACCGTGTCCCTCCGACCGGTCGGGTCCGTCGCCTCTGGAACCGGCAGCGTCCCCGGGAAGGCGGATGGCCCAACGCGAGGTGATGGAGACGGTGCCACGGCGCCCCCGAGGTCGGTGCCGGGGGACATCCCGACCAGGAATCCCCGGACCGAGCGCGGGAGAGGATCTTCCCAGGAGAGGACCCTCCAAACGTCCCCCGGTACCCCGTCCTCTGGGGCCGCGTCTTCGGAGCGGACCGAGGGGAACGCCTGACGCTCGCACCAGACCGCGAGCGCACGCCCGCCGCGCTGCAAGGTGCTGTACACCACGTACCCTTCGAGGTCCCGGGCCACGGGGAACGGAGGAGCGGTTCCCGAAGGCGATGGCGATGGGGTCGGGTGCGCTGCGACTCCGCTTGCCACCGGCTCGACCCGGGCGACCCGGGAGTACGGAACGACCTCTCCCTCGAAATCATGACGTCGCAGCCACTCGAGCCGGGTTCGACTGTCGGGGCGCACGGCGTATGCCCGGGGGAGCGGTACCGATCGGCGGACCCGTAGGGTGCCCGCGTACGCCGCCCACGAGACCGGTTCGGCACGGCCCGTCCCGAGGTTCCGAAGGGAGACGGTGAGCCCCATCCCCTCGTCGACCCAGCTCCCGCGCACGGGAACGGGCTCTCCGACCTCGGGGATCGGCGGGCCTCGGAGGAGCGGACGACGATGCGTGAGGATCCACCGCTCGATCGCGCGCAGGGCCTCGAGCTGGGCCGCCACGGTACGCTCGAAATCGTCGGCCGTCCCGTCTCGGCCGGGGTCTCGCCCCTCGAGAAGGACCGTCGGTACTCCGTATCGCAGCGCGATCGCGTTGCGCGCGTCCCGGGTCCCGACGGTGCTCGGGCGCAGCCGACCGGTCCGGCGGTAGAGAAGGTACGGCGAGCTCGAGTACCCGCGGACGCGGAGGTCGGAGGTGACCGACCGGAAGAGGTCCTCGGTCTCCTCGGACGAGAGCGCCGTTCGGACCGCCGGGTGCGTCGGCCCGGCGAGCCGGACGTACTCGTCGATCGTCCACCCGCGGTCCAGCAGGATACGCCGGCGGGCGGGGTAGTTGTGGACATCGACGACCAGGTGGGGACGGAACTCCCGGATGAACCGGTGGATTGCCTGGGTCTCCGGTGCCCGCAGCGCGCGGTGGTCCCGGTTGAGGTCGATGCCGGCGGCGTTCGTCCGGGTGCGACCGGCCGAGCCGTCCGGATTCGCGTCGACGAGGACGGCCCGTTCGAGACCGGTCCCATCCACCGGTTCGAGCCGGTCGGGCTCGGTCCACCAACGCCGGGCCGCGACGCGTCCCCGGGCCTCGTCGCCGTGCTGGCCCGCGAGGACGAGGAGTCGTAGCCGCGAGCGCGGGTCACCGGCGACGCTCACCTCGATCGGTCGGCTAAGGGCGGTCCGTCCGATCGGGACCGTTCGGCCCTCGGCGGGGGATGACTCGGGGATAGGGCGCAGGAGGGACGGCCCCGGTGTCCAAAGCGCGGACGGCCGGGGGGGGTCGACGATCATGACGTCCCGACCCCCCGGGCCCCGACCCCGCGGGAGAAGAGTTCGGTTCGACCGTCCCCGGCGGGATCTCTCGATGGGACGATCCGTCCGCCGTCGAGCCGGATCACGTGGTCGGCGTGCTCGAGCACCCCCTCGAGGTGGTGGGCGACCATCACGACCGTCGTCTCGCCCCGCAACGTCGCGAGGTGGCCGATCAGTCGCGACTCCGACTCTCGGTCGAGGGCGGAGTTCGCTTCGTCGAGCAGCAGGATGCGAGGCCGTCGAACGAGCGCGCGAGCGATCGCGATCCGCTGGACCTCGCCGCCCGACAGGCGTGGCCCGCCCGGGCCGAGCCGGGTCGCGTATCGCTCGGGCCACTGCTCGATAAACGGAGCGGCGCCGGCGATCTCGGCGGCCCGTGCGACGTCCCGGTCGGAGACCCCGCCCTGCCCGAAGCGGATGTTGTCGGCGACGGTCCCGGAGAAGACCATCGGCGACTGGGGAACCACCGCCACCTGGGAACGAACGGAGCCCAGGCTGACGGAACGGATGTCCTGTCCGTCGATCAGGACCCGCCCGGCCGTGGGGTCGTAGAGTCGGGAGATGAGCTTCAGGGCCGTGCTCTTGCCGGAACCGTTCGCGCCGACCAGCACCGTGAGGCGCCGCGCGGGGATCGCGACATCGACGCCGATGAGCCTCCACTCGAGCCCGTAGGCGAACGAGACATCCTCGAACTCGATACGCCCGGCGGATACCCTGAGGGGAGGGGCCGAGGGGTCCCCCTCGAGCGGGTTCGGCGCGTCGAGCACCTCCCGGATCCGCTCGAACGCGACCACCCCGTTCTGGTAGGTGTTCGCGGTGGACGTGAACCCCTGCATCGGCAGGTAGAGCAGCGCCGCGTAGCCGGTGACCGCCACGAGGGCTCCCACGGTGAGCGCGCCCTGGAGCACCTGCCACCCGCCGATACCCCAGGCGATGGCGACGCCGATCGACGTGAGCGTCCATGTCGTTCCGTTGATCATGCCGAAGTAGCTGCGGACCCGGATCTCGTCGGCCGCGAGCCGATCCGCCTCGTCGGCCACGCGACCGATCGCGGATTCCTCCGCGTTCGACGTCTGGATCGTCTCGATCCCCTCCAGATTCTCCACCACCGCGCCGGTGAGGCGTCCCTTCGTGGCCCGGGCGGTACGGGAAGCGAGCCGGAGCCGCGCCTGGAGGTACCGGGAGATGATCCACTCGAACGGAAGGATCGCGACCGCGGCGAGGGCGACCCAGGGATCGATCAGGACCAGCACCACGACGGGGTACGCCACGCGCACCGCGTTCTGGACGGTGTTGAAGAAGACCTGCGTGACGAACATCCGGGTGGATTCCGTATCGGAGATCATCCGGCTCAGCAGCTCGCCCGAGCCGAGCCGCTGGTGGAAGGCGATCGGGCTGCGGTCGAGCTTGCGGATCAGGTCCTTCCGCTGTTCTCGGACGAACGTGCGCCCGAGCTCCGCGACGGAGGAGGCCCTCAGGAAGGCGGTGGCCCCGTACGCCCCCGCCACCACCACCAGACCGATGACCGAGAATTGGAAGATCGCGTTCGTTCCGGTGAGCGTGATGAGGCCGTAGAACGAGGCCGGGTTCCCGATCAGGCCGTTGACCAGCATCCCGGCGAGCAGGGGGACCTGCATCGGGACGATGACGAAGACGACCGACCAGAGGATGGCCGCGACGAACGGCCAGCGGAACCGGACGAGATGGTGGAAGATGAACCGCGTCGGGCTCTTCGGCGGGTCCGTCACGGTTCGCGAGGGCTCGTTCATCGGGATCGGGCTGGGGGGTGAGGGGTTCGGTGCGGTCCTCGGAGACGCGGATACTTCACGACCCCGACACCCGGGAAGCGTGGGGGCGGACCGGGCTCTCGGAGAGCGGACCCTCGCCCGGGAACGCGGCGCCGGTCCAGGCGGGGATCGAGAGGTGGGCGAGAACGCTCGCGGCCAGCTCCTCGCCGCCGCCGGTCGAGGGCAGCACCGGGAGCGCGCTGCGCGAGCGGAACTCCCGGACGAAGAGGGGGGACGAGGTGAAGGCGCCCGAGACCCCGAGCAGGGTATACCCGAGGCCCCGGAGCTCCTCCACCGCGCCGAGCGCGGAGATCGCACAGTCCGCCGCGAGGATCACGCCGGTCGTTCGGCGGCGGAACCGGTCGTCCCGGAGGATCATGGCCGTCTCCCGCTGGAGGACGCCGTCGGCGATCTCCATCAGCTGGAGGTCGGGGTGGCCCTCGGCGCCCTCGGCGAGGATCGCTTCCCAGAGCTGGGCGAGCTCGGTCCGGTCCGCGAGGTACGTCGACGGGAACCCGTAGTCGCTGAAGTCGATGACCGAGGCGGCGTCGGCCGACCGCATCTCGTCGACATCGCGGTTCGAGACGCTCCCGGTGAGCTTCCCGGCCGCCACCCGCAGGCCCTGCCGGCTCAGCCCGTGCAGCGTCTGCGAGAGCACGGTGGTCTTCCCCGAGTTCATCCCGGTCCCGACGACGACGATGAGCGGGTGCGCCGGCCCGACGGGGCCGGCGGGCGGCCGGAAGAACCGTTCCTTGAGGTTCACTCGGGTCCCCTCGGCATCCGCCAGGTATCCGACGAACTCGAGCGAGGTCGGATGCGCCATGCCCCGGTGCCGGGACCGCACGGTGCCGATCATGCCGCCCGCGGTCAGCAGGCTCAGGTCCTCCGTACCGTCCACCTCGGCCTCGTACGCGTCGGTCGCGTAGCGGTGACCGAACACCCCCGCGAGAAGGTCCCCGGGGTAGATGCGCCGCTTGCGGTTGTCCGTGGTGACCAGAGAGGTGTGGTACCCGAGCTGGGCCACGCGCACCACGGCGACGTCTCCGACCCGGGGCGGCGACGAGGGGACCGGGGGCTCGAGACGTACCTCAGACTCCGAGAGCCGTCGCAGGGCCCAGCCCCACTTCGCGCTCTCCGGGACCGGGATCGGGACCTTCGTGGGGGCATGGACCGGATCGGTCCCGGCCGACGGGGTGATCGGACTCGCCGGGCCGGACGGAACGGGGGCCGAGGGGAATTCGGGGTACGGCGCGAGACCAGGGGAACGGGCGGCTGCGGAAGCGGTGGAGCTCCCTTCGCGGGTCGCGGACATCGAGTTCGCTTCCGGCCCGGGGGGGAGTATCGATTTTGGTGCGCGGAATAGAACGATTGGCGCAAGCCCCGTCCGGACCCGCGCCGGGGACCGCCGGACCCCGGCGCTCCCGATCCGGGCGGATGCCCGGGAGGCTACCGAGAATCTGGCCCGCTCGGCGCTCGCGGGGTCTCCGCCGACCAGCTCACGTCGACGGGGACCCCGTGCCGGACGCTCTCGGTCACGATGCAGAACTCCTCGAAGAGCCCCTGGCAGCGGGCAAAGGCGGCGCGGGACTCCTCCGGGATGTCGGGTGAGAGCTCGACCCGGATCCGCGCGAGACGCCAGCGCCCTCTCTCGTTCCGGGCGATCTCGGCCGTGGCGACCGCGGTGACCGAGCGCGCCGGGGCCCGGGACTTCTCCAGACAGAAGAGGAGGCTCGACGAGAGACAGTGGGCGACCGCGGAGGCGATCAGGCGGGAGGGGTTCGGACCCGCCCCCTGCCCGACGGGCGGCGCCTCATCGAGCACGCCGGGCGGCGCCTCCGGCATCCCCCAGTCCGCGGTGAACCGGTATCCGTCCTGTCGCGTCAGCGTCACTCGCACCTGCTGGGTCTCTGTCATCGTCCGTTCCTCTTCGCGGCGGGCGGCGGCGGTGCGCGCCGCACCGGTCGCTCGGCGTCGGGCCGGATCGGCCGCCGCTACTTGAGCGGCGCCAACCGACCCCGGCCGGGGGAACCTCTAGTAGCCCCCGGTCCTCTTCGCTCCTCGGACGGTCGAGACTCCCGTGCGTACCGCGCGCCTCGCATTCGCTTCGGCCATCACCGCCGCCGGGCTCTGGGGCCTGAGCGGGACCGCGGCCCAGGCGCTCTTCGACTTCTTCGGCTTCCCCGTCCTCGGGCTGGTCGCTCTCCGCGGGCTCGTCGCCGGCCTCCTCCTGGTCGCGGTGCTCCGGAACGAGCCCCGACCGGCGTTCACCGCGAACTTCCTCGCGGTGTCGATCCTCGGCATCGCCGGCTCGCAGGTCACCTATCTCGCGGCGATCCAGTACTCGAACGCGGTCACCGCGACACTCCTCCAGTACCTGTTCCTGCCCATCGTCGCGGCGTACGAGGCGCTCCACGGGCAGATCCAGTGGTCCCGGGCGTGGAGCGCGACGCTCGCGCTGGCGGGCGTCGGGACGCTCCTCCTCGTCGCGAACCCGGTCGCCGGGTCGATCGGTGTCCTCGTGACCCCGGCCGGGCTGCTCTTCGGACTCCTCGCAGCCGTCTCCGCCGCCTACTACTCCCTCGCGGGGAAGTCGCTCGCCGAGCGCTACGGCTCCTGGTCGGTCACGGGGTGGGGGTTCCTCGTCGGGGGCATCGTGACGCTCCCGTTCGGGGCGGGGTCGCTCCTCTCCTACACCCCACCGCACGGGGTCGAGGACCGGCTCGCGGTGATCGGCCTCGTCGGCTTCGTCATCCTCTTCGGCACCCTGCTCGCCTACGGGCTCTACCTCTTCGGCCTCCGCCACCTGCCGGCGACCGAGGTCGGGGTCGCTGCCGCCGGCGAACCGATCGGCGCGGCGGCCGCGACGTACGGGTTCCTCGGGGTCACCCTGTCGACGCTGCAGTACGTCGGGGGAGCGCTGATCGTCGTCGCGGTCGCCCTCCTCGGGTTCCGGCGCGGACGGGACGGGCGGGAACCTCCCGACGATCCCGCTTCTGCCCCTTCGAAGCCCTTATCCTGACCCCCTGCTCGGTACCCATCCGATGGGGAGGACTACCCCGGTTCCCGACGTCGAGACGCCGCGAGCGGCACCCCGTCCCCGGTGGCGGTGGCCCCGGTGGCTCCCGCCGGCCCGGCTCGCCTGGATCTCGCTCACGGTCATCGGCGCCTACAGCGCCTACGACCTGCTCGGCCTCGGGCTGACGACCCTTGTCGCCCTGCCGCTGATCTCCGCGGTCGTGGACCTCTCCTTCCAGGCCCTCCGCTTCTCCCGGGTCCGGTTCCCGGATGCGGCCCTGGCCACGGGCCTGTTCCTCGCGCTGATCCTGCCGCCGATCGCCCCGATGCTCCTCGCCGGCACCCTGACCTTCGTCGCGGTCGCCGTGCGCCATGCGCTCCGGGCCGCGGGCCGGCCCTGGTTCAACCCGGCGGCGACCGCGGTCGTCCTCGGGACGGTGCTGCTCGGGCTCGCGCCGTCCTGGTGGGTCGGGATCGGACCGTACGGACTGCCGCTGCTCCTCGCCCTCGGCATCCTCCTGATCGCACGGACCCCGACGTCCTGGCGCCTCCCCGCCGTCTTCCTGGTCTCCTACGGCTTCCTCATGGTGGTCGAGCACGTCGTCGCCGGCGCCAGCACCGACCCTCGCATCCTCCTCCTGGGGATCGCCGATCCGGCGACCCTGTTCTTCGCTCTCTTCATGGTCCCCGAGCCGCGCACCTCGCCGGCGGCGCCCCACCAGATGGTCCTGTACGCCGGGGTCGTGGGGACGCTCGCCGCCTTCCTGCCGCTCTTCCTGCCCTCGCTCGGGATCCTCGTGGCCCTGCTCGGCGGGAACCTCCTCGCGGTCCTCCTGCGGTGGAGCCCGGCCGAGTCGCTCGACCGGCTCCGGAGCCGGAGCGGATCGAGCGAGCGCCGGAGCTCGCGCCCGAGCACGGGGAGCGAGCGGCGGCGTTCGCGGAGCACGCCGGCCCGCTGGACCCTCTCCTACCGCATCGGCGCCGGTATCGCCGTCGTGGTGGTCCTCGCGGCCGTCACCGGGGCGAACCCGCTCTCCTCCACGCCGAGCCCGGTGCTGAAGGTCACGAGCCCGAGCGGCTCGGGCGGGGGAGGCGGCGGCGGGGTGGCGACCGCCTGCCAGACGGACAACCCGTCGATTCCGTCCTCCGACCTCACGAGCCTGCACAAGGTCCTCGGCCCGTCCGTGATCCTCTCCTACGACGCCTCCACGGGCGTCGTGACGTTCTACGACCCGGTGAACCAGGTCACGGTCACCGAGACCGACCTCTACGAGGACTACGGCTTCGCGGAGTTCAACGGCGACGATTACGCCGTCAGCGGTTGTGCGCCCTGATCGGGCGGATCGGCCGTGCGACGCCGTAGCACTATACCTATAGTACTGCCTATAGTCTAAATTGAAATTCTATATATCCCCTGCTTCGCCTATTCGACCTGATGAAACGAACGAGCACGACCCCCGAGGGCCCCCGGCCCCCGTCGGGGGTGGGGATGAGCGGTCTGCGCGGCCCGACCGGGGGATCGGGGCCGATCGGAGGCACCCGGGACGCCGTGATCCCGGTGACCCGCGGAGAGCCTCCCGAACACCTGTTCCGTCGGCTCCTCGGGGCCTACCTCGGGGGAGCCCGAGAGTTCGCCCTCCGCGAACGCCCGACCGTGAGCGCGGGAACCCGCGAGGTCGTCCGCAGCTTCTGCCGGCGTACGCGCCAGCCCGAGATCATCTCGGACGAACCGGGCGTGCTGCGGCTCCGCGACCTCGCCTTCGAGAGCCCGGTGCCCCTCGACCAGCGCCTCGCCCGGATGGGCCGCATCGTGGTCGAGTTTCACCGCGAGGCGGTCGAGAGCTGGTCCCACCTCCCCTTCGGGGACCCGGACGCCTGGGAACGGAGGGATGACGAGATCGACCGGGAGGCCTGGTACATCGAGCGCCTCGCGGCGATCCAGATCGGCGAGGGGATCGACGGCGCCCGCGTCCTTGGGCTCTGGACGATGGCCCGCAGCCTCGAGCGGATCGCCGACCACGCGATCACCCTCGGCGACGAGGGCCGTCGTCTGGTCGACCTGCCCCACGGGGGAGGTCCGTTGACCTCGCTCAAGCAGTTCCACCAGCAGGCGATGGACCACCTCGAGGGGGTGCTCGCCGCCCCCGACGGGGCGAGCGCGAACGACCTCCTCGACATGGGGGAGGCGCTCCTCGCGTCGGGCCGCTCGCTCTCCGATCGGCTCCTGCCGGCCGTGAACGGGGGGGCGATGCCGCCCGCGACGGCGGCGGCGGTGGCCCGGATCCTCGAGTCGATCGGGCGCACGATCGCCTACGCCCAGGACATCGCCCAGGTCGTTCTCGACGGTTCGCCGCCCGGGCCGCCCCGGGCCGAGCTGCTCGCCGGCACGGCGTCCCCGTCCGCGGCCTCCTGACCCGGGTCGGATGGAACAGCGGCTCTCGGAACCTTTTTCTGCGCCGGAGGCTCCCCCATCCCCCCTCACTGGGCCATGCCTCGGGTGCGTCCGGGACCCCGCAACGTCCGGGTGATCGTGGTACGGCACGGCCCCGCCGAGCTTCGCGACCCGATCCAGTGGCCGGATGACGACCGGCGACCGCTCACCTCGAAGGGACGGAGACAGACCGCCCGGGCGGCGCGGGGGATCGCCCGTCTCGCGAAACCGGTCCGCAAGATCGCGACCAGCGCCGCCGACCGGGCGCTCGCGACCGCCGAGATCGTCCGTCACTTATCCGGCGGCAAGGCCGACATGGAGACCTGGGAGGAGCTCGCCTCCGGTCGGCTCGCGGCGCCGATCTTCGACCGGCTCCGGCACTCCATCCGGACCGGTCAGGATATCCTGCTGGTCGGGCACGAACCGACCCTCGCCGAGTTCATCGGTCTCTCGTTGAGCGGCGATGGCCAGCCGCTCGTCCGGTTCGCGAAGGGCGGGGCCGCGTGCATCGAGTTCCCGGCCGCGATCACTCCGGGGGCCGGGCGCCTCGTCTGGCTCTTGACCCGGAAGCAGCTCTCCCGCGTGCAGCACTGACCGGGGACCGCGCCTTCCCCCCGGACTTCGGCGGGTCCGCCGCCGGTACCGGGCCGTAGAGCGGACGCACGCGCTCGAGGACATCGGCGTGCACCTGTTCCGGCGTGCGGTTCGCGTCCACCCGGTGGAAGGAGTACTCCCCCGCCATCCACTCGAACTCGCGCGAAAGGCGGTCCTGGTAGAGGAAGAAGCTCTCGAAGAGGTCGCGCGAGAGGGAGAGGTCCATCCCGCTCTCCCAGTAGTCGAGCGAGCCGTACTTCGAGATCGCCCGGTGGAGGAGGATCTCGGGCCGGGCATCGAGGAAGACCACAAGGTCCGGCCGCAGGGCGAAGCCGTACAGGACGCGGGCCCACTCGCGCGACGCCCCCCGGGCGATCGCGCGCGCCATGAGCGTGTAGATGTACCGGTCGGCGAGGACGGTCGAGCCGGCGGTCAGCGCCGGGATGATCTTGTTCTCGAGCTGGTCGGCGAAATCGACGGCGTAGAGGAGCGCGAGCGTGGTCGCCCCGAGCGTGTGGCCCTGCTTCGCCCGGTCGATCTCCGCGCTCACGAGGTCCGAGCGGCGGAGCCCCGTGTCGACGACGGCATGCCCTTCGACCTCGAGGAAGTCCTTGAGGAGCGCGACCTCCGTCGTGCGCCCCGACCCGTCGGCCCCTTCGACGACGATCAGCTTCCCGGCGAGCGTCTCGGTGGTCATCCCGGGCAGCCGGGTCCCGTAGGTCCTATCCGTCATGCATCAACCGGGTCTGGGTGGGGAAGTGGCCGAGCATCGGCGCGACGTGCGACCGCAGGTCGGCCTGGATCGCCTCGACCGAACGGGTCGAGTCGATGACGGTGAACTGGTCGGAGACCGCGAGGTCCTCGTAGACCTGCTTGAGGCGCGATTGGAACCGGGCGTAGCTCTCCTCGATATCGTCGGAGAGCCCGAGGTCCATGCCGGCCTCGTAGTAGCTGATCTTGAGACGGGAGGCGATCTTCCGCTTGAGCGTCACCGCGACCGGCACCCGGAAGTAGAAGACCCGGTCCGGGCGCGGGGCGAACGAGTAGATCGTGCGGACCCAGGCCGGGTCGCACCCGCGCGCGGTGTCCCGCACGAACGCGGTGTAGGAGTAGCGGTCGCACAGCACGACGTACCCCGCCCGGAGCGGGGGGAGGATCTGCCGGTCGAAGCGGTCCGCGAAGTCGGTCGCGTGGAGCAGCGAGAACGTCGTGGGCGTGAGGAGGCCCTTCTTCTTGCCGCGGCGGATCGTGCTCGAGACGAGCTCGGAGGAGTTCCACTCGGTACGGAAGACCCGGTAGCCGCGGGCCCCGAGCCATTTGCCCAACAGGGAGGCCTGGGTCGACTTCCCGCTCCCGTCCAGCCCCTCGAAGACGAACAGGCGGCCCGGGAAGCCGTGGCTCGAGGAGGGGGTCTCACGCATCACGCGCGCGCACCTCGAGCCCGAATGCCCGTTCCATCGGCTTACGGACCTTCTCGACCCAGCGGGGGGAAAGGGTCGTATCGGTCGGAGCAGAAAAAGCCAGCGCGAGCGTGCGCCCTCCCGCGGCGAGGCTCACGGTGGGGCGGGCCGGGGCCAGGATCTCGGCCACGTCGAGGATCGCCCCGAGGCGGACGGCGGCCGCGAGGTCGGTCGGCCGGATGATCGGGAGGTACCCCTTCTTCCACTCGTCGGGGGGATCGCCTCCCTCGTGGAGGTACGTGGTCATCGCCGCGAGCAGGACCTCGCGCTGGTCGAGGCCCCAGATCGGGTAGTTCTCGACGAGGTAGGCCGAGTGGTGGGCGTGGTTCCACAGGTCGACCGCCACCCCCGCATCGTGCATCCAGGCCGCGACCCGCAGCGCGAGCGACTCGCTCCGGCCCGCCCCGAACCGGGGCGCGAGGAGTTCGAAGAGCTGCTGGGCGAATTCCGCGACCTCCCGACCGTGCTCGAGAGGGAAGGCGAAGGAGCGGGCCGCCGCGACGGTCGACCGCTCGGCGAGGACCTCGGCCGCCGCGGGGAGCTCCGCGTCGATCGCCTCGACGGCGAGCCCCTCGCGGATGCCGGTGCCCGAGACCGCCATGCGATCGGCCCCCGCCGCGTGCAGGACCTCCTCGAGGACCACGATCCCGGCGAGGATGACGTCGGAGCGGTCGTTCCCGATCCCCGGGATCGCCCGACGCTTCGTGGCGGGCATCTCTCCGAGGATCTCGTTCAGCGCCTCGATGTCGTGGTCTGTGAGCGGGTAGCCGTGGACCCGTCGTACGGGATACACGCGCATCTCGATCGCGGCCCTCGCGAGCGATCGGACGGTCCCCCCGATCCCGATCACCCGGGACGGTCGGGCGCCGAACGCCTCGAGGGCCGAGGTGACCGAGGTGCGGACGTGCGCGCGCAGGTCATCCCACTCCCGACGCTTCGGGGGATCGTGTTCGAAGAACCGTTCGGTGAGACGGAGCACCCCGAGCGGGAGACTGACCGAGTTCCGTAGGGCGCTCGAGAGGACCCGGACCAGCTGCAGGGAACCTCCGCCGAGGTCGAGCACGAGGTCATCGGAGAGCTCCATCGCGCTCGCCACCCCGAGGTAGCCGTACCGGGCCTCCTCGGCCCCGGTGAGCACCCGCAGGGAGATGCCGGTCCCGCGCTCCGCCGCGCGCACGAAGTCCGGACCGTTCGCGGCGTCGCGGACCGCGCTGGTCGCGACCGCGATCGTCTTCGCCACCTCGAGCTCGCGGATCGCCCGCGCGAAGCGGCGGACGGTCGCGAGGCCGCGTTCGACCGCGGCCTCCGAGAGCATCGCCTCCGCGCGGACCGCGCTTCCGAGCCGCGGAACGTCCTTCGTCTCATAGATGGCCCGGACGGTGCCGCCGGCGGCCTCGAAGACGACACACCGTGCCGTGTTCGAACCGATGTCGATGACGGCGAGGCGGTCGGCTGGGCGACTCGGGTCCGATGCCCGTTCCTGGCCGGCGACGCCCGTGCGACCCCGGTCCATGGCGGCCCGAGCGCGGCCCGGGCTAACTACCCTCGGGTGGGACCGGGTCGAACGGCACCGGCGACCGCACCGTTCAACTACCGGCACGGGGCTCCCGGTGCGGAGGTTCGCCCTGGAGCCTGCGACGAGCCGACCCGCCCTCGACCCCGAGCGCCTCCGCTCGGCGCTCGGGCGCACCCTCGCGCGGGTCGGGCAGGGCGCGGAGGAAGTGGTCGCCCAGCCCCATCCTTCTCCCGGCAGTCTCCACCGGTTCCACCGGAACCTTCGCCGCCTTCGGACCGAGATCGCGGCGTGGACGCGGCTCCTGCCTCCCGCGGACCGGGAGCGGATGGCGGACTTCGACCGCCGCCTGCGCCGCCTCGCCCGGCTGGTCGGACAGGTCCGCGACCGCGACGTCGCGGTCGAGCTGCTCACCGGGGTCGACGACGCGGTGGACGGCCCGACGGAGCGGGAGGCGCTCGAACGGCACCGTAGCCGCTTGCGGGACGACGCACGCACGGGCCGCGAGCTCCTGCGGGCGTTCCTGCGTTCCGAGTCCGACGCCCGGCTCCTACCGGAGCTCAGCACCCTGCTCGCCGCACCGCTCCGGCCGGGCGCGGCCCGGGAGCTCCGACGGGTGCTGGGCGAGCACCGAACGGCCCACGGCGAGCGGGTGGTCACGGCCCACCGCAGGGCCCGCCGTCGGCCCTCGATGGAGCGGCTCCACCGGCTCCGGATCCGCGTGCGTCGGATGCGGCAGTTCGCCGACCTGATCGACGCGGTCGATCCGGGGGCGCCCGGTCTTGCGACGGGTCAGGCGCGGAGGGTCCAGGTTGACCTCGGGCGCCTCCACGATCTCGATGTGCTCCTCGAAGGGATCGACCCCGGTCTCCGGGACGCCAGTTGGGTCCGGGCCCTCCGCCGGGAGCGGCGCCGAGAGCGGCGCTCGGTGGTGCGGGACCTCAAGGGGATGCGGCCGCGTCGGGCGGGGCTGGTCCGGGCCGTGCCGCCCTCCGAGGACGTCCCGGGGCATCGGTAGACCCATAACCCGCGTGGGTCCTGCCCGCGCGTGGTGGCGCAGCGCGACGATCGTTCCGGGGCGATCCGGCTCGCCCTGACCGAGACGGGAGCGATCGGTGCGACGGTGCGCCAGCTCGCCCGACGGATCGACGGGAGCCTCGACTCGGTGGAGGCCGCCCTCGACCACCTCCGGGTCCGGGGCGATGTCCTCCGCATCGGTCGCGGTCTGTGGGTCCTCCGTGACTTCGAGGACCTCGGGGAGCGGGAGGACTTCGTCGACCCGGCGGCGTTCGTGGAGCGGTTCGCGCGCGAGGACGGCGTGTCGCTCGGCACCTATGCGGGGCCGATCACCTTCCGCTCGAACGAGTCGCTCCCGGTCCACCGGTGGTGGCCGTACGTCCAGGGCTACTCGGCCGAGTTCGTCCGGGGCGTGCTCGCGGCGCACCAAATCGGCCCGGGGGTGACCGTGCTCGACCCGTTCGCGGGGAGCGGCACGACGCTGGTCGAGGCCCGACGGGCCGGCGCGCGGGCGCTCGGCACCGAGCTGCTTCCCCCGGCCGTGCTCGCCGCGCGGGTGAAGACCTACCTCGAGCTTGACCCCGGGCGCCTCGCCCGAGCGGCGGGCCGCGTCCTATCGACGGCGGCCCATCACCGGCCGGGGGCATTCCCGTTCCTCCGGGAGACCGCCCGGCAGTTCTCGCCCGCCGCGCTCGGGGACCTGACGCGCCTGAGGGACTCGCTCCCTCGGGAGGGAACTCCGGTCCCGGACGCGCTCCGCCTCGCCTTCGGCCGGATCCTGATCCCCTCGAGCCGCCTGCACCGCTCGCCCTGCCTCGGGTACGGTCGCTCCGACGGCGACGACGGCCTTTCGGTCCTCGATCGGTTCCGCGACGCCACCGGCGAGATGGCCGACGACCTCCGATCGCTCGTGGGAGAACGGATCCGCCTCGGTCCTCCCGCGGTCATCGACGCCCGCGACGCACGGACCGGGGACTGGCCCCCGGGGTCGGTCGACCTCGCCGTGACGAGCCCACCGTACGTCAACGGCATGGACTACGTGATGAACTACAAGGTCGACCTCGCGTGGCTGGGATACGCCCGTTCGTATGCCGACCTCGCACGGCTCCGCCGGACCGAGGTCGCCTGCGACAACCTCCCCCGCGCCGAGGCGAGCCCGTACCTGGCGACCACGACCTCGATCGATCCGTGGCTCACGGAGATCCTGCCGCGGATCCGGGAGAACGTGCGTCGCAAAGGCACCTATCGGAGGAACGACATGCACGCGATCGTCCACCGCTACTTCGCCGACCTCGTCCCGGTGCTCCGGAACGTCCACCGGGCGCTCGTCCCGGGCGGCCGGTTCGTGGTCGTGGTCGGGGACTCGCTCCTCGCGGGCACCTACGTCCCGGGCGATCTCTTGCTCGCGAGGATCGGCCGGTCGCTCGGGTTCCGGATCGTTTCCGTAGAGGTCGCTCGGTCGCGGCGGAGCGGCCAACGGAGGAGCTTCGGACTCCGCGAGTCGGTCGTGACCCTCGAGCGCCCGTCGGCGGCCGTCGGGCGTCATGTTCATCGAGCCTGAGGGCTCTCGACGATTGATGTTCTGCCCGGTCTGCGGGCGCGCGATGAGCGGCCCCGTCTCGCCCCGCGTTCCCTATCCGATGTTCGTCTGCGCGATCGATGGGGTCGTCTACGACCGGCGCCGGGATGCCTGGCACGGGTTGCCCGAGGTCCAGGGAAAGCTCCTCTGCCCGGTCTGCGGAGGCACGATGGACAAGGAGCCGAAGGAGCCCCCCCACCGCATCTATTTCTGCTACCAGTGCGGGACGACCTTCGATCGGGAGCGGGGCACGTGGTACGGCCTCGCGTACCATCAGAGCCCGAGCGTCTAGCTCGGCGCCCCGGTCGGGCCGTGGTCGCGCCGGGTGCCGGTGGAGGCAAACCCTTAACGGGGGTTCGCGCGCCTTCAAGGGAGGAGCAGAGGCAGGCATGCCCATCCGACAGAGCCAGCCGAGCTTCCTCGAGCCGCTCCTCGGGGTCGTGTTCGACCTCGACGGGACCCTCGTCCTCTCGCACCACGACTTCGGCCGCATGCGCGCCGAGGTGATCCGGCTCGCCGAGCACTATGGGGTCCCGCCGGGCAGGCTCTCGGTCCAGGACCCGATCCATCGCATCGTGGAGATGACGCGGGAGGAATTCCGTACCCGCGGCGTTCCCGACGGCGCGTTCTACCGCTTCGAGGCGGAGTACCACCGGAAGATCGATGCGATCGAGCTCGAAGCCTTGCCCCGGACCGTGGCCCGGGCGGGCGCCCCCGAGCTCCTCCGCGCGCTCCAGACCCGGGGGTTCCGGCTCGGCCTCCTGACCCGCGCCTCCGAGACGTTCGCCCGCCAGGCGCTCCGTCGCACCAGCCTCGAGCCGTTCTTCGCCTACCTCCGCAGCCGCAGCAGCCCCGGTCCGGCCAAGCCCTCGCCGGAGTCCCTGCTGCTCCTCCTGCAGGAGATGGGGGTCCCGCTCGATCGGGCGCTGTTCGTCGGCGACCACCTGATCGATGCCGAGACCGCGACGCGGGCCCGGGTCCGGTTCTATGCCATGCTGCCCGACCCGTCGGAGTCGAACCGGAACTCGATGACGGAGGACCGCTTCCTCGCGGCCGGCGCGAGCGCGATCTCGAAGGACCTCTACGAGCTCGCGCGGCAGCTCGACGCCGCCGCCCCTACTGCAGCGTAACGGCTACCCCATCACGGCCGCGGCCCCCCGGCCGGGAGACCACCCCGCGCACGGCATACCGGGCCGCGGGGTCCGCACGCGAGATTGAAGAGCCCCGTCCCCATCGACGCGCGATGCATCGGGGCATCGAGGTGGGCATCTTCCTTCGTGGGGGTCTCGCCGACGACGACTTCGTCGCCCAGGCGCTCGGCAACCTGGCGGCGTTCCGCCTTTCCTCCGAGCGCCACGAGCCGCTCGACTGGCAGGTGCTCCGCGTCGAGAGTTCACGCTCCCACCACTTCCGCCTGGTCCTGCGGCATCCCGAGCGGCTCGTCGACCTCGGGTTCAAGACGACGCTGCGGTCGATCCTCGACGACCTCTCGAACGAGACGGTCGACCAGCTCAACGAGCGGCTCCGGCGGGCCGAGCAGGAAGGGCTCCGCGTGGTCCCGCTGCGTCGGGTCCCGGAGGAGGTCGATTTCTGGCAGGACGACTTCTGGAACTGGCTCGGCGGCCCCTCCGGCTTCGGGCCCCCCGGCTCGGTGCCCTGACGGAGCCCCGCGACCGGCCCGCCCGTTACAGGTACTCGGCGTAGGCGTGAATGACCGCCCGCTCGGCGGTGGCCCAGGCCTCCGGGATCTGGTTCCAGCCGTTCCTCAGGTCGCCCACGCAGTACAGGCCCGGGATCGGTTCCCCGGTCGCGTCGGCGATCGCGCGGCAGTCCTCGTCCGTGACGACGTAGCCGTCCGGATCGAACCGGCAGCCGAGCGAGCGCGGGATCGCGCTGTGCATGTCGTACCACCCGAGCGCGCTGAACCCCTTGTCGTAGCTGCGGTGGCTCCCGTCGGCGAAGCGCACCCCGAAGCGCTTCTCGCGCACCTCGTCGAACCCGACGATCGCGGACTCCACGACGTCGATCCCCCGGTCCGCGAGGGCCCGGGTGAGCGCGGCGCGGTCCGGCTCCGGGGTCCCGTCGAGCAGCGGCCGGCCGTGCGTGAGGAGCGCGACGGACGTCGGACCGAAGTGCCCGAGGTCGAGCGCCGTGCGAACGGCGTACGGGTCGTGGCCGATCACGCCCACGGAGCGGCCCCGGAGCTTGTGCCCGTCGCAGAGGACGCAGAAGTCGACGATCCCGAGGTTCGCCGAGGGAAAGATCGGGTCGATCTTCCCTCCGACCTCGGGGATCCGGTCGACGACGCCGGTCGCGAGGACGAGGGCCCGCCCGCGGGCAACGTGGCGAATCTTCAGCCACTCGAACGTGACCTCATAGCCGGCCTCCGTTCGCCCGGCGGCGAGCGCGCGGGCCGGCGTGAAGTAGCCGACCTGCGACTCGACCTCTCGGACCGCCGCGATCTGGTGATCGAGGAGCTGATGGCCCGAGATCCCGCGCGGGAACCCCGGGATGTTGTCCAGCCGGGGCGCGTAGTACGACCGGGAGTACTTCGGTCCCCGGTCGATGAGCGCGGCCGTGTGCCCGAGCAGGGCCGCCTTGAGACCGGCCTGGAGGCCGGCGTGGCCGGCGCCGATGACGACGAGATCGTAGGCGTCGCGCAGACGGGGCATGCCCGGCACGGCGCGTGCCACCGGTCGGGGGGATTTGATGCCTCGCGGTCGCGTGCGAGCCCGTGACGCGGCGATCGGAGCGACGCGCGACGGCAAAAGTTAAGGGCCACACCCTTCCTCGTGCGGGTCGGGTTCTTGACGACGACGCGGGCACGGCCCGAGGATGCCGCGCTGCGGGGGACCCTTTTTCTCGAGGATGGGACCCGGTTCGATGGCGCCGGCTTCGGCGCGGCCGTCCGCCGCGTCGGCGAGGTCGTCTTCACGACCGGGATGGTCGGGTACCCCGAGTCGCTCACCGACCCGAGCTACCGGGGCCAGATCCTCACGTTCACCTATCCGCTCCTCGGCAACTACGGGGTGCCGCCCGCCGGCGCCCATGACGGCTACGGTCTCCCGGCGCTGGAGAGCGGGGAGGTCCAGGTCCGCGGGGTCCTCGTGCGCGGCACGACCCGCCCGAACCACTGGGCGAGCGCCCGGTCGCTCGAGGAGTGGCTCTTGGAGGAGGGGGTTCCCGGGATCCGCGGCATCGACACCCGGCGGCTCACCCAGCACCTGCGCACCGACGGGGTCATCCGCGGGGTCATCGACGTGCGGACCGCCGATCGGGGGCCCGCGAGCGATGACGAGCTCCGCGACAGCCTGCGGCGAGCGCCGGCGTACGCCGAGGAGAGCTACATGGCGGAGGTCGCTCCGAAGCGGCCGACGGTCCTCGGGCGCCCCCGGGACCCGCTGGTCGCCGTGCTCGACTGCGGCGTCAAGGCGAGCATTCTCCGCGCGCTCCTCGACCGGCACCTGTCGGTGCTCCGGCTCCCGTACGACCACGAGGTCCCCGAGCGGTGGGAGGGGCGCCGGGTGCGCGGGCTCCTCGTCGG
The DNA here is from genome assembly GCA_021819135.1 of Thermoplasmata archaeon. Taxonomy (GTDB): domain Archaea; phylum Thermoplasmatota; class Thermoplasmata; order Lutacidiplasmatales; family UBA184; genus Lutacidiplasma. The sequence goes on along the minus strand of JAKASE010000002.1, from coordinate 77,372 downwards.
GAACGGTCCCGGCGACCCCGCCGGGCTCCGGCCCACGATCGAGGAGCTCGCCCGGCCCCGGACGCGAGAGCTCCCGACCCTCGGGATCTGCCTCGGCCACCAGCTCCTCGCGCTCGCGCGCGGGGGGACGACGTTCAAGCTCAAGTACGGACACCGGGGGCAGAACAAGACGATCCGCTTCGCGGACGGGCGCGCCCTCATCATGAGCGAGAACCACGGCTACGCGGTCACGGCCGACTCGCTCCGGGAGAGCGGGCTCGACCTGTGGGCGACGAACCCTGACGACGGGACCGTCGAGGGGTTCCGCGACAGCCGGCACCGGCTCCTCGCGCTCCAGGGCCACCCCGAGGGGCACCCCGGGCCGCAGGAGGCCGGGTTCGTGTTCGACCGGCTCGCCGAGGCGGTGAAGCGGCGCGCATGAACCGACCGCTGCCGAAGAAGGTCCTGCTCCTCGGGAGCGGGGCGCTCAAGATCGGCGAGGCCGGGGAGTTCGACTACTCGGGGAGCCAGTGCCTGAAGGCCCTCGAGGAGGAGGGGGTCTACACGGTCGTCGTCAACCCGAACATCGCGACCCTGCAGACCGACCCGCCGAAGCTCGGCCGGGTCTACTTCCAGCCGATCGTCCCCGAGTTCGTCACGCCGATCCTCGAGGAGGAACGCCCGGGCGGCATCCTCCTGTCGTTCGGGGGCCAGACGGCCCTCAACTGCGGCGTGAGGCTCGCCGACTCGGGCGCCCTCCGCCGGCTGGGGACGGAGGTCCTCGGGACCCCCCTGCGCGGGATCCGGGCGACCGAGGACCGGGCGAAGTTCGTCCGGGCGATGACGCGCGCCCGGGTCCCGACGCTCCCGAGCCGCGCCGTCTATTCCTACGAGGAGGCGCTCGACGCCGCGAAGGAGCTCGGCTTTCCGGTCATCGTCCGCGTCGCGTTCACGCTCGGGGGCCGCGGGGGAGGGGTCGCGCGGGACCCCGAGGAGCTGCGGGAGGTCGTCGGGCGGGGTCTCCGGGCGAGCCCGGTCGGGCAGGTCCTCCTCGAGCGGTACGTGGGGGCGTTCAAGCAGCTCGAGTACGAGGTCGTCCGCGATGCGAAGGGGAACGCCCTCACCGTCTGCAACATGGAGAACGTCCTCAGCATGCGGGTCCACACCGGCGACAACGTCGTGGTCGCCCCGAGCCAGACGCTCACCGACCACGAGTACCAGATGCTCCGCCAGGCGGCGCTCCGCGCCGTCGAGGAGGTCGGGATCGTCGGGGAGTGCAACATCCAGTTCTGCCTCGACCCGGAGAGCGAGGAATACTACGCGATCGAGATCAACGCCCGGCTCTCCCGCTCGAGCGCGCTCGCGAGCAAGGCGACCGGCTATCCGCTCGCCTACGTCGCGGCGAAGCTCGCCCTCGGCTACTCGCTCCCCGAGCTCACGAACCGCATCACGGGGGTCACGACGGCCTGCTTCGAGCCGGCGCTCGATTACGTGGTGGTGAAGCTCCCGCGGTGGGATCTCGACAAGTTCCCCCGGGCCGACCGACGGCTCGGACCGTCGATGAAGTCGGTCGGCGAGGTGATGGGGATCGGCGCGTCGTTCCCCGAGGCGCTCGCGAAGGCGGTCCGGATGAGCGACCCGCGCTCGGACCTCCTCCCGCCGGCGACCGTGCGACCGGCGGCGGAGATCCTCGCCGATCTCGCCACGCCTACGCCGGGCATCCTGTTCCACGTCCTCGAGGGGCTCCGGGCGGGGATCGACCCCGCGACCGTGAGCCGGACGACGTACATCGACCGGTGGTTCGTCGACGCGCTCGGCGAGATCGAATCGGCCGACCGGGCGATCGCCGCCCAGGGAGCGGGCCCGGTTCCGCCCGAGCTGCTGCGCCACGCGAAGGAGACGGGGCTTTCCGACCGGGCGATCGCCCGGGCCGCCCGCCGCGACGAGGAGGACGTGCGGCGCGCGCGCCTCGCCGCCGGCATCCGCCCGCGGGTCCGCATGATCGACACGCTCGCCGGAGAGTGGCCGGCGCGCACGAACTACCTCTACCTCACCTACCGGGCGGACGCGGACGACGTGCGCCCGATGCCGCAGGGCTCGACCCTCGTCATCGGCGCCGGCCCGTACCGCATCGGCTCGAGCGTCGAGTTCGACTGGTCGACGATGAACCTCGTGGACGGCCTCAAGGCGGAGGGGGTGCCCGGGGTCGCGCTCCTGAACTCGAACCCCGAGACGGTCTCGACCGACTACGACCGCTCCGACCGCCTGTACTTCGAGGAGATCACGCTCGAGCGCGTGCGGGACATCCAGGATTTCGAGTCGTTCGCGGGCGTCGTGAGCTGCGTCGGGAGCCAGCTCGCCCAGAACCTGACGCCGCTCCTCCACATGTGCGGGATCCCGATCCTCGGCACCTCCTCCGAGTCGATCGACACCGCGGAGGACCGGGCGCGGTTCGCGGCGCTGCTCGAGCGCCTGAGGATCCCACAGCCGGCGTGGCGGGCGTTCCGGACGGTCGAGGAGGCCGCCGCCTTCGCCGACGAGGTCGGCTACCCGGTCCTGGTCCGCCCGTCCTACGTCCTCTCGGGCCAGGCGATGCGCGTCATCGCCGGCCACCCGGACCTCGCGCAGTTCCTCTCGGAGGCGGCCCGGGTCTCCCCGGAGCACCCGGTCGTCATCACGAAGTTCGTCGAAGGGGCGGACGAGGTGGAGCTCGACGCGATCTCGGACGGCGAGCGGGTGCTGGTGGCCGGCATCCTCGAGCACGTCGAGCGGGCCGGGGTCCACTCGGGCGACGCGATCTTCTGCCTGCCGCCCCGCCACACGCCCCCGGAGGTGCAGGCGGAGCTCCTCGACGCGGCGCGCCGGCTCGCGCGCACGCTCGCGATCCGCGGGCCGTTCAACGTGCAGTTCCTCGTGAAGGACCGGGCCTACCAGATCATCGAGCTCAACCTGCGGGCGAGCCGGTCGCTCCCGTTCCTGACGAAGGCGACCGGGGTCCCGCTCCTCCGCGAGGCGGCCCGCGCGATGCTCGGCCGGCCGATCTCACGGGACGGGGTCGCGCCCCTCCCGCCGGACCGCTGGGGCGTGAAGGTCCCACAGTTCTCGTTCCTGCAGCTCGCCGGCTCCGACCCGCTCCTCGGCGTCGAGATGCAGTCGACGGGGGAGGTCGCCTGCTTCGGACCGACGTTCTCGGACGCGCTCGTGAAGGCCCTGGTCGCGACCGGGGTCCGCCTGATCCCCCGGCGCGGCACCGCGTTCCTGTCGGTCGGGGGGATGGCGCTCAAGGGGGAGCTATTGCCGACCGCCGAGCGGCTGCGGGACCTCGGCCTCCGCCTCGCCGCGACCGAGGACACCGGCGCCTTCCTTCTCGAGCATGGGGTCCGCCCGGTGCGGATCCTCCACAAGGTCTCCGAGCCGGACCGCCACCCGAACGTCGTCGAGGCGCTCGACCGGGGCGAGATCGATCTCATCCTCAACGTCCCCCTCTCGCTCACCCAGGCGAAGCTCGAGCGGATGCTCGAGGACGACTTCGTCCTGCGCCGCCGCGCGGTCGAGCTCGGGATCCCGCTGTTCACGAGCCTCGAGCCGTTCGCCGCGTACGCCGAGGGGGTCGCCTGGCTCGAGGGTCACCCGCTGACCGTCGACGCCCTCTACGGGAGCCCGGAGCCGGGCGCCCCCGTCCCCCGGTCGACCGCGGCCCGCCCCGTGCCGCTGGTGCCGCGCGGCGTCCGGCGGAACGGTCCTCGCCGGACCGGTCGCCGCCCTACGTGAGCGCGAGCGGGAACTTCGTCAGCGTGTACTCGGGGACGATCGTCGAGGTATCGAGGATCTCGGGGATCCCCCGGATCCGCTCGGTCACGAAATCGAGCACCCGCCGCTTGTTCGATCCCGTCGTCGCGGGTTCGAAGTCGAGAACGACGAGGATGTCCCAGTCGCCCGTCAGGAAGTGGAGCTCCTTGACCTCGGGGAGGGTCTCGAGCAGCCGGCGGATCCGGTCGAGGTCGCCCCCGCGGACCTTGAGGTAGGAGAACGCCCGCTGGCTCTTGAGGTCGGTCGGCATGATCGCCGCGAGCTGCTCGATCGTGAACTGCTCGGTCCCCTCGAGGCGTCGGCCCGAGGGCGTGATCAGCACCGGGAGCTTCGTGACGCCGCGCAGGTGCTCGGTGATCAGGCGCTCGAGGCGGCCGGTCTTCTCGACATCGACCACCCGAAGCTTGTAGCCCCGGCGGGCCGCGACCTCCTCGGTGATCGCGACACAGCGGGACTGGTCGTCCGAGAGGAAGTAGACGGGCTCCCCGACCGACGAGGCTTCCTGGTCCGTGGTCGGACCCGACCCCGTGACCGGGGCGACCCCGGTCGCGGCGACCTGCGTCGCCAACGACGGGGGGCGGTAGAACGTGCTGACGGCCTTCTTCGACTGGACGTAGAGCGTGACCTCGCGGGGTTCATCGGGCATGGGCGTGCGGCGAATCGAGGCCGTATATATATCGAATCACGGGCGCGGGAGAGACCCCCGCCCGGGGGGGCGGGGGGGTTGGAAAGGGTTCCCCTCAGGCCGAGGGGGCGCGGACGGAGAAGTCCGGCCTAGTAGCGCTTGTAGGAGTCGGACCGTTCCCGGCCCCCGCCCCCACCGCCGCCACCGCCGCCACCGTAGCGGCCTCCGCCACCGCCGCCGTAGCTCCCACCGGAGCCCCGGTCCCGGTAGCCGCCGCCGCCGAAGGAGCGGCGCTCGCTCTCGAACTCCTGCTGGCTCATGTCGAGGCCCTGGTTGACCTCGCCCACGGCCTCGGTCGACTTCGAGAGGTTCCCGTACCGCCCCACGTTGAGGCGCATGTGGCCCCGCACGAGGGAGACGTACCCGTTGTCGACGAGGACGACCTCGTCCTTCTGGATCGAACCGATCTGCTCGTTCCAGAGCGAGAGGATGATCGTCGCGGTGTCGTCACCGACGACCGCCTCACAGACCTTCCTCGGGTCTCCGAACTTGCCCATGACCTCCTTGGGCTCTCCGACACTGACCACCTTGGCCAGCACGTTCACTTGCTTCGAATTCGGCGTCAGGTCTCGCACTTTCGTCAGGGGCTTGTCGGCCATCTCGTTTCGCCTCTTGGGTTCGCGTTTCGCGTTGCGAGGAACCTTGGAGCGAGACTCGTCGCGCGAACCCTCGTCGCAAGAATCAGGACGGGCAGGACGCTCGATTGGGCTGGGCTCTGTCGATTCCTCGAACCCATAGGACCCGCGGGGGGATATAAGCCCGGTGGCGGGCGCCGGGGGAGTGAGGGGGGCTCTAGCACGGGGGTCGGCGGGGACCCGGGACCCGGGACCCGTGCGGCAGCCTTTTCCGAGCGGACTCCGTCCCCCTCGCGGTACCGGGTGTGAGCCAGCGTTTCGACCTCGGGGTCCATTACTTCTTGCGTCGGAACTACGTGGACGCGGTCCGGGCGTTCCGGGACGCGGTCCGAGAAGAACCGACGAACGCCGCCGCGTGGTCGTACTACGGGGTCTGCCTCGCCCACACCGGTCAGGCCATCGAGGCCGAGGCGGCGCTGGCGCGCGCGGTCGGGCTCGCCCCCCAGAACCCGGAGGCGTGGTTCCATCTCGGCGTCGCCCGGTCGCTGCGGGAGGAGTGGACCGAGGCGGCGAGCGCCTACCGTCGGGCGGTCGCGCTGGCGCCGGCGGACCTGGTCGCCTGGCACCGCCTCGGGGTCGCGCTCGCCGAGTCCGGGGACGAGACGGCGGCGACCGCGGCGTTCGAGCGCTCGCTCGTCCTGTCGCGAGAGGGCCCCCGGGACGACGAGCCCCGGCGCGGGGAGCCTCCGATCTCGGATGACCACGTCCGCGAGGCCGGCGAACGGGAGGGGGGCCGGGAGGCGAAGAGCTGGATCGAGCTCGCGCTCAGCCTGCTTAGCCTCGGCGAGGAGGAGGAGGCGATCGCGGCGTACGAGCGCGCCTACACCCTCGATCCCGAGCGCGCTCAGCACTCGCTGTTCCATCCGATGCTCCGCCTCCTGACCGCGGTGCAGGGGGGCCCGGAGATCCCCGAGCGGCCCCGCTACCCCGGCCCGCACGGGCCCGAGGACCGCAAGGACCGACGGCCGGAGCGGCGACTCGAGGTCGGGTAGGGACGCCCGGCGGTCTTCCCGTCCCGGGGACTACAGCGGCCGCGGGGCGGAGGTCAGGATGGTCGATTCCGCCCATTCGGCCGCCTGGGCGCGCGCCGCCGCGTGGGACCGGTAGAACCGGTGGATCCGCTCGAGCACCTGCGACTTGCACTCCCCGCAGAGAAGACGGCCCGAACGGCACCCCTCGGTGATCTCCGAGAACTTCGCGTTCGTCTCGGCGAACTGCGTTCGCCACAGCGCCCACACCGAGCAGATCTCGGGATTGGCCCCGAGGCGACGCTGCTCCTCGACCGTCGCCCGCCCGCCGGTGAAGGCGTTGCGGACCTTCCGGTCGACCGTCTCGGGCGGGTCGTTCAGGAACAGCGCGTTGTCGGCGCGGTCCCCCGTGGTCGACATCACCGAGTCGCCGAGGAGCCCGGGGACCATCTGGCTGTGGAGGAGCGCCGGCTTCGGGAAGCCCATCCCCTCGGCGATGTCGCGGGAGACCCGGAAGTGCGGGTCCTGGTCGATCCCGCACGGGATGAGGCAGGGGATCGACCGACCCTCGGCCCACGACGGCCAGAACGCCGGCACGGTCTGCAGGGCCGTATAGAAGACGAGCCCGATGTTCATGCTCGGCTCGAAGCCGAAGACCGCCTTCACGGTCGAGTAGGGGATCTTGCGGGCGATGCGGACCGCGAGCGGGTACATCGCGGCGATCGAACGGGAGTCGAAGAACGTGAACGTCCGCTTCGGATCGAACCCGAGGGCGAGAATGTCGGTGAGGTTCTCGAGCCCCCACTGGACCGTCTCGTCGCGCGAGAGGCCGGACTTGCTCGACCAGAACTTCTCGTCGTCCGTGATCTGGATGTACATCGGCACGCCGAGGCGCTTCTGGAACCACTGGCAGAGAGAGAACTGGAGGAGGTGGGAGGTGTGGAGCGGCCCGGAGGGACCCCGGCCGGAGTACAGGAAGAACGGCTTGCCGTTCGCGAACCCGTCGAGGAGCGCCGGCAGATCGCGGTGGGAGTAATAGATCCCCCGGGCGAGCGCCGGCGGGAGGTCCCCGCCCGCGATGTGGTGGACCTTCGCGAGGAGCTCGGGGGTCACCGGCTGGGTTCCGAACTGCTCGCGCAGCCGCTCGTAGTCGATACGGCCCTTCACCTCGTACGGGGTGACTACGAACTCGTCGTTCCCGGCCATCGTCGGTCGCCCTGCCTAGCCTTCGGGGAAGGTGATCTTCGACAGGAGCGACTCCCGTTCGGCGAGCGGGATGCCGGCGGTGCTCAATGCCTCGGCGACGCACGAGCGGGAATGCTCGAAGTGGATCGAGTGACCGCAGGACGGGCAGTTCCCCCATCCCTCGATGAGCCGGCGGAGGCCCTCGCGCGAGGTCGACGAGTCCCGTCGCGCGAACCGGTCGACGAGGATCGCCGCGCCCGCGGCGTTCTCGAGGTTCGTGAGCGGTATCCGGACCGGGGTGTTGCAGATGGGGCACCGGGCCGGAGTGCGGCAGGTACAGGCCATGACTGCCCTGTAGTTACCGCGGACGCACTAAAAAGGGCGCGGCCGCGTGCACGGATATGTTCATCTAGCTCCCCGGGCGAACCGGCCGCGATGGACGGGCCCGCCCGGGAGGAGGCCGCGGAGCTCCGGGCCGAGATGGTGGAGATCCTCCGCCAGCTCAACCGGGCCGAGATGGAGGAGCCGGACGGAGAAGGGCTCGAGCTCGAGGAGCTCCATCACATGCTCGCGCGCCAGGGCCATGCCGGGCTCTCGACCCCGGACGTCGCCCGGGCGGTCGGCGTGCTCGTCGGGAACGGCCTCGCCCAGCTCCGCGACGACCCCGAGTACGCCTGGGACCGCGGTCGGGTCATCGGCTCCCGGTTCACGATCACGACCGCGGGCAAGACCTACCTGCTCGACCGGCTCGCCCGGACGAACCGGGTCGACTGACCCTGGGGCTCGACCGTCGACTCGATTAAGTAGGGGAGGCCGACGTAGACAGGCCCAATGGCGATGCGCGAACGGCCGGATCCGACCCGAGCGACGCTCGTCGCCGTGCTCCAGCAACTGAATCGCGTGGAGTCGCTGCACGAAGGGCGGCTGGCCGACCAATCCCTCGAGCTCCCCGACCTCGAGCGCCTCCTGACCCGCTTCTGGGCGATCGAGAAGGACCATGTGAAGATCCCGGTCGTCCTCGGGCTCCTGCTCCGCAATCGCCTGGTCGAGGCGATGCGGGGCACGGGACCGGCCCCCCACGCCAACGGAGGGCGGGTCCGCTACCACATCACCGCCGAGGGGAAGAAGTTCCTGCTCGAATCGGTGCAGGACCCCGACCGGATCGCCTGATCCCGGGGTCGGACGGGCGTCCGGGACCGTGCGGTCAAATCGGCTACGTTTAAGTAGGGAACACGTGTCCCCGCCTCCCCATGTCGCGAATACACTCCGGCCGGAAGGGTAAGTCGGGCTCGCACCGACCGTACCCGCTGACGAAGCCGGAGTGGGTGTCGGTCTCTTCCGAAGAGGTCGTGGCCCAAGCGGTCCAGCTCGCGAAGACCGGGGTCCCCGCCGCGCAGGTCGGGCAGAACCTCCGGGACTCCTTCGGCGTGCCGTCGGTCCGCGCGATCACGGGCAAGCGGCTCGTCCCGCTCCTCGCCGAGAACGGGCTCCGCCCCGACATCCCCGACGATCTCCAGGCGCTCCTGAAGCGCGTCGTCCACCTCCAGCGCCACCTCCAGACCCACCCGAAGGACCTCGCGAACCGCCGCGGACTGTCGCTGATGGAATCTCGGATCCGCCGCCTCGCCCGCTACTATCGGCAGCGCCGACGGATCCCCGAGAACTGGCGATACTCGGCTGCGGGGGCGGCGCTCCAGGTGGAGTGATGGCCTCCGGGCCGGATGCCTTCGTTTCGGATCCCCGCTACACCGAGGAGTTCGCGCGGGCCCGCCGTCTCGTGCTCGGCCACCCCCGTCGCTGGCGAGTGATCTACCACTACGACGGGGACGGCGTTGCGAGCGCCTCCGGAGCGGTCCGCGCCCTCACGAGGCTCGGGTACCCGGTCCAGGCGACAGCGCTCGTCGGCGTCGAGCGGGAACGCGTCGCTGCTCTGACCGGGGCGACCTCGGGTCCGATCCTGGTCGTGGATACCGGCTCGAGCTGGCTCGACGTTTTCGCCCGCCATCCCCACCCGGTGGTCATCCTCGACCATCACCGCTATCCCGGGGTCCCGCAGCCGCCACCCCTCCCGGAGCACGTCGCGTTCGTGAACCCGCTCGACTGGGGGGTCGACGGGATGAGCGAGATGTCCGCCTCGACCCTCACCTGGCTCTTCACGGTCTTCCTCGACCCCACGAACTGGGACAATGCCCCGTGGGGGCTCTCTGGGGCGATCGCCGACCGTCAGCACGTGGGCGGCTTCCGGGGGCTGAACGCCACGCTGGTCGAGGAGGCGGTGCGCCGATCGGTCCTCGTCCGGCGCCGGGGCCTCGCCCTCTTCGGCGCGGGCCTCGGGGCCGCGCTGGCCCACAGCATCGATCCGTTCTTCCGGGGCCTCTCGGGGCGGCCGGAGGCGGCGGATGCGTTCCTCCGGTCGATCGGGCTCGACCCCGCGACCCCACCCGCGGACCTCGCCGAGCCGGACTCGGCACGGCTTGCCACCGCGCTCAAGAGCCGTCTCGCCGAGTCGGGCGTGGCCCCGGAGTTCGCGGCGATCCTCGACCAGGAGCGGTGGTGGGTCCCCTCGCTCGGACGCGATGCGGAAGAGCTCGCGAACCTCCAGAACGCCTGCGGTCGGGCCGGGACCCCGGGGATCGGGATCGCCTTCGCCCTCGGTGATCTCCGGGCGGCCGGGCGCGCCCAGTCCGCTGAAGAGTCCTGGCGGAGCGGGATCCTCAACGGGCTGCGGCGTCTCGAGGACGGCGGAGTTAATGCGCTGCGATTCCTTCGCTGGTTCGCGAGCCCGGACACGACGCTCGCGGGCACTCAGGCAGGACTTGCGATGAACTACCTCCTTCCGCCGGACCGGCCCGTTTTCGTCTTCTCCGAGCTGGGATCGGAACCGATCCGGCTGAGCGCCCGGGGGACCCTGAAGCAGGTCGGCCGCGGCCTCGACCTCTCGGCGGTGTGCCGGACCGCGGCCGCGTCGGTCGGCGGCGAGGGCGGGGGACACCGGGTCGCGAGTGGGGCGACGATCCCGGCGGGCACCCGGGAGGCGTTCCTCGCAGCGGCCGATCGGGCCCTCGAGGAACAGGCGCACGGGGCCGCGTCGGGGTTCGCATGAGCGGGACCCCTCCGGCCGCCCCGGAGCCGACGGCGCCGGTCGACAAGATCCATGACCATCCGCTCGAGGGCGAGATGGAGCGCTCGTACATCGACTACGCGATGAGCGTCATCGTCGGGCGGGCCCTCCCGCTCGCCCGGGACGGCCTGAAGCCGGTCCAGCGCCGCATCCTCTGGTCGATGTGGGAGTCGGGGGCGACCCACGACCGCGCCTACCGCAAGAGCGCGCGGACCGTCGGGGAGGTCCTCGGCAAGTACCACCCCCATGGGGACATCGCGGTCTACGACGCCCTTGTGCGGATGGCGCAGACGTTCAGCCTGCGCTACCCCCTGATCGACGGCCAGGGGAACTTCGGGTCGATCGACGGGGACACGCCGGCGGCGATGCGGTACACCGAGGCCCGCCTGAGCGCCCTCGCCGAGGAGATGCTCCTCGACATCGAGAAGGAGACCGTCGATTGGACCGACAACTTCGACGGGACGCTGAAGCAGCCGAACTTCCTCCCCTCGAAGATCCCGAATCTCCTCGTGAACGGCTCCGCCGGGATCGCGGTCGGCATGGCGACCAACATGCCGCCGCACAATCTCGGCGAGGTCGTCGACGCGCTCCTGCTCCTACTGCGGAAGCCCGACGCCTCCCTCGACGAGATCATGAAGGTCCTCCCCGGGCCGGACTTCCCGACCGGCGGGTTCCTCTCGAGCGAGGGGATCCGCGAGGCGTACGAGACCGGCCGCGGGATGGTCCACCTGCGCGGGGCCGCCGAGCCGCGCGAGCGCGGCGACAAGGAAGAGGTCGTGATCACCGAGATCCCGTACGAGGTGAACAAGGCCGATCTCCTCCAGCTGATCGCCGATCTCGTCAAGACCAAGCGAATCGACGGCGTCACCGACCTCCGGGACGAGTCCGACCGGCAGGGCACGAGCGTCGTCCTCGAGCTGAGGCGGGGGGTCCCCGAAGAGATCGTCCTCAACCGCCTCTACGAGCACACCCCGCTCGAGACGAGCTTCGGGATCAACAATCTCTGCCTCGTCGACGACCGCCCACGCGTCCTGCCGATCAAGGAGCTCCTCACGATCCACCTCCAGCACCGCCGGGCGACGCTCACGCGGCGTACCCGGTTCGACCTACGGAAGGCGGAGGAGCGTCTCCACCTCCTCGAGGGGTTCCTGACCGCGATCGACCACATCGACGAGGTGATCCGGATCATCCGCCGCTCGCGCGACGCCCCGGTCGCCGAGACGAGCCTGATGGGGAAGTTCCTCCTGTCGAGCGAGCAGGCGAAGGCGATCCTCGACATGCGTCTCGCGCGCCTCACCGCCCTCGAACGCGAGTCGGTCGAGAAGGAGAAGGCGGAGAAGGAGTCGCTCGCCCGCCACCTCCGGGAGATCCTCGCGTCCGCGGCGCTCCTCGACGGGCTCATCGTCGAGGAGCTCACCGACCTCAAGGCCCGGTTCGGGGACGCCCGCCGGACCCGGATCGTCCCCGCGTTCACCGAGCGAACGCTCGAGGACCTGATCCCGGACACCGACGTCGTCGTCCTCGTGACGCGCGACGGGTACGTGAAGCGCCTCCCGCTCGACCAGTACCGGCGTCAGCGCCGGGGCGGCCGCGGCCTCGTCCAGATGGAGACGAAGGAGGAGGACTACGTCATCCGGACCTTCGTGACGCGCACCCATGACAACATCCTGTTCTTCACGAACCTCGGCCGGGTCTACCGGCTCAAGTCCTACGAGCTCCCCGAAGGGAGCCGCCACTCCAAGGGGAAGGCGATCATCAACCTCCTTCCCCGCCTGAAGGACGGCGAGCGGGTCGGCACGCTGCTCCCGCTGCGGGACCTCGCGACCGACGGCTCGCTCGTCTTCGCGACGCGCCGCGGGACGGTCAAGCGGACGACGCTCGACGAGTTCCAGCACATCCGGGTGAGCGGGATCCAGGCGGTCCTCCTCGAGGAGGGGGACGAGCTCGTCGACGTCGTGCTGGTCACCGACCCCGGGACCGAGATCGTCCTCGCGACCCAGTCCGGTCAGCTCGTACGCTTCCCGATCTCGGAGATCCGCCCGATGGGGCGGGCGACGTACGGGGTCATCGGGGTCCGGCTCTCTTCGGAGAAGGGGGACCGGGTGGTCGCGATGGCACCGGCGAACGCGAACTACCCGACGCTCCTCTCCCTCACGACGACCGGCTACGGCAAGCGGAGCCCGACCGACGACTACCGTCGCACGCGCCGCGGGGCGAAGGGGGTCCGGACGATCCGGACCGGTGGTCGCAACGGCACGGTCGTCGCCGTCCTCCCGACGACCGACGACTCCGAGCTCCTCGTGACGACCGAGCACGGGATCACGATCCGGATGGCGGTGAAGGGGATCCGTTCCCAGGCCCGCAATACCCTTGGCGTGCGCATCATCCGCCTCGATGAGAGCGACACCGTCCGGGACGCGGTCGTCCTCGCGCCCGCGCTCGACGGCGAGAGCCCCGGCACGGCCGACCCCCCCTCCTCCGCGCCTCCCTCCGCCGAGCCCGGCCCGACCCCCGAGGAGGAGCCGGAGGACGATCCGGGCGACGAAGAGGAGTCCGAGGACGGCGAGGGGGACGACGCCGAGAGCGAGGAGGACCCGGAGGAGGACGATGCGTCGCCGCCCCCGGAAGGGTAGGACCGTCCTCCTCTGCCCGCAGTGCGGCTCGTCGAAGATCGCCCTCGTCGCGGGGTCGATCGTCGGCCAGGTCTACCACTGCCAGAAGTGCGACTACGTCGGTTCGCTCGTCTTCGAGACCGAAGTCCCCGATGAGGGAGGCACCCTCCCCCCGGGGTGACGATCCCCCGAGCTCAGGAATCCGGCTCCGTCGAGGCGAGGGCCTCCCCGCTCGACGGCGGGTGTTCCGTGAGCCGGCGCGTCGACTCCACCAGGCGGAGCGCGCGCACCGTCGGGCCGACGTCGTGCGTCCGCACGAGGGCGACGCCGCGCTCCGCCGCGATCACCGCGGCCGCGATCCCGGCCTCGAGACGGTCGAGCGGCCTCGTCCCCCCGCCGAGCACCGCGTCGAGGAACGACTTTCGGGAGGCCCCGAGGACCACCGGAAAGCCGAGCCCGCGGAACTCTCCGGCGTGGACGAGGAGCTCGAGGCTCTGCTCGGCCGACTTGCCGAACCCGAGGCCCGGGTCGACCAGTATCCGGTCGTCCGCGATCCCCGCCTCGAGCGCCGCGTCCGTGGACCCGGCGAGGCCGGCGTAGACCTCCCCGCGGAGATCGTCGTAGACGAGGTCGTCCTGCATCGTCGCGGGGGTCCCCCGCATGTGCATCAGCACGACCGCCGCCCCCGTCCGCGCGACGACCCGCCGCATCGCGTCGGAGCGGAGACCTTCGACGTCGTTGACGATGTCCGCGCCGGCATCGACCGCCTTCGCCGCCACCTCGGGGTGGCGTGTGTCGATCGAGATCGGCACCTCGAGGCGTCCGTGGAGGGCGGTGAGGACCGGACCGACCCGGGACCACTCGGCGTCGGGGGAGACCGGGGCCGCGTGCGGCCGCGTCGACTCCCCGCCGACGTCGACGACCGACGCCCCCTCCGCCACCTGCCGCTCCGCCTCGGCGACGGCCGCGTCCGGGTCGAGGAAGCGGCCGCCGTCGGAGAACGAATCCGGGGTCACGTTCACGATTCCCATCACCCGGGGTCGGTCCCCGAGCACGATCGAGCGGTGCGCCCCGCGGACCGTGCGCGGCCCGTGGGCGACGTAGGCGCGCAGGACCCGGTCGATCTCGCCGGCGATCTCCCTCAGCCGGAACGGCTGGCGCCTGAGCTTCGGCAGCAGGCGCTGGTACTGGCCCCACGTCGCGAGGACGACCGCGGGGGTCGCCTCGACCGAGTGGTCCGCGACCCCGCGCGCGTGCGCGACGTCGCCTCCAACCGCGAGGAGCTCCTGTTTCAACAGCGGCGCCGCCTTGAGCGGCACTCCCTCCAGGCGCACGGGAAAGACCCGTCCCTTGCGGGTCATGATGCCGACCCCCTCCGGGTCGCTCGCGGTGCGCTCGATCTCCCGGGCGATCTCGCTCAAGGTCTCCCCCTCGAGCACCCGGGCGCCGAACCGGTGGGTCCCTCCGGTCCGGACCGTGCCGGCCTCGGACGTCACGGGCGAGGAGAGACCGGTACCGCGTCAAAAAGACGGTGGGCCGGGCCGGCAAACCTTTGGGCCCGGGGTCGTGCGGTCCTGGGGTGCCCATGCGGCCGCGAGCGCTCATCCTCGCCCTCGAGGGGCCGTCGGGCAGCGGCAAGACGACGATCGCCCGGGCGGCCGCGGAGCGGTTCGGCTGGACGTTCCTCCCGGAGGCGTACGATCGGCTGCGGCGACGCCCGTCGCTCGCGTTCCGTTCCGACCGGGCGCTGCTCGCGATCGAACGGCGGCTCCTCGCCGAGGAGCGGCGGCGCTTCGCCGAGGCCCGGTCCCTCCGCGCCCGGGGCCGAACGGTCGTCGCCGACACCGGGTTCCTCGGCCCGCTCACTTACTCGGCCGGGCTCGTGGCGACCGGGGCCGCCTCCCCGGGCCCGTGGCGGGCCCTTCGCACGTCGATCGGTCCGGGGCGCAAGCGCGCCCCGCTCGGGCTACCGGACCTAACGGTCTATCTGGACCTGCCCCGCGCCGCCCGGCGGGCCCGAGTGGCCCGAGACCCGACCGGCCACCCGCCGTCCCTCGCGCGCCGCCACGAGTCCATCGGGGAGTTCGAGCGACGGTTCTACCGCGAGGACTACGCTGTGCTCCTGCCGGGGCGCCTATGTTTCGTCCCGGCATCGGGTCCGCCAAGTGCGGTGGCCGACCGCATCCTTCGGTCGGTCGGCGCCACGAGACCGATGGGGGGAACCGGGCCGCAGTACCGCCCCCTGGTCGACCGCCTGGACGCGCGCGTGTCCGGCGCCGACCCCGGAGCTACGTCGGCTTGGACGAGGAGAGCGGCGGTGCCGGAGGAGGGACATCAGAGACGCGAAACCCCCGCTGCCCGATGAGACGCATCAGCGCCTCGTACACGTCCGCCCACCATCCTACACCGGCTCCCTCGAGCTGACGTTCACCTGAGGAGGGTCGTTCCCCGGCCGGTCGGGGCGCGGCCCGGCGCTAGAACGTCAACCGACGGATCGCCGGGGTCGCGAGGACCATCGCACCGGCGAGGAGGAAGCCGACCCCGACCAGGGCGCCGAAGGCCACCGGGCTCCAGGAGGTGGCGACCTCCCCGAGCGCCAGCGCTCCCACGGCGCTCGAGATCCCCGTGAACAGGTAGAGGTTCGAGGTGATCCGGCCGAGCGCCTCGGGAGGGAACGCCCCCTGGAGGAAGACGTACTTCGCGGAGACGTATGCCGACGCGGCCCCTCCGATGAGGAGCCACAGGATCGCCCCGAAGAGGAGATGGGGCGCGACCGCGAGCGCGGCCAGTACGAGCGCGCCCTGCGCGACGAGCGACACGAGGAGGATCGCGCCGATCCGGCCCCGGGGGTTGAGCTCCCCGAGCGCGAGGCCGACGATCACCCCGCCGACCACCCACGCGACGAAGAGCGTGGTGTAGGCCGCGCTGCTGCCCGAGAGGACCCGGAACGCGATCGCCGTGATCAGGAGCGTCGGCGCGGCGGCGAAGAGGCCCTGCACGAGCTCCACCAGCCCGAGCGAGAAGAGGGAGCCCCGGGTCCTCCGCCCGAAATACTGCCAGCCCTCGCGGAACTCCGACCAGAACCGGGCCGGGGCTCGCGCGACCGCCGACGCCTGCGGCAGGGAGACGAGCGCGGCGAACCCCGTGCCGACGGCGAGCAGGGCCGCGTAGAGGAACATCCCGCCGGAGGGGCTCACGAGGACGACCAGCGCGGCGCCGACCGCGTTCCCGCCGAGCTGCGTGAGCCCCGAGAGGAGCCCGCGCAACCCCTCGGCGCGGAACAGCTGGTCCGAGGGCAGCAGGAGCCGGGGGACGATGTTGTTCGCGGCCCACGCGAAGTCCCACAGGAACGAGATCACGACCACGAGGGCGAGGAGGAGGCCGGGGCCGAGCGCGTGGTCGGCGAGGCCGATCCCGATCCCGGCGGCCGCGACCGCCTGGACCGGATAGCAGAGGAGGAAGATCGTCCGCTTGTTCCCGGCCCGGTCGACCCACGGTGCCACGAGGAACGTCAGCGTGTACACGCCGAACTCCGCGAAGAGGACCAGGCCGACCAGGAACAGGCTCTTCGAGACGTCGAGCGCGAGCCAGGGGATCGAGATCGCGTAGACAGAGTAGCCGGTCGCGGCGGCGGTCGAAGAGAGCGTGTACAGGATGAAGCGCCGGTTCGCGAGCAGTTCCCGGTAGCTTGTCCGTCGGACCGGAGGCGCGGCGGTCCCGGCGGCGGGGTCGGACATGGTGCCTTCGGGTCCCTGCGTTCCGGCGGCCCCGTCAACCGGACCGAGGGCCGACGGACCTCCTCCGCGACAGGGTCCGCGCCGCGGCCGGGCCCCCGACCGAGCGACGTTCATGCGCGAGGAGCCACCGCTTCCGGTACAGGCCGCCGCCGTACCCCGTGAGGGATCCGTCGGACCCGATCACCCGGTGGCAGGGGATGACGAGCCCCACCGGGTTCGCGGCGTTCGCCTGGCCCACCGCGCGAATGGCCCGGGGCCGGCCGACCCGTTCCGCGAGCTCCCGGTAGGTCCGGGTGCTCCCCGGCGGGATCCGCCGGAGGAGACGCCATACCCGCTGCTGCAGCGCCGTCCCTTCGAGCACGACGGGGATCCGGTCCAGCGCGGCGACGTCTCCGGCGAAGTAGGCGATGATGGCCCTACCCACGGGATCGTCCCGCGTCGCGGAGAAGCTCCGGACCCTGGATGGCCGGGACGCGCGATCCGTCCGGGTGTTGCTCGCCCGCGGACCGGCCCAACGGGTCGCACGGAGTCGACCCCGGTCGTCGATCTCGTACCGGAACCGGCCGATCGGCGTCTCCACGTCTCCCACGCCGCCCCCGGGGGTACCGAGAGATCGTCGAGGGAAGCTCCGCCGACGACGGGTCGGAAGAGCAGCCCGGGAGACCGCATGGGCCATCAACTCCGTGTCGGCCCGGGCGCGCCCCTCCCGGGGAAAGGGACCTTTCCGCCACTCTTAAGAAGGGGGCCCGGTCTCGCCGGCCCTCCCGATGAAGCCGCTCGACGTCCTCCAGCAGAGCCTCCACAAGCGCGTGCTCGTGGAGATGAAGGGCGGACGCTCCTACCGCGGCGTCCTCGACGCCTACGACCAGCATCTCAACCTCGTCCTCTCCGCGGCCGAGGAGGTCCTGGCCGGGGAGGTCACCCCCCGCACGGGCCTGACGCTCGTCCGCGGGGACTCGATCATCTACATCTCTCCGTAGGGGGTATTCGATGGGAAAAGGAACACCGGCCCGGCGCGGCGGCAAGATCGTCCACATCATCTGCCGGCGTTGCGGCAGCCACTCGTTCCACCGGCAGAAGGGCGTCTGCGCCTCGTGCGGCTTCGGCGCCTCGCCCCGCCGCCGGGGCTACGCGTGGGCCAAGCTGCGCTGAGCGGCCGGGACGGACGCGGTCGCGGCGCGGAGACCCAGCGGCTCTCGGCGAGCAGGAAGCGCAGCGGACGCTCCGCTGCGCGACGCAGGCCCACCCGGGGCCCGACGATCACCCGACCGGTCGGTCCCTTTCGGGCATCGAGTCGGATGCGGAAGCCCCGTACGAGGTCCTGTCCGTCATCGGCGAGGGATAGCCCCAGCACCCGGCACAGTCGCCCCGGACCCGACGGCGAGGCGAGGCCGGGGGTGCGGGGCTCTCCGGCGCGCAAGAGGACCGCCTCGCCCGACCGCGTCACGACGTTCGCGCAGACGACCTGGTGGATCCGGTAGACATAGAGGGTCCCGGGTCGGAGGAACATCGACCGGTTGCGCCGGGTCGGGCCCCGGTAGGCGTGGTTCGCGGGGTCGTCCGCCACGTACGCCTCCGTCTCGACGAGCCGCACCGCCCTCCAGCGACGGCCGTCCCGGACCCGGAGGCCCATCCCGAGGAGGTCCCGCGCGACCCGCACCGTCGGACGGTCGAAGAACGCGCGGCCGACCGTCCGTCTAGAGGACCTTCCCCCGGTCACAGAGCGGCTGCCCATCGACCGCGACCGTCGCCTCCCCGACCGCGAGCCAGGAGAGATACCGGCAGCGGTTCCTCCCCCCGTAGAGCGCGTTCCCCCCGATCGCGATCGTCACCGCACCCTCCTCCTGGTCCTCCGCCTGCGGGACCCCGCCCGGAAGGGAGGGGTTGAGGCCGAGCGCGAAGAGGCTCACGATCTCCCGGCCCCTCGGGGCCGAGACGAACTCCGATTCGAAGGCGTCGCCGCCCTCGGTGTACCAGTAGTTGCGCAGCCTCCCCTTCTCGATCTCCCACTGACCACCCTCGGCCCGACCACCGGAGAGGAAGCTCGGCCGGTTCGCGACGACGGTCCCCTCGGCGCTTCGCTCATCGACGGCCACCACGATCGAGCCGGCCGGGGCGGTCGTGAGGGGGCGGCCTTCCCTCCGATCGGTCGCGTCGACCATCCCGTCGTCGACCCAGGGGCGGCGCCCGCGGAGCCGGAGGGAGAGCTCCGTCCCGTTCGCGGCCATGACCGAGAGCTCCCGTCCCCGATGGAGGAGCCGGCTCGCGCGCACGGCGGTCCGGCGGAGGGCCCCGTAATCGACGTCGGTGATCCCGCGGATGAGCTGGGTCCGCCAGGTCGCCCCGGGAATCCCCCAATGCTCGGCCTGGGCGTCGGAGGCGTATCCCAGGAGACAGCGCACCCCGCGCGCCCGGGCGGCGCGGGTGCGCCGGAGCCACTCGTCGTCCCGACCGAGAAACGGAGCGAGGATGGAGGGGGGCAGCGCGCGGAGCCGCGGGCGGTCCGCCGGACCGGGGAAGTAGACGAGCGCGTTCGCGCGCGCCAACGCGGCGCGCACGGGGCCGCTCATCCCCGACCAGGCCCGGGCCGATGGGGCGAGATCGAGGCTCCGCCAGAACGCGGTCTCGTCCTCGAGGAGGAGGAACGGACGGGCGCCGACCCGGCGCGCCTCCGCCACGCACGCCGCGGCCCAGGGGAGGGTGTGGTTCCAGCTCACGACGGCCACGTGCTCGCCCCGCCGGAGGGCGAGCGCGCTCCCGACGATCGCCCGGGCGACCGCGGGCGGGCTCGCCTCGTCGCCCCGCATCGGCGAGGGCAGGGACTTCGGCCGATTAAGGATTCGAACGCGCCCGGACGCGTGCAACGATGCGCGTCGCATCCGAACCCGGTCTCGCGAGCGCGGCCGCCACCCGGGCGATCAGCCGGCCGGCGTCCTCGAACGGGGGCGCGAACCCGGTCCCCCTCGGGAGGCGCGCGAAACGACGCCAGCCCCCGTCCCGGACCGCGACCCGATGCACGACACGCGCGACCCGCCGCCCGATCGAGAAGTCGGCGAGATCGCGGCGCACGTCAGGCGGAACGCCGGCGCGTCGCGCCAGATCGAGGAGCGCGAGTAGCTTCTCCGGTCGGTGCCGACGCCGGCGCGCGCCGCTCCCGAGGATCCCGTTGAAGTAGAGGAACGGGCCGCCGACCTCGATCGCCTCGAGGAGCGAGCGGCTCCCGG
The DNA here is from genome assembly GCA_021819135.1 of Thermoplasmata archaeon. Taxonomy (GTDB): domain Archaea; phylum Thermoplasmatota; class Thermoplasmata; order Lutacidiplasmatales; family UBA184; genus Lutacidiplasma. Next base: position 57,416 of record JAKASE010000002.1, on the reverse strand, counting down.
TGACGATCCGCACGTCCGCCGCGCGGAACCGCGCGTTCCACCGTCGGGGGTCGACCGGGTCGGTCTCCACGAGGAGCGGGACCGGGCTCGGAGACGTCGCCGGCAGCGGACGCGGGGACCGCACGTAGAGCGAGGCGAGCGGACGGGTGTCTTCGGCCAGCCCCTCGAGAACGCTCGGCAGGATCGCGGCGGCGCTCGACGGGCTCGCGTACCAGACCCATCGGCGCGCGGTCGCCCGGCGCCCCGGGCGCCTCGGAGGGACCGGCCGGAACCGCTGGGGCCACAGCGGGCCGACCTCGACCGCGTTCGGGAACTCCCGGGCGAAACCCGGATCGTAGCGGAACGTCGTGAACAGGTGGAGGAGGTTCGGCCGGTCGAACGCCCGGAACCGGGCGAACGCCGCGCGGAACTCCGTGACCTCCCCCCGCGACCGCACCCCGCGCATGCCTTTCCCGAGCTCCCGCGATCGGACCCCGCCCTCGCGCAGGCGCTCCCGGGACTCCGCCCCGCTCGTGAGCGTCCGGGCGAACTCCTCGAGACTGACGTGCAGCGTCCGCGTCTCGCCGTACACCCGTTCGATCTCCGCGGCCTCGCCGGCCCACGCCCCTCCCCGGCCGAGGCGCCCCGGCCGGTCGGCTGCTGCGCTCACGCCCCACGCGGGGGCCACGGTGAGCGCCCCCCGGTTCCTGGGGACGGGACGGTCGGTCCGCACGAGGCCGGCGGGCCAGTCCCACGGCCCGTCGACCGACCGGGGGAGCGGAACGCCGCGACGCCGGTAGAGGAGGACGGGGTGTCCGGCCCGGGCGAGCCGGCGACCGGCGGCGAGCACCTCCTCGATGTCCCCGAGACCTCCCCCCACCACCGCCGGGAAGAGGTAGACGTCCACGCGCATCGTCTACCTACGGGGCTACGCGACGGACCGGTAGAGCGTCAGGACCGGGATCACCGATCGGAAGCCGACCCCCTCGAGCGCCGCGCGTCCGCCGGTGTTCTCCTCGGGGACCATCGTCATGACGCGGGGGACCCGGCGTGCCGCGCACCACGCCGCGGCCGTCCGCACGAGCGATGCCGCCGCCTCGGCCGGGACCGAAGGGCCGACGATCGGCGAGGAGAGGTGACCGGCCTCGGTCGCCCGGGAGACGGCGGCCGAGACCCAGGCCTGGGGACCGGAGCCCGGGTCGTAGACCCATGCCGTGAGCTCGCTCGCGAGCAACGCGCCCTCCCACGACGATCCCGTCAGCTCGCGAGGGGTCGAGGGGAGGACCCGCTCGACCTCGGGGGGCCGTCCGCGGCCGGCGATCGCCGCGAGCGCCGGCGCGTCGCGCCGGTCGAACGGGCGGATCCCCGGGATCCCCGTCGGACCGGGAAGGAGCGACTCGGGCGCGTCCTGGACATAGTACGCCGTGGCGCGCAGCGTCCGGAAGCCGATGCGTTCGTAGAGCGCACGGGCCGGCGCGTTCGCGGCCAGGACATCGAGGACGAGGAACGGCTTGCCCCGGGAGCGGGTCGCCCGGCGCGCCCGGTCGAGGAGCTCGCGGGCGAGCCCCCGGCGCCGGTACGCGGGGTCGACCACGACCATGCTGACGTACCCCGCGGCCTTGGAGAAGGTGAGCAGCGTCGTCGCCACCAGCCGCCCTCCGTCCTCGATCACGAAGAAGCGGAAGATCGGACGCCGCACGAGCCGCAGGAGCGCGAGGACGAGCCGTACGTCCCAGCGGAAGAGCCGGCGGACGATCTCGAGGAACCCCTCCGGCCGCGTGCCGAGCAGCGCCTCCTCCTCGGGGAAGTACCGCTGGAGGAAGCCGAGGAGGTCGGCCGCATCCCGGACCCTCAGCTCGCGGACGATCACGTGCCGTCATCCTCCGAGAGGCTCGGGAGGATGCTCTCGAACAGGCGACGGACCGTCGGCGCGGGATGGTCGACGGTGACCTCGGGCATCGGAAGACGCGCGGTCCGGTCGAGCTCCTCGTCGCTCAAGCGCTCCCGGGCCGCGAGCAACGCCCGGTGCACGATCGGATCCGGTTCCTCGCCGTGACCGATTCGCCCGAGCGCCTGGATGACCGCGGGGAAGAGGCGGACCTCGGCGTCCGAGGGGACCGCCCCCTCTTCCGTGGGCTCGCCGCCCCGGGAGCTCTCCGGCCCGTCCGGGGCGACCGTGTAGAGCATGCGGACGAGCGCGTCGCGTGCCCCGTCGTCGTGCAGGCGACCGAGCGCCCACACCGCGGCCAGACGGACCTCGGCGGCCGGGTCTGCGAGCTCTTCCCGGATGCGGGGCGCCGCCTCCGCGAGCCCGAGGTACCCCAGCGCGTAGGTCGCGCTGCGGCGGGGCCACGGATGCGGGTCGGCGAGGTGCTTGAGGAGCGCGGGAAGATCCTCGGCGCTTCCGACGTCCCCGAGCGCCATGGCGGCCGCCCCGCGGACCGGCCAGGCTTCGTCGTCGAGGTGGGCCCGGGCGATCGCAAGGCCCTCGGGAGCCCGCATCTCCCCGAGGGCATGGATCGCGCAGACGCGCACCCAGTGGGCGGGATGGCCGGCCGCGTCGACGAGCATGGGGATGGCCTCGCGCGCCCCGATCCGCCCGAGGGCGACCAGGACGGCCGGCTTCTCCCAGGTCTCCGGTCCGCGGAGCCGCTCGAGCAGCAGCGGGACTGCGGCCCGGTCGCGGTGCCGCCCCAGCACGATCGCCGCCGCGACCCGCACCCGCCGCGAGGGGTCCCACAGGGACTCCCGCAGCACCTCGAGCTCGCGCGCGGACTCCGAGCGGCCGATCGCGAGGACCGCCTCGCGACGGACCCGGTCGACCGGGTCCCGGAGCATTCGGTGGAGGAGGAAGACCGCATCGTCGTTCCCCACCGAGCCAAGCGCCGTCGCGATCGCCCGACGGACCGCGGGGGAGGCGTCCTCGAGATGGGCCCGCAATCCGGGGAGCGAACGCGCGTCGCCGAGGTAGGCGAGCGCGTACCCCGCGTTCGTCCGGACCTTCTCGTCGCCGTCGTCCAGCGCCCGCTCGAGGTCCGGGCGGCTCTCGGGCCGGCCGATCGCCCCGAGCGCCTCGGCCGCCGAGGCGCGCACCGCCGCGTCCGGGTCGGAGAGCACGAGCGCGAGCGTGGTCCGGGCCCGGGGGTCCTTCAGGAGACCGAGCGCGATCGCGGCCGTCTGGCGCACGCCCGCGACGGGGTCGCTGAGCGCCACGAGGAGCGAGCCCAGGTCGGGCACCGCCCCGGGGACGACGCTCTCCCGGATCGCCGCCGCGCGCTGGGAGGCCGTGGGCGGTGGAGAGGGATCGGGTTTCGGCCGGGCCCGGCTCCGAGGCGGATCGTGAAGGCCCGGCCTTCGGACACGGGCGCGCACTCCGGGTCGACGGGCCCCTGAGCTAAAAGGACCGACGGACCACCGCGGGAAAGCGACGGGCGCTCGCCCCGCGACCTCCGTCCGCCCGATCGGTGCCCTCCACCGGAACCGGCCCCCCCGCGCATCCCTTCCCGCGGATCGTGCGAAAGCGGCGCCGCTACGGTCACCGGCGAAGCTCGGCGACCGGTCCGGTCCGGTCCCACGCGCTCGGCGGACGGCACCCTGCGAGGCGGCATGCGGGCAAACGACCCGGGCACCCGGATCTTGCGCCCTGCCGGTTCGAGGACGGGAGCATGGAACGCGCACGGCCTTCCGGGCGAACTGCCGGGTCTCGCGGCGCGGGGGAGGCCCAGCGCGGGGTCCGGACGACACGGGCCCGGAATGCGGCTACGCTGGCGCGCGCGGCCCTGGTCGGGGCGCGCCGTCGAGGGTCGACTGGGCGGCCGTCTCGGGGGAGCGGTACGGTCCGCGGGGGGGTGCGGGCCCCACCCCCCATCGCTCGAGGAGCGCGGTCCGCTCCACTCCGAGCGGGGCGAGGAGCGTCTCCGTGTCCCGTGCGAGGAGGTCGAGGTAGGCCTCCCGGTCGTACCGCTCCTCCCCGGTGAGGAGCTCCGCGACCCGTACCCGATGGCGGAACGAGCGGCTCTCCCGGTCGAGGAGGACGAACCGCACCGACTCCCCCGCGCCGCGTCGGGCTCCGGCCTCGGCCAGCTGGCGGAGGGCCGCGACCGAGTCGGTGAACGTGACGAACGCGTCGGGGTCCTGGCCGACGCGGTGGCGGACGAGGAGCTCGTCGACCGGCCAGTCGCCGGCGGCGACGCGCGCGGCGATGAGGTCGGCGCGAGCGAGCGCCCGCGGGAGGAGCGCGTGCACCCCGGCCGCGTCCCGGGCTCGCCGGAAGAGCGAGAGGACCTCGCTCTCGAACCGCCGAACGAGCCCGGTCGTGTCATGGCGGCGACCGCCGATCCCGCGCAGCTTGAACTCGCCGTCCTCGTAGAGCCCGTAGTACCGGTTCGGGACGCCGAGCCCGTGCGTCACCGCCGGGAGGAACACGATCCAGCGGTACCGGCCCTCGTAGCCGAGCGGCAGGTCGAAGCGCTCGGTCACCGCCCGCGCGAACGCCTCGGGATCCGGCGGACGGAGCGGGTCCGCCGGGCGGACCCAGAGCGAGTCGACGATCCCGTGGAGGACCGCGTAGCCGCTCCGCTCCGCCACGGGGATCAGCGAGGCGAGGAGGTCGCGCGCGTAGGCGTTGATCGCCTCGTGGCACTCGATCCGGCCGAACCGCGCGTTCCGGTACCCCTGGTACCCGAACGCCGTGACGAGGATCCATTTCAGCATCCGCACCCGGCGCGTGAGGCGGGAGGCCTCCTCGGGCGAGATCCCCGGCTGCCTCAGCGCCGCCTTGTAGGCGAGGCGACGGGCGAGGAGCGGGGCGAGCGTCCGGGGGATGAGGCCGACCCGCCGGACGCACGAGCGGTAGCCGAGGCCGGGAGCGCGGATCGGGGTCCGCGGGCAACAGCGGCACTCGAGCGTCTCCGCGGAGAGGTTCTTGCGGACCATGATGTGCGGGTAGAGGCTCGCGAAGTCGAACTCGTCGACGCGGTCGTGCACGCCGACCGGCGGGAGGAAGATGACGCCCCCCCGGTCGGCGGCGACCAGGCGGTCGCCCCGGCGGAACCCCTCGGGGCGGTTCTTCTTCCACGGCACGTGCGCGCCGAGGGCGAGCGCGTGCGCCATCTCCATCGCGGTGAAGCAGGTCCCCGGCGACTGGCGGACGACCGTCTGGAGGGACAGGCGCGAGAGGCGGGCGGCGTCGACGAGCCCGGCGATCTCGGCGTCGTCGTAGAGGAACGAGTTCTCCCGGTCGATGTGGAACCGGCCGGGGAGGGGGAACGTCGCGTCGCGGTGGAGGACCCGGCCGTACGACTCGAACGTGCGGGCGGGCCGGGTCGGGCGGAAGCCGGCCCGCTCGCGGCCGAGCGCGAACTCCCCCGGCGCGATCCCGCACGCCGCCGCGCGCCGGTAGAGCCAGGGGAGGTCGAACGAGTCCCCGCCCTGCGTGAGCAGGACATCCGGGTCGCTCGCGGCGAGCTCGCCGACGAGGGCCCGCAACAGGTCCGCCTCGTCGGGTCCCTCGAGTGTCACGTCCCCGAGGCGCACCGCGCCGATCCGTCCGTCCGGCGGCGGGATCCGGCCCCGCCGCTCGCCGGCGATGCGGACCTCGAGCCGGGCGACGCGGAGTGGGGGCGTCGCGTAGTCGATCGTCTCGGGCGGCTCGGTCGCGACGAGCGCCGCGCCGGCGCCGACGACCGGGGCGAAGGGGTAGAGGCCATGGGTGAGGTGGTAGAGCTGCGGCGCGCCGAGGTCGACGTCGTAGAGGGTGAACGCGGTGTACCCGCCGAAGGCGTCGACCGCCCGGGCGAGGGCCCGTCGGGCCGGAAGGCGCGCCGGCGTCACCGTGAGCATCGGGCGGGGCCGGCGATCGAAGAGCGAGGGACGCCCGGAGCCGAGCGTGACCGTTTCGACCTCCGGCCGATCCCCGAGGTACCGCGCGAGCGGGGCGAGCTCGGTGCGCGGCCCGGTGACCCGGAACGGGGGCCGGTACTCGACCGCGGTGCGGCGGACCCGGCCGGTCCGTCGGGACTTCACCCAGAGGACGACCGACCGTCCGTCGTCGCTCTCAGTGACGTCGAGCAGCCAGCCGTCGGGGAACGGGGCCATCGCTCCGGCGCTACGGACGCGCGCGGGGCTCGCCGGGCGCGGAGCGGATCCGCGCGGCGAGGTCGGTGAGGACCGAGAGCAGGATCGACTCGAGGAGGTCGGGGCTCCCGACGTACGTCGCCTGGGCGGCGTAGCGGCGGGCCCCGGTGCGGACGAGCTCGAACGCCTCGCGCTCCTCGGGCGTCGTGAGGAGGCGGGCGAACTCGTCCCAGCGCTTCATCCGCTCCTCGAGCGCCTGGCGGTAGGTCGGGGCAGTGCGTCCCACGCGATCACCTCCTCGGCGGAGCCTCCGCCGAACTCCTCGATCCCGGTCTGGCCGGCGGGCCGCGGCACGAGGGAAAGGCGGGCGTCATCCCGCATCGCGCGCAACCGGAGGGTGCCGGGTCCCCGGGCGAAGGTGACGAGGTCCGCCCAGCGGGGTCCCGCCTCCGCGAGACCGGGGAACCCGGAGAACCCGCCGGGTCCGAGCGTGAGGAGGAGCGGGGCCGGGACCTCGCATAGGAGCGCGCCCAGCGTCCGGGCCATGTGCCCGAGCAGCGCGGTCCGCTCCTCGGGAGGGACCGCGTCCGCGGTGAAGAGCGCCGGCAGGTCGTGGCCGACGAGGAGCGTCGGCCGGTGCCGCTTCGCTTCCCGGGCCCAGCCGTCGACGAGCGCGACCATCTGGTAGGCGGTGAACGCCCGCGCGAGCCGGATCCCCTCGAGCGTCCGGGTCGCGTCGACCCCGAAGGCGCGGCCGAGCTCGCCGATGCGGTACGGATCGAACCGGTTCGCCCCCTCGAGGAGCGAGATCCGTCCGCGGGCGACGGCGTTCCCCGCGTAGAGGAGCTCGAGGATCGGCTCGACGGCCGCGCCGGGGCCGCACCAGAGCGTCGCCTCCCCGGGCGCCAGGCGCCGGGCGAGCCAGGGGAACAGCGCCGGCTCCGAGGGAAGGACCGGGGCGGTCCGGGTCCGTCGGGGGCGGTGCGAGAGGCGGATCCGGGTCGGGAACGCGATGGACCGCGGCCCGGCTCCCTCCGGAACGGACGGCGCGTACGGGGTATCCTCCTCCGCCGGGAACGGCCGGGCGAACGGTTCGGCCTCGAGCGAGAGCGTACTCCGGACCTCCGTCGGATCCATCGCGGGGACGGCTCTAAAGCGGCGGTTCGGGGGACGATGAAACGGGCCGGGAACGGAGCGTTCCTAGGGGTCCCGGAGAGGAGGGGAGGTGTCGAGGCGTCCGCTCCCCGGCGGGGCGGGAAGGCCGAGCTCTTCCGAGAGGGTCCGGCAGTTCACGGCGGCGTCGCCCCGGAAGTGGTTGTTGAAGAACCCGTAGACGGTCGCGACGTGCTCGGTGAGCGTGCGGAGCCGGGGGACCCAGGCGAGGAGCTCGGGGGACGAGTAGGTGTAGTCGTACCAGAGCGGGCTCCCGTGCCCGTGCCAGCGCACGTAGGCGAACGGCCCGGTCACCTCGAGGGCGATCGGGAGGTGGGGCCCGTCGACGATCGCGTGGGAGAGCCCGAACTCTCGGAGGAGCGCGTACGACTCGGGGACCAGCCAGGAGCGTTCGCGGAACTCGACCGCCACGGGGAGGTCCCGGGGCAGCGACTCGTAGAAGTGCCGCACGGTCGCGGCCTCGAACGGGAGCGACGGCGGCAGCTGGAGGAGCGCGGCCACGAACTTCCCCCCGTCACGGATCGGCTTGAGGACCGCGAGGAACCGCGCGAGCTCCTCGTCGGTCCCCACGAGCCGCAGGTCGTGCGTGATCGTCTGCGGGAACTTCGCCGCGAACCGGAACTTCGCGGGGGTCCGCCGGACCCACGACGCGGTGACGGACGGGGGCGGGAGCCGGTAGAACGTCGAGTTGACCTCGACGATCGGGAAGAGCTTCGTGTAGTAGCGGAGCCGGTCGGTGACCCCGCGCGGCGGGTAGACCCGGCCGACCCACTCCGGGTAGTCCCAGCCGCTGGTGCCGAGGAGGACGTCGCTCACGGACCGGTGGGCGGGAGTATGGCACCCGGCCGGTTAAAGCCGGCCGCCGGCCCCATCCGCGGCGACCCGGAGGTCTAGGTCCGGGTCGGGCGGGAGGGCGGAACGGTCGACGGGGCGGGCGAGCCCGTGGGGCTTCGCCATGCGGGGGAGCGCCAGAAGGTCGCGAGGCCGTAGATCATCGTCACGAACAGGAGCCCCGAACCGAGGGCGCCGCAGGCGAGCGTACGGAGCCGCCGGTGCCTCGGCAGGCGGTCCGCCACGGCCCCGAGGAACGTGCCGGTCCCGACGAGGCCGATGGCCGTCTGGAGGAGGCCGACGCCGTGGAACCGCACGGTCGCGGGGATCCGGAGGGCCATCGCGGGCGCGGCGTGGCGGGCGGCCATGGCGGTGTCGCCGAGCCAGAGCTGCATGCCGTGGAGGATGAACGGGAGCCGCAGCAGCACGACCCCGAGCGAAACGAGCGGCAGCGCGTAGGTGCCGAGGAGCTCGAGCCGGTAGAACCGGCCGGGGTTCTGCGGCCCCTTCCCCATGAGGTACCGGCCGAAGCGGATCCAGCTCGACCGGGCCCACCGGACGTTCCTCCGGACGAACCCGGAGAGGGTCGTCGGTGCCTCGGTCATCACCCCGACGTCGAACGCCTTCACGGTCCGGAAACCGGAGCTCAGGACATGGTCGGTCAGGAGCCAGTCATCGCCGAGACGGGACGGACGGCCGAGGACCTTCAGGTCGAGGAATTCCGGGGACCGGACGAACTCTCGAATGAGCTCGGTGCGGAACATCATGCACGCCCCATCCAGGTACATCACGTTCCCGCGCGAGCTCATCGCGCGGAGGACGACCTCCCGGGAGCGTTCCACGAACTCGGCCGAGCCGGCGGCGAGGGTCCCGGTGTCGCGCACGAGGAGGTTCGCGCCGACCCCGCCGACGGCGGGGCCGAAGTACCTCGTGAGGTCCCGGACCCCCCCTTCTGGCAGCACCGTGTCGCTGTCCACGAAGAGGACGAACGGCGTCGACACCCGCTCGAGGCCCGCGGCGAGGGCCCGCTTCTTCCCTCCCTGCTCGGGCAGGGCGAGGAACTCGGCACCGGCCGCCCGGGTCCGGGAGGCGTACGGCTCGTACGAGCCGTCTCCCACGACCACCACGCGGGAGCCCTGCGAGACGACGGAGCGGAGGCAGGAGTCGAACCGCTCGATCGGCTCGGCATGGACGGGGACGATGATCGTCACCGCCTGCGGGTCGGACGGGGGGACCCGACCGTTCTTGCTCCGTCGCCGGGAGAACCGGGCGTTCACGACGAAGTAGACGACCGGGACCAGCCCGACGAAGAACAGGATGGTAGGAAGTATCCAGGACTGCATCCGACCGGGCCCCTGCGACCTATGCGTCCCCGGGGGTCCGTGGACTTACGGTTCTAAAACCTTTGTACACTCGGCCTGACTTGTCCTCGGGGGTCGGACGGGGCCGCACGATCCCGATCCGCGCGAAGAGCTCGCGGCGGCTGCCCCCCGGAGTCCCGCCCCCGACCGGGGCCGGCAACCGGGCCGGCCGGGACCACTCCTCGTCGGTCAGACGGCGGGCGGCACGGACCAGGAGACGGGCCGTCGAAATCTCCGGGGTCCGGGCCTGAAGCGCGCCGAGCGCCTCGACGAGCGTGTCGAAGAGCCGGGACTCCGCGTCCGAAACGAGCCGGACCGCTCCCTCTCCGCGAGCCACGGTCGACCCGGGCACCGACGGGGCCGCCTCGAGATGCCGGAGCTCTTCCTCGAGGCGGGGTCGGGCTTCGAGGTCGGCGAGACGCCCCAACGCCCAGATCGCCGCCAGCCTCACCTCGGGGTCCTCGTCGTCGAGGGCCCGACGGAGCTCCGCCCGAGCGGCCTCGGCCCGGAGCTCGCCCAAGGCATAGATCGCCCCCCGTCGTGGCCAGGGATGCGGGTCTCGGAGGAGCGGGACGACGACCGGGGCGTCCGAACGGCGGCCGGCCTTACCGATCGCGAGCGCCGCCGCGCCCCGCACCGCCCAGGAGCGGTCGGAGAGCTTGGCGGCGGCGACCTCGAGTGCCCGAGGCGACCGCATCTCCCCGAGGGCGTGGATCGCGCAGACCCGCACCGAGTGCATCGGGTCCTCCGCGGCCCGGGCGAGTGCCTCGACGCTTTCGGGCGCGCCGATCCGTCCGAGCGCGACCAGGAGCGCGGGACGCTCCCACGGGTCGGCCCGACGCAACCGATCCAGGAGAAGGGGGGTCGCCTCACGGTCCCGACGGGCGCCGAGGACCATCGCCGCCGCGATGCGGACCCGTCGGGCGGGATCGGCGAGGAGCGGGCGGATCCGGGCCGGTACCTCGGGACCTCCCGAGCGCTCGAGACCGAGGACCGCTTCCCGCCGGACACGGTCGGACTCGTCCGTGAGCGCCCGCTCGAGCGCGGGCGCCGCCCGCGGGTCGCCGATGTGGGTGAGGGTGAGCGCGCACGCGTTGCGCACGAGCGCGCTCTCGTCGTGCGCGAGGTGATCGACCAGGAGCGGCACGGAGCTCGGGTGAGGGGTACGCGAGAGCGCGTACGCTGCCTGGGCCCGCACGTTCCAGTGGACGTCCGCGAGGAGTCCCTCGAGCGCCGGACGGGCCCGCGGGTCGCCGATCGACCCCAACGACGACGAGGCCGCGAGGCGTACGCCGGCATCCGGGTCCCCGAGCGACCGTTCGAGCGCGATCCGGACCGCGGATCGGGGGAAGCGGGCCAGCTGGTGGGCGGCCCGGCGGCGATCGGAGGCGAAGGGAGACGTGAGGTCACGGAGGAGCGCACCGGCCTCGGTCCGCGCCCGGTCCCCGGAGCGAGCCGCGGGAACGGGAGGGCGTCGCGGCCGGCGTCCCCCACGCCGCGGGCGGGCCCCCGCCTTGGCTCCGGACATGTTCCCTGGATTCCCCGGCGTGGTATGACTTCGCTCGACGTGGAGAACGGTGGATGTCCGACGCACGGGTCCGCTCCCGGGCACACCCTATATAGGGAACCCGGTTGGATTCCTCCGAGAGCGAGCCCATGGTCACGGTCGATATCGAACTTGCGAAGTGTACCGGTTGTGCCCACTGCCGCGACGTCTGCCCGGTCAACGTCTTCGAGCTGCGACCCCGGGACCAGTTCCCGGACCTCGTCGACGACACCGCGGTGGGGGCCAAGTTCCAGTTCCGGGGCGAGAAGTCGGTCGCGATCCACGGGCCGGACTGCATCGTCTGCGAGGCCTGCCTGTTCGAATGCGAAGGCGAATGCATCCTGATCACCGACGACGAAGGGAACATCCACAACTCGGTCTACAAGTGAGCGGGTCCGGGTCCCGTCCGGTGGAGATTTTCCCTCGAGCTAACGCGACTCCCGGGGTTAGCGTTAAGTAGGCCAAAACCCCGGCGACACCGTTGTGCCCGAGACGCCGAAGGAGCCGGCCGCCACCGTCGTTCTCGGCGAGCGGGAGCTCGCGATCGGATTCCGTCTGATCGGCATCAAGGACGTCCTCGAGATCACCCCCGAGAACGCGGTCTCCGAGTTCCAGCGCGTGATGACCGAGGGACGCTACAGCCTGGTCATCGCGAGCCAGTCGATCCGGGCTCACCTGAACGAGGCCCAGCGCTCGAGCGCGGACGCCTCGATCCACCCGCTCGCCGTCTTCGTCCCGACCCCCACCGGGGAGTTCGAGGTCGAGAGTATCAACGCGCTCGCGAAGCGCGTCCTCGGGGTCACGCTCCAAGTTCCGTCGTAGGAGAGGGAAGATGGCAGGGGTCATCGCACGGGTCACCGGTCCGGTCGTCATCGCCGAGGGTCTCACAGACGCGAAGATGTACGATGTCGTTCGCGTCGGCTCGCTCGGGCTGGTGGGGGAGATCATCCGCCTCGTGGGCGGGACGGCGACCGTCCAGGTCTATGAGGACACGACCGGCATCCGTCCGGGCGACCCGGTCGAGAACACCGGCCAGGCGCTGAGCGTCGAGCTCGGGCCGGGCCTCCTGAAGTCGATCTACGACGGGGTCCAGCGGCCGCTCGACGTGATCCAGAAGGCCGCCGGGGACTTCATCACCCGAGGGGCGGTCGCCGCCCCCCTCGACCCAAAGGCGAAGTGGGAGTTCACCGCGACCGCCAAGGTCGGCAGCGAGGTCACGGCCGGCACGATCCTCGGGACGGTCCAGGAGACGCCGATCGTCCTCCACAAGATCATGGTCCCTCCGGGGATGCGCGGGACCCTGAAGGAGCTCAAGAGCGGGACCTACACCGTGCACGATCCGATCGGGTCGGTCACGACGGCGGGCGGCGCCGTGCCGCTCAGCCTCGCCCAGAAGTGGGTCGTGCGGGTGCCGCGACCGGTCACGCAGAAGCTCCCGCCCGAGATCCCCCTCGTGACCGGGCAGCGGGTCATCGACAGCTTCTTCCCGGTCGCGAAGGGCGGCACCGCCGCCATCCCCGGGCCGTTCGGGTCGGGGAAGACGGTCACGCAGCAGCAGCTCGCGAAGTGGGCGGACTCGGACATCGTGGTCTACGTGGGGTGCGGCGAGCGCGGCAACGAGATGACGGAAGTCCTCGCGACGTTCCCGAGCCTCCAGGACCCGAAGTCGAAGCGCCCACTGATGGAGCGGACGATCCTGATCGCGAACACTTCGAACATGCCCGTCGCGGCCCGCGAGGCGAGCGTCTACACCGGCATCACCATCGCAGAGTACTACCGCGACATGGGCTACGATGTCGCGCTCATGGCCGATTCGACGAGCCGGTGGGCCGAGGCGATGCGCGAGATCTCCGGTCGGCTCGAGGAGATGCCCGGGGAGGAGGGATATCCCGCCTACCTCGGTCGCCGCGTCGCCGAGTTCTACGAGCGGGCCGGTCGGGTCGTCACCCTCTCTCCGGAGGGGCGCATGGGCTCGGTCTCGGTCATCGGGGCGGTGTCGCCGCCGGGCGGGGACACGTCGGAGCCGGTGAGCCAGAACACGCTACGGGTCACGCGCGTCTTCTGGGCGCTCGACGCGTCGCTCGCGTCGCGCCGCCACTTCCCGTCCATCAACTGGCTCCAGAGCTACTCGCTGTACGGCAACGACCTCGCTCCCTGGTACACGAAGGAGCTCTCGCCGGAGTTCGTGCATCTCCGCCAGCGGGCGCTCGAGACCCTCCAGAAGGAGGCCGAGCTCCAGGAGATCGTCCAGCTGGTCGGGGTCGACGCGCTCCCCGAGCGGGAGAAGGCGACCCTCGACGTTGCGCGGATGCTGCGGGAGGACTTCCTCCAGCAGAGCGCCTACGACGAGGTCGACACCTACACGTCGATCCAGAAGCAGCTAAGGATGCTCCGCACGATCCTCGCCTTCGGCGACCGGGAGCAGGAGGCGATCGCGAAGGGCTCGACCGTCGCGGCGCTGCAGCGGCTCCCCGTTCGGACGAAGCTCTCGCGCATGAAGTGGATCCCGGAGGCCGAGATGAAGACCCAGTTCGACCAGCTCGATCTCGAGATGACGCAGGCCGTCGCCGCGACCGCCCCCGGAGGGAGCTGATGGCCGCGAAGAGCGCCGCCCCATCAAAGACGGTCCCCGATGTCCCCATCGACTACCGCACGATCGATCGGGTCGCCGGTCCGCTCCTGTTCGTCCGGGACGTGGCGAACGCCGCCTACGGGGAGATCGTCGAGATCGCGCTCCCGAACGGCGAGCGCCGCCAGGGCCAGGTCCTCGATTCGCGCAAGGGCCTCGCCATCGTCCAGGTCTTCGGACCGACGATGGGGATCAACGTCGAACAGACGAGCGTGAAGTTCCTCGGCGAGGTCGCCACCCTCGCCGTCTCCGACGAGCTCCTCGGCCGCGTCTTCAACGGCCTCGGCGAGCCGCGCGACGGCGGCCCGAAGATCGTCAGCGAGACCCGGCTCGAGATCGTCGGGAACGCGATGAACCCGTACTCCCGGCAGGAGCCGAGCGAGTTCATCCAGACGGGGATCTCCACGATCGACGTCAACAACACCCTCGTGCGGGGCCAGAAGCTTCCGATCTTCTCCGCGGCGGGTCTCCCCCACAACCAGGTCGCCGCCCAGATCGTCCGGCAGGCGAAGCTCCGCGACTCGAGCGAAGGGTTCGCGGTCGTCTTCGCCGCGATGGGGATCACGAGCGAGGAGGCGAACTTCTTCCTGCGCGAGTTCGAGTCGACCGGCGCGCTCGAGCGGGCCGTCGTCTTCCTGAACCTCTCCTCCGACCCGTCGATGGAGCGGGTCGTGACGCCGCGAATGGCGCTCACCGCCGCGGAGTACCTGGCCTACGAGAAGGACCTCCACGTGCTCGTGGTGCTCACCGATATGACGAGCTACTGCGAGGCGCTCCGTGAGGTCTCGGCCGCGCGGGACGAGGTGCCGGGCCGCCGGGGCTATCCGGGGTATCTCTACACCGACCTCGCGACGATCTACGAGCGGGCGGGGAAGATCCACGGCCGCAAGGGCTCGATCACGCAGCTCCCGATCCTCACGATGCCGGCCGACGACGTGACGCACCCGATCCCGGACCTCACCGGGTACATCACCGAAGGTCAGGTCTACGTCAGCCGGGAGCTCCAGCGCAAGGGGGTCTACCCGCCGATCGATGTCCTGCCGAGCCTCTCGCGGCTCATGAGCCTCGGGATCGGCAAGGGCCGCACGAGGGAGGACCACCGCGGGGTCTCCGACCAGCTGTTCGCGGCGTACGCGACGGGGAAGGACCAGCGGGCCCTCTCCGCGATCGTCGGCGAGGAGGCGCTCAGCGCCACCGACCGGATCTACCTGCGGGCGGCCGACCGGTACGAGAAGGAGTTCGTCAACCAGCGGCCGGACGAGGACCGGACGATCGATCAGAGCCTCGCGCTCGCGTGGGACATCCTCAGCGATTTCCCGGACTCCGAGCTCAAGCGGATCCGGCCGGAGTTCATCGCGCAGTTCCGCGTCCACCCACCGGTCGGTGGCACCTAGGCACCCGCACGGAGGAGGGGGGAACCGCCATGCCGGCCGAGAACATCCGCCCGACGCGGCTCGAGCTCCTGCGTACGCGACGGCGGATCGGCGTGGCGAAGCGGGGCCTGAACCTCCTGAAGCTGAAGCGCACCGCGCTCATCACCGAGTTCTTCGCGATCTCCCGCGAGGCGCTGAAGCTGCGCGGGAACCTCCAGGAACGGATCGCCCGCGGGTACGACTCGATCCGCAAGGCGGAGATGTTCGAAGGGGCGATCCGCCTCGAGAACATCTCGATGCTCCTGCAGGACCTGCGCCCGGTCGCCGTCTCCACGAAGAACGTCATGGGCGTGCGCACCCCGCGCCTCGACCGTCACGGCTTCGCGCTCACCCCGGCGGACGTCCTGCTCGACCTCCCGACGTCGGTCCAGGAGGCGATCCACCGTTTCCAGGGGATCTACGAGGTCGTGCTCGACATCGCGGAGAAAGAGAACGCCCTCCGCCGGCTCCTCAAGGAGATCGAGAAGACCAAGCGCCGCGCGAGCGCGATCGAGAACGTCCTCATCCCACGCCTCGAGTCGACCGTGCGCTACATCAAGTTCCGGTTCGACGAAATGGAACGCGATTCCTTCAGCATGCTCAAGACCGTGAAGCGGAAGATGGAACAGGAGGCGGAGAGTGTCGCTGCCGCGTGAGACCGCCCTGAAGCGGTTCACGCTCGCCTGGGGGCTCTCGATCGCGGTGAAGCTCGTCGCGCTCGGGCTCTTCGTCTACCTCCTCGTCCACTACCTGGGAGGGTCTGCATGACCGCAGAAGGATTGCCGTCGACCTCGGACGACCGCGCGACCATCGACGCACTGAAACGGATCAAGCTCACCGAGACCGAGTGGCAGGAGAAGCTCGCGGGCGCGCGCCGGGAGGCAGAGGCCTCCCTCCAGCGCCTCCGGGAGGCCACGGAGGTCGCCCTCGCGACCGCACGCGCCGAGGCCGAGACGGACCGCACGAAGGCGGTCGACCGGGCCCGGAACGAGGCGGAGATCGAGGCGCGGGCGATCGTCGCGGACGGGGAGCGCGCCGCCCAGGCCGCCTCGCAGGGGGCGGGCCGGCGCGTCGCCGACCGCTCGGAGGAGATCCTCGCGGTCGTCCTCGGCGGGTTCCGGGGCGAGTAGGGGAACGACGCGATGACGCTGCGGCCGGTCCGGATGGTCAAGGTCGGCTTCCTCGGCCTCCGCGAGGACGAGGAGCGGGTCCTCACGACCCTCCACGACCTCCGGGTCGCCCAGGTCGACCCGGTCCGCCCCGAGGCGATGGCCGAGCTCGCGCCGGAGCGCGGGCCCGAGACCCTGCGGCGCGTCGCCGACGAGACCCTGCGCTTCCGGGGGCTCATGAGCGTGCTCCCGAAGGTCCCGGTCCGGGAGCCGCGCCGGTTCGACACCGTCCTCGACATCCTCGCCGCCGCCCAGCGGGTGCCGATCGATGACGAGGTCGGCGCGCTCTCGCGGGAGGACGACCGGCTCCAGACGGAGCGCAAGGGCGCGCGGGACACCGTGCAGCTCCTCGGGCACCTCGACTTCTATACCGACCGGCTCGAGTACCTCCAGTCCTCGAGCTTCCTCACCTTCTACGGCGAGATGCCGACCGAGGCGTTCGAGACCCTCCGTGGGTCGCTCCCGCCCGAGGCCGACGCCCGCTTCCTGGTCGGTCCGGGGGAGGAGACGACCCGGTTCGTGGTCGTGAGCCGCCTCTCCGGGGCCGACGCGCTCGGCCGGGCCGCGCAGGAGCGGGGCGCCCGCCTCACGCCGCTCCCTCCCCTCCGACGTACCGCGTCGGAGGAGCGCGCCGACCTCGAGGCGCGGATCGCCGCCATCGACTCGCGCCGCACGACGATCGCCGAGCGGCTCCGCGCGATCGCGACCGAGTGGTACCCCACCGTCGCCGCGATCGACGAGGCGCTCGAGATCGAGAACCGCAAGTCGGAGGTCCTCGCCAAGCTCGGCGCGAGCCAGTCGGTCTTCGCGCTCGAGTCCTGGGTCCCCGCCCGGGACCTCGACCGGCTGCGGTCCGTGGTCGGCGAGGCCGTGGGCGGCCGCGTCCACTTCTACACGATCCCGACGCACGAGGAGCCGCCGACGATGATGAGCAACCCGAGCGGCGTACGCCGGTTCGAGTTCTTCATCCGGTTCTACTCGCTCCCCCAGGCGACCGAGTGGGACCCGACCCTGATCTTCTCGATCATCTTCCCGATCTTCTTCGGCATCATGCTCGGGGACTGGGGCTACGGCCTCACGATCCTCCTGATCTCCCTGTGGATGATCCGGGGGTTCCCCGGGGCCCGGTACCTCCCGCGGATGGGCCGGAACTTCGTGAAGCTGATCATGGGCCCGAAAGGGATGCAGCAGCTCGCATGGACGCTCCTGCCCGGCTGCGGTCTCGCGATCGCGCTCGGCCTCCTCTACGACGAGTTCTTCGGCCTGAACCTCCTCCACCTCCTGGTCGGGTACACCTCGACCTCCGACCCGCTCCACCAGGTCCCGACGCTCCTCCTGATCGCCGGGTACTTCGGGCTCGGCATGGTGACGCTCGGCTTCCTGCTCGGCGCGCTGAAGGCGTTCTTCCATGGCCACCGGCGCGAGGGGATCGGCAAGGTCGGCGGGATCATCTTCGCCTGGGGGATCGCCGACTTCGGCCTCCAGATGATCCACCAGCACTCGATCGCCCTTGCCCCGAACCCGCTCGTCCTCCTCTCCTACGTCGGCCTCGCGGCCGGGGTCGGGATGCTCGTCGTCGGCGAGGGAGCCCTCGGGATCCTGAGCCTGATCGACATCATCAGCCACATCCTCTCCTACACGCGGCTCGTGGGGATCCTGCTCTCCTCCGTCGTGCTCGCGATCGTCATCAACGACATCGCGGTGCTCGCCTGGCACGGGCTCGGACCGATCGTGGGGATCCTCCTGGCCGTCATCGTCGTCGTGGTCGGCCAGGCGTTCAACGTCATCCTCGGCGTCTTCGAGCCCGGGATCCAAGGGGCACGGCTGATCTTCGTCGAGCACTTCTCGAAGTACTTCAGCGGGAACGGCAAGCCGTTCCGGCCGTTCGGCGGGACGCGCGTCCACACCGTGAGCTCGATCGGGATGGACGGACGCCCCGCGGTGACGGGGCCGATCGTCCGCTTGCCGGAACACTGAGGCGCCGGGTCCGCCCGGCGCCCTGCGCCTAGAGGCGGGGCGTGATGAGGAGCGGGGTCAGGCGCTCGGGGGAGAACCCGTAGAGGCGCCCGAAGAGGATGCGCCTCAGATCGGCCCGCTCGAGCTCGGCCAAGAAGATGTACGTGAAGATCACGCCGAGGGAGAGCGGGTAGGTCCGCATGCGCTTGAGCTCGAGGACCGCACGGTCCCGCTGGAGCGCGACCTCGTAGCCGGTAAGGCTCCGGCCGTCGGCGTACTCCTCGTTGCCCTCCGCGGCGGAGGGGAAGCGCGTCGCGAGACGCTCCGCGAGCTCGGGGACCCCCCGGGCTCCGTAGAGGTCGGGCGCCTGGGCGGCGGTGAGCGCTCCCCCCTCGAGCCAGCGTCCGAGGACCGTCTCGAGCGGGAGGTCGTTCGATTTGCCCGAGAGGAGGAGGAGGGCGTTCCGCACGTCGATCTCGCTCTGGAGGAAGGCGCGGACGACCCACTCGTCCCCCTGGAAGAACCGGGACGCCTCGAGGACCGTGCGGTAGTACTGTCGGTCGAGCGCCTGAAGGACCGGGAAGATGTCGTGGGTCCGCTCGAACGCTTCGAGGAGCGGCAGGATCGTCTGGCCGTGGCCGTGCTTGACGAGCGCCGTGACGGTCGCCTCGAGGCTCGGTTGGGCGAGGAGGATGCGGAAGTCGTCGAGCGTCATGACCCCCGCGTAGAGCCCCGCCGGGATCTCGCGGCTCGAGACGAGGTAGTCGTCGGTCTCGGTGATCGTCCGCCCGAGAGCCTTCGCCGAGAGGATCATCTCGATGTTCCGCAGGTCCCACCGGGAGAGGTAGGCGGCGACCACGACCCGGCCGGCGAACGGGGTCGACTCGTAGGCATGACGCATCCGCCGCACCAGCGTCCGGTTGAACGCGAGACGGACCATCGAGGCGCCGGAGTGCGTGGCCCGGGCCTGGGCGATGTCGGTGGCGTACGGCGTCGTCTCGAGGACCTTCGCGAGCTCGTTCGCGTCCTTGGCGGCGACGAGTCCGGGGTAGACCTCCCGGGAGAGGAAGACCGAGAAGTCCGGCTTCAGGCGGCCGAGAGCGCTGGCGTAGGGGGAGCCGGCCATCGCACCCTCGGGGACTCCTTTAGGCCAGGAGCTCGCGGACCCGGTCCTCGCGCAGTCGTAGGAGCTCGTCGAACGAGAGGTGGAGACGGCGCGACCCGTCCTGGCTCTCTGCGATGATCCCGCCGAGGATCGGCTGCGGGGTGGGGTCGAACGACTTCCCCGCGACCTTCTGCAGGCGGCCCGCGTCCTCGGCCCGGCCGCTCACCCGGATCGGCTTGCCGAGCGATCCGGTGGCGCTGTCGACCATGCGACGGAGCACCGCGTCGTACTGGGCGGTGGTGGTGAACCGGCGCAGGAGCTCCCGGGTCTCGGTGACCGCGGTCTCGAGCCGCGCCTCGCGGGCCTCGTAGAGGAGCTTCCGCGACTTGAGCTTCGCCGCGGCGAGGCGCTGGGTGCGCTCCCGCATCGCATCGAGATCGGCGGTCCGCTTCGCGTGGTCGCGGATCTCGGCGAGCTTTCCTTCCCGTTCCTTCGCGAGGCGCCCCTCATCGCCCGCGCGGGTCGACTCGATCTGGGCGAGCTCCGCCTCACCGCGACGGCGGATCTCCCCGACCAGGTCCTCGAGGGACATGCGCTGCGAACCGTTCCTCGGACGTCAGAGGATGTTCAGCAGGAGGATGATCCCCAGCACGAACCCGATGATCCAGAGCGTCTCGGGAATGACGAAGAAGAAGAGCACCTGGCCGAACTTCTCCGGTTTCTCGGCGATGATGCCCATCCCGGCGGCCCCGATCCCGGACTGGGCCATGCCCGTCCCGATCAGTCCGCCCGCGATCGCGATCCCGGCAGCGAGGGTTTGGAAATCCGTGGCCATAGCACGACCCGGGCGGTCGAGAAAGGCGGGGTATATAACCGAAACCGGCGGCCGGGGCATCTCCGGCCGATAGGAAAACCGGGGACCCCGTCGAACCGGGTCGACGGGGCTCCGGACCCCCACCCTACGCGCCGGAACCGCGGATCTCCGCGCCCCCGTCGTCGTCGGCCGGACCCGTGACCTCGGTCAGCCGGCGCACCAGGAGGATCGCCCCCGCGAACGCGAGCCAGCCGAAGGCGTCCGCGGTGGCACAGACGACGCAGAACGCGCCGATCAGGGCGAGCTGGACGTAGAGGAAGTACAATGAGAACGCGACCCCGAACGCCGTGAGGCCGAGCAGGAGGTACGGCCACCGGCGCTCGGCGGACCGCGACTCGGCGATCCCGGCCACGATGAGGATCAGGACGAACCCGCCGACCCCCCAGAGGTAGTCCGGGATCCCGAGGGTCGTCGTCTTGCCGCTCTGGTCGACCGCGGCGCAGGAGAAGAAGGCGGAGATCGTGCAGAGGGCGCGCAGCGACGCCTCGTAGTACTCGAACGCCGCGAAGATCGAGACGATGAGGCCGATGCCGGCGGCGAGGTAGATCAGGCTCCGGATCGTTCGGATGCGCATCGCCCGACGCTCCCGCGCCTATCCGAGCGCCGCGACGTCCGACGCCACCGCGCTCTGCGTGGCGGACGACCAGTGGTACGTGCTCGCGAGCTGGGCGACGGGGATCCCCGTCGATTTGGCGATGAACGCCATCGTCCACCACGCCTGCCCCTGGACGACCGACCAGGGTTGGCCGCTCTCCGAGGAGACCGACTGCTGCACCGTGGCGGCCCCGGTGCCCGCCCAGTTCGATAGGCCGGAGGGTTGGATGAGGCTGCTCCCCCCGTGGACGTACTGACCGTTCACGACCAGGAACGGGATGCTGCTCGCGCTGTAGGCCGAGACATAGGCCTGTTGGAAGCAGTTCGAGGTTCCGGGGAAGTTCCCGTCGACCCCGGAGGTGTCCTCGCTCACCTGGAACGCCACGTTCGAGGAGCCCAGCGAGATCCCCGAGAGGTCCACTTCCGGTGTCGAAGGGTAGACGTCCGAGGGACTCGAATAGCTCAGGGCCGCGCCCGAGACCGACCCGAACTCGGTCAGCGCCTTCCACACGGCCCAGCTGCTGGCCGAGCAGTACGGGCACCAGGTCGCTCCGTAGAAGTAGACGACGACCTTGCCGCTGTCCTGCCAGGGGGAGACGCTCACGGAGGTCCAGCCGGGGCCCGGCTCACCCTTTGCGGTCGAGGCCGACGGGAGGTACGGGCAGCCGAAGATCACGGCGCCCGAGATGGCGATGATCGCCGAGACCACCAGGCCCAGGACGACCCCGAGGACGAGGGTGCCACGGAACGATTTCGACCATCGGGGACCGGAGGACCGCCAGAGACCGAACAGGAGGAGGAACGCCGCGATCGCGAGAGCGAGGACGAGCCACGGGATCGCCGGAAGGACGAGGCCGACCGGAGAGGGGACCAGGTAGGCGACGAGCGCCCAGATCCCGAACACCGGGGTGACGAGGTATCCGATCCGCGAAAGGGTCCAGCGTCGCTCGGCCGCGGCCAGGTCCTTCTTCGGGCTCGGCGCGGTGGTGGGTCCCTGCCGGTTCCGGCGGCTCCGCTCCCGGTGGTACAGGCTGCGCAGCGCCCGTCCGGGCTCGCGCACGGAGGCGTCCGGGTGGAAACCGACCCGCGCATCGTGCGCGATCCGGTCCCAGTCCCACCCCTTGCCCCGGAGATCCTCGACGCGGTCCCAGTCCACCACGAGGGTACGGACCCGGGTGCCCCTTTTCCCTTTTTGCCCGCCCCAAGCCGGTCACAAGATGGGCCCGACCGCGGGGCAAGGGCCGGGCCTCGGCATTGGGTCGGGACCCGTCAACCGAGCTGGGAGAGGTCGGACTGCACCGCGTTCTGGGTCGCGGACGACCAGCCGAACTGGCTCGCGTAGGAGCTCGTCGTCCCCCCGGCGCTCTTGACCATATACGCCATCAGCCACCAGGCCGGCCCCTGGACCGCCTGCCAGGCGGGACCGGTCTCGAACAGGACCGAGTGGCTCACGTTCCCGTAGCCCCCGTTCGCCCCGTTGACATAGGCCGAGAGGCTGCTCGGCGAGACCAGCGACGTGCCGGCGTGCAGGTACTGGCCGTTCACGGCCAGGAACGGGATCGCCCCACCGGCGTAGGCGTTCGCGTATGCCTGCTGGTAGCAGTTCGTGGTCGCCGGGAACGTCCCCACGGCCCCGGAGGTGTCCTCGGCGACCTGGAAGGCGATCACGGTCGAGGAATAGGGATACTCGCTCATGACCACCTCCGGGATCGCGTCCTCGGCGGAGTACATCATCCCGGGGGTGGCGCGGGAGGAGCTCGGCTCGAACGAAAGGAGCGCTTTCCACAAGGCCCAGCTGGAGGCCGAGCAGAACGGGCACCAGGTCGCGGCATAGAAGTACACCACCGGTCGGCCCCCGTCCTGCCAGGTCGCGTGGACCTCGGTCCAGCCGGGGCCGGAGGTGGAGGTCGCACTCGCCGCCGAAGGCAGATACGGGCATCCGAAGATCACGAGGCCTCCGATCCCGATCAGCCCCGAGATCACCAGGCCGAGGACGACGCCGATCACGAGCGTCGATCGCATCGGCTTGGTCCACCGGGCCCCGGTCGCTCGCCAGAGTCCGAAGAGCAGGACGAACGCCGCGACCGCCAGGGCGAGGGCGAGCCAAGGGAGGGCGGGCAGGACGAGCCCGACCGGGGACGGCGCGAGCTCGGCCGCCACGAACCAGACCCCGAAGATCGGGGTCAGCAGGATCCCGATCCGTGCGAGCCCCCACGGCCGCTCGCGTTCCTCGGAGGCCTTCTTCGAGGGGACGGCCGCCGGCTCGCCCCGGAGGGTGCGCGAGCGCTGCCGGTGGTAGAGCCCCCGGAGGGCCCGACCCGGCTCGTGGACCGACCGGTCCGGGTGGAAGCCGACCTTCGGGTCCGCGGCGATCCGCTCCCAGTCCCAGCCCTTGGACCGGAGAAGCTCGACCCGCTCCCAGTCGACCATCGGCCGTTGGACCGGTACGGCGCCTATTCCCCTTTGCCTCCGCGGCCCGGTTTCCCCGAAGGGGCCGGGGAGCGGCGTCCCCGCCCGCGAAGTTATGGAGGGGGAGGCGTGCCGTCCGCCAATGCGCCTCACCTTCCTCGGGACCGCGGGGTCCTGGCCGACCAAGGAACGGTCCGCGAGCGCGATCGCGCTCGACCTCGAGTCGGAGCTGATCCTCCTCGACTGCGGCGAGGGGACGCAGCGTCAGTTCTTCCAGTCGAGCGCGTCGTTCATGCGCGTCCGGCGGATCTTCCTGACCCACTTCCACGGGGACCACTTCCTCGGTCTCCCCGGCCTCATCCAGAGCATGTGCCTCAACCACCGGACCGAGCCGCTCGACATCTACGGTCCTCCCGACGCGGAGGAGATGGTCGGCCGGGCGCTCCGGATGGGCTACTTCACGCTCCGCTTCCCGATTGAGGTCCACGCCCTGTCGCCGGGACAATCCGTCGAGCTCGAGGGCTACTCGGTGCGGACCGCACAGGCGGACCACCCGGTCCCTGCGGTCGCCTACCGGATCGAGGAGGCGCCGAAGCGCGGCCGTTTCGATGGCGCGCTCGCCCGTTCGCTCGGGATCCACGGCCGGGACTTCGCCCGGCTCGAGGCCGGGGAATCGGTCCACGTCGGCCACGGGGTGGTCCATCCGGCCGATGTGATGGGCCCGCCGCGCCCGGGCCGCTCGGTCGTCTATTCGGGGGACACCGCCCCGACCGACACGGTGCGCCAGCTCGCCGACCACGCGACCGTCCTCATCCACGAGTCGACCGCCGCTCACGACCTCGAGACCGAGGCGAACGAGTGGGGGCACTCCTCGGCGCGGCAGGCGGCCGAGCTCGCGCAGTCGGCGAAGGTCGGGGCGCTCTTCCTCACGCACTTCAGCGCCCGGTACAAGGAGCTCGAGCCGCTCGAGGCGGAGGCGCGCGTCGCCTTCCCGGGCACGCGGGCGGCGAAGGACCTATTGGACCACCTGATCCACCAACCATGATCCTCGCGGACCTCCTGGTCACCGACCTGGCCGAGGTCGTGACGCTCGACACCGGTCCGATCCCCCGCGTCGGGGAAGCCATGCGAGAGCTCGGTCGGGTCCCGGACGGAGCGGTCGCGGTCCGGGGCGGACGGGTCGTCTGGGTCGGACCCCGCCGAGGGTTGGCCCGGGCGGTCCGCCTTCGTTCCGGGGGCACGCGGGTGGAGGGGAACGGTGGCACGCTCGTCCCCGGGTTCGTTGACGCGCACACCCATGTCCTCTTCGCCGGGGACCGGGCGTTCGAGCTTCCGCTCAAGATCGGCGGGGCGTCCTACACGGAGATCGCTCGGAAGGGCGGAGGCCTCTATGCGACCGTGCGGGCGACCCGGCGGGCGACCGATCATGCCCTGCTCGCCGAGACCGAGGCGCGTCTACGGCGGATGGCCGCCGGGGGCACGACCTCGATCGAGGTGAAGACCGGCTACGCGCTCGGACATGACGGGGAGCTGCGTCTCCTCCGGCTCATCCCGCTCCTCGAGCGGCGGACGGGGCTTCGCCTCGTTCCGACGTACCTCGGCGCCCACGCCATCCCTCCCGAGTACCGGTCCCGGCCGGACGACTACGTCGACGGGATCGTGCGTCGTACGTTGCCGGCGGTCGCCCGGGGACGTTGGGCCCGCTTCTGTGACGTCTTTTGCGAGCCGGGGTTCTTCACGCCGGCGCAGTCTTCGCGCATCCTCCGGGCCGCGATCGCCCTCGGCCTCCGGGTGAAGGTGCACGCCGAGGAGTTCGTCCGCTCGGGCGGAGCGCGACTTGCGGCGCAGCTCGGAGCCCGCTCGGCCGACCACCTGCTCGCCGCGGACCGCGGGGACCGTGCCGCGCTCGCCCGGGCCGGCGTGACGGCGGTCCTGCTGCCGTTCACGGCGTTCGCCGCCTCGCCCCGGCGGGTGATCCCCGGACGGGAGATGGTCGACGCGGGGGTCCCGGTCGCGCTCGGCTCCGACTGCTCGCCGAACTCCTGGGTCGAGTCGATGCCGGCGGTGATCGCCCACGCCGTCCACGGTGGACGCATGACGCCGGCGGAGGCGCTCACGGCGGCGACGGTGAACGCCGCGTACGCGAGCGGGCTCGAGGTCGCCGGTCGGATCGCCGCCGGTCTCCCGGCGGACTTCGCGCTCTTCGACCTTCCATCGGCCGATCACCTCGGCTACCGGTTCGACGCAAGACCGGCGCTCGTTTCTCGTCAGGGAAACGCCGTTTTCTCGGCGTAACTCCGTCAGTACATCTAAATAGAGGGGGCAATCTCTCGCCGGTAGAGGTCGCCAACATGGCGGAGCGCGTAGGCAAAGAGCAGATCAAGCGAGAGAAGGGATACCTGTACTACCTCGGGAAGGACGGGTACCTCTGGAAGACGCCGACGAAGCTGAACAAGTCGGGGAAGAAGGGCCGCGTGGGCACGGAGAAGATCTCGCGCCAGGACGGCTACATGTACTTCCTGGACAAGAAGGGCTTCGTTTCGCGCGCCAAGATGAAGAACGCCTGAACGGCGCCCCGACCAACCTTTCCCGGGGACCTCGGTTCCGAGGTCCCCCAATTCCTTCCCACTTTCCCTCCTTCTTTCGTTCCTTCCGGCGATCGATCCTCCGACCTCGGGTGGATATACCCCGAGAAGAGTGGGGCTCCCGTCCCATGGTCTGCCGCAACGACCCGGACGATCCGCGGAAGTACGAGCGCTGCGGCGCGTTCCTCTGGGTCGCCGAGGAAGGGCTGTACTGCGGGGATTGCGGCGCGCTGATGCCCTGCACGATGCGCCTCCTTCCGCCCCCACCGCCGTAGCCGGGCACCGTCGCCCCCGGTGCGTCCGCTTCGGTCGCGCGACGGACGCGATCCGGTCGCGGTCGACGCGCAATCGCGAGACTCAGTAATGGCCCGAGCGCTTCGGACGACGCGCGTCGGCACATTTCGGCGTGGCGTCGACCCGAGCAACCTTATACTGGCTCACGGTAGGGCGGCCCGCGGAGGGTTCTCGCGGTGTCCCGAGCGGCACCACGCGCGTCCTTGTCCGACCTCATCCGGCGAGAAACGGTCCCTTTCCGAGGGCGTTTCAGCGGCCGGCCGAGACGGCCATAGAGGCTCGCGACGTGGTACGGTTGGCTCGAAGGATCCGTTTCGATCCCTCCCAGGAGCAATCCCGATGGCTATTGCCAAGAAACGTGCGGCGCCCGCGGCGGAAGAGCCGGCCTCGAAGCCGGGCCGGATCGGGCGCGAACCGATTCCTGTCCCCCGCCTGGTCCCCCGCGGCAAGACCGCCCTCGACACCGTGTCGTGGAGGAGCCACGACGCCCTCATCAAGAACGCCGAAGGCAAGGTGATCTTCGAGCAGAAGGGGATCCGCGCCCCGACCACCTGGTCGGAGACGAGCGTCAACATCGCCGCGTCGAAGTACTTCCGCATCGTCCAGGGCCGCCGCGAGAGCTCGGTCGACGGGATGATCCGTCGGGTCTGCCACTGGATCGCCGAGCGCGGGCTCGAGCTCGGCTACCTCGACACCGCCGACGAGGCGACCACGCTCGAGGAGAGCCTCTCCTACCTCATGGTCCAGCAGATGGCGGCGTTCAACAGCCCCGTCTGGTTCAATGTCGGTGTCCGGGACCCGCCGCAGTGCTCGGCCTGCTTCATTCAGTCGATCACCGACGACATGGACTCGATCCTCCACCTCGCCACCAGCGAGGGACGCCTCTTCAAGGGCGGCAGCGGGACCGGCACGAACCTCTCACCGCTCCGCGGGAGCCGAGAGCGGCTCGCCGGCGGAGGGATCGCCTCGGGCCCGGTGTCGTTCATGCGGGCGTTCGACGCGCTCGCCGGCGTGATCAAGTCCGGGGGAACGACCCGACGCGCCGCGAAGAT
This sequence comes from Thermoplasmata archaeon, assembly GCA_021819135.1. Taxonomy (GTDB): domain Archaea; phylum Thermoplasmatota; class Thermoplasmata; order Lutacidiplasmatales; family UBA184; genus Lutacidiplasma. The sequence goes on along the minus strand of JAKASE010000002.1, from coordinate 30,372 downwards.
GGTGATCCTCAACATGGACCACCCCGACGTCATCGACTTCATCGATTGCAAGGTCCGCGAGGAGGACAAGGCGCTCGCGTTGATCCGCGAGGGGTACTCGTCGAACTTCGACGGGACCGACCCCGACTCCGCCTACGCGTCGATCGCCTACCAGAACGCGAACCACTCGGTCCGGATCCCGGACTCGTTCATGGACGCGGTCGTGCGGGACAAGGAATGGAAGACGTACAACCGCACCGACCACTCGGTCGGGGGGACGTACCCCGCCCGCGAGCTCTGGCGTAAGCTCGCCTACGCCGCCTGGCGCTGCGGTGACCCGGGCGTCCAGTTCGACGACACGACGAACGACTGGCACACCTGTCCGAACACCGCGCGGATCAACGCGTCGAACCCCTGCAGCGAGTATCTCTTCCTCGACGACTCCGCGTGCAACCTCGCGTCGATCAACCTGATGAAGTTCCTGGACGCCAAGGGCCAGTTCGACTTCGAGTTCTTCCGTCAGTCGGTCCGCACGATGACCCTCGCGATGGAGATCATCGTCGACGCGTCGAGCTACCCGACCGCGGCGATCGCCCAGAACTCCCACGACTACCGGCCGCTCGGGCTCGGCTACGCGAACCTCGGCGCGCTCCTCATGCACTACGGGCTCGCCTACGATTCCGACGCGGGACGCACCCTCGCCGGGGCCCTCTCGGCGTTCCTCTCGGCCGAGGGCTACCACATGTCGAGCGAGATCGCGAAGCGCATGGGCCCGTTCGCCGGGTTCGAGAAGAACCGGGCACCGATGCTCCGCGTGATGGGCAAGCACGCGAAGGCGGCAGAGACGATCGCGCTCAACGACCCCCGCCTGACCGCGCTCGTCCGGGCGTCGGCCGACCGCTGGCACGACACGGTGAAGGCCGGGGAGCTGTGGGGGTACCGCAACGCGCAGGTATCGGTCATCGCGCCGACCGGGACGATCGGTCTCTTGATGGGATGCGACACGCTCGGCCTCGAGCCCGAGCTCTCGCTCGTGAAGATCAAGAACCTCGTGGGCGGTGGGGTCCTGCGGATGATCAACCGCACGGTCCCGGACGGCCTCGCCGCGCTCGGCTACTCGGCCGCCGAGATCAAGGCGATCACCGAGCACCTCGAGAAGACCGGCACCATCGAGGGGGCGCCCGATCTCGACCCGGAGGATCTCCCGGTCTTCGACTGCGCGCTCGCTCCCCCCGGGGGGACCCGCACGATCGCCCCGATGGGACACCTGAAGATGCTCGGCGCGGTCCAGCCGTTCCTCTCGGGCGGCGCCTCGAAGACGATCAACCTGCCGAACGACGCGACGGTCGAGGACATCGAGAAGATCTACCTCGAGGCGTGGAAGCTCGGGATTAAGTCGGTCGCCCTCTACCGGGATGGCTGCAAGGCCTCCCAGCCGTTCGAGACCGGCAAGGGCCGCTCGACCGCCCCTGTCGGCCCCCGCGGACCGGCCCGCGAGCGCCTACCTGACGAGCGCAAAGCGATCACCCACCACTTCTCGGTCGGCGGCCACGACGGCTACGTGACGGTCGGGCTCTACCCCGACGGTCGCCCGGGCGAGGTGTTCTTCCGGGTGACAAAGGAGGGGTCGACCGTGAACGGCCTCATGGACTCGCTCGGGATCTCGATGTCGATGGCGCTCCAGCACGGGGTGCCGCTCAAGGACCTCGTGCGGAAGCTGGCCCACCTCCGCTTCGAACCGGCGGGGGCGACCAACAACCCGAAGATCCGGTTCGCGAAGTCGATCCCGGACTACGTCGCGCGCTGGCTCGCGCTCGAGTTCCTGACCGAGGACGAGCGCCGGGCGATCGGGCTCGAGGCCCCCGCCGAGGGGAACGGCAACGGCCACGGCGTCGCGCCCGCGGCCCCGGCGAAGCCGGCGGCCGCCGCCAGCCAGACCGTCAAGTTCGAGACGAAGGCGCTGGACGCCTTCCTCCCGGAGCTCCCGTCGGCCGGCTCCTCCAGCGAGGACGCGCCGTCGTGCGCGGTCTGCGGCGGGATCATGGTACGATCGGGCACGTGCTACGCGTGCACGGTCTGCGGCTCGACGAGCGGCTGCTCGTAGGCGCGGCCCCCGCCCCCCTACCCGGGGGCAGGGGTCCGGCCGGCCCCGGCTCACGCGGAGAGCTTCTGGCCGCACTCCGGACAGTGAACGTACGCGCCGACCGGGTGTACCCGCCCGCACCCACGGCAGGCGATCAGCGCCGTCGGAACCGCGCCCGGACCGCCTCCGAGACCCCCCTGCTGCTCCCGGATCGCCGCGTCGAGCTTCGCGTACCCGACGAGGTAGAGGATCCCGGGGATGAGCCCGAGGAACAGGGAAAGGATCCCCAGCACGAGCGTCGGGGCCTGGGCCGCCCGGTACTCGCCGCGGCGGATCCGCTCGTAGGAGAGCGTGTAGGCGAAGTAGAGGAAGATCACGACGGCCACCACGACCACGGCCGCCGCGGTCACGACGGCCCAGACGTACGGGAACGGATGGAACGCCGAGTATCCGAAGAACCAGGCGATCCCGCCGATGACGAGCGCCCCACCGATGACCTGAAGGATGAGGCCGATGAGGACCAGGGTCTCCGCCGTGACGCCCGAGGGGGGGCGGGCTCGGGCCGAATCCCACGCGGTGGACGGAGGGTATGCCGCGGACATGCCGGGGCGACCGCGTTCCGAGCCGTTAGAAGGTCGGTGAACCGCAGTTCACGCGGGCGGGCCCCCGGTGACGGGGACCCCCGCCCCCGCGGCGGTCGGGACCGACCTAGGGGGAGCCGGGCGGGAACGGCCCGGGGGCCGCCGGACCGGCGGCTCCGGCCGGTATCGGGGGTTCGGCGAACCCTGCCGGCCGGTCGGCCCACGGGAGGAGCCGGGCGTACACGACGAGGACCATGACCCCCGGGACGACCCCGAAGATCAGCGAGAGGATCCCCCAGAGGAGGAGGGGCTCCTTGAGAGCGGAATACCGGCCCTCGGCGAGCTGCGACGCCCAGCCGCCCATCCGGTCGAGCATCAGCAGGTCGACCCCGATCCAGAGGATCGCGTAGACCAGCCCGCCGATCCCGCCGCCGGGGAAATGGAGGACGAGCAGGGAGAGCACGATGGAGAGCAGGCTGAGCAGCGCGACCAGCGCGCCGATCAGCACCCAGACCTTCGTGATCGTCCGGGTCGCCCCGAAGAACGAGACGAGGTTCCCGTGGTCGACCGACCCCGGAGCGCCCGGGGGAGGCGGGGAGGGCGGTGGGGGCGGGGGGAACGGGGTCGCCATCCTAGGCCTCCCCTCGCGACCCGACCGACCTGGGCGGCCGGGACGTCAAGGGCCCGGTGCGGCCGGAGGCCGCGGTCGTTCTCCGTGACTGCTCGGTCATCGTCGCCCCGTCGGTCCGCCGTCCCCAGTGCCGTTGAGTATCTCTAACCATCGCCATATCCTATAGACCCTCCCCGACGGACCGGCGGCGCCGGACCGCGAGGACCGCGAGCCCGATCGTGAGCGCCGTGCCGACCCCGATCGTCGTGAGGGACGCCGGTCCGAACACCCAGGCGGGGACCGGGACCCCGGGGAGCACCGAGAACAGGGTGAGCCACGGGTCGAACCCCAGCGCATCGTATCCTCCCGGCACCGCCGTGAAGGCGAGGCGCACCAGGGAGTCGAGGCCATTCGAGGAGACGTTGTGATAGGCGGAGACCGGGCTTTCGTCCTCCTGCCCGCCGCCGTAGTGGGCGACCGCCGACGCCCCCCAGGCGAACGTGGAATAGCGGGTGCCGGCCCCGTCCGCGAGCATGCTCAGCGCGTTCGGGCCCGTGGGGGTCCAGAGCCCGGTCGCTCCGGTCGCGTTCGTCCGCACGTCGAGGCCGAGCGAATCGTTGGACTCGCCCCAGGGCCATCCGCTCACGTTGAGGGTGTACGAGAGCGTCCACGGGGAAGGAACGCTCGAGCCGTTGAGCGTGTAGACGACCGATACGTTCACCGTTCCCAGCGAGAGGTTCTGGCCCGATCCGTCGCTGGATTCCCAGTCCCCGGAGGCCGCGTAGGCCGGAACGGTCGCCGTGCACTGGACGACGTTCCCACCGGAGGAGGAGGTACGCGTCAGGTTCCACACGAGCCCCGGGCTCACGAAGTCGGCGTAGGCCACGATCTGCCCCGACCCCGTCACCTCGGCGAGCCCGCGCAGCGTCTGGGAGACGACGACGGGGCTCGCCGTCGCGTTCAGCGTCACGGACGGCTGGGGGCTCGCGAACGAGGCCGACATGAGCCCGTTCGAGATCGTGAGCTGAGAGGGGGAACCGGCCGGGGACACCGTTAGGGTGTGCGGGGCCGGGGCGCCCGCGGCGAGCCCGACGCCGAGGCTGCCGATCAGGACGGCGGCCGTGATCCAGACGATCAGCCCCCGACGGAGCACGACACCCATCGAAGAGCGCGACGCGCGTTCGGGGGATACCTCTCTTTTGGCGCAAGCTCCGTAATCGCTGGTGCGAACCCCAGCGACGGGCGGTCGGCCGGTGCGCCTCATCCTCCCAGGAGGCCGCTCCACGCCTCGACGAACCGGTCGACCCAGCGGTCCGCGAACGACTCGCGATAGCGGCTCAGGAGCTCGCGCACCTTCTGCGGCTGCCCGGTGCGGTAGAGCCGACGGGGGCCCTCCCGGTACCCCTCCACCACGGACTGCTGGAGGAGCAGGCGGAGATGGAACGAGGTCGTGGAGAGGCTGAGGCCCACCGACGCGGTGAGCTCGTTGAGGGTGCGCCCCGGACGGTCGGCGAGCTCGAGGAGGATCCGGCGCTCCGCATCGCTCCGCAGCGCCTGGAAGAGCCGGCGGTCCTCCCAGGTCATGCTCGCGGGGAAGTAGTAGTCGCGTCGTCCGCCCCGCTCGCGGCGCAGGACCCCCGCGCGGGTCAGCTGGTCGAGGTGGTAGGCGGTCTCGCCCCAGCCGAGCCCGGCCCTCCGCTGGACCTCCCGGCCGCTCGACCCGGGGTGCTCCGACACGACGTCGAAGATCCGGCGGCGGGTCGGCTGCTCGAGAAGGGGATCCATGCTGCTTACTCAGGAGGCCGACGCGGAGCCCCCCGGACGATCGCGGCGTACAGGAACGCGACGGCGAGCACGAGCACCCCGAGCGGCCACGGCGCGACCGCGAACGGTCCGCCGTAGCGCGGCGAGACCTCGTGGAGGACCGTGAGCAGCCCGACGGCCGCCAAGAGGGCGAGGGCGGCGCTTACCGCCGCGAGCCGAACGTCGCGGAACCGCGCCGCCGTCACCCCTCCGATCGCGGCGAGGATCGCCGAGAGGCCGGCCAGGAGGACTCCGAGGAACAGCGTCAGTAGGTCCATGGGCACCCTTCCTACGGGAACGCGCCCCCATCTCAATTTTTCGGAGCTTGCGCCAACGACTTCGGGGCTTGCGCCAAAAGGGAGGATAACTCCTCCCCGTTCTGTCGGGAGCATGGGTCACCGGCGGGATCGGCTCGTGGGACCGTTCGCCCCGGTGCCCGGCCCGACAGGCCCGGACCCCGCCCCGGTCGACTACGCGACCGCCCCGCCCCACCGCCCCGGAGTGCGGGCACTGTTCTTCGGGCTGTACGCGGCGTTCTACGCCGCGCTGGTCGGAGGGATGGGCTACTTCGTCATCCGGTGGAACCATCCGGCGTCGGTCGCCCTCTTCGCGGTCCTCTCGGTCCTGTTCGTCGGCGGGGCCTACGGCCTCGCCCGCCAGACCGTGGCGCTCCTGTTCCGGGGCGGGGAGCTGCCCGCGCTCGACCTTCTCGAGCGCCGGCCGAGGGTCGCGGTCCTCTACACGACCATGAACGACGTCGTCCCGGAGTGCCTCGCGTCGATCCGGCAGGAATATCCGGTCGATGTGTATGTCCTCGACGATTCCCGTGACCCCGAGGCCCGAGGGACGGTCGACCGCATCGCCTCCGACCGCGGGTACACGGTCGTGCGCCGCGCGGCCCGGCGGGGGTTCAAAGCCGGTGCGATCAACGACTGGTACGCGCGGTGGGGTTCCCGGTACGAGTACTTCGTGCTCCTGGACGCCGACTCCTACCTGCCGTCCGACTGGGTCCGGGAGGCGCTCCGCTACGCGGAGCATCCGGCGAACCGGCGCGTGGCGGTCTTCCAGGGCCAGATCAACCTGTGGAACCTCGACACCCGGTTCGTGCAGACCCTCGCCCCGATGTCCCGGGTGGGCCAGTTCGTCTGGGAGTCCCGCCTCGCGAACGCGCTCGACGCGGTCTTCTGCTACGGCCACAACGTCCTCGTCCGGACCGCGGCGGTCGCCGAGATCGGCGGGTTCGTGGAGGGGTACGTGTCCGAAGACTTCGCGACCGCGATCGCGATGGCCGACCGGGGCTGGCACTCCCGGTTCGTCCCGCTCCACACCTACGAGGCGATGCCCGAGAACGTCCGCGGGTTCATCAAGCGCCAGAACAAGTGGACCCGGGGCGCGATGGAGTTCGTCGAGCTCTCGCGTCGGTCCCGGATCGGACCGGGCCGCAAGTTCCACCTCTGGCAGACCCCCTGGTCGCACTTCACGAACCTCATCCTCCCGCTCGGCATGCTGCTCACCGTCTTCGGCTTCGCCTCGACGCCGGCGGGCGCGCTCGCGTTCCTCCACGCGCTCGTCTCGAACCCCGTCGCGACGTTCGCGGCGATCCCGCTGCTGCGCTACCTCCTCATCGTCAGCCTCCTCACGGCGATCCCGACGGTCCTGGTCTACCGGCACTGCGCGATCGGCTGGGGGACGTACTGGCGCCACCGCTGGCTGAGCGCCGCGGTGAGCGCGGTCTCGCTGCCGTACGAGGCGATCAGCATGGTCTCCTACCTGCGCCGCCGCCTGGGCCAGGTGCCGGTGACCCCGAAGAACGAGGCGCCGCTCCGCGTCGGCGAGGTCGTCCACATCGCGCGCTATTCGCTCGTGCTCGAGGGGGCGATCCTCGCGGGCCTCTTCCTCGTGAACCCGCTCGGCGGGATCTTCAACGCCATCTGGCTCATCCCGATGATCCTGGCCCCGGCCGTGATCCTGCGGTTCAGCGGCCCGCCCCGTCCGGGCGAGGGTCCCCGGTCGGTGCCGGCCCGCTCGGAGGAGGTCGCGTCGCACGAGGTCCTCGAGACCTGGGTGCACGCGTCGCTCACCCGCGAGCGCCGGTCGATCGGGGGCGCCTTCGCCGCCGCCCCCCTCGCCCCCTGATCGGGGGCCGAGGGCCGTTCCCTCCCTCCCCCGCGCCGGCCTACGTCCGCGTTCCGAGACCGACCGCGGGCTCTTCGCCCCGGAGCGCGGACCCCGTCGGGGCCTCGGTCGGATGGCTGGCCCGGCTCCCGTCCGCCCGGAAGCGGTAGTTGCGCAGGGCGAGCGAGAGCAGCAGGCCCACCACCGACACGGCCGCGGTGATCGCGAAGACGAGCTGGAAACCGAGGACCTGGTACGTCGGCGCGGCCTGCTGGTACCCTGGAGGACCCACCAGGATCGTCGTCATGTAGCTCGCCGTGACGGTCGCGGCGACCACCGGCCCGACCGCGCTCCCGAGGTTCCGGAACGTCTGGTTCATCCCGGTCTGGACCCCGAGCTCCTTCGGCGGGACCGAGAGCACGATGACGTTCGACATCGCGATCAGGACCGCGACGTTCCCGGCGAGCGTCGGCATCGAGAACAGGATCAGGTCGAGGACGGTGGAGTTGAACGTGGCGAGCCCGGCGGCGCCGGCCCCCATCACGCCGAACCCGAGGAGCATCACCGGCTTCGGCCCCCACCGGGAGACCAGCGAGCCCCAGACCGGGCCGAGGGCGAGCATCGACAGCGCCGCCGGGACCGAGATGAGCCCCATCTGGAACTCCGTGAGATCGAACCCCGGCGCGAACTGGTACTCCCCGAGGATCGTGAGGGCGACGAAGACGAGGAACATCCCCATCCCGACGAAGACGCCGTTGACGTTGGAGACCCAGACGTTGCGCTGCTTCAGCGCCGCGAACGACACGACCGGGAACGGGGCCCGCGGCTCCCAGAGCAGGAAGAACACGAGGCCGAGCACCGAGAGGAGGAAGAACTCCGGCACCCCCCAGGGGAGCGCGCCCCAGTGCACCGCCGCCCCGTTCGACCAGCCCCAGTAGGTTCCCTCGGTCAACCCGAACATCAGCGTCCCGAGGGCGAACCCGAGGCTCGCGATGCCGGGGAAGTCGATCGGGTGCGGGGAGCGGGTGGGCGACTCGTGGAGGATGAGGTAGGCGAGGACGGCGAGGAGGACCGCGACCGGGATCACCGTATGGTAGGTGAGCTGCCAGCCCCAGTTGTATGAGATCCACCCGCCCCCGACGAGGCCGATCGCCGCCCCGCTCGCGAACATCGCGGAGACGATCCCCTGGGCCTGGCCGACGCGCGCCGCCGGGTACACCTCGGGGATCATCGCGAACGCGAGCGGGAACATCCCCATCCCGAGGCCCTGGAACGCCCGGACCCCGATCAGGACGTAGATCTGGTTCGCACGGTCGATCCCGAACGCCGCCCCGATGTTCGGCGAGAACCCCGCGAGGGACACGGCGACCGCGTAGAGGCCCATCACGAGGACGAGGACCTGCTTCTTGCCGTACTTGTCCCCGAGCTTGCCGAAGATCGGCGTCGCCACCGTCCCGACCAGGAGGTAGGCCGAGACGATCCAGACCACCGACGTCGCGGGCGCGTAGTCGAAGAAGATCGAGAACGCCTTGAACGCCGGGATCACCATCGTCTCGACGTAGGTGACCATGAGCGCCATCAGGGCCAGGACGATCAGCACGTTGCGGGCGGACCGCGGGTGGAACGGCGTCCCCGCCGCCGTGAGGGCGAGGTGGTCGTTCGCGTCGCTCACGCGCGCGCCTCCGGGACCCGGTGCTCGGCCGCCTTCCTTAGGCTCGCGGTGATCGTCCGCAGGGTCCGGGCCGTGACATCGAGGTCCCTCGGGGGAAGGGTCGCGAGAACCTCGGCGAGCGACGCGTTGAACCCCCGCCAGACCGTCTCGAGGGTCCGTCGGCCCTTCGGCGTGACCTCGAGGACGACCTGCCGCCGGTCGGTCGCCGAGGGGTGGCGCGCGACGTACCCGCGCTCGACCAGCTGGTCGATCGACCCGGTGCAGGTGGCCGGCGTGATCCCGAGCAGCCGGGAGAGCTCGCCCGGGTGCTTCACCCCGCTGCGCTCGAGGTGGTGGAGGTGCCAGAACGTCGGCGCGATGAGCCCCTCGGCGGCGACCCGGGGCATCAGGAGGTGGACCACCGTCTGGGAGGCATCCCGGATCGCTTCGAGAAGGTCCGCTTCGCTGACGCCTCGGGAGGGGGCGGGGGTCGACATGATCGCACTCGGTGCCGCGGCCAGATAGTTAGACTACTTAACAGTACTTACCACAAAATATTCGGTGGACGAAACAACCGGTTCCGCGAACCGGGCTAGGTGAGCGCGTACCGGGCGAGGTCGACCAGGTCCCGGACCGTGGGGCCGCCCGGAACGGGCGCCCCGCCCCAGACGGCCCGCAGCGCCCCCTGGGGAAACCCCGGATCGGCGCCGGCCTCCCTCGACGCGACCGACGGCAGCGATCCCCGACGATCGGATTCGAGCAGAACGACGAGCGCCCCGAGCGGGCCTGACTCGACCTCGAGCCCACCGGTCGGCGCGCGGCCCCACGACTCGATCCGGGCCTCCTCGTCGTGGAGGTGCGCGATCCGCGCCGACCGGCCCCGGGGAGGCCGGGGACCGTCGGTCGCGGGGCGCCAGGTGATCCGGGGACCCGCGGCCCGGAAGCGCGCGAGGAGGCCCGCATCGATCGGGAGCGGGCTCGGGTCGGTCATGCAGCCGCCCCCCCGCGCCGCCAGAGCCGGCAGTCCGGCCGCAACGAGCACGGCCCGCAGACGGCGAGGTCCCGCTCCTTCGGGCAGTCGCCCGAGATGCCGGTATGGCAGAGGACGAAGTCGAACCGCGTCGGGTCGACCGGGTCGATGCGTCGCAGCGCCTCACTGACCTCCTCGACGGCCGCCCAGGAGCGCGTCCGCCGGGCCGTGAGGCCCATGTGGTAGGTGATCCAGGCGACGTGCTGGTCGAGCGGGATCCGGAGCGCGCCGGTCGGCACCCGATGCCAGCACCCGAGGTCCGGGTATCGGTCCCGGACCATCCAGCGGACGAACAGGGTGAGCCGCTTGCACGGGCTTCGCGGCCGGTCGAGAGGGCTCGGGAACAGGGCGCGGTACCCCGGCGGCGCCCGGCCGTTCCCGCGGAGGGTCCGCGCGAGGGCATCGAGCCCGCCCGCGAACTCGCCGGTCTCGAAGCCGGCCAGGAACGCCGACTCGAGCGAGGGGTGCCGGTCGTAGTAGCGGGTCAGCACCGCCGCGAGGTGGTCGAGCTGGTCCCCCCGGATCCAGCGGTGGCGGAACGCCCGGAGGGCCGTGCGGCGCTCGCGGGCCCAGCGCGGGTCCACGAGACGGGCGATATCCCCCTGCGCGGCCGCGGCGAGGCGCGTGATCGCCCCCCGGATCGCGGTGGTGTTGCCGATGGCGAGCGTGGCGCCGAAGATCCCGGCAATCTCCGCCCGTCGAGGGTCCCAGGCGAGGGGCCGGAGCACGGAGATCGGATCGTCGGCGATCGACCGCTCGAACGGGAACTCCGCATAGAGCCGCTCGAGGTGCCGGGGGAACTCGGGCGTGGGGCGATGGACCCGCACGGCGACGCGACGGAGGCGGGGGATATACGCTTGCGACCCGACCGCCCTCCGGGGAGCCCCCCCGAACCACTAACTAGCCTCGGGGGCTCACCGGAACGTGGCCGCCACGCAAGTGGAGGTCCGTCCGACGATCGATCGGGCCTGGCTCGAACGGGCCGCCGCCCGGGACCCGGTGACCCACGCGTTCGCCCTGTGGGACCTCGACTGGAACCCCGGTCGGATCCGGTTCTTCTCGGCGGTCGAGGGGGACACGACCCTCGGCTACCTGCTCGTCTGGCTCGGTCACCCCCGGGCGCCGGTCGTCCACTGGTTCGGGGCGGAGCGAGAGGCGGCCCGTCTCGCGGAATGGCTTCCCCGGCGTCCCTGCGTCGCGATCGTGCCGGAGCACGCCGTGCCGTTCGTCCGGGCGGCGCGCGGCGCCGGGCCGACCTACCGCGAGCTCATCCTCGCCCGGGAGACGGGCGGCGTGTGGGTCCCCCCGGACTCGGCGAAGCTCGTGCGAAGGCTCTCCCGGGCCGACGTCCCGGCGCTCGAGTCCTGGGCCCGACGCCAGGACGACCCGGTGACGGCGGAGTACCCGTTCCTCGACCCCGACGTCGACGTCACGTGGGGAGCGTTCGAGAGCGGGCGCCTGGTCGGCGCCGTACGGGCCGAGGTCCGTCTTCCGCGCGTCTGGGTCCTCGGGGGGGTCTACGTCGAGCCCGAGGCCCGGGGGCGCGGCTGGGGACGGGAGCTACTGGGCGCGGCGCTCCGGGGCGCGGAGGGGGCCGGCGCGACCGCGGCGCTGTACGTCCGGGAGGACCGCTCCCCCGCCCGGGCCCTCTACCAGAGCGTCGGCTTCCGTCCCGTGGGCCGACGGGTATGGGTCGACCTCGGGGCGGGGCTCGCTCCGTAGCCCGCGAACCGATAAGCGCCGGGGAGGCTCGAGAGGTCGGTGCCGTGCCGTCGAACGCGGAGGCCGCGGAGATCTTCTCCCTCATCGCGGACCTGCTCGACGTGCTCGGGGAGAAGTTCAAGCCCGACGCCTACCGGCGGGCCGCCCGGTCGATCGAGACCCTCTCCGAGGACCTCGGCCGCGTCGCGGCCCGGAACGAGCTGCGGACGATCCCGGGGGTCGGGGCGGCGATCGAGGAGAAGATCCGGGAGTACCTCGCCACCGGCACGATCCCGTACTACGAGCGGCTTCGGCGCGAGGTCCCTCCGGGACTGGCCGAGCTGATGCGCCTGCCGGGCCTCGGGCCGAAGACGGCCCGTCGCTTCTGGGTCGAGCTCGGGATCGAGGGTCCCGGGGAGCTCTCGGACGCCATCTCCCAGGGGAGGCTCCTCGGTGTCAAGGGTTTCGGCCCGAAGAAGATCGAGCAGATCGCCTCGGCGCTGCGGGCGGCGACCGCCGCGCCCCCGGGCGGCGCCGCCCGCCTTCCCCTCGAGGCGGCGTTCCCGGTCGCGGAGCGGATCCTCCGGGCCCTCCGGGCGGTGCCGGGGAGCGAGTCCATCGAGGTCGCAGGGAGCTTCCGGCGACGGCGCGAGTCGGTCGGCGACCTCGACATCCTCGCGACCTCGAACACTCCGGACGCGATCTTCGACGCGTTCTCCGCGCTCCCGGACGTCCGCGAGGTGCGCCTGCGGGGCGGGACCAAGGAGACGGTCGTTCTCGCGAACGGCCTCCAGGTCGACCTGCGCGTCGTCGAGCCGGACGCCTTCGGCGCGGCCCTCCAGTACTTCACCGGCTCGAAGGACCACAACGTCCACCTCCGCACGATCGCCCGCGACCGGGGCCTGAAGGTCAACGAGTACGGGGTCTTCCGGGGCGAGGAGCGGGTCGCGGGCCGCACGGAGGAGGAGGTCTACGCGAGCCTCGGGCTCGCCTGGATCCCGCCCGAGCTCCGGGAGAACCGCGGCGAGATCGAGGCGGCGGCGAAGGGGCCGCTCCCCCCGCTCGTCGGTCCGGCCGACCTCACCGGTGACCTCCACGTCCACCTCCCCTCGGAGGCGAGCGCGGAGGACATCGACCGGCTCCTCCAGGAGGCCCGGGCGCGGCACCTCGACTATCTCGGGATCGTCGTGGCCGGCTTCGGGGCCGACGGACGGCCCTTCGCCCTCGCCCCGGCCGCGATCGCGCGGATCGCCTCCGCCCGGCCGAAGGGGCTCACCGTGGGGGTCGCGATCGAGACGGACGGCGAGCGGTCGGTCGACCTGCCGTCGGGGATCCGGGCCGACTACCGTGTGATCCGGCCGACGGCCGCGCCGCCCGGGCCGGTAGCGGCGTCGGCCCGTGGACCGCCCGCGTTACTCCTCGCCCACCTCGGGCCCTCCCCGGGGGAGCCCGCGGAGCGGGTGCGTCATTGGGTCGACCGGGCACGGGCCGAGGGATGCGCCCTCGAGGTCGGACCCGGGCCCGAGCGGCTGGACTCGAACGGGGCCCGGCTCGCGCGCGAGGCGGGGGTCCCGATCGGGATCCCGACCGGAGTGGGTGCGGCCGCCGACGACCCGACCGGACCGATCGCCCTCGGTCTCGCGCGGCGGGCGGGAACCGCCGCGGACGAGGTGCGGGTGCGCCCGCCGACCTCTTCCGCGGGCTCGCGGAGACCTATCGTCTCGCGGTGAGCCGGGAGGGGGCGCCGGCCCGACCGCCGGAGATGGCGAGCGGGTCAGAGGGGCCACGCGCGAGGCAGCTCGCGCAGCGGTGGGCGGTCGGGGTCAGACCGTGGCGCCAGTAACAATCCGGGCAGAGCGGGCGTCCGCACCCCCAGCAGAGCGGGGGGGCCGACTTCGACGGGATCGGCGCCGCGCAGTTCACACAGGCCGCGAGGGCCCCGATCGGGCGGGCCCGGAACGGCGGGGGCTCGGGGAGCCGGACCCGGGGGGACCCTTCCTCGGGGGACAGGGGCCGGGTGGGGCGGCGGGTAGGGGCCGGGCGGGGGGGGCCTGCCATCGCTCCGGGCCCACGTCGTACCCCTTAAAAGAGCTACGTATAACACGGACCCGCTTCCGATGGACCCGGAGGTTCATGTACGGCCGTCCGCGAGCCCCCCGCCGTGTCGAACGGACGGGAGTATCCCCGGGCCTACGAGCGGCCCGTCGCCCGGCCGACCCGGGCGGCCGAGGCCGAGGTCCGCCGGTCGAACGCCGCCGTACCGGTCGCGGTCGCGGTGGTGATCGTGGGCCTGTACCTCGGCCAGTATACGTTCCTCGCGCCGGGGGTGCTCGGGGTCGTCCTCCTCGTCTCCGGGTTCTCCTTCCTGTCGACGCGGCTCAACCCGCTGAGCCCGCACTTCTACCTGACGCGCAAGCCGTCGTGGGCCGCGGTCGGCGCCGTCTTCCTCGGGGCGCTCGGGCTCCTCGCGTACGCCTACTCGCTCCTGCCGGCCGGGACCCGTATCCCGCCCCTGTGAGGGGCGGGCGGCGTGCCGCCTACGCGGCGACCATCCGGTCGAGGGCCCGCCGGGCCTTCGATGCGACGTCGGCCGGGACCTCGATCTCGTACCGGCCCAGGGCGAGGGAGTCGCGGACGTCCTCGAGCTCGATCTCCTTCATGTACGGGCAGATCGCGCCCCCGTCGATCGGGGAGAAGTGGGTCGTCGGGTTCAGCTTGTGCATCCGGTGCAGGATCCCGACCTCGGTCGCGACCAGGACCTCCGGGGCCCGCGTCTCCTCCGCGAACCGGAGCATCCCGTCGGTGGAAAGGACGCGGTCGACGTGCGGGAGCGCCTGGGTCGCGCAGCCGCACTCCGGGTGGGCGATGAGCGGCGCCCCGGGGTGCGCCTGCCGCGCCCGCGCGAGGACCGGAGGGCTCAGCTTCGCGTGGACGGGGCAGTCCCCGACCCACAGGTGCATCCGGCGCCCGGTCCGCTGGCGCACGTAGTCGCCGAGGAACATGTCCGGCAGGAACAGGATCTCCCGGTCGGCGGGGATCTGCTCGACGATCTTGACCGCGTTCGAGCTCGTGCAGCAGTAGTCGGCCTCGGCCTTGACCTCGGCCGAGGTGTTGATGTAGGCAACGACCACCGCGCCGGGGTGCTCCGCCTTCCAGGTCCGGAGCTGCGGGGCCGTGATCGCGTCGGCGAGGCCGCACCCCGCCTTGAGGTCCGGAAGCAGGACCGTCCGCGTCGGGTTGAGGATCTTCGCCGTCTCCGCCATGAACCGCACGCCCGCGAAGACGATCACCGAGCGGTCGGACTCCATCGCCTTCCGGGACAGGTACAGCGAGTCCCCGACGAAATCCGCGAGGTCCTGGACCTCGGGCCGCTGATAGTTGTGGGCGAGCAGGACCGCGTCCTTCTCGTCCTTGAGCCGAAGCACCTCCGCCTCGAGCGTCATCCCCTCAACCTCCGGGGGTTCTAGGTCGTGGGGCGACTTAAGCGGCCCGGACCGGACGCAGGGTGAGGTGGAACGGGAGCGCCCGAGCGGAATGGGTAAGGGCCCCCAGGCTGACGAGGTCGGCCCCGACCCGGCGGTACCGCCCGACGGTCTCGGGTGTGATCCCTCCCGAGAGCTCGAGCGTGACCCGGCCGCGCCGGCCGGCCCGTTCGAGCGCACGCACGATCGCCGCGGCGCGCGCGGGCGGCGTGTTGTCGAGGAGGAGGAAATCGGCCCCCTCCGCGGCGGCCGCGAGCGCCTCCGCGACCGAGCGCACCTCGACCTCGATCCGCTCCCCGGGCCGGGCCCGGGCGCGGGCCCGACCGACCGCCGTTCGCATCGGGAGGAGGGCGAGGTGGTTGTTCTTGATCAGGACCGCATCGGAGAGGTCCCGGCGGTGCGGCCGGCCTCCGCCGTGCACGACCGCGGCCTTCTCGAGGTCGCGGAGGCCGGGCAGGGTCTTGCGGGTCGCCCAGACCTCGAGCCCGCCCCCGGCGGCCCGGGCCGCCCGGACGGCGTGCGCGGTCGCGGTCGCGACCCCGCTCGCGTGCATCAGGAAATTGAGGACCGTGCGCTCGGCCGCGAGGATGCGCCGGGCATCCCCCGAGAGCGTGAGGACGCGCGTCCCCGGCCGGACCCGGGCGCCGTCCGGGCGGGCGAAGCGCACGCGGAGCCCGAGCGCGTCGGCGATCGCCCGGGCGGCCGCCATCCCCGACAGGACCCCGGGGGCCTGGGCGGTGACCGTTCCCTCGGCCGCGATCGGGCGGGGAAAGAGGAGCGCGGTCGTGCGGTCCCGCCCGGCCCGGTCCTCGGCGAGCGCCCGGCGGGCGAGCGCGGCGATCCCGGGGACCCCGGGCTCGCTACGACGGCGGGCCACCCTCCCCCTCCTTCCGAGCGAACGCCCGCTTGAGGCGCTCGAAGTCCGGCACGACGTCGGGACGGAGCGCCGGCAGGTTCTGGTGCTCGAGGTCGGCGAGGCGGCGACGGGTGGTCGCCGCGTCTCCCCGGGCGTAGGAGAGCTGGGCGAGGCGGAGGACGACGTCGACCTCGTCGGCGGGGGCCCGGAGCTCCCGGACGAGCCGGTAGGCGTCGAGCAGGTCCGCCTCGGCCCGGTCGTACTCGCCCCGGTCGAGCTCGATCTTCCCGAGGACGATCATCGACTGGACCAGGCCGAACCGGTCGCCGAGCCGCTCGAGGATCTCCCGGGCCCGCTGGCTCCGCTCGGCGGCCTCATCGAGGCGGCCGACCTCGCGCAGGATGTCGGCCGAGTTGAACAGGGCCCAGCCGACCCGCCGCGAGTCGTGCGCCTTCTCCGCGAGACGGATCGCCTCGGCGAACTCGGCCGACGCCTCGGCGTACCGCGGGGTCGGCGACGGGTTCCCCGCGATCACGACCCCGAGGAACAGATGGGCCTGGGCCGCCTCGCGGACGTCCCCGAGCCGCTCGAGGATCTGGGCCGCGTCCCGGGCCTCGGCCATCGCCCCCTCCTCCTGGCCCTGCATCGCGAGGACGTAGCCGCGGCGCACGAGCGCGAGCGCGGTCGCCCGCTCGTTGCCGGTCTCCCGGGCGAGACGGAGCTCCTCGGAATGCTCGGCAAGCGAGTCCGCGTAGCGGCCCTGGTAGTAGAGCGCCTCGCCGCGCAGGCGGTGGAAGCCGAGCCGGACGAGCGGGTGATGGGCGAGGTCGATCGAGGCCACGACCCGCTCGATCGCCGCCTCCGCGGCGGCCCACTCGCCGCGGTCCGTGAGGACCTGCGCGAGGTAGAGCTCGAGCAGCGCGCGGACATGGGGCGAGATCCGCGCGGCGACCTCCCGCCGGCCGAGGTGCTCCCGCAGGAGGTCCTCGGCCTCCTTGAGCTGGCCGAGGTGGTCGGCCTGCTGGGCGATCTCGAGAAGGATCTCCGCCTCGCCGTCGGCGTCCTCCGGACGGATGCGGCGGTGGCTCTCGAGGGCCCGACCGAGGTGGTCGCGGGCGAACTCGGGGGAGAACGCCCGCTCGGCGATCTCGGCGGCCGCGCGGTTGTACTGGAGCGACTTCTCGTCGAGGCGGCCGAGATAGAAGTGGCGCGCGAGGGCGTAGATCGTCTCGATGTCGGCGCTGCCCATCGCCTCGAGCGCCTCCCCGGCCTTCCGGTGGAGGAGACGGCACCGGCTCTCGGTGAGCGCGTCGTAGATCGCTTCCCGGCGGCGGTCGTCCCCGAACGCGAGGACCTCTCCCGGGCGCTCGATGAGGAGGCCGCGGTTGACGAGCCGGTCGACGACCTCGGCGAGCCGCTCTTCCTCCTCGCCGGAGGCCCGGAGCAGGAGCGAGAACGGGAACTCCGCCCGGAGGACCGCCGCGAGCGCGAGGGTCCGTTCCTCCTCCTCGGAGAGCGGAGGGCCGGGCTCGGCCGCGCCGCTCTCGACCGGCGCTCCGGGCGCGTGGCCGATCGCCCGGCGGTCGAACTGCTCGAGGAGGAGCGGGATCCCGCCGGTCTCGCTGAACCGCCGGGCGACCTCCTCCGGGGAGAACTCCCGATCCGGTTCCCGCATCCGGAGGAAGTGGGCGACCTCGTCGGACGAGAGCGGTCGCAGGAGGATCCGGCGGGCGCGCGTTGCGGCCTCGAGCGCCTCGAGGCGGGACCGGCGGGAGGCGGAGAGCGCCTCGAACGGGCGGGTCGTCGCCACGATCCAGAGCGGGCGGTTCTGCATCTGGCGGGCGAGGAACTCGAGGGCCTCGAGGCTCGGCTCGTCGCTCCGGTGGAGGTCCTCGAGGACCAGCACGGTCGGCCCCCGCCGGGTGAACTCGACGAACTGCTCGGTGATCCCCATCCAGAGCGGGTCGCGGACCGACTCCCCCCGTTCGTCGGCCTCGCCGAGCGCGGAGAGGAGACGCTCCTCGATCTCGACCGGCGAGGAGAGCGCGCCGTCATCGAGGCGCGGGGCGAACCCGATCAGGAACCCGTCCCGGCCCGCTCCCCCGGGGACCACGCCACCGGCGGGCCGGGCGTCCCCCCGGGCCTCCTCGAGCGCCGAGCGGATCAATAGGAACGGGGGAGGCGCATCGAGCGGGGGGGCCCGCCCGACCAGGACCTGGGCGCCGCGGCGACGCATCGTCCGGACGAGCTCGGCGACCAGGGTCGACTTGCCGACCCCGGTGGGACCCACCAGGAGCGTCACCCCTCCGCTGCCCGCCCGTGCGTCCTCGAACCGTCGGTAGAGGGCGTCCACCGCCTCCGCGCGACCGACGAACGGGCGGCCGTCCCCGGACTCGGCCGCCATGGCGTTGCCCGGATAGATGGGGAGGTCCGAGTATTTAGGCGCGCGGCGGAGCGGACCGGAGGAACGGGAGGGCGACGACCGTCCCCGGGACCTCCCGGCCCCGGAGGTCGAGCGTCACCGCGGTGCCGACCCCGGTGTGCCCCTTCGGCAGGTAGGCGAGGGCGATCCCCTTGCCGAGGATCGGGGAAAGGACGCCGCTCGTCGCCTCGGTGACGACCTTCCCGTCCACCCGGACGGGGGTCCCGTGCCGGGGGATCGCTCCCGGCTCGGTGACCTCGATGCCGACGAGGCGGCGGGCGGGGCCTTCGCGGTGCTCCTTCTCGAGCGTGGGCCGGCCGACGAAGTCGTGGTCGAAATCGACGAAACGGTCCTGCCCCGCCTCGAGGGGGGTGTGGTCCCGGTGGAACTCCTGCCCGCTGAGCAGGTAGCCCTTCTCGAGACGCAGGGTGTCCCGGGCGCCGAGTCCGCAGGGGACCGCGCCCGCCGCCAAGAGTCGCTCCGCGAGCGGGTCCGCGTCCCCCGGGGGGACGAAGAGCTCGTAGCCGAGCTCGCCGGTGTAGCCGGTGCGGCTCACCATGACCCAGTCGCCGAGCGCGCCCGGGAACGGCAGGCCGAGCTTTCCCGTTCGGTCGGCGGAGCCCGACGCGGGGAAGAACGCGACGTGGTAGAAGCCGAGCTTCGAGAGGTCCCACCCGTAGAGGGTCTCGAGCATCGTGCGGGAACCGGGTCCCTGGAGGGCGAGGAGCGCCGACTTCGCGTTCCAGCGGCCGATCCGCGTGTCGGGCGCACGGTGCTGGCGGAGGATCTCCTCGATCTCGTCCGCCCGGCTCGCGTTGGGGACGACCCCGAACGCGTGGGCGAGGTCCCCGCCCGCGTCGAGCCGGCTCACGAGGAGGTCGTCGACGATGAACCCGGTCGACTCGAGCAGGAACGTGTAGCGGACCTGGCCCGGCACGAGGGAGGGGACGTTCGCCGTCGTCCGGCGGCTCAGAAGCTCGCCCGCCCGACCGCCCTCCACGGTCAGGATCCCCATGTGGGAGACGTCGAACAGGCCGACCGACGCGCGGACGGCCCGGTGCTCGGCGAGGATGCTCGAGTAGTAGAGGGGCATCTCGAAGCCGGCGAACGGCACGAGGTGGGCGCCGTGGCGGCGGTGGAAGTCGTAGAGCGGGGTGTGCTTCAGCGGACTCGCGGGTGCGGCGATCGGCGTGGCCTCGTTCATGTGATGATCTCCTTCAGTCGACCGGAATCGATGGCGTGGCGGATCTCGAGGGCGATGCGACGGCCCGTGCTCATCGGCATCCGCCAGAGCGCGTTCCCGTACGGGTGCCCGAGCCCGAGATGGATGTTCGTCCCCCCGCCGATCCGCGCGGCGACGTCGAAGACCGTGGGGAGGCCGTCCCGATCGATGCACGTCTGCAGGCAGAACGGCCCGAGGATGCCGGGCGGATAGCGCCGGGCCGCCGCGTCGACGAACTTCTCCCCCATGCGGAAGACGTCCTCGAGGATCGATTCGCGGACCGTGAGCGTCCCGTGCCCGACGACGGTGAGGAGGGGGACCCGGTCGGCCTCGGGGAGCTCGAGCTGCTGGGCCGCCGGGATCCGGACGAGGCCATCGAGGTTGCTCTCCCGCCGTTCGTCCACGCCGAGGAGCTCGAGCCCCCGCGCCCGCGGCACGAGCGGAGAGAAGAAGAAGTTGAAGTTGAAGACCGGCCCGATCACGTACTCCTCGATCCGGGCGTGCGCGAGGTCCTCGGCGGTGATCGTGCCCCGCCGCTGCATACCGTCGCTCTTCGTCCGGTACTCCTCGGGGCTCGCCGCCGTGAAGAAGCCGCGCTCGAGCCGCCGCTTCGCGTGCGGGAGCTTGACCATCACGAGCCGGTCGATCGCCTTCGGGTCGGGGACCGCCTTCGGGACCGGGATCGCCGCGGACTCGAGCAGCGTGTAGTAGTTCTCCCGCTCGGACCGCTCCTCGATCCGCAGGAGCGCGCGGGAGCCGACGATCGGGACGCGGAGCTCCTCCTCGATCGTCGAGAGGGGGACGTAGGAGCTCAGCGCCCGGTTCGGGACCAGGAGCACCCCGTGGTCCCGCAGGCGCTGCTGCGATGGGGGGGAGGCGAGGTCGGCGAACTTCGGGTAGGTCCAGACATCGTCGACGCACCCCCGACGGCGGCCTCCCGCATGGTCCCGGGTCGTCCGGAAGTACTGGGCATACGTCGATTCGCGTCCGGCCTGGGCGAGGACCAGGCTCGCCAGCCCCTCGGTGACCGCGCCGTCCGCGATGTCGAGCGCGGAGTGGGAGCCGACCGCGGCAACGGTCGGCGATCGGGGATACGCGTCGACCAGCGCCCGGGCCTCCGCGATCGGGAGCGTCATGGCCCCTGTTCGGTACCGTTCGTTCGGCTTAACGCTCGCGTGACCCGTTCGGGATTGAGCGGCAGCTCGGTGACGTGGGCGCCGACCGCATCCCGCACCGCAGAGGCGATCGTCGCCGGCACCGGGATGATCGGCGGCTCGCCGAGACCCTTCGCGCCGAACGGGCCGGCGCCCCGGAACCCCTCGACGAACGTCACGTCGATCGGGGGGACCTCCCCGAGCGTCGGGATCCGGTAGTCGAGGAGCCCGGGATTCACGAGCCGCCCCTCCGGCGACCAGATCGCCTCCTCGGTGAGCGCGGTCCCGATCCCCATCCCGACACCGCCCTCGACCTGGGCGCGCGCCGTGAACGGGTCGATGACCGTCCCGACGTCGTGGAAGGCGGCGTACCGGACGACCCGGACGGACCCGGTATCGCGGTCGACCGCGACCTCGGCGACGTGCGCCGCGCCGGTGAAGTCGGTGTACGCGTAGAACGTGCCATCGAGCACACGATGCTCGTCGATCACGCCCGACCGGCCGTAGTGCTTCCCGCTCGCGGTGAGCCCTCCCGCGCGCTCCTCCTCGGGGGTGACGAGCGCCCGGAGCGGTCTCGACCCGCCGTCGGCCCGGACCACGACCTCGCCGTCCTCGACCCCGAGCGTGACCGGCCCCCGCGCCGCGAGGCGGGCGCCGAGGCGACCGAGGATCTCGACGAGCGCCTCATCGACCGCCCGGCCGAGGGCCCCGACCGTCCGGCTGCCGAAGACGCCGGCGTCGTACGGGGCGTGGGCGGTGTCGGCGTACGCGACCCGGATCCGCTCGCGCGGAAGGTGGCTCCGGCGCTCCGCCACCGCGGCGAGGCCGACCAGGACGCTCCCGCTGCCGATGTCGCGCTCCGCCTGGTCGATCCGGATCCCCTCGGGGGTCAGGGTCACGCGCGCCTCGCCTCCGGCTCCGGTCGACGTCGACCAGAAGCCGACCCCGACCCCGATGCCGTGCCCGGGCGGGGCCGAGCGTCGCCACTCCGCCGCCAGCCCGCGCGCCGCCTCGAACGCGGTCCGGAGCCCGAAGGGGAGCACCGGTTGTCCGAGCGGGGTCGTGTCTCCCTCCTGCCAGAGATGGTCGGCCTTGAACGCGAGCGGGTCGAGCCCCGCCTCGCGCGCGACGTGCTCGAGATGCGACTCGACCATGAACGCGCACTGGGGGGCGAACGGGGCCCGGTGCGGCCCGAACGGCGGCTTGTTCGTCCGCACGGCGTACCCCTCGACCTCGAACACCGGCGTCCGGTACGGCCCCAGGAGGAACCCGATCGAGTAACCGGTCGTGAAATCCCGGCCGGGCAACGAGGTGCCGACGTCGAGGAGCAGCCGGACGCGCCGCGCCGTGATCCGTCCGTCGCGGACCGCGGTCTCCATGCGCACGACCGCGGGGAGGGTCGTCCGTCCGAGGAGGAACTCCTCCCGGTAGGTGAGGGCGAGCCGCACGGGCCGTCCGGCGGCCTTCGCGAGGAGCAGGGCCCACGGTTCGACGAACGAGGCCCCCTTGCCTCCGAAGCCGCCCCCGACCCACGTGCCCTCGACCACGATCGATGACTCGGGGAGCCCGAGGATCGATGCGACGTCCTCCCGTACCCCGAACGGGCTCTGGGTGGAGGTCCGGACGTGCCAGCGGTCCCCCTCCACGTCCGCGACGCACGCGTGCGGCTCGAGGGCGACCGGATGGACGCTCGCGGTACGGTAGATCTCGCGCACGACGGTGCCGGCGTCGCGGAACGCGGCCTCAACGTCCCCGTGGCGGGCGCGGACGTGGGCCGCGATCTCGGGCCGTCCGGCGGCCTCCGGTCCTGGCCAGTCGGGGAACCGGCTCTCCACGTCGACGACGGCGGGGAGCGGCTCGACATGCACGGTCACGGCCCGCGCCGCCTCCCGGGCCCGCGCGAGGGTCGGCGCGGCGACGGCCGCCACCGGCTGGTTCCGGTAGACGATCGTGTCGGTCGGGAATGCCGGTCGCTCGCGGTCGCCTTCTCGACCGGGAAGCAGGCGGGGCAGGTCCTCCGCCCCGATGGCGACGACCCCCGGGAGCGCCCGCGCGGGCGCGAGGTCGACCCCGGTGAGTCGTCCGTGGGCGACCGGGGCGAGGACGAGCGCGCCCCAGAGCATGCCGGGGACGTCGAGGTCGACCCCGTATCCCGCGGCCCCGGCGAGCTTCTCGGCGAGGTCCGGACGGAGGGGGCCGGTCATGGCTCGGCCTCCTCGGTGCGCAGCGAGGCCGCCGCCCGGACGATCGCCGCGTAGCCGGTGCAGCGGCAGAGATTGCCGCCGAGGTCCTCGAGGAGCTCGTCGAACGACCCGCCCCGTCCGCGCTCCTTCAGGAGCCCGGCCAGGGCCATCACGAACCCCGGCGTGCAGTAGCCGCACTGGAGCGCGCCCACCGCTTCGAACGCCGCACGGACCCGCGCCCCCTCCGGGTCATCCGGGGCGCCCTCGATCGTCGTCACGGCGCTCCCCTCGATCTCGCGCGTCAGCGTGAGGCAGGAGAGGGCGCTCTTGCCGTCCACGAGCACGGTGCACGCCCCACAGCTCCCCGTCCGGCACCCTTCCTTGGTCCCCTTGAGCGCGAGGCGCCAGCGCAGGGTGTCGAGGAGACGCTCGCCCGGCGGCACGTCGCCGAGGTCCACCGATCGGCCGTTGACCCGGCACCGGGGCGGGGCCGGGGCCGTCATCGGAGCTCCTCCCCGCACGCGCGGACCGCCCGGGTGAGGAGCGGGCGCACGAGACGGCGGCGGTACTCCTCCGAGGCGCGCCGGTCGGCGACGATCGGGGCCTCCCGGACGATCGACTCCGCGGCCCGCTCGAGATCGGGGTCGCTCGGGTGGGCGGGGCCGAGGGCCGCTTCCGCCGCCGGGACGAGGATCGGGCGCGGCGGGAACCCGGCGACAGCGACACGCCAGCGAGCTCCGGCCGGGGAGAAGGCGACGGCGACCGCCATGTGGGAGATGTCGTGGAACGGCCGGACCCGCTGCCAGAGGTACGCCGAGGGCCGGGCCTCGGGGATGCGGACCGCCCGGATGAGCTCGGACGGCCGGAGCGCGGTCTTCCGGGACGCCTCGACGAACCGGTCGACCGGGACGGTCCGCTCCCCCGAGGGTCCGACGAGCTCGACCTCGGCATCGAGGGCGAGCAGCATCGGGACGAGGTCGGAGGCGGGGGAGGCCCGGCCGAGGTTCCCGCCGAGCGTCGCCCGGTGCCGGAGCGCGACGCTTCCCACGGCGCGGACCGCGGTATACAGGCCCGGGAGCCGGGCGCGGACATCGGGGTCGTTCTCGATCGCCCGGAGCGGCAGCGTGCTCCCGATCGTCAGGGTCGCGCCGTTCCAGTCAAGCGTCCGCCACGGGAGGCGGCGGAGCGACACGACGTGACGGGCGCGGAGGCGGCCCCCGTCCAGGTCGAAGAGGAGGTCGGTGCCGCCCGCGAGCACCGCCACCTCTTCCGGGGGGTGCGCGTGCAGGACGGCGACCGCCTCGTCCGGGGTCGAGGGGACGATCAGGTCGAACTCGGTCATCGCCGCGGTTCACGCGCTCGCTGGGGTTTTACGTTTCCCGCGGAAGGTGCCCCGGCCGACCCCGTTTTTTTATCTTTAGAGCGGCTTCGGCAACCGGTCGGCATGCCATTCGAACTCGCGTTGCGTTACTCGACGCCCCTCACCCCGATCGCGGACCTGGACGAGGTCCTTCGGGAGTTCCTCCGCCTGATCGGCTACCTCCCCGAGGGAGAGGAGGGCCGGGGCTCCGAGGGGCCCGTCGGTCAGAGCCTCGCCTACCGGCTCGTCCACGACTGCCTCCTCCGCGACCCCGCTCGGCCGTGGTACGTCGAGGAGCTCACCGCGGTCCTCAAGACCTCGAAGCCGACCGTCTACCGACACATCAACAAACTCAAGGCCCTCGACCTCTTGGAGGAGGTGGGAGGCGCGGCCGACGGCAAGGGGCGCAAGGGCTACCGGCTGCGCTACGGGAGCTTCGCCCGCGCCTGGGACTTCACCGAGGCGAACGCCCAGAACGCCCTGCGCCGCTATCGGGAGACGGTGAATCACTTGCAGACATTGGTGGAGAAATCGATGAGCGAGCCGACGCCGAGGGCCGTTCCCGCCGTCCGGGTGGGTCGGGAGCGCGGAGGTCCGCGGTGAGCGCCACGGGCGCCGGCGGCAAGAAGCCCGCGATCGCGCTCACGCCGGGGTCGCTCGTCCGCCTGCGATCGGCCGGCCCGGAGGAGACCGCGATCGTCTCGACCGGCACCTTCCGGGGCCTCGTCTCGATCGGCGGCGACAACGCCCTCGCGATCGAGCTCGACGGGTCGGAGAAGGACGAGAAGGGGCGCGTGCGCCTCGTCCCGATCCCCGCGATCCTGACGGTCGACATCCTCGAGGCCGCGAAGCCCGAGGAGGAAAAGCGGGTCGAGTCGACGCAGTCCCCGGGCTACTTCCGCTAGCGCGGCGGGCGGACGGGCTTGCTGGGAGTTCCGTCGCGGACCCCGCGTCGCCGCGAATTCGAACCCAGGTCGTTGGCTCCGAAGGCCAACAGGATAGTCCAGACTACCCCACAAGCCCGACCGAACGTGCCACGGTCCGCCGTCTATTTGGCCGTTCCGCGGCCGGGGCCTGCCGGCGCGCCGGAGCCGCCCGGCGCCCCGGCCGTACGGAACCGGTCGAGCGTCGTCTGCGCGGTGGACCCCGGGAAGAGCGTGGCGATCGAGTCGGAGAGGACCTGGATCCGCTGGCGGACGTACGGCGTGATCCCCTCGATCTCCCCGAGACGCTGGGAGAGCGGCAGGTACTTCCGGACCGAGGCCTCGTAGACCGTCGAGAGGAGCTCGCCGTCACACCGCTCCTTCCCCGGCCCGACCGCCGAGCACCGCCCCGCGAGCGGCGGGCGGCGGTAGGAGGCGCCGCAGTCCTTGCAGCGGAACCGCTGGGTCGCGTAGCTCTTCAGGTTCCCCATGACGTCGGGGAGGAAGTGGGCATTGAGCACGAGCGTGACCGCTTCGGCGACGTCGACCGCACGGATCTGGGTCGCGAGGAGCACCGACCGCTCGACCATGTCGCTCATCGAGCGGCCGTCGCGGTACGCCGAGCGGACCGGGCCGCCGGCGATCCGGGCGGTGTCGTGCGTGAAGCCGTACCCCTCGAGGGCCCGGTCGGACTCGAGGCGGTGGCCGACCAGGTCGAGGAGCGGTTCGATCTCCTTCGCGGGCCGTCCCTCCGCCGCCGCGCGGTAGAGCGCGAGGGCATGGCGGCTCGAGACGTCGACGTTGTGCGCCTCCTTGTCGACCTCGGTCGCCACGAGGCGGGTCGTGAGGACGAGCGGCTTGTCCATGAGCGCGCCGCGGCTCTCGGGCAGGTACGCGCGCGAGAAGTTGAGGAGGGCATCGAGGAGGAGCGTGACCGAGTCCTCGTCCCCGTCGCAGTTCCGCCGCTTCGCGGCGTGGAAGACCGGGTGGGCGAAGCACGCCTCGGCATCCGTGAACCCGAGGAGCCGGCCCGCGACCGCCCCCGAGGTGTGGGGGGCGAGCGCGGCGACCAACTGTCCCACGAGGTCCTCGGGCCGCTCGGCCGAGTAGAACGGGTCGAGGTTGTAGAACCGGACGAGCTCATCGTCGACGAACTGCGCGAGCCGGGTCAGGTACTCCCCGCACGACCGGGAGA
The DNA here is from genome assembly GCA_021819135.1 of Thermoplasmata archaeon. Classification (GTDB taxonomy): domain Archaea; phylum Thermoplasmatota; class Thermoplasmata; order Lutacidiplasmatales; family UBA184; genus Lutacidiplasma. The sequence goes on along the minus strand of JAKASE010000002.1, from coordinate 4,022 downwards.
CGATGAGGTCTTGGGGCCGCAGTTCGACCAGCTGCTGGGGGTCGGTGAGCGGTGCGCCGGACCAGTCGGTCGCGTACCCGAGCCGGCGCAGGGTCGCGAGATCGACCCCGATCTCTGCCGGACGGAAGTGCGTGAGAGGCAGGTCCGTGAGATCGAAGCGTGTCGTGCCGTCCTGGTAGACCGAGACCCCGTGGACCGCCCGCAGGATCGCCTTCTCGATCGCCTCTGGGACCTTCCCCGGCGAGGTGAGCCCCTTCACGCCCTTCGCCGGCGGGACCTTGACGAGGTGCAGGCGCGAGAGCGCGTCGCTCCACAGGCGCGCGATCGGGAGCTCCTGCCGGCCTACGGTCCCGGTCGGACGCGTGTGCGTCCCGCAGGGGCAGCGGGCCCAGACGGTCGTTCGTCCGCACGCCGGGCACGAGCGGATCCCAAGGTCGACCGCGACCCCTTCGCGCATCGTCTCGCGCGCGGCGACCACGAGCGAACGGGTCGGACCTCCGGCCGCGCCGACCGGAAAGAGGCCGTGCACGTTCGGCTGCATCGTCCGCTGGTAGGCCTTCTCGGGCCGGCCGACCCGGCCCCCCACGCGCGAGGGGCTGCGGGCCCGGACCGTGACCCCCGCGAGGCGGCTCACGTACCGTATCGGGTCCGGATCGATCGGCTCCGCCGGAGTGCGCCGGACCAGGGACCGATCGGTGGCCTCGAGGCCGAGGCCCCCGACCAGAGCCGCGCTCGGGTCCGGCTCGCCCCGCATGCGGTCCGTGTCGATCGGATAGAACAGGAAGCCGAGGCGCTCGAGGGTCCCCCGCCACGCGGGGTCGGCCGGGAGCTCGAGATGGTCCTCCACCCACTGGCCCGACCGCTCGACGAACGCCGACAGCGCCCGGATCTCGGCGCTCGTGAGGTCGTGCCAGAACAGCAGCCAGCGGGGATGCAGCGGGACGGCGTGGTCCCGGGAGAGGCGGACCGCCTCGTCGTACGAGGCGACACGGAGCGCCTCCCGCGGATCGACGCCGGCCGCCCGGAGCTCTTCGGCGTGCCAGTCCATCGAGTAGCTCCCGGGGACGAGCGACCGGTTGTTCTCGAGGAACTCGCCGAACGAGACCAGGATCTCCCCGAGGTCGACGATCCGACGCACCCGGGGCCGGAGCTCCTCGGCGCGGGCGACGTCGTGCACCGCGGTCACCGTGCCGTCGTCCAGTGCGACGATCGGGCCCTCGACGGTGTCGCAGACGGCCATCGCCGTGGCCTTGCCCGGGTACTCGAGCTTGACCTGGGTGCCGATCGCGACGAAGTGCTGCAGGATCACCATCGTCGCCGGGTTCACGGCGCACGACGCGAGACCGGTCGTCCGCGCACGGCCGTAGGTCAGCCGGAACCCTCCCGGGTGGCTCGGGTGCGCGAGGACCGGCCGTCCCCCCACGGAGTCCTGAAGGTACTTCGGCGTGTGCGAGTCCTCGTCATCGGTCGCGCGGTGGCCGATCTCGGCAAGGAACTCCCAGCCGTCGAGGCCGAGCTTGTCGACGACCTTCCGCAGCTTGGCCGCCTTCTGGCAGAGGCCCTCAGCGATGACGAGACAGGCCCCGCCCCGGATCCCGTTGGTCGGCACGCGCGGCAGGTTCCGGAACGCGGAGACCTCTGCCTCGCCTTCGGTCGCCTCGCCCGAGATCGCGACCGGGATGTTCGAGACGACCCGCTCGATCTCCTCGGGGGTCGGAACGTACTGCAGATGCTGGTGGTACTTGTAGAGCGGGATCTCCTCCTTGTACCGCTCGACCTCGCCCCGCTCGGGGCGGAAGGCGTCGAGCCCGAGGTCCCGCCGCACGATATCGGCGAGAAGGACGCTCAGCGCCTGGGCGGTCCCTCCCGCGGCGCGGATCGGACCGGCGTAGTACAGTTCGATATATCCGCGGGACCCCGCGCCGTTCTCTCGGATGTGGACCTCGGCGAGGCCCTCGAGCGGGGCGACCAGGATCCCCTCGGTCAGGACCGCGAGCCCGACCCGGAGCGCCGTGTCGACCCGCGCGGCGAGCGGCCCGGGACGGGTGGGGTCCCGGGCGAGGCGCCGGGTGATCGTGACCGCGACCTCCTCGCGGGGCATCGTCGCCGCGAGGGCGCGGATCTCCTCGGCGATCCCCTCGATCCCGAGGTGGCTCAGCAGCTTCTCGACCCGCGTCGCCATGTCGTGGGCCCGGGGAATCTCGGGGACGGGCTCGGGATCGTATCCCACCCGTCGCGCCCTCTCGGCGACCGCGTACGCGCGGTCGACCGCGGCGTCGATGGCGCGAAAATACGTGTCCACGGCCCTCGCACACGGGGACGGGAGATAAGCGTACGGCGGCCCCGCGAGCGCGAGGACGCGCGTGCCTCCCCCAGGCCGAGGACCGCGTCGGTCGGGTCCGATTCCTTCGGTCGGTCCGTGCCAAGCCGGTTCACGACGCGGGCGTGAGCTGGTGGTGTGTGCGCTCGCGCGTCCTTATATGGTTACCCTAGGTTACGTGGTAGACATATGACAGCGAATGGGAACGCCCCCCTCACCGAGGACGCGAAGCCGGACCGACGAACCGCCTGCGGGGTCGCCCCTCGGGGAGCGAGCGCATGATTCGCGTGGGGATCATCATCGGGAGCACGAGACCGGGCCGCCTCGGGGAATCGGTCGCCCGGTGGGTCTATGACATCGCGAAGACGCGGAACGACGCCGAGTACGAGCTGATCGACCTGCTCGATTATCGGCTCCCCCATCTCGACGAACCGATCCCGGCCTCCGCCGGGAAGTACTCGCAGGAGCACACGAAGGCATGGGCGAAGAAGATCGCCTCGCTGGACGCGTTCGTCTTCGTCACGCCCGAGTACAACCACAGCACCTCGGGCGCGCTCAAGAACGCGATCGACTTCCTCTACGCCGAGTGGGGGAACAAGGCGGCGGGGTTCGTGAGCTACGGAAGCGCGGGCGGGATCCGCGCCGTCGAGCATCTTCGCCTCATCATGGCCGAGCTCCAGGTCGCGGACGTCCGCGCCCAGGCGTGGTTCTCGCTCTTCACCGACTTCGAGAACTTCCGCGCGTTCCGGCCGGATCCCTCGAAGGAGGGCTCGGTCCGCACGATGCTCGACCAGCTGGTCGCCTGGGGGAACGCGCTGAAGACGCTCCGGCCCTCCCCGCCGCCGGTAGCCGTCGAGGCCCACAGGGTCGCCCCGTCCTTGGCCACCGGCGCGGCATGAACGCGCCGACCCCCCGACCCATCGTTCCGTGACGATCGTCTACGCGGCGTACGCGCCCAACGCCCCGTTCCTCATCGCCCCCGCCGAGTTCGGGGGCGTGGGGACCGAGGCGAATCGCGCGCTGGACGGGCTCCGGGTCATCGAACGCTTCCGCCCGGATACGATCGTCGTCTCGAGCCCTCACTGGGTCACCGACCCGGTCTTCCGAGTGCACGCGGGGGCTCGCCCGAGGCAGCTCTACGACTTCTCCGGATTCCCCCCGGCGCTCTCCCGGGTCCGGTACGAACCTCCCGGCGATGCCGAGCTCGCGGGACGCCTCGCCGAGGCGGGCCGACGGGCCGGTCTCGCGGCCGAGACGACCGAGGACTGGGGGCTCGACCACGGCGCGTGGGCTCCCCTCCTCCACTTCGCGTCGGGAGCCTCCGTCCCGGTCGTTCCGATCTCGATCCTCCGGCGGAACCCGTCCCTCCATCTCCGATGGGGCCGAGCGATGCGTACGATCCTCGAGGAAGAGGGCCGTCGGGTCGTCTTCCTCGCGACCGGTTCGATCGTGCACAACTTTGGCCGGTTCGACCCGGATCCCCGGGCCTCATGGCCGGAGGCCGAGGCGGTCGAGCGGGAGATGGTCGAGCGGATCCTCGCGCGGGACTCGACCGCGCTCGGCGCGTTCGATGCCCGGAAGACCCCGAGGAAATCAGCCGCATTATGACCGCGCCCCCATAGGGGGTGTGGTCTCGAGCCCACGGCGCCCGGGTTCCACTTTGAGCCGCCCTACGGGCGAGCTTGCCCGAAAGACTGGGCGC
>JAKASE010000044.1 GCA_021819135.1 Thermoplasmata archaeon | reverse complement strand
CCTGCTCACACGGAAGACCCGCCCGGCCGCCTACAGTTGGGCCACGCGAAGGTATTTGGCGGGCGGATCGATGGTCGAACGGTCCCTACCCGTCAGACCTCCCATCAACAATTCGTGACACAGCACTTTTGCACGACAAGCATAGTGCGTCCGCCTCTCCGTGGGGGTCGAGGGGTCGCATACTCGAATTGACGCGATCCCGCGCTAGAGGATCTCCGATTCGATGAGGGGTATCGAGCGCTGAATGTTCGCAGCGCCCAGCGCCCCTCCACCTGGACCACTCCGAGGCGTTTACGCCACGGGACGGGGTCGTGGGCTCGAACTCCCGCGGGGTGCGAGTCTCTCCGGACTCGAGCGGGCCCCCGAGTCCCCCGGGGCGCGTCAGGGCGGTGGCCGAGTACCCGCCGAAGCGGTCCGCAAGTGGTCCTGCTCCCCCGCTCCACCGGGCACGAGGAACCGGAGCGACTCCGGCAGGACCTCGTACCGCACCGGCAATCGGCCCACGATATCCCCGTCCGCTTCCACGAGGGACGCCGGATCGTCCGACCGTATCGTGATCCGGTCGACCCGCCACGTGCGCACCTCCGGGAGCGTGAGGTGAGTCCCCGACCGGAACCGGCGAAGGCCCGAGAGGAGGCGTAACCGCCCCACCGGACCTACCACGAGGAGATCGAGCTGACCGTCCGTGGGATCCGCCCGGGGAGAGCTTAGCATCCCGCTGCCCGAGTAGCGCCCGTTCGCGACAAGCATGTTCATCGCCTCGATCTCCCGCGGCGCATCGCGATCGCCCACCAGCGTGTAGCGGTGCGGGCGCGCCCGACCGATCTCCCGAAGGACCGCCCGAGTGTAGGCGCGCTGGTCGGCGGGCCGCGTGCCGGCGGCGACCCGGCGGACGACGTCGGCCCCGAAGCCGAGGTACGACTGGTTGAGCCAGTGGATCGACCGAACCGGCTCCTCGTCGACAAACGTGAGCCGACCGACGTCCACCGGGATGGCCCGGGCCGAGGCGAGCGCACGGAGGGCGGCGTGCGGGTCGAGCGGGAGACCGAGCCCCCGCGCGAAATCGTTCCCGCTCCCGAGCGGGAGGGTCCCCAGGACCGGACGATCGACGGCGCGCGGACGGGCCTCGAGAACGGCGTCCACCACCTGATGGAGCGTTCCGTCGCCGCCCGCAACGAGGAGTCGGTCGATGCCCTCGGCGAGGAGCTCGGTCACGATCGTTCGCTCATCCCCCGCCCGACGCGTGGTCCGGATGACCGCGCCGGCGAGCTCGCGACGGATCTCGGTCTCGAGTCGGTCCCACCGCGTCCGGTCGTCGGTGCGTCCCGCGGTCGGGTTGGCAATCACCGCGGTCACTGGGTCCGCGGGCTCAGCCATGGTCGCCCCCTTCGAGGGCCCGGTGCTCGCGCGCGAGATGCGCCCGGTACGACGCGACGAGGCTCTCGGCGGACGCGGGAGATGCCCCGGACGCACGGGTCATGAGCTCCGCTGCCTTCGAGATCACGCCCTCGAAGCCGGGCTCCCGGCGCGTCAGGGCGTGCAGTCGGCGGTCGAGGAGGTCTTCGAGCGTCTCGGTGAGCGCCTCGTCTCGCGCCTCGGTCACGCGCTTCTCGAGCTCCGCCCAATCATCGGGTCCCGGAGAGCGACTGAGCCTCGCGATGAGCTCCGAAGCAGGGGCCCAGGGGGTGTCGAGGGTTCTGGGCCGGTGAGGTCTCGACTCGGTCGAAGGTTCGGGAGGAGTCGGCATCGGACGAGCTTCGACCGGAAGAGGAAGGAGCGCGAGCACCCGTTCCGCCATCCGCCGGTGGGTCGTCAACTTGCCCCCGGCGACCGCTACCGCACCGCGGGGGTCGTAGACCTCCACATCCTCCCGGGATAGCTCGGAGGGGTGCGACGCCCCGGCGGCCAGTAGCGGCCGTACTCCGGCGTACGTATCGACGACACTGGACCGGTCGAACCGGAGCCGGGGGAAGCCGTGCCGGAGCCTCTCCAGGAGGTAGTCGACGTCCGACGGCTCCGAGACGGCGGCGCCGGGGTCGTCGGCGTAGGCCGTGTCGGTCGTTCCCACCACCACGAGCGAACCGTACGGAAGCGCGAAGGTCGGTCGTCCGTCGGGTCCCACGAGCACGACGGCCAGATCGAGCGGGAGTGTCTCCCTCCGGAGGACGAGATGGATCCCTTTCGACGGGGCAAGCCGAGGGCTCGAGGGAGCGATCGGAACCCGCCCCATCCACGCCCCCGTCGCCTCCACGAGGCAGCGACCCGCGATCCGGTAGTCCCTTCCCCCGACGCGGTCGCGGGCGGTCACGAGGAACCCACCGGTAGACCGGGTCTCCGAGGCCACCGCTTCGGCGTGGTTGACGACGACCGCTCCTTCCCTCCGCGTCGAATCGACACGCCGCCAGGTGAGGGCGACGTCGTCGATGATCGCTTCCCAGTAGAGCACGCCTCCCCGGAGGCCCTCCGGGTCGAGGGCCGGGACGCGACGAAGCACTTCGGACCGGCTCAGGACCTGGCGGGGACCGAGGTGATGGCCCCAGGCCAGGCGCTCATAGAGCCACGTCCCGAACCGGTCCCGGAGCACGCCGGCGGCGCTCCCCCGAAGCGGCAGCAGGAACGGCTCGAGCCGGACGCAGGAGGGATCGGCCTCCTCGAGGACGAGCGTCCGCTCCCGGAGGGCCTCTCGGACCAGTCGAACGTGGCCCTGGGCGAGGTAGCGGAGACCCCCGTGAAGGAGCTTCGAGGTGTGCCCGGAGGCCCCGCAGCCAAAGTCGTCTCGCTCGAGGAGGGCCACCGAGTGCCCGCGGTGGGCGGCCTCTGCGGCGATCGCTGCCCCCGTGATCCCGCCCCCGACCACCACGAGGTCGAACGAGGTGGTCTCGAGGCGGCGGAGGGCCTCCGACCGCGTCCTCGGCCCGCCGGGGTGACCCGGTCCGGGACCATTCGTGGGAGGGACCCCGTCCATCGCTCAGCCCTCGGGAAGCGTCTTTCCCGGGTTCATGATCCCGTTCGGGTCCCACTGAGCCTTCAGGGTCTTCAGCCCCTCCAGCCACGCCGCCGGGAAGGAGCGACGCACCCATGGCCGGTGGTAGGTGCCGATCCCATGGTGGTGCGTCACGGTCCCTCCCGCGCGGACGATCGCCTCCGCCGTGATCTCCTTGAAGGCGTCCGTCGTGGCGACCACCGTTCCCGGCTTCTGGATCGCGAGGACCGTGAAGTACGCCGCGGTCCCCTCGGAGATCGGGTGGGAAAGGTGGGTCCCGACGAGGGCCGGGATCCCCTCGCGATCTGCCCAAGTGGCCACCGAGGTCCGCGCGGCGCGGACGACGTCCTTGAGGCGCTCCCAGGGCGAGAACGTCTCGAAGGTCTCGATGAACCAGCCGGCCTCAATCAGATCATCGCGTAGGTAGGGCGCGCGGAACCGCCCGCGTTCCCACGCGCGGCCCACGGCCGAGGGAAGCCGGGCCGCGCCGGCGGAACGCAGGACGGAGCGGAGCTCCTCCGTCCCCCGTCGGACCTCCTCCGCAGAACCCTCGTACGAGCCGATCCCGAGGCACGTCTCGCCTCCGGAAGACCTCCGGAAACCGAGCCCGCGGGCCGCGAGCCGTCGCCAGATCTCCCGGCGACCTCCCGCCTCCCAGCCGCTCTCGGCGAGCGTGAAATCGGTCTCGGGCCCGTCGGCGAGGCGCAGGACGGCTGGGGCCGGAGCGGCGGTCGCAAGCCGCCTCGTCGCGTCTACCCCTGCTTCCCAATCCGGAAAGAGCGCGGCGAAGTACCGGGTGCTCGCCGCCATCGGGTCGATGCGGACGGTCGCGGAAACGAGGATCCCGAGGACCCCTTCGCTCCCCGGGACGATCTGCCCCGGGTCCGGCACCGTGGCTGGCCGGTCCGCCCGGCACCATTCGACCCGTCCCCGGGGTGTGACGAGCACGAACCCTTCGAGGCGATCGACCGGGGTACCGTAGCGGGTCGAGGCCTGTCCATACGAGCGGGTCACGATCCATCCGCCCAGCGACGAGTGCTCGAACGATTGCGGGAAGTGCCCGAGCGTCCAGCCCTGGCGGTTCAGCGACGCCTCGAGCTCCGGCCCGCGGATGCCGGCCTCGAAGGTCGCCTGCCGTCGAGCGCTGTCCAGGGGACCGGCACGGTCGAGGCGACGCAGGGAGACCGACACCACCGCTCGCCCCCCGTCCCGGAGGGGCTCGACCCCACCGACCACCGAGGTGCCTCCCCCGCGAGGGACGAGCGCGACGCGTCGCGGATCGGCCCAGCCCACGAGCGCCTCCACTTCCCGGATCGATGCCGGTTCGACGACGGCATCGACCACTTCGACCCGGGTCCCGGTGCGCAGAAGCGCCACGTCCCGGTAGGAGCCACCGTTGGAGGCGAGACGACGGGATCGGTCGTCCTTGAGCAGAGCGTCGCGGGGGAAGAGACCTGCGAGGCTCGCGAAATCCTCTGGGGAGAGCCGGGTCGCTGGTAGGGGGGTCACAGTCTCCGGAGCGGGAGGCCGGGGCGGCGAACCTCCGAGGGTCCGGGCGAGATACCCGAGCACCCGTTCGCGCCCTCGGCGAGGGTAGCGGACCCGGGGGTTCCCCCACCGCCAAGGGACCGGGAGGCTCCCCTGCGGCCCGTCCACTAGGGCGTCAACGGCGCGACCTGCTTAACGACTAGGGACAGGGCACCGTTTGGGGCATCCGGCCGCCTCGGGAGCGGCCCAAGCGCGACCGCGATCCCTCCCGCCCGGACCTGCGAAATCCCCTGCCGAACCGGGGTGAACCGCGGCTGAACGCGGGTTGGCACGACAACCGGTGGTTGCACTGAGACCCAATGTCCTATACAGAAAGTAACTTGCTCTACTGTGGACTTTCGCACTTTTCGGGCCTGAACCGACCCCCGCCTGATCGCGTCGTCCGCCCTCTCCGGGCCGTTTCCACTGGAGCGCCGCAGGGAGGATAATAACCCCGAGTCTCGCCGGTGTGAAGCAACGATACCCCGGGGGCAGCCTTGCGGCTGCGCTCGGCATGAAGCGCCCCCCGTCCAAGAACCCGTCGGTCCAGGCCACCCCCGAGCCCCTCGCGTGGTGGCTCGTTCTCCTCGAGCTCTTCCGGCCGATCTTCACTGCCCCTGCCTTCGCGACCTTCCAGGAGCTCCTCACCGCGTGGGTCCTCTGCCCCGCCCGCCGCACCGTCACCGGCATGATGCGCGGCGGCGACCTTGTGCGTCGACGGCCCCACGACGCCTACCATCGCCTCCTCCGCTCCGCCGCTTGGTCCCTCGACTCCCTCTGGGACCTCACCGCCGAGCTCCTGATCGGCCTCTTCGCCGAGACCGGCCGCATTGACCTTCTCCTCGACGACACCCTCTTCCACCGTCGCGGACGGAAGATCGAGGGCGTCGGGGTCTTCCGAGACGCCGTGCGCTCCAGCGGCGGCTCCGTCGTCTACGACCGCGGCCTCAACCTCGTCGTCCTCGCCCTGCGCGTGAAGGCCCGTGGGGCGGCGAGCCGCTCGCCCTTCCCCTCGCCGTCCGACTCCACCGCAAGAGGGGACCGACCCTCCTCGACCTCGCCGCCGAGGCGATCCGCCACCTGACGGAGCGGTTCCCCGACCGGGCCTTCCATCTCATCGCCGACGGCGCCTACGCGCCGCTCGCCGGGTGGGGACTGCCCCGAACGGCCGTCACCTCGAGGATCCGACGGGATGCGGCGCTCTACGACTCCCCTCGGCCGCGTCGGCCGGGCCAGATGGGGCGACCCCCGAAGAAGGGGCCTCGTCTCGCCCCGCTGCCCCGATGGGCGGACCACACCCGGAACGGTTGGACGAAGGTCGTTGTGGACCGTCGGGGGCGGTGGGAGGAACGCCTCCTCTTGGCCCGCGAGGTGCTGTGGTACCACGTCTGCGGTGCCCGCCCCGTTCGGGTCGTGGTGAGCCGCGACCCGAAGGGGCACGAGAAGGACGACTTCCTGTTCACCACGGACCTCGAGCTGAGCCCGGGGGCGGTCGTCAGTCACTACTTCGGGCGCTGGCCCATCGAGGATACGCTGAGGAGTTCGAAGCAGAGCCTCGGGGGCGAAGAGCCGCAGAGCTGGAAGGGCAAGGGACCGGAGCGGGCGGCCTCGCTGGCGTTCTGGCTCTACAGCATGGTCTGGGCGTGGTACTTGGAGAGCCAGGGACCCAAGCCGCGGTTCGTGAAGCTCCCGTGGTATCCGAAGAAGGCCCGGCCGTCGTTCGTGGACGCGGTGTCGGCGCTGCGGGCGGAGATCTAACGGGGGAGGGTTTCCGCGAGGTCCGAGGGAGAACCGCGAGTTCGTGAAATCACCCGGCCCCTCGTAGAGGCGCTGGCACTGTCACGGTGACAAGTCGCCACTCACCGGGGCTGTGAATGTGCTCGGGAATGTGCGAAAGGCCACTCAACCAAACCTCACGATGACCATAACGTCGCGGCTCGGCGGCCAATGGTCGGCTGTTCGGTCCGTCACTTCAAGCCCCAATTCGACCACCGACTACCAGCCTTTCGTTCTAGTACCAGACAGCTCCACCACGACGTTTGTTCCCGTCACATTGGCGCTAGTCCACAGCAATAGCGCCCAGTGCGAAAACGCGTGGACGGTTGGGTCGTCGCAGACAGTGGATCAGTCCATCGGAGGGGCGGGACATCAATACACTTGGAGTAATGTTACACAGATGGGTCCACAATGGCCTGGCTGGGGCAATGACTCGGGGATCGAACTGGAATACACTGCTACGGGACGGATGAGTGAAGTGACGCGCTCGCCGGAGAATGCCTGGGTCACCCAGTACGATGGAGCTGCTGCCGCCCCCTCCACGACGACCGATTGGTTATCAGACGCAAGCTTCAACTATGGACAACCCGGGCCTAACTACATTGTGTGGGAGGTTCCGACGAATTTTCATCCGTCCAATCCATCCATGCTCACATGGACTCAAACTTCCACGTACTCCTCGACTTCCGGTACTGACTACTCGGTAGATGTGTCGGTCTGTTTCGAGTATGATACTCCGGCGGGAGCGGGCTTTGGAATGTGCGCGGGAACGAGCGTTACGCTGACGGACACGACCACGGACGTGTACACCACGCAAGCCACCCTGAGTTGTGAAATGTACGACCCTTCCTCCACGCAGACGGCCGTATACTACTACACCTTCGGGGATGGCACTACGTGTAGTGTATCAGGACATGTTGCCGCTTGAACTATCAGGAGATCCTGCCGCCCTCAACGGCTCCTGACTCGCTTCCGGCTCATCAACTTGGGGTCGTGATAGACCTCGTGGGGAGTGGCCCAGCCG
>JAKASE010000020.1 GCA_021819135.1 Thermoplasmata archaeon | reverse complement strand
CAGCAGATGGCCAAGGTCTATGGGCGTGAGTTCCTCTGTCCTCGTGGGCCTCTCCTCCTGTTGGGTTCTTTGCGGTTCCCACCAGGGGAGAGGTTCCCCCGCCATCAACCGATCTTTTCACAGTACCCGGGCGCGGAGGTCGGGCGGCGCCGCACAAATCCATTTGTATCCCGAGGCCCTTTCCTTCTATGTGTTCGTAGCTCCCGGCCACGGGAGCGCCCCCTCGTCCTCTACTCGACCGGGTGCGCAGGCCGGCGACGCCGTCCCCTACGTGGACCGGAACGGCCGCCGTTCGCCGCTCCTTTCCCCCGCCGCGCGGAAGGACGTGCGTCACCGGATGCTGTTCTTCCGCCAGGCCTCGCTCGACCGCGTCCGGCGGCTCACAGGGGCCTCCGAGACCGACCTCCAGCGGTACCGCCGGGAACTGAAGGAAGGGAAGCTGCCCGACCTCCTCCTGCAGCGCGGGGCCGGTCTCGCGTTCACCCGGGAGCTCCCCCAGGGGTCGCTCCTCTACCTGATCGTTCGGGCGGCCCGGCCCGAGCGGGTCGTGGAGACCGGGGTCCGCCCCGGCTACTCGACTGCCTGGCTCCTCGCCGCGCTCGAGGCGAACGGCCTCGGCGAGCTCACGTCGCTCGGCCCCGGCCCCTCGGCCGGCCGCGTCCCCGGCGTCCGCGATGTCGGGGTGGGCCAGTTCGTCGCCCCGTCCCTGCGGGGCCGTTGGACCCTCGCGCTCGGCAACACGGAGACCCGGCTTCGCGAGGTGCTTGGCTCCTCGCACGGGGTCGACCTGTTCCTCTACGACAATGGCCCGGTCGCGGAGCGGGCACGCTTCGAGCTTCGGGCCGCGTGGGAGGCGCTCTCCGAGCGGGGGATCCTGCTCGCGCACCATGTCGATGCGAACCGGGCCTGGAGCGACTTCTGCCGACTCCAGGGTCTGCCGCCGCAGGTCCTCGACCCGGGTCCGCCCCCGATGGGAGCGCTCCCGGTACGCCGGTGACCGGGACCGCCGGCGCGGCCGTCCGGCCTACCGCTCGAGCTCCTCGACTAGGTGGATAGAGACGGGAAGGATCAGCTTCTCGACCGCGGTGCGGACCGCGCGTTCGCTTCCCGGCAGGGCGAAGATCGGCTTGCCGGCGACGACGAACAGGGTGGCGCGGCTGATCAGCGCGAGGGGCCCGACCTCCCCGAAGCTCAGCGAGCGGTAGATCTCGCCGAACCCGTCGAGCTTCCGTCCGCCCATCGCCTCGAGGGCGTTGACGGTGAGGTCGCGCGAGCTCACGCCGGTCCCGCCCACGGTCACGGCGCACTCGACGGTCCTCTCGGCGAGCCAGGGCTCGAGCTTCTCCCGGACATCGGCGATCGAGTTCGCGACGAGCGCATAGTGGCGGACCGTGTGGCCCCCGTTCGCGATCAGGTCGCGGGCGAGGTGGCCCGACGGGTCGTCCTCCTCGGTGTGGGTATCGGAGACCGATAGTACGGCGAACCCGAGGGACCGGTCGCCCCCGAGGTGATGGCGGCTCGCGGCGGGGGATTGCGGTGCGTTCATGCTCCATCCTCCGCCGACTTCCGCTTGACCGCGACGCGCACCGGTCCGAGGGAGGTCGCCGGATAGAGGCCCCGCGCATCCTTCTCGAGGTACTTGACCATGTCCCATACGGTCAGGAGCGCGACGCTCGCCCCGACGAGCGCTTCCATCTCGACCCCCGTCCGGTCGACCGCCTCCGCCTCCGCGTGGACCCGGACCCCCCGCCGCGAGAGGGTCACGCGGACGGCGCTGCTCGTCAGCGGGACGGCGTGGCAGTGCGGGATGAGCTCGGGGGTCCGCTTCATCGCGAGGAGACCGGCGAGCTCGGAGGCGGCGATCGGGTCCCCCTTCTCGACCGACCGGCGGCGGATCGACCGACGGGTGCTCGCACGAAGGGTGAGCTCCCCGACCGCCACCGCCCGGCGGTGGAGCTTCGGCTTCGCGCCGACGTTCCGCTGACGGGCCACGGGTCCGCTACCCTCCCCCCGTCTGGCCGCTCGCAAGGTGGGCGAGGACCGCCTCGATCTGGATGCGGTCGGAGGCCCCTTGGGCGAGACGGAAGTCGACCTCGCCGAGGAACTCGACCAGTCGGACCTTGTCCCGGGGCGGCAGCACGCTGTCGGGGATGTCGGGGAGGTAGCTGTGGATCGCGCGGACGATGTCCTCTCCCGACGCCCCGCGGTCCGTGAAGACCCGGTAGAGGCGGTCCCGGGCCTCGAGGAAGCTCCCCTTCAGCGCGGCCCCGACCATCGCCTCGACCTCCCGACGCAACGGGATCGTGGCGTACTCCTTCACCGTATCCGCGGTCACGGTGTCCACGTGGGTCGCGGTGAGCTGGAGGAGGTTGATCGCGCGGCGCATGTCGCCGGCGCTCGCGGCGAGGATCGTCTCCATCGCCTCGGCCGAGACCTTCTTCCCCTCACCACGGGCCACCCGATCGAGCTGCGTCCGGATCGCCTCGGTCGAGTAGGCCCGGAACCGGAACACCGCGCACCGGGACTGGATCGGGTCGATGATCCGCGACGAGTAGTTGCACGAGAGGATGAACCGGCACGACGTGGAATACCGTTCCATCGTGCGGCGCAGGGCCGCCTGCGCCTCGGCGGTGAGGTTGTCGGCCTCGTCGAGGAACAGGATCTTGAACCCAATCTCCCCGAACGGGGAGGTCCGCGCGTACTCCTTCACGGTCGTACGGATCGTGTCGATGCCCCGCGCGTCGCTCGCATTCTCCTCGCGGAAGTTCTGGCGCCACTCGTTGCCGTAGAGGTCCCGGGCGAGGGCGAGCGCGGCGGTGGTCTTGCCGGTGCCGGGGGGACCGGCGAAGAGGAGGTGCGGCATCGCCCGCTTCTCTGCGTACGACCGCAGGAGGGGGACGATCGCTTCCTGCCCAACCATGTCGCGCAGCGAGACCGGCCGGTACTTCTCGACCCAGACCGCTTCGGTGACCCGTCCGACCATGGCGAAGCACCCGCGGTCTTCCCGGGCGGGTAATAGCTGTTACTCGAGACCTCCCCGGGCCGGCCGTGGGGCCGCCCGGGCTTCGCCCGAGCGGGCGGTCAGGGATCGGGACGAACCCCCATCACGGGGATCGGAGAACACCTGCGAGCGGAGGCGGAGGAGCGCGCACCCGGGGTGCTCACCGGCGGTGAGCCCCCGCCGTGCGTCCGGACCATGGGGTTCCCCGCCATTCTCGGTACGATGACCGCGAACGCGAGCCCCCTGTCGCACGAGAAGACCCGCCACCGATCGACCGTTGATGACCGAGCCCTCTATGGCTCGGGCGCCCCCGCCCCTCCGGCGCTCGCGGCCCGGGGGTTCAGCCTCGGGCCGGAGGCCGCCCTGAGTCTGGGGAGCTTCTGGAGCCCCTTCGGGGCCCGCCCCCTCGCCAAGTAGGGCCGGTCGTCATCGCCTCGCGGATTCTCACCCACCGACCGCGGGAGTGGGGGCTGCGCGCGCGTTCACCGTACGGTTCAGCCGGTAGAGGAGCAGCGCGAAGAGGAGGCTCACGCCCAGGATACCGGGCACGGCGAACTCCGTCGGGATGTCCCAGACGAAGAGGATCGCCATCATCCCGGCGGCAAAGGCGAACTGGGTCCGCTCGAGGTCCTCGGTGCCGACGCGACGGAGCAATGTCGCCAGCACCGCCGCGTTCGCGACGACGATCAGGACCACCGTGGCGATCGCCGGGACGATCCGGGCCGAGGCGAGGATGATCACCGCCACCCATGCGTCGAACTCGACCGTACCGAGAAGCACGAGACCCCGTCGACCGATGCGCGCCGGCCCGGGCCGGGGTCGCAGGAGGTCCCCGGGAAGCCGGTAGGCAAGGGAGAGCAGCACAGCGACCACCCCGAGGAAGAAGGCGAGGGCCGCGGGGGAGGGTCCGTGGCCGACGACGAATGAGAAGAGGGAGACCACGAAGAGGTAGACGGACGCGACCAGCGCGAGGAGTCCCCGGTCGAGCCACCGGCGGTCCCGGACCTCCGGGAACCACAGGTAGGTCAGGAGGATCGGCAGCGCGATCGAGTAGGTGGCGTGGAATACCGTGAGGCCGAGGGCCCAGACCCAGTTGACGCCGAAGGCGTGCCCGTAGGTACCGAGGGCGTCGACCGGCGGACCGGACGGTTGGAAGAAGGTGTGCACCGCGAACCCCTCCTCGACGATGCCGTAGGCGGCGCCGAGCAGCAGGATCGACGCCCAGCCCTTCCGGTAGGCGACCGCGAACTCCCGGATGAGGAGCGCTCCGGTCCCGTAGAGCCCGACGTCGCCGAGGAAGTTGATCGCGAAGGCGGGAGGGTTGAGGACGAGGTTCGTGATCGGCGTCGAGCCGGTGAGCAGCTCAGGGATCGAGGGCGCCAGGAGGAGCAGGGCGATCGCCGGCAGTCGGGGGCGGATGAGCAGGCGCACAGCGTACCGGAGGGGGGCATCGGGCTACTTGAACGGTCCGGCCGACCGGAGGGCACCCTGACGTTATGTCCGACCCGGGCCATGGGCATGCGTCCCCTCCCATGCGCGAACGTCTGGCCCATGTGCCGTTCCGGGGAACGATCCGCGAGCGGACGGTCGAACCGTACCTCCGCCTTCTGAAGGGGCTCCGTCAGCGCCGCCGGATCCGCGGGGTCTTGCTCGACATCTCGAGCGGAGGCGGGGAGTCGATCGCCTCGATGGATCTCTACCTCGCCGTCAAGCGCCTCGACGCGGTGAAGCCGGTCTACGCCTCGATCGGATCGATCGGGGCCTCCGGGGCCTACCTGGCCGCGCTCGGGGCGCGACGGATCTTCGCGTATCCCGAGTCCGAGGTCGGTTCGATCGGGGTCATCTACCCGCACTTCGCCGCCCGGGACCTGCTCCGTCGCCTCGGGATCTCGGTCGACCTCATCCACGCCGGGCGCCACAAGGACGCCTACCAGGGATACCGCCCCCTCACCGACGAGGAGCGGGGGAAGATCGCCGCGCTCGCCGAGGAGAGCCACACGGTGTTCGTCGATCTCGTCGCTCGGGAGCGGAAGCGGCCGGTCGAAGAGATCCGGGCGCTCGCCACCGGCGAGTTCTGGAGCGGGAGCCGATCCCTTCGGCTCGGCCTCATCGACGCTCTCGCGGACCGGGAGATGGCCCTCGAGGAGCTCGCGCACGCGACCGGAGTCTCCTCGCGCCGGACGATCCGGGTCACCCCCCCTCGCCCCCTGCTCGACCGCGTGTTCTCGGGGGGCCAGGACGATCTCGGGGGCGGCCTGCTCGGACGGCTCCACGAGGCGGTCGAGGACCACCTCCTCGACCTCGGGTCGGTCTCGTTACGCCGCTGACCGTCCGGGGGCGGGTCGGTCCGCCCACGTCGCCCGGGTAGCGGCACGGCGCCGGGATAGGGACGCGCCGACTAGGGACCCGGCTCGAGGATCCGACCGCCCGTATCCCCCGGACGAGACCGGCGACCGCAAGGACCACGCCCGTGATCGCGGCCGCGACGTTGACGGAGGACCTCTTGACGCCGAAGGAGGAAGAGGAGAGCGCGGCGAGAAGGATCGTCACGCCGAGGATGGCGACGAGCGCTCCCCGAACGGCCCCCGGGGGCGGGCGTCGTTCCGGGTCGGCGCCCGAGGGGACAACGCGTACGCGGGCGCTTGCCGTGCCTCCGTGAGCGGTTATATACCGGCGCCCCGTTGAACCGGTGACCATGCCCGACAATCGTCGTACCGGCTTCTCGAGCGCGGCCGGTCTCATCCAGTACTACGACATGGAGGAGACCAAGTCGCTCAAGATCAATCCGTACATCGTGGTCGGGCTCGGGATCGCCGCGGCGGTGTTCGTGTCGGTCCTGAACTGGCGCCCGATCTAGCCCGACCGGATAGCTGACCTACGCGACCGCGGCCAGGACCGGCAGCGGGGCGAGCTCGCGCTCCTGGCCGGGAAGGAACCGACCTTCGGCCCGAAGCCCGAGCAAGAGGACCTTCGAGTCCGGGGACTCGTCGAGCAGGAGGTAGCCCGATCTCCGGGCGAGGCGCCGGGCGAACTCCGCGACCTCCTCGTGGGAGGGGACGTGGTCGCGTCCGAGGCGCTGGCGGGACTTCCCCATGTACACGTAGCCCTTCGGCTCGATGAAGTCCGGACGCGCGATCGCGTCGAGCTCGGCATACCGGTCGACCCAGCCGAGGTTCCAGCCCTTGACGAGCGTGTGCCGGATGACCCGGCGCGTCCGCAGGTCCCGGACGATCGCGAGCGACTCGAGCAGATGGTCCCAGGCGTGCTCGTCCGCCGGCAGCGTGAGCCGACGGAAGACCTCCGGGTTCGGGGCCGTCACCGAGACGTAGAGCTGCGTCGGCAAGGGGTCGAGCGCCCGCAGCGCGTCCGGGTTCGTCCCGTTGGTGACGAGGAACGTCGTGATGCCGCGCTCGTGGCAGAGCTCGAGGAACCGGTTCATCTTGGGGTAGAGGGTCGGCTCCCCGGTGAGCGAGATCGCGATGTGCTTCGGTCGCTGCGACGCCTCCCAGCGGTCGAGGTCGACCGCGGCGTCCCCCTTGAACCCGGAAAGGATGCGCCGCTGGGCGTCGATCGACCGGTCGAGCAGCCCCTCGGGGTCGTCGTACTCGGCCATGACCTCGTCGTTCTCCCATCCCTGGTTGCGCCAGCAGAAGCGGCAGTGGAGGTTGCACGAGTCGATGGCGGGGGACATCTGGAGGCACCGGTGGCTCTCGATCCCGTAGAACCGTCCCTTGTAGCAGTCCCGGCCCCGCACGAGCGACTCGCGGGTCCAGTAGCACATCTTGACCGCGCTGTGCTTCCCGACGAGCTGGTAGCCCTGGCCGGCGAGCTCGTTCGAGAGGTCCTGGTCGCCCATCGCCGGACCGGTCGACCGGGGTTCGTGGGATAAGGTTTTGCAGCGCGGCCCAGGGCGAACGCGCCGGGAGCCGCGGGGCCTAGCTTCCGGCGGAGCCGCCGTTCGCCGCGATGAGCGAGAGGTAGGCGTCCTCGAGCATCAACGACGAGTTCGAGTAGGAAAGGACCGGCCCGAGGGAGACGAGGCCCTTCAGGATCTCGGCCCGCGCGTCGTTCGACCCGTCGAACGTGATCCGGAACCTCCGCTCCCCGACGACGACCGCGTCCTTCACGACCGGCCCGAGGGCCCGGATGCGGTCGACCACGATCGGGGTCGCGAACTCGGCATCGACCGAACGGGTCTGGAAACGGGTCGCGACGTGCTCGACGGAGTCCCGGAGCAGGATCTTGCCCTGGTTGATGAAGATCACCTGGTCGCAGATCTCCGTGACCTCCTGCATCAGGTGCGAGCTCATCAGGATCAGGTGGTCCTTCTTGAGCTCCCGAAGGAGGTTGCGGATGAGGATCCGCTCCTTGGGATCGAGCCCGTTGGTCGGCTCGTCCAGGATGATGACCCGCGGATCGCGGATCAGCGCGGCGGCGATCACGACCCGCTGGCGCTGGCCCTTCGACAGGCGCCCGGTCCGCTGGTCGAGCGGGGGGAGC
Source organism: Thermoplasmata archaeon (assembly GCA_021819135.1). Lineage (GTDB taxonomy): Archaea > Thermoplasmatota > Thermoplasmata > Lutacidiplasmatales > UBA184 > Lutacidiplasma. The sequence goes on along the minus strand of JAKASE010000020.1, from coordinate 34,173 downwards.
TCGAGCTTCTCGTTGAGGTCGCGGATCTCCGAGCCGGCGCGCGCGAGGTCGCCGCTCCGGAACTCCGCCACCATCTCGATCGCCTCCCGGACGGTCTGGGACGGGTACGGCTCCGGGGTCTCGATCACCGCGCCCACGTCGGCGAGGGCGTGCTTCGGGTCCTCGGTGACGTCGATCTCGTTGATCCGCGCGCGGCCCTGGGTCGGACGGAGCAGGTGGGTCAGGAGCTTGAGGGTAGTCGTCTTCCCCGCGCCGTTCGGCCCGAGGTAGCCGATCGCCCCCGCGCCCTCGTAGCGGAACGTCGCGTCCTCGAGGGCCGGGCGGCCGTGGTTGTAGCGCTTCGTGAGCCCGTCGACGGAGAGGCTCGTCATCGTCACCCCTTCAACTCCCGGTACTGGAACAGCACCGCGCTCAGGACGAGCGACACGACCAGGTACACCAGCAGGATCACGACGCCCTCCCAGAGGTACGGATGGTACGTGGTGATCGTCAGGTGCCGCGGCCCGTTGAGCGTGGTGGAGGTGAGGTGCGGCTGGCCCTCGAACACGAGCGCCATGATCTCGCCGGCGTAGAGGAGCGAGAACCACGGTTCGACGGTCGTGAGGACGAGCAGGCCGTCGATGAACAGGAAGGCGAGGAAGAGGACCAGGATCGTGACCACCATGCTGACCGCGGGGCTCCGGAAGAAGGCGCTGAACAGGAACGCGGTCGCGAGCGTCGCCAGGGCGAAGAGCGCGGCGAATCCGACCGACACGCCGACGTCCGTCCAGGGGATCGACCCGGCCCCGAAGAGCCACGCCGCCCCGAAGATCGAGAAGGCGTAGAACACGAGCAGCAGGACGAACGAGACCAGGAACGCGGCCGCGTACCGCCCGAGCAGGAGGACGAGGCGCCGTACGGGGAGAACGAGGGTGAAGTAGCCCGTCCCCCCGGAGTCCATCGCGATCGCATCGCCGCCGATGAACGCCCCCACGATGATCCCGAACGTAGGGAGGTTGCCGAGGATCCCGTACAGGTAGTCGGACGCCGAGGTCGCGCTGGATCCGTAGACGATGGCGACGGCCATCGCCGCCACCGAAACGAGCGTCACGAAGCCGAGCAATCCCACGAACCGCATCGTGCGGAAGTAGAACCGGATCTGACGCTGGAACGCCGAGAACCACTGCGTGACGTCCGACGGCAGGGTCGCGGAATCCATCGCGCGGGGAGTCCGCGGCTCCTTCAAATCCCTGTGGGCTGCCTGTGCCGGCCTAGCATGAGGGGCCCCGGCATAGCCCGCGCGCGGGCCCATGCCGGCCCGGGGAGGACCGGCTCACCTCGGCTCAAGCGGGTCGGCGTGGATGGTTCTTCTCGTAACTCTTCTGGCAGGGCACCGAGCAGAAGTAGATCGTCTCGCCCCCGTAGGTGCCGTGCGCCGCCGCCATCGAGTCCTCGATGACCATTCCGCAGACCGGGTCCTTGACCTTCATCGGGGAAACGGAGGATGCGGGACCTTATAGGCTCCTCCGACGCGACCCCGGCGCGGACCGGCGAGAACGGTGTCGGTCCACGGTGCCACCATGGATCCTGGGATCGAGCCGAGCGAGCTCGCGAGGCGGCTCAAGGACCCGGCTGACCGGGTCCTCGTCCTCGACGTCCGGGAACCGTTCGAGCGCCGGTACGCGTCGATCAAGCCCTCGATCCACATTCCCATGGCGGAGATCCCCGGTCGTCTCGACGAGATCCCGCGCGACCGGGACCTGGTCGTCTACTGCCACATCGGAGAGCGCTCGAGCCTCGTCGTCGGATACCTTCGACGGCTCGGGTTCCTCTCGGTCGCGAACCTGAACGGCGGGATCGACGCCTGGTCGGCCTACGTCGACCCGAAGGTCCGACGCTACTGAGAGGGCGGACGGTCCACCCCATCCCGGGCCCGTGGGCTATCGCCGGCGGCTCGGCCGCTCATCGGACGGTCCCCGTTCGAGCCCTTCGAGATACCCCCGGAGCTTCCAGTAGCTGTCGAGGTACTCCTGGCCCCGCGCCGTGATGTCGTAAGCCGGCCGGCCGTCGAGCTCCTCGCTCTTCAGCAGTCCCAGGGCGAGCAGGCGCTCGACGAAGTTCCTCAGACGGTCGACCGGCATGCCCGCGCCGTAGGAGACCCGGGTGATGCGGGCGGCGCCGTGGTAGTGCTTCACCACCTCGAGGACCGTCGCGTAGAGGTCGCTCACCTCCCGTCGTCGGGAGGTCCCGTTGGCTCCGTCCGGACCGCTCGGCATTCGGCCGTCTCCGGTTCAGAGCGGGAAGGGGGGCAGGGGATCGACCCGGCGGGGCGGTGCGGAGAGGTGGGCTTCGGGGTCGACGTCGGCCGACTCCGAGTAGAGCACCTCGCTGACCGAAGCGCCGCGGCCCACTCGCACCCGCTTGGCCACGACGCGGTTCGCCTCCGCCCGGTCGCCGAGCTCCACGGACTCCCCGTAGACCTCCTCGGCGCGTGCCCGGTGCTCGAGCTCGACGGTCCCCCCGATGAGGGGGCCGCTCGCCCGCGCCTTGGCCCGTAGGACGAGCCGGCTCGCCTTCAACCCTGCGTGGGTCCGGATGTGCCCCCCGACGCGCGCCGTACCGGTGAAGATCCCCGACCGGGCCGAGAGCATGCCGCCGACGTCGAGCGACTCCCCCGCGAGGTCGCCGCCCACCGACATGAACCCGCCCACGTCGACCGACCGGGTCACGCGGAGCGCGCCCCCGACGTCGAACTTCCCCCCGACGTCGAAGCTCTCCCCCGTCGCGTCCCCGTGGATCGAACCGAGCCCGCCGACGTCGAGGGTCGAGAACGTGAGGTCCCCTCCCACCGACAGGACGCCCCCGACATCGATCGAGCCTCCCTTCCCACCGGCCTGGAGGTCGGCCGTCCCCCCGGCGTCCAGGGAACCGAACGAGAGGGGTCCGCGGGCGACGAACCGACCGCCGACCTTGACCCCGTTCTTCACCGTTCCCCCGCCGAGCCGGATCAGCCCACCGGCGTCGAGCGAATCCACCTCGACCTCGCCGACGTCGACCGATCCGCCTGCGTCGACGGCGCGGGCCGTGAGCTTGCCCGCGAGCCGGAACTTGCCCCCGACCGACACTTTCGCGGCGGTGAGCGTGCTACGACCGTCGAGGTATCCGCCGACCTCGAACTCCTCCGCCTCGGCCGGTCCCCGGATCGAGAGACCGCGGTCGACGTCCACGTGCACGGAACGGAACCCGCCCTCGACCTCGATCGTGGCGTCGTGCGCCCGGACGGACTCGGTGGCGTGGACGCTGCCGGCGATGCGGACGGTGCCGTCGTCGGCCTCGAGGGCGCGGCAGGTGAGGTCCCCCCGGACCTCGGCATTGCCGTCGAACCGGGCGACGCCGGCCACCGTGAGCCGTCCGCTCACTTCGATGCGGGCGTTCTTGCCGACCCGCAGATCCCCCGGGACGTCGCCCAGCGTGACCGTACGACCCTTCGGCACCTCGGTGGTCGTCATCGCTAGGGCGATGGGCCGCCCCTTCTATAGGGGTAGGTCACGAGCGGTGAGCACCGCACGATAGCGGTCCTCGGTCCGGAACCTCCATTATGCGGCGACGCTAGCCCCGCCCGTGCCCGACACGCTCGACCGGGTCCGTTCGGAGGTGATCGCCTGCCGGCGCTGTCCCCGACTGGTCCGCTACCGCGAGCGGGTGGCGCGGGAGAAGAAGCGCGAGTTCCGGGCCGAAACCTACTGGGGGCAGGGGGTCCCGGGGTTCGGCGACCCGCATGCGCGCCTCGTCGCCGTGGGGCTCGCCCCCGCGGCCCACGGCTCGAACCGTACGGGCCGGATGTTCACGGGCGATCGCTCGGCGGCGTTCCTCGTTCGGGCGTTCCATGCCGCCGGCTTCGCGAGCCAGCCGACCTCCCTCCATCGGGGGGACGGCCTCCGCTATGACGACCTCTTCCTGACGGCCGCGGTGCGGTGCGCCCCGCCCGACAACCGACCGCTGCCGGCGGAGCAGGCGAACTGCCTACCCTACCTCGAGCGGGAACTTGCGGTCCTGGCCAACGTTCGGGCGGTCCTCGCGCTGGGGGGCTTCGCCTGGGACGCCGTCCTCCGCGCGGCTGCGCGCGCCTACGCTCGCGAGGTCCCGAAGACCCCCTTTGCCCACGGAGCCTGCGTCGCCCTGGGGGAAGGCCGGCCGCTCCTCTGGGCGTCCTACCATCCGAGCCCCCAGAACACGAACACCGGGAAGTTGACCCACGCGATGCTGGTCGACCTGCTCCGGCGGATCCGCGCGTCGTACGGTTCCCCGGAATCCGCGGCCGCGGGGTCCTGAACGGAGCGACGATGTCCGGCTTCGAGACCCTGGAACGGGACGGGCTCGCCCGGCTCGGCCGGTTCGAGACCCCCCATGGGACGGTGTCGACCCCCGCGCTGCTACCGGTCGTCCACCCGGACCGCGAGCGCCAGCCGATCGCGCCGAACGAGATGCGCGACCGGCTCGGGATCGGGGCGGTGATCACCTCCTCGTACATCGTCTGGAGGACGCCGCCGCTGCGATCGCGGGCGGAGTCCGAAGGGATCCACGGGCTCATCGGGTTCGACGGGCCGGTGATGACCGACTCCGGGGCGTTCCAGCAACATGCGTACGGCTCGGTGGAGGTCGGACCGGAGGAGATCCTCGAGTTCCAGGGCCGCATCGGCTCGGACGTCGCGACCGTGCTCGATCTCTTCACCGAACCCGAGACCGACCGCGCGGAGGCCGAGGCGGCCCTCGCGACCACGATCGATCGCGCCCGGGCCGCCCGAAGGGCGCGGAGCGGTCTGCTCGCGGTCCCGGTCCAGGGCGGGCTCCACGACGAGCTCCGGGTCCGATCGGCCGCCGAAGCGAGCGAGATCGGCGACGTGCTCGCGGTCGGCGGCGTCGTCCCCCTCATGGAGCAGTACCGGTTCGTGGAGCTCGCGCGGATCCTGGCGGCCGTCCGCCCGATGCTCTCGCCCGGCTCGGCCGTCCACCTCTTCGGGACCGGGCATCCCATGACCTTCGCCTTCGCGGCGCTCTTCGGGGTCGATCTCTTCGACTCCTCGGCCTACCACAAGTTCGCGCGTCGCGGCACCCTGATGTTCCCGGAAGGGAGCGTGCCGATCGAGGAGATCCGCGACCCGATCTGCCGCTGCGCGCTCTGCGCCGAGGCGCCGCTCACCGAGGTCGCTCGCCGGCCCCCGCCCGAACGCGAGCGGCGGATCGCCTTCCACAACCTCCTCCAGTCGGTCGAGGAGATCGGCCGCGTGCGGCGGGCGATCCGGGACGGCGCGTTGTGGGAGCTCGCCGAGCGGCGGGCGACCGCGCACCCGGCGCTCCGGGCGGGACTCGCCGAGGCGCGCGCCCGCCCCGAGGTCTTCCTCCCGACGGAGCCGGAGAGTCGACGGTCGTTCCGTGAGGTGGTGGCCGAGAGCCGGGAACGGCCGGCGGTCGTCCGTTTCCGGGACCGCGCGGCCGCCTTCGCGGCCTTCCGCCCGGCGGCGGGCCCGATCCCTCGGATCGCCCTGCGGCCCGAGTACCTCCGCCACGTTCCCATGGAGGATCGGAAAGGGCGTCCGCTCGCGTGGGCGGCGGAGACCCCGATCGGCCCGGTCCCCCTCGAGCTCTGCGACCTTTATCCGGTCGGACCGTACCTCGGGATGGAGGAGTTCCGAACCGTACCGCGGCACCGATCCCCGTCGTCGGTGCGCGCGCTCCTCGAGCCGGCGTGGGGAGAGGTGGCCGACCTCGACCGGGACTGGTCGGAGGCGTGGACGGAACGACAGGTACGGGCCCTTCTCGAGTGGCAGTATGGTCGCACGGTCGCCGAGCGGCTCGACCCCGCGGTCGAAGGGGAGCGGTCGCGGCGCACGGGGCGGCTCCGCACGATCCGGTCGGATGGGGAACCGCTGTTCCACGTCGGCACCGACGGGGTGCCGCGGCCCACGATGCGGGGCGGCGAGCGGCTCCTCACGGTACTGCCGCCCGGACGGGAGCGGCTGGTCGTCGACGAGGATGCGGCCCCGTTCGTCAGCGCGGGGCGCAGCCTCTTCGCGCGGTTCGTCGTCGGCGCCGATCCCGGGCTCGTCCCCGACCGCTCGGTGCTCCTGGTCGATCGGGCGGACCGCCTCCTCGCGATCGGACGGCTCCTCCTCGCTCCCCGGGAGATCTCCCGGGTCACCCGCGGGGTCGCCGCCCGGGTGACGGCCCACCGCGGTGCGGCCGAGCCTCCGGAGGAGGAGACCGAGCCGGAAGGACCGAGCGCGCCGGAGTAGCGCGGGACCCAGACGCTCGCTTTAAGTAGCCGGGGAATACGCCGGCAGCGCACTCGGGTACTCGGAATGACGAAGACGTTCCTCCTCGTCCAGCTCGACAGCGAAGGGGCGCTGTACTCCGAGGTCGCCGCGACGCTCGAGGACCTCGGGTTCCGTCCCGAGACCGAGGGCTACGACTTCGTCTACGACTGGGGCCGTCCGGCGACCGTGGCCGAGTCGCTGAGCTTCGCGGACCGCATCCAGGAAGCCCTGCGCGGAAAGCGCGTCAACTTCCGCATCGAGTCCACCGAAGAGTGATCTCGCGCGCTCCGAGCGAGAGCCGTTATCCCCGTTCCGAGCGTCCCGCGAGCGGCCATGGTCGTCCTGGGGATCGAGTCGACCGCTCACACCGCCTCGGTCGGGATCGTCGGCGAGGACGCCGAGATCCTCTCGGTCGCCGGGCACATGTACCGTCCCCCGAGGGGCGGCATCCATCCCCGGGAGGCCGCGAACCACCACGTGGAGGTCCTCCCCGACCTCGTCCGCCAGGCCCTCGAACGGGCGCATCTCCGGTCCGGGGAGATCGAGGCCGTCGCGTTCTCCCAGGGTCCCGGGCTCGGACCATGCCTGCGGGCCGGGGCCACCGTCGCCCGGATGCTGGCGCTCGCCTGGAACCGACCGCTCGTACCGGTCAACCACTGCGTCGCGCATGTGGAGATCGCGCGCGCGCTGAGCGGGCTCGAGGACCCGATGCTGCTCTATGCGAGCGGCGGCAACACGCAGGTGATCGCCTACGCCCGCGGCCGCTACCGGGTCCTCGGGGAGACGCTCGACATCGGCATCGGCAACTTCCTCGACAAGCTCTGGATCGAGCTCGGGGGATCGTTCCCGGGAGGTCCCGAGATCGAGAAGGAGGCGAACCGGGGGAGCGAGCTCCATCCCCTGCCCTACTCCGTGCACGGGATGGACGTCGCCTTCTCGGGGATCCTCACCGCCACGCTCGCGCTCCGGGCGAAGGGGATCGAGCGGCCGGACCTCGCCTACTCCGTCGAGGTGACCGCGTACGCGATGCTCACCGAGATCACGGAGCGGGCCCTCGCCCACCGGCACCGGGACGAGGTCGTGCTCGGCGGAGGGGTCGCCTGCAACGAGCGCCTGCGCACCATGGTCCGCACGATGACCGAGGGGCGCGGGGGGACGATGTTCGCGCCGCCGTGCTCCCTGTGCGTCGACAACGGGGCGATGATCGCCTGGACCGGGCTGCTCGCGCACCGGGCCGGGGTCTCGATCCCGGTCGAGGCGTCGGCGGTCCAGCCGCGGCAGCGCACCGATCTGGTCGAGACCCCCTGGCGGGCGCGGTAGCGTTCGGCGACCGCGCCGGGGCCGGCGCACCCGGGGTTATCAGGGCGGGGACCTCTCGGACGACCGTGGAGACGCTCGATGTCCTCGTGGTCGGCGCCGGTCCCGCCGGCTCGACCGCGGCGTACCGGCTCGCGGCGGCGGGCCACCGGGTCGTGGTCGTGGAGGAGCACCCGACGGTCGGCCAGCCGGTCCAGTGCGCCGGCCTCGTCTCGCAGCGGGTCCTCGACCTCGCGGGATCGACCGCGTTCGTCCGGACCCGGGTCCGGGGTGCGTCGGTCTACGGTCCGAGCCTCGGCGTGATCTCCTTCAAGGCGGAGGAACCCCGCGCCTGCGTCATCGACCGGGCCGGGCTCGACGTGTACCTCGCGGACCGGGCGGCCCATGCGGGAGCGGAGTACCGCACCCGCGTGCGGTTCGACCGGCTCCTCGAGCGGGGTCCGACCGGGGCACGCGTCGAGCTCACGGACCCGGACGGGACCCGGCACGAGCTCACGGCCCGCCTCGTGATCGGGGCGGACGGGGTCTCGAGCGCCGTCGCGCGGGCATTCCGGCTGAGACGGCCGGTCGAGATCCTCCCCGCCTTCGAGGCGGAGTTCCCGCGGAGCCCGGGGGATCCGGACTCGGTCGAGGTCTACCTCGGCCGGCGGATCGCGCCCGGGCTCTTCGGCTGGTGGATCCCGGACGGCGCGGGGGGTGCCCGGGTGGGCGTGGCGGCGGACGCCGACGGGACGACGGCCCGCGCGTACTACTCGGCGCTCGTCGCCCAGCTCGAGCGCCGGTTCGGGGCCACGCTCGGCAGCCCCACGGGCTACCTCGTCTCCGGGATCCCCATCGGGTCCGTGCCGCACACCGCCGGGGAGCGGGTGCTCCTGGTCGGCGATGCGGCCGCTCAGGTGAAGCCGCTCTCGGGCGGAGGGATCTTCACCGGCATGCGCTGCGCGGAGATCGCCGCCGGCGTGGCGCACGCCGCGCTCGAGAGGAACGACCTCTCCGCCGCGTCGCTCGCCGAGTACGACCGGGCCTGGCGGGCGGAGCTCGGCGAGGAGCTGCGACGGGCCCTGTACCTCCGCCGCCTCTTCACGCGCCTCAGCGACGCCGACCTCGACGCCGTGGTCGAGGCGCTGCGGAACGCGGGCTCGCATGCGACGATCGTCGCGTTCGGGGACATCGACTTCCCGACCCACGTCGTGCGCGAGCTCCTCACGACGTCCCCGTCGCTCGTCCGGCTGGTCCCGAAGGCGCTCGGGGCCTGGGTCTCCTCCGGCGCCTACCGGGTCCCCGATCTCGACCCGGGGCCGCGGCGGAAGTAGACCCACGCCGCGGCGCCGGTAAGGACGATCGCGCCGGCGAGCACCGCCCCGAGGACCCAGCCCCAGGAAGAGTTCGCCACGTAGACGACGGTCTCGGGGATCACGCCCGAGACACCGAGGAGGGAGAGGTTCAGGGTCGCGCTCCCGTTCGCGAGCTCGGTCGCGGCGGCCCAGGTCGCTGCCGTGAACCACCCTCGCGACTCGAGCCGGTAGGCGGTCCGGTTCGAGGCCAGCGTGAACGCGAGCGCGGTCCGCACCGCGAACGCCCCCGACGGGGTCGAGGCGGAGGTGCTGACCGCGACCGAGCCGTGCAGGGCGGGTCCGGGGGCGAGCGATCCGAGGGAGACATTGGCCCATGCCCCCGAGGTCGTCCCGGTGACGAGGACAGGCGCGCCCGCGACCGGGACCGAGGAGGTGGCGTTGCCCGGGAAGGCGTTGAAGGCGTAGACCGTGAGTGTCAGGACGACGCCGGTGAGCGGGGTCGAGAGCGGGTCCGAAACGGTGTAGGTGAGGCCGCCGGAGCTCCCGGGCGCGAGGCTGGGCGCGGTCAGGTTCCCGAGGAAGTCCCGGTCGAGCGCGATCGGGAGCGGGGGATAGGGGGCCGCGTGCGCCGGTACCGAGACGAGGAGGAGCAGGGCCACGGCCACGATCGGGGCGACGGCGGCGACCCCCCACCGGTCGGGCCGGCCGGGGCCGGAACTAGGCACCGAACTCCTCCGGGAACCGTCCGCTCTCGGCGAGCGCGACGAGCCTCCGGATCCGTTCGAGGGTCTCCCGGCGACCGCGCGGACCGGCGGCCCCCAGGAGGCCAGGGAGACCCCGCCGCGTCGCCGGAGCGAGGAGCGTGGCCTTGTACAGGGCCCGGGCGAGCGCGCGGGGGGCCCGGGTGAGCTCGACCGCGTCGAGGTCCGCCCGATACTCCTCCCGCCGCGTGAGGGAGTCGGCGAGGAGCCGGAGCACCGGGTCCCAGCGCATCATGCGGGCCAGGGTCCGGAAGAACGTGAGGTACCGACCGTCGAGCTCCCGCGCATGCCCGAGCTCGTGGGCGAGCACGGCGTCCCACTCGGGCGAGGAGAGCTGGCCGAGGAGACCGTCCGAGACCAGGATCACGTCCCGGCAGCGAAGGAACGGCGAGTGTCGGTCCCGCTCGAGCAGCGTGAACATGAACGCGTCGGCCTCGGCCGCCGGGAAGGCGAGCAGGGTCGTCATCGTCCGAGGGCGGGGGAGGCGCGCCGGCCAGGGAAGCTCGCGGGTCGGGAGGAGGCGGAGGAACCCGCGGTCCACGGTCTGGCTCAGGACGAACGCCACGAAGAAGACCAGGAACGCCCCGAGGGCGCCGATCAGCCAGATCGTGAGGAACTGGAGATCGAAGAGCAGGAGCGGCGCGTCCACGAGCCGTAGGAGCGCCGACCAGCCGCCGTCCGCGAGGACCCAGACGGCCGTGGTCGTGGCGAGCAGCGCCCAGGCGCCGAGGAAGACCGCGGCGATGCGGAAGACCAGCGTCGACGACTTGCGACGGTAGGCGAGGACCAACGGAACCCCGAGGCCGAGGAACACGGCGAGGGGCAGGTACGCATGCCCCGGGAGGGGAAGCCCCATAGCGCCGCGCCGAGGTCACTCGAGACGGAGCCGACGCCGGAGCTCCCGCTCCTGTGACGGATCCAGCTTCGCGATCTCCTCGTTCAGATGAACGACCCCCGACGGGCCGAACGTGGCCACGACGCCCCGCAGGAGGTTCATGAGGTATTTCTGCTCGTTGCCGGCCGTCCGGTAGACGTACCGCTCCCCTCCCCGGCAGCGCTCACGGCGCCGACGGACCAGACCCTTGTCGAACAATCGCGACAGGATGGTGGCGACGGTCGTGTACGCCACACGGATGCCCCCGGCCTCGAGCTTCTTGCGGACGTCCCGCGCCGGGGCCTCGTGCAGCTCGCGCAGGGCATGCATGACCTCCGTCTCGAGCGAACCCAGCACGCGATGACTCCGCCCGAACCATCGGGGGGTCCTCCATAAGTAGTGTGTCCGAGACGAACGGACGCGTACGAACTGACCGTACGTCCTCGGTCGGACCCGGTCCGGAAGGAGGCCCCGGTCGGATCGCGGGCACCTTTAAGCGGGCGGGCCCAGTGCGCGGGCCTGATGGTCGCCGGGCGCCCCGTCGCCGAGAGCATCCTCGACCTCGTCGGCGAGACGCCGATGGTACCCCTCCGCCGCGTCGCGGCGGGGGTCCCGTACCGCCTCCTCGCGAAGCTCGAGTATCTCAACCCCGGCGGGTCGGTCAAGGACCGCATCGGGGCGATCATGGTCGCGGAGGCGGAGCGGACGGGCCGACTGAAGCCCGGGGGGACGATCGTCGAGGCGACGAGCGGGAACACCGGCGTGGGCCTCGCGCTCGTCGCCGCCGTGCGGGGCTACCGGATCGTGTTCGTCATCCCGGACAAGATGAGCTCGGAGAAGATCCGGCTGCTCAAGGCCTATGGCGCGCGCGTCGTGGTGACGCCCGCGGGGGTCCCCCCGGACCACCCCATGAGCCACTACTCCGTCGCGCGTCGCCTCGCGAAGGAGATCCCCGACGCCTACTACCCGAACCAGTACGAGAACCAGGGCAACCCCGGGGCCCATTACCTCACCACCGGGCCCGAGATCGACCGGGACGTGGGCGCGGACCTCGGCGCGATCGTAGGGACCGTCGGCACCGGCGGCACGATGAGCGGGGTGGGCCGCTACTTCAAGGAGCATCGTCCGGCGGTCCGGATCGTCGCGGTCGATCCCGCGGGCTCCGTCCTCGGCCCGTACTTCCGCACCGGGCAGCTCCCCCCGGCCGTCCCATACCAGGTCGAGGGGATCGGGGAGGACCTGATCCCGAAGTCGATCCACTACCAGTACCTCGACGAGTTCGTCGAGGTCGGGGACCGGGAGTCGTTCCTGATGGCCCGACGCCTCGCGCGAGAGGAGGGCCTCTTTGTGGGCGGGTCGGCCGGTTCGGCGGTCTGCGGGGCGCTCCGCTGGCTCTCGACGCGGCCGCTCCCGGAGGGAGCGACGGCCGTCGTGATCCTCCCGGACTCGGGCGACCGGTACCTCTCCAAGTTCTACTCGGACGACTGGATGCGGGAGAAGGGGTTCCTCGACGTCGGGGCGACGGTCCGCAGCCTGCTCTCCCGCAAGCAGGGGACCCCCGCGCTCGTCGCGGTCGATCCGACGACCGTCGTCCGTGACGCGCTCGGGCTCCTGCGCCACCACCAGATCTCGCAGGCGCCGGTCCTCTCGGGACCGAAGAACCTCGGCAGCTTCCTCGAGGACGAGGTGCTGCGCCTTTCCCTCGCCGACGAGACGGTGCTGCTGCGTTCCGTCTCCGCGGTGCTCGGCGCCCCGTTCCCCGAGGTCCCCTCGGACGCGCCGGTCGCGGAGGTCCTCCACCGGTTCCGCGAGGAGAAGGTCCTGCTCGTCCGGGACCCGGAAACCGGTCTACCGGTCGGAGTCCTTACCCGCCATGACCTGGTCGGGTTCCTGGACGAACAGGGAGGGACGCATGCGCTTTGATACCCGTCTGATCCACGAACGCCAGCCGGCCGACGCCGCCACCGGGGCCGTGAACACGCCGATCTACCTCTCGAGCACGTTCCGTCAGCGGGCCCCGAACCGGCATTCGGGGTTCGTCTACAGCCGGAGCGGCAATCCGACGCGGGCGGTCCTCGAGGCGGCGCTCGGGTCGCTCGAGAGCGGGAACGCCGGGCTCGCGTTCTCCTCCGGTCTCGGGGCGCTCACGACGCTCCTCGAGGCGTTCCCGAGCGGAAGCCGCATCGTCGCCGTCGACGACCTCTACGGGGGTACCTGGCGCCTGTTCGAGCACCACCGCCGGCAGTTCGGCGTCCGAGTGGAGTACGTGGACACGACCGACCTCGCCGCGGTCCGCGCGGCCCTCGCGACCCCGGCCGACCTGGTCTACCTCGAGAGCCCCACCAACCCGCTCCTGAAGGTCACCGACCTCAAGGCGGTCGCGCGGCTCGCGAAGGCGGCCCACGCGACAGTCGCGGTCGACAACACTTTCGCGACGCCGGCGCTCCAGCGTCCGATCGAGCTCGGCGCGGACATCGTCCTCCACTCGATGACGAAGTACCTCGGGGGGCATTCCGACATCATTGGCGGGGCGCTCGTCCTGCGATCGAAGGAGGACGCGGAGCGGTTCGCCTGGCTCCAGAACGCGGTGGGCGCCGTACCGAGCCCGTTCGACTGCTTCCTGGTCCTCCGGGGGCTCCATACCCTCGGGGTCCGGGTCCGGGCGCATGGCGAGAGCGCCCGCGCGGTCGCCGAAGTGCTCGACGGGCACCGAAAGGTGCGGGCCACCTTCTACCCGGGCCTCGCCTCCCATCCGCAGCACGCGATCGCGCGCCGCCAGATGGACGGGTACGGCGGCATGGTGAGCGTGGATCTCGCGGGAGGCCGACGGGCGGCGCTCGCGTTCCTGCGGCGGCTCGAGGTCTTCACCCTCGCGGAGAGCCTCGGCGGGGTGGAGTCGCTCGTCGACCACCCGGCGTCGATGACCCACGCCAGCGTCCGGAAGGCGGAGCGGGAGGCGCACGGCGTCACCGACGGCCTCCTGCGACTCTCCTGCGGGATCGAGGACCCCGCCGACCTCGCCGACGACGTCCGGTCGGCCCTCGGGAGCCTGTAGCGATGCGTCGGGTCCGGGTCTACGACTCCATGGCCCGGGAGGTCCGGGACTTCGCGCCGATCGCCCCGCCGCGCGTCGGCCTGTTCGTCTGCGGGCTGACCCCGTACGACGAGGCGCACATCGGCCATGCGCGCACGTTCGTCTTCTTCGACATCGTCGCCCGCGCCCTGACCCGCTGGGGCTACCGGGTCTTCTCGGTGCAGAACGTCACCAACCTCGACGACAAGGTCATCGAACGGGCCGCCGAGATCGGGGCCGACCCCCTCGAGCTCGCCGAGCGGCACTTCCTTGAGTGGGCGGCGTCGGCCGAGCGGCTCGGCATCCGGACCGTGAACTACTACCCGCACGCGACCGACTACATCCCCGAGATCCTCACCCAGATCCGCTCGCTGATCGACCGGGGGTTCGCCTACGCCTCGGAGGGCTCCGTCTACTACGAGATCGCGAAGTTCCCGCGGTACGGGGAGCTCTCCGGCCAGCGGACCGAGGCGCTCCGGCCCGGGGCGCGGATCGAGGTCGACCCCGCGAAGCGCGCGCCCGAGGACTTCGTGATCTGGAAGGCGGCGACCCCGGGCGAACCGTCCTGGGAGAGCCCCTGGGGTCCCGGCCGCCCGGGCTGGCACATCGAGGACACGGCGATCACGCTCCGACTGTTCGGCCCGCGCTACGACCTCCACGGGGGCGGGCTCGACCTGATCTTCCCCCACCACGAGAGCGAGATCGCGCTCGCGGAGGGCGCGACCTGGGAGTCGCCGCTCGTGAACTACTGGATGCACGGGGGCATGCTCACGATGCGGGGGGAGAAGATGTCGAAGTCCCTGGGCAACGTCTACGCCCTTTCCGCCGCGCTCGACGAGTTCGGGCCGATGGTCCTGCGGTTCTTCTACATGAACGCGCACTACCGGAGCCCGCTCGATTTCGCGCGCGGGCAGAGCTTCGAGGAGGCGCGGGAGGCCTACGCGACCCTCGCGAAGCCGGCGGACCGCATCGCGGAGATCCTGGAGCGGGACGGGCCCGAACGGCCCGGCGTCGACCTCCCGGACGACCTCGCCAACGAGGCCGAGGGGCTGATCGACCGGCTCGACACGACGCTCGCGGACGACTTCAACACCCGGGAGACGATCGCACTCCTCTTCGGATTCAGCCGGCTCCTTTCCTCCCGGCTTGCCGAGCTCGAGTCGTTCCACGGCGCCGCGCTCGAGGAGCTCCGGGCTCCGTATGCCTGGGCGGAGTCGGTGCTTGGCCTCTTCGTCCGGACGCCTGTCGGACGCACCGGGGCCTGGGCAACGATCGTCCCGGTCGCGCTCGCGGCCCGTTCCCGGGCGCGGGCCCGGGGGGACTTCGCCGAAGCCGACCGCATCCGGGACGCGCTCGCGGCCGCGGGGATACTCCTCGAGGACCATGGGTCGGAGACCCGGTGGTCCTTCGGGACGCCGAAGTGAGGGGGGCCATGCGTGGATTCGGGTTCGCCGAGCACGGAGGCCTCGAGCGGCTGACCTACGTCGAGGTCCCGGAGCCCGAACCGGGCCCGGGCGAGGTCCGGGTCCGCATCCGGGCCGCCGCGTTCAACCGGCTCGACCGATTCACGCTCGCCGGCATCCCCGGGGTCCCCATCGAGCGGCCGCACGTCATCGGGTCGGATGGCGCCGGGGTCGTCGACCGGCTCGGACCCGGGGTCGAGGGGCTGGCGCCGGGCCAATCGGTCGTGATCAATCCGGGTATCTGGGACGGGACCTGCAGCGCCTGCCGGGCCGGCCAGGAGGCCCTCTGCCGGGACTACCGCATCCTCGGGGAGCACACCCAGGGAAGCGCGGCGACGTTCGCGGTACTCCCCCGGCGCAACGTCTATCCCCTCCCGGAGAGGCTGACGTTCGCGGAAGCGGCCGCCGTGCCGCTCGTCTTCGAGACCGCGTGGCGGGCCCTCCGGACGGTGGGAGGGGTCGCCCCGGGGGAGCGGGTCGCGATCGTCGGCGCCGGCGGAGGCGTCGCGACGGCCGCGGTCCAGGTCGCGAAGCTCCTCGGCGCGACGGTCGCGGTCGCCTCACGGTCCCCGGCGAAGGAGGCGCGGGTCCGGGCGCTCGGCGCGGACGCCTTCCTCGTGTTCGACGAGTCGCAGCCGCTCGACCGGGTCCTCTGGCAGTGGAGCGAGAAGATGGGGATCGACGTGATCTTCGACTCGGTCGGCGCCCCGACCCTCGCCCGTTCGGTCCGGGCCACGGCGCGCGGGGGCCGCGTGGTCGTGATCGGCGCGACGGGCGGTTCGATGGTCGAGATCGACGTCCGTACGCTGTTCTGGCGCCAGGCGTCGATCCGCGGCAGCACCATGGCCGGGAGGGTCGAGTTCGAGGAGGTCCTCGGGCATCTGGCGGCCGGTCGACTGAAGCCGGTGATCGATGCGGAGCTCCCGTTCGAGCGGGCCGACGAGGCGTTCCGCCGGTTCGATGCGCCGGACCTCTTCGGGAAGATCGTCCTGACGCTCCCCGGGTCGGACTGAGCGTCTTCCGGACGGGGCCCGGCACCTCGCGGAATCGGCGTTCCCCCTCGAGAGAAGCGCCGATTGGGGCCATGCGTCTTAAATACAGGAAGCCAACCTCTCTTCGCATGTGAGCCGTTCTTTGGGCAGTCCTCTTCGCTCCGGGGGACCGACGCGCCGCTCGTCCGACCGACTCTCCGCCTTCGGGATCCTTCTCATCACCCTCGCGGTGGTTCTGGGAACCACGGGTCTCGTCGCCGCGTTGGCCCCCTCCGGCACGCCCATCGCGGCCGGCTCGGTCCTCCCGGCGACCACACCCGCGGCCTCCACGACCCACGGCGACCTGCTCGTAGGCCCGGGACAGAACGTCACGATCCAGCCGACCGGGAGCTCCCCCACCTACTACCAGGGCGGGAACATCACGGTCGAAGCCGGCGGGATCCTGTGGGTGCGCGGGGTGCAACTGTCGTTCGTCTCCTTCGTGGCCAATACCGGCACCGCGATGTCCCGGCTGAGCCACGTCTACCACTTCGACGATGCGGGTACCGTTCACCTGGTCGGTTCGAACCTGACCACGGACGTCCAGACGATCAACGCCTACGCGAAGCTGAACCTCACGGTCACCGGAGTGTTCACCGCCCTGGACTCCTCCCTGTCGTTCCCCGGCTGGCTCTACATCACGGGCAGCAGCGCATCCGTCACCCTCAACGCCACCTCGGTGACGATGAACCCCGACGTCGCCAACCTCAACGAGCCGTTGCCGATCCTCGGCGACACCTTCTACGCCCCGATCATCAGCGTGCACAACGGGGGCGCCCTGAACCTCTTCGGCAGCTCCATCCAGAACCTCTACCAGGACAGCCTCATCCCGAACGGCTACCCGCGCCCGACCCCCCTCTACTCCTCCACGGGCGCGACGAGCCTGCCGACGGGGGGCCTGACGGAGTCGTTCGTCGGACCGAGCGACTCGGCCAACCTGACCCTCGACTGGTCGTACCCGGCCGCGAGCGCGATCGGCGGCTACGTCGCCCTCGCCTACAGCGATGCGAACGGCCCGGGCACGGCGACGTACTCGAACAACACCGCGGCGAACGCCACCCTGATCTACGGGGGCACGGACTACGCGCTCGGCGTCGTGGAGTTCATCAACGGCACCAATCCGGGCACCTATCTCGCCCCGCTGTCGTCGTCGCTCCTGAGCGCGATCACCGCCGCCGGCATGCTCCAGTACCTGAACTACACCGGCGGGTTCGGCACCCCGTCTGGTATCTCGCTCGCCCTGACGAACGTGACCGGAGATATCTTCCCCGGGTTCGCGAGCGAGGTCACGATCCTCCAGCTCACGTTCCAGCTCAACACGAGCGGACCGACCTACGCGCTCGACGTGTCGGACCCCGGCTCGGTCCTCACCGCCGTCGACACCGCGATCGGCGTCAACTGGGCGCCGGTCGGAGGCAGCCTCTACACGAGCGTGGCGCCGTACCCCTGGCAGTCGCTCAAGCTGAACTTCACGAACGGGGCGGTCGGATACCTCGCGAACCTCACGACCCCGTACAGCCTCACGGGGGTCTACGGCTCGTCCGCCATCCTGTCGGACGCCTCGAGCAACGTCTACCTCTACCGCTGGGCGCAGTTCAGCGTCAGCGGGACGAACGGGCTGGTGCTCGCCGGCGCCCAGGTCTCGGCCTTCTCGGCGTACAACGTGAGCCAGCTCAACAACCAGACGACCGCGACGCTCAACGACATCGCGACCGTCAACCCGGCGATGTGGGGCTATCTCGAGTACTGGGACGGCGCCCACGCCGCCGGCGGCTGGGGGCTCTCCAACGGGACCGGCGTCGCGTCGATCCTGCTCGCGTCGAACAGCATCTCCTTGGCCACGCTCCCGGACGGGATCTTCCTCGGTGGCTATCACATCGGGGTCACGGTCCCCGGCGGCACCGCGAGCCACTGGTTCAACTGGTCGGTCTCTCCGTACCCGACCGGCGTGGCCTTCGGCACGGCGCACTACGATCAGGCGGACATCGGGCCGGCGCAGAGCTTCCCGAGCTACAGCTTCACGATCCGGGTGGCCAGCGCGACGGGTCCGGGCACCAATACCCTCAGTCTCAACGCCCAGTACTCCACCACCGTGACCGTGGCCTACAACGGCTCCGCCCTCTCCACGGTGACGGTCTACGCCACGCCCTCGGGCGGCGGCCTCCCGATCCTGATCGCGAGCAGCGCTCAGGTCCCGGCCAACTCGCCCTACACGCTGCCGTGGTACTCGCTTTCGGGCAAGCTCACGGCGGGGACCTCCTACACCCTCACCGTCAGCGCTACGGCCTACGGCGTCACCTCCGCGACGTACACGATCCCGGGAACCTACACGGTCGCCGGCGCGACCACCCCGTCGAAGAGCTTCTTCGAGCAGACGTTCCTCGGCCTGCCGATGTGGATCTGGATCGCGATCGCCGCGGCGATCGTGGCCGGCATCGTCCTGTTCCTCCTGCTCGCCCGGCGCACGGCCGCCGGCAAGCTCGTCGAGTGCGGCGAGTGCGGCAACCTGATCCCCGAGGACGCGACCGTCTGCCCGAAGTGCGGCGCCGAGTTCGAGAAGGACCTGATCCGCTGCAGCCGGTGCGCCTCCACGATCCCGGCCGACGCCCGCTACTGCCCCGAGTGCGCCGCGCAGCTCCTGGGGAAGCCCGGGGAGGCCGGCGAAGAGGCCGAGCGCCAGGGATACGCCGACTTCACCGAGAAGTACCGCGCCGAGGCGAAGCGCGAGCTCGGGGAGAACTTCAGCGAGAGCGCGTTCTGGGACTGGTGGAAGCGCCAGCCGAGCTACACCCCCTACAGCCAGTGGAAGCTCCAGCAAGGCCAGGGAACTCCGCGGACCGGCATGACGGCGCCCCCGGCGGGTGCCGCGACCACGCCCGAAGCCGCTCGGCCGCCGAAGCGGATGGCGAGCACCGGGCCCCCGACCGCCACGGCCCGCCCGCCCCCGGCAACGCGGACGGAGACCGCCGAGACCGCGGCCGCCTCCGGCCCGAGCCTCTCGCCCTGCCCGAACTGCGGCAAGGAGATCCCGCCGGAATACCTCGTCTGTCCGTTCTGCGGGGCCGTCACGCAGTAGTGCCGGGGCCGTCGTAAGGACCCCGAAGCGAACCTCTTCCCCCACACCTTATCCCGTCCCGGGCCTCCGTGGTCCCGTTCGCCATGGCGGGAGACCTCGCACGGGGGCGGCTCAAGATCGAGTGGGCCCGCAGCCACATGCCGGTCCTGGAAGGGATCCGGCAGCGGTTCGAGGCCGAACAGCCGTTCCGGGGGCTCACGATCTCCGCGGTCCTCCACGTGGAGGCGAAGACCTGCGCCCTCGCGCTCGCCCTCCGGGCCGGGGGGGCCGATGTCCGCCTCGCCGCGAGCAACCCGCTCTCGACCGACGATGACGCCGTCGCGGCCGTCCGGGAGGAAGGCGTGGACACCCGGGCGGAGAAGGGCGAGTCGGTCGCGCAGTACCGGGCGGGGGTCCAGGCGATGCTGGACGCCGACCCGGACGTGATCGTTGACGATGGGGCGGACCTCGTCGCGCTCGTCCACTCGACCCGGAAGGACCGCGGGAAGCTCCGCGGATCGACCGAGGAGACCACGACCGGCGTCACGCGGCTCCGCGCGCTCGAGAGGACGGGGAAGCTCCTCTTCCCCGCGATCGACGTGAACGACGCCGAGATGAAGCACCTCTTCGACAACCGGTACGGGACCGGCCAGTCCACCCTGGACGGGATCATGTCGGCGACGAACCTCCTCATCGCCGGCAAGGTCTGCGTCGTCGCGGGCTACGGATGGTGCGGGAAGGGGGTCGCCTCCCGGCTCCGCGGCCTCGGCGGGGAGGTGGTCGTGACCGAGATCGACCCGGTCCGGGCGATCGAGGCGCGCCTCGACGGCTTCCGGGTGATGCCGATGCTCGAGGCGGCGAAGGAGGCGGACCTCATCGTCACGGTCACGGGCAACACGGGGGTCGTCCGCTCCGACCACTTCCGCATCCTGAAGGACGGCTGTCTGCTCGCGAACTCCGGGCACTTCGACGTCGAGGTCGCACGGCGCGAGCTCGAGGGGATCGCCGTCAGCCACCGCACGGCGCGGCCGAGCGTCGAGGAGTACGTGTTCGCCGACGGCCGGAAGGCCTACCTCCTCGGCGAGGGGCGCCTGATCAACCTCGCCGCGGGCCAGGGGCACCCGGTCGAGATCATGGACCTCTCCTTCGCGCTCCAGGCCCTCAGCGCCGAGCACCTCGCGAAGCACGGGCGCACGATGGAGCCGAAGGTCCACGCGGTGCCGGCGGCGCTTGACCGGGCGGTGGCGGAGGCCGCGCTCGCCCCCCTCGGGGTCCGCCTCGACACCCCCACGCCGGAACAGGTGAAGTACGCGGTCGAATGGGAAGGAGGAACTTCATGAGCGAGTCGAAGGTGCCGAACGAGCTGCTGTACACGAAGAGCCACGAATGGGTCAAGATCGACGGGAACCGGGTGACGGTCGGGATCACCGACCACGCCCAGGGTCAGCTCACGGACATCGTGTTCGTCGACCTCCCGGCCGCCGGCAAGGCGGTCACGAAGGGTGGGAGCGTCCTGGTCCTCGAATCGGTGAAGACCGTCGCCGACGTCTACTCTCCGGGGAATGGGACCGTCAGCGAGGCGAACGGGGAGCTCAAGGCGCATCCTGAGCTCATCAACCAGGACCCGTACGGGAAGGGCTGGCTCTACCGGGCGACCCTCGCCGCCCCCCTCGACCCGGGCGAGCTCCTGACCCCGGAGGCCTACCGGGCGCTCCTCGCGAGCGCACCGTAGGTCGAGCCGTCGGGGGAGCGGGAGCGCGGCGTCCCCGCTACTTCCCCCGGAACTTCGGGGGGCGCTTCTCGAGGAACGCCCGCATCCCCTCCGCCCGGTCCTCGGTCGCGAACGTGTGACCGGCGGACTCCGCCTCGATGTGGAGCGCGCTCGCGAGCGGAGCGTCGAGGCCGCGGTCGATCACCTGCTTCACCCACCGGACCCCGAGGGGGGCCCGGCTCGCGATCGTCTCTGCGAGCGCCTGGACCTCGTCGCGGGCCCGGAGGGCCGGGACGACCTTCGCCACGAACCCGAGGCGGGCCGCCTCCTCGGCGCTCACCGGCTCGCCGGTGTAGGTGAGGAGCTTCGCCTTCGCCCGGCCGATGAGGCGGGTGAGGCGCGTCGCCCCGCCCATGCCGGGATGGATCCCGACGGTCACCTCCGGGAGCCCGAGCCGGGCGCCCTCCGCGGCGACGATGAAGTCGGCCGCGAGCGCGAGCTCGAGCCCTCCGCCGAGGGCGTACCCCTCGACCAGGGCGATCACGGGCGCCGGGAACCGCTCGATGCGTTCGGCGACCCGCTGTCCGAAGAAGCCGAACTCGACCCCCTCGGAGTGGGACTTCCGTTCCATCTCCGCGATGTCGGCCCCGGCGGCGAAGACCGGCGAGGTGCCCGCGAGGACGACCACCCTGAGACCGCGGTCGGACTCGAGGTCGCGGAACGCGGTGTCCAGCTGCTCGAGGACCGCCGAGTTCAGCGAGTTCAGGACCTCGGGACGGTCGAGCATCACCCACGCGACGGCGCCCTTGCGGTCGACCCGCACGTACGAGAGCGGCCAGGTCCGCTCGCCGCGCTTCGCCCGCGTCCGGAGCTCCTCCGAGACCGGGAAGTTCCCCGGCCAGCGCTTCGCGTACTCCTCGACGAGCTCGAGGCCTTCGGCGAGACCGACCGACGAGAGCAGGGCGAACGGTCCGTGGTCGCGGCGGAGCCCGACGTTCGCGCCGCGGTCGGTCGACTCCGCGGTCGCGACCCCCTCCTCCACGAGCCGCGTCGCGATGCCGACGGTGAGCCCGAGGAGGCGCCGACGGGCGGCGGCCTTCTTTTCCGGCTCGACCGACGTCTCCTTCCAGGCCCAGGGCTTGCCCGAACGGAACTGGGACTCGAGGAGCGCGCTCGGCGCGTACGCGGGACCGAAGGCCCGGAAGAGCGATGTCTCGGCGTGGTGTGCGATCGGGATCCCGGTCACGTTCATCAGCTCGAACGGGCCGAGCGTGGCCCCGAACAGCTCCCGCCCGACCTCCTCGATGGTGGCGAGGCTCGCGACGCCCTCCTCCGCGAGCCGGGCCGCCTCGTTGAGGTACGGCACGAAGTAGCGGTTCACGCAGAAGCCGGCGGAATCCCGGGTCGTTATCGGGATCTTGCGGAGGAGGTAGCAGAACCGCTCGAGCTCCTCGAGCGTCCCGGGATCGGTCGCCGGGCTCCCGATAATCTCGACCAGTCGGTTCACGGCGGCCGGATAGAAAAAATGCAGCCCGGCGAACCGTCCGGGGTGGGGGAACCCCTTCCCGAGGGCTTCGACCGAGAGCGACGAGGTGTTCGTGGCAACGATCGCCTCCGGGCCGATCCGGTTCGCGACCTCGGCGAAGAGCGCCCGCTTCACCGATTCCTCCTCGAAGACCGCCTCGATGGCGAGGTCGCTCTCGCGGAGCGCCTCGTCGAGATCGGTCCCGAAGGAGATCCGGCCGAGGATCTCGTCCCGCCGGGCCGGGGTCATCTTCTTCCGGGCGATCGCGCCTTCGAGCATCTTCTCGAGGATGCTGCGGCCGCGGGCGATCGCGGCGTCGTCGACATCGCGCACCCGTACGGAGAAACCGGACTCGGCGCACGCCTGCGCGATCCCGCTCCCCATGTTCCCTCCCCCGAGGACCGTTACCCGCGCGGGCGGGCGTAGCGACCGCACCTTCATGTTTCGCCTTCGTGGGACCGATGCCGCGGCCCGGCGGCCGACGAGGGTCCGACCCAGATAACCGTTCGGGCAGGGGACGGCACTCCGGGCCTTACCGGCGAACGCGACAGCATCGAAGAGTGTGTGTAGTCCGAGCGCTTGCGTTCCCCGTGGACGTCGATCTCGCGGACCTCGCGACCGAGGCCGCCCTCGACAACGAGCGGCAGTTCGTACTGACCCTTGGCGGCCACGCCCTCGAGATCCCCGGTGCCCGCCTGGTCGTCCACGAGAAGATCCCCGTTCCCCGGTTCAATTTCGTCGAGGAGCGGGGGGTCGGGAAGGAGCGTCAGACGGCGTTCTTCGAGCATGCCCTCGACCACTACTTCCAGCGGGCCCTGCGGCCGACGTTCCGGATCCCGATCCCGGTCGCGGAGCACGTCGACGCGGGCCTGCGCCGCTTCGGGTTCCGTCCCCGCCCGTCCCCCCTCGTCCTCCTGCTCGCATCAGAGCAGGGCGCGACTCCCACGGGGCGGGCGACCGAGGTCCGGACCGCCGAGCCGGGGGAGATAGACCGGGTCGCGTCGTTCTGGACCGGGGAGCGCGAGCGTCCGGAGCTCCGGACCGCGCTCGAGATCGCCTGGAGCCACCCGAACCCCCACGAGCGGCTGGTACCGCTCCTCGCGTTCCGGAACGGCCGGCTCGCCTCCTCGGCGCTCGTCTACCGGTACCGGCGGTCCGCGGGCATCTATGCGGTCACGACGGTACCCGACGCCCGCGGCCAGGGGGCCGCCTCGGACCTCGTCCGGTTCACGCTCGAAACCGATCCGGTCGGGCCGGGCGCGCGCTACGCGATCTTCGCCGATTCCGCGCGCCTCGGTACCCGCCTCGAGACGCTCGGCTTCTCCCCCGCGCGCTCGTTCCGGGAGTACGAGCTTCCCGAAGGGGCCCAGCTCGCGTTCTCCCCTCCCGGGCCCGCGGGGCCCCCGCGCTGGAGGCCCCCTCGGCCCCCGGCTCCGGCGAGAAGCCGCTGAGCGAGGGGCCCGGAGTGCGAGCGCGACGCGCCTCTACGCCCGGCTCCGCAGCGTCTGCAGCTTCATCCGCTGCTCGAGCGAGGCGATCGTGCGCGTGGTCGTGACGACCGTGTCGGCGTTGAGGGAGATCGAGTCGATCCCCTCCCGAACGAGGAACTCCGCGAACTCGGGGTACACGCTCGGGCCCTGGCCGCAGATCCCGACCGTGCGCCCCTCGGCGTGCGCCCCCTCGATCAGGAGGGAGATCGCCCGCAGGACGGCCGGGTCGCGCTCGTCGAAGTACCCCATCCGCCCGAGGGTCTCGGAGTCCCGGTCGGCGCCGAGGACGAGCTGGGTGAGGTCGTTCGACCCGATGGAGAATCCGTCGCAGTGCTGAGAGAACTCCCGCGCGAGGAGCACGGTCGAGGGGACCTCGGCCATGAGGTAGAGCTGGAAGTCGCGGGAGCGCTTGAGGCCCTGCGCCCGCATCATCTCGGTGATCTCCTCGAGCTCCCAGGTGTTCCGGACGAACGGGAGCATCACCATCGCGTTCTTGAGGCCCATATCGACCCGGACGCGGTGGATCGCCTCGAGCTCGGCGAGGAACGCGGGCTTGTAGACCGGTGAGATGTACCGGGAGCAGCCGCGCCAGCCGATCATCGGGTTCTCCTCGGAGGGCTCGAACTCGACGCCGCCGGGCATCCCGCGGTACTCGTTCGTCTTGAAGTCGGAGGTCCGGATGATGACCGGCCGGGGAGCGAACGCCTGGCAGACCTTGCCGATCCCTTCGGTGAGGCGCCGGACGAGCTCCTCCTTGCGTCCCTTCTTGAGGAGCGCGAGCGGGTGCTCGCGGACGTGGGCGGTGAAGATGAACTCGATGCGCAGTAGGCCAACGCCCGACACGGGCAGTCGCGCGTACTCCTCCGCCTTCTCCGGGACCCCGACGTTCACGTAGATCTTGGTCGCCGTGACGGGTGCTCCCTCGTGCGCGTGCACCGGCCCGACCGACCCCGCTTCGGGGGCGTGGGCGGCCGCCGCCGTCTTCCCGCGGGGCGAGACGGTCCCCCGGTAGACCTGGCCGGCCTTGCCGTCGACCGTGACCTCCATCCCGTCCGTGATCACGTGCGTGGCCTCCCGGGTCCCCACCACGCAGGGGACCCCGAGCTCGCGCGACACGATCGCGGCGTGGCAGGTCATCCCGCCCTCGTCCGTCACGATCGCGGCGGCCTGCGACATCGCCGGCACCATGTCCGGCGTCGTCATCGTCGTGACAAGCACCTCGCCGGCCTTCAGGTGGTCCATCTCGGCGGCGCCGCGGAGGATGCGCGCCACGCCCGCCGCGATGCCCGGGCTGGCCCCGAACCCGCGGAGGATCGGCCCCTCTTCCCCCTTCGGCTCGCTCTCGGCGCGTTCGGCCTGGGCACCCGGTGCGGTGGACGTTGGTATCGTCGTCACGGGCCTTGCCTGTACGATGAAGAGCGACTCGGCATCGCCGCACCACTCGACGTCCATGGGACGCCGGTAGTGGGACTCGATGAGCCGGGCAAGGGAGACGAGCCGGTTGACCCGGTGGTCGGGGAGCTTCTGCGCGCCTCGCTCCGCCGCCGGAACCTCCTCACGACGGTTGCCTCCTCCCTCGGCGCGGACCAGCCGTACCTTCTGCTCCGATATCTGCTTGTGGACGATCTTCTGCGTCTGGCCGTCCACGACGTAGTGGTCGGGCGTGACCTCGCCCCCGACGATCGCCTCGCCGAGGCCCCAGCCGGCCTCGATGATCATGTGGTTCTCGCCGGTGTTCGGGTCCCGCGTGAACAGGATGCCGCTGACGGTCGCATCGACCATCTTCTGGACCAGGACGGCGAGGCGGACCGATGCGTGCTCGAACCCCTTCTTCTGCCGGTAGACCAGGACCCGGGGCGTGAAGAGCGATCCCCAGCACTTCCGCACCGCCTCGAGGATACGCGGGGTGCCGGTGACGTTGAGGTACGTCTCCTGGAGACCCGCGAACGAGGCGCCCTCGAGATCCTCGGCGGTCGCGCTCGAACGGACGGCCGAGAAGTGCACGGAATGGCGCCGCACGAACGATTCGTACGCCTCCGCGATCGACGCGCGGAGCGACTCGGGGAACGGCGTGGATTCGAACAGGGACCGGATGCGCTGCGACGCCGCCTCGATCGTCTCCGGGCGGCCCGGGTCGATCGAGGCGAGCGCGGCGGGGATCTCGGTCCGCAGCGGCGTCGCATCGACGAACGCCTGGTACGCTTCGGTGGTCAGCACGAACCCGGGCGGGATCGGCAACCCCTGGCGGACCAGCTCCCCGAGCTTTCCCGCCTTGCCGCCGACCAGGGGCAGGTCGGACTCCGAAACCTCTCCGAGGTCGACGAAGAACGCCATCGGGCTCAGCGGCTCCCGCGCTCGAACGTGAACGCGACCAGGTCGCTGGACGGGGAGTACGGATGCACGACGTGCACGTCGGAGGCGCGCCAGTCCGCCCCGGTGCCGAGCGTGTCCGAGACCACCTTCGCCCTCGTGTCGAGCTCGGCCCGAGCCGTCACTTCGTAGTAGAAGAGTCGGCCCTGCGGCGCGATCACCCGAGCCACCGAGGATAGGTACTTAATCCCTTCGCGAGGGAGATTGAGCACCACCAGCTCCCGGGGCTCGGCACCGGGGAGGAACGACTCGAGCCGCGCCTCCACGAGCGTCACCCGGGACCCGAAGGCGTATCGACGAGCGGTCGAACGGGCGAGCTCGATCGCCGAGGGATTCGCGTCGACCGCCGTGATCGCCCCTGCCCGCCCGCCCCGGGCGATCGTGAACGCGAACGGCGCGACGCCGCAGCAGAGGTCGTAGACGCGTTCGCCGGGCCGGACCGCCTGGGCCACCCGGTCGTGCTCGCGGGCGAGCCGGGGGGAGAAGTACGCCTTCTCGACGTTGACGGTGAGCTCGATCCCGTTCTCGCGGTGCCGCGTCGTCCAGCCGCCCGTTCCGGCGATCCGCTCGACCGAACGCAGACGTTCCGTGCCGTGGACCCCCCGATCGGCGCCGACGATCCGGGCGCCCGGGACGAACTCGAGGAGCGCCGAGCCGATCTTCTCCCGGTGTTCCTCGAGCTCCTCCGGGATCCGGACCAGGACGATGTCGCCCACGACGTCGAAGGAGCGGGGGAGCCGGGCCTTGAACTCGGGAGGGCCCGACAGTCGATCCCGGTAGTCCGAGGAGGCGGAGCTCGGCACCGGCGGGAACTCTCGGGTCACGATCGTGCCCAGGCCTTCGGGAGGACGGGCACCGGGAACCAGCGGAAGGACGAGGTAATCCTCCTCCCGAAGGATTGCGCGGCCCGGCTCGAGGAGGTGAGACTCGATCAGGACCTGCCGCGCTCCCTCGCCCCGCGACCGGGGGACCCGCAGTCCCTCCGAGCTCATGGCACGGGGGCGCCACCCGACCGCCGGCCGAGGAGGCGGGCCAGGACATCCGGCCCCCGCAGATTCCCGAGGGAGCCCCGGGAGGCGGCGGTCTCGCCGAACTCGAACGGTCCGGGGCCCGGGGTCGCCTCGATGGAGGCGCCGACCAGGAGGTACGGGACCGGGTCGTCGGAGTGCCCCTTGAGGATCGCCGGCGTGGCATGGTCGGCCGTGACCGCGATGCGGACCCGGGAAAGGTCGAGACCATCGAGGAATGGCCCGAAGAACGACCGGTCGATCGCCTCGATGATCTCCTGTTTGCGGCGGGCGTCCCCGTCGTGCCCGGGTTCGTCGGGTCCCTTCAAATGGACATAGACGAACGGGAATCGCAGGAGGAGCCCTCGAGTCCGAATCGCCCGCTCGCGGTACCCGGCGTCACGGTCCGGTCCCATTGGCCCGACGTACTCGTCCGCGAGCCCAAGGATCCGGGCGATCCCCCGCTCGACCGGCATCTCGGTCAGCGCCGCGCCCTGTAACCCGTACCGTTGGGCGAACGGCTCGGGAGGCTTCTCGGGGATCGACCCCCCGTTCCGGAGGAGGAACGCGTTCGCGATCTTCTTGCCGCCCATCGCGCGGCGCGCGTTCACCCGGTGGCCGGCGAGGACGGGGCCCGTCCGTTCGAGGAAGAGATTGACCGCCTCGGCCGTCCGTCGGGCCTCCGGGGTGGCGTCGAGGGGTTCCACGGTCAGGATGCGGGGGCTCTCGGGCCTCCGGGCTTGGCCCATGCCGCCGACCTTCTCATAGAACGGGTCCGCGTTCGAGACGTTCGGGGAGAGCGCCCCTCCCGACTCGGGGCGGAGCCAGAGAACGCCCCGGTGGCCGACCGTCGCCCGCACCTCCGCCCGGATCCCACGGTCCAGGAGCACTCCGGCGTCGGTGACCCCCCGAGCGAGGTCGCGGGACTCGCCGGTGGAGAGCGAGCGGCCGACGCGCGAGTCGAGGACGTTACCCGAGCCGTCCGTGGTCGCGAAGTTGAGACGGAAGGCGACATCGCCCGGGGCGAGCGGGATCTCGACCCCGAGCGCCTCGAGCACCCCCCGACCCGGGGAATCGGTCACGGGATCGTATCCAAGCAGGGAGAAGACCCCCGCGTCCGACTCGGGCGCCACCCCGGGGCCGACGACCACCAGCGATCCGATCTGGCCCCGCTCGAGCAGCCGGTCGAGGTTCGGGGTCGCCGCGGCCTCCACGGGGCTCCGGCCACCGGTCTCGGGATGCGGACGGTCGCCGAGACCGTCCAGCACGATCAGCGCGGATGCGGGCGCGGACGGCCTTTCCGCTGACCCGGTTTCTTCCATGTACACTTATAAGGGGCGGCCGGCCTGCCCCCCCGTTCCGTGCAGCAACAGCAGGCGAGCGGACTTAGGGGTTTCGTCCAGAAGCCGCTCGGCAAGGTGTTCCTGGTCGCGATCACGATCCTCGTCGTCTTCGCGACGTACGTCTACATCCCGGACGGCCAGCTCCTCGCCATCCCCGCGATGCTCATCTTCGGGCTCGCGCTACCGATCTGGCTCGGCCTCAAGCGCCCCCGATATCTCGCGATCACGGGGATCGTCGTGATTCTCATCGTCGCGCCGGTCGCCACGCTCGTGATCACGCAAGAGATCCGTACCCCGATCGGGCCCGCGTCATCCCTCACGACCCTCGCGGGAACGAACGGGGCGGCGCTGCTCGAGAACGCGTCGGTCTCCCCGTACACGGGAACTACCGCCACCAACTTCACCTGGACCGTCTGGCTGAACCCGGCGGGGGTCCCCAAGGGCAACTCGAGTCCGTACCTGCTCGAGCTGTACATCAGTACCTGCCCGGGGGCGACCAGCACGTCCCCCCCGACGTGGTGCTCCTCGGGCTATCCGTTCCACCAGCTCAACGTCACCTCGTTCACCTCTGCCCAGCTGAACGGCACGCAGCCGGTGACGTTCCACTACCGGATCGGCTCGAACAACATCTGGGAGTGGCAGCTCGGGGTCTACACCCGGAACCTCACCTCAGGGAAGTCGTTCTATCAGAACCTGGTCGGAGACCCCACGTACAACGGTCTCGAGGGTCCGGTCGTGGGCGACTACGCCACCACCTACGGGGAGCTCATCGGGACGATCTTCATCACGGTCCTGCTCTATCTCGCCGCGCCGTTCTACCTGATCCTCGTGTTCTACATGCTCTTCAAGAACCGGGAGCGGCGGCGCAAGGAGGCGGCCGAAAGAGCGGCGGGTCCCGTGCCGCCCACGACTCCTCCTGACGGAGGCGGTACTGCCCTCCCCAGTGCGGGAGGGAAGGGCGCTCGCAGTGCGATCTCTACACCGCCCTCCTCATCGACCGTCCGCGAGAGAACCTGTCCCCAGTGCAACGCGGTCGTTTACGAGAACGAGACCACGTGCTGGAAGTGCGGGGCAGCGCTGACGGAAGGAAGGCCACTATCAACGGGCGGATGAGGGAGAGAGGTCCATCCAAGGTCGGTCATTTCGACCGCTGCTCTCCGCGACCGTGCGGCGATGGCACGGGACTCGCCGAGTCGAGGTTATCCGGTGATCGATACGGTGACGGTCTGGTGAATGTACCCCACAAAGGCCCCGGTGGACTGCTGGGTAACCGTCAGGATGAGAGTGAAGGTGTAGGTATCGGTCTGCGACGGTTGGAAACCGGAGAACGCGGTCATCTGACCCGTGGATTGGCCGGCGGTGAGAGTCATCGGCCCGACGGAGTCGGTCGCCACGTTCCCTGACGAAGAGCCGTTCGCGTACTCCGTGCCTTGGATGATCACCGAGAAACTCCCATTGTTCCAGACCCGATAGAAGATGTTCGGACAGTTCCAACCACTGTAACTGTACACGCAACCGTACGCCACATTGTGGTTGTTGGCGGTCGTGACTCCGTACACGAGGTCGGGGGGAGTGACAGAGATCGTCACGGACGCGGTCGCCTGGTGGCCGCTGGAGTCCGTCACGACGACGGACGCGAGGAAGCTTCCCAGAGTGGTGTACGTGTGTGATGTCCAAGGATTGGGGGAGGTGACGGAAGGAGAACCGTCCCCGAACATCCACTGGAAGCTGAGGGTGCCGTTCGCCCCTCCGACGGTGGCCGAAAAGCTGACGCTGAGAGGGGTCTGACCTGACGTAGGGGTCGCCGCGATACTTGCAAACATACCCCCGGCACTAACCACTGTGATTGTGAGCCCACTGGCCGTTGTCTGCCCGCTTGTACCGGTAGCGTTGATGAACCCGCTGTAGATCCCCGACTGCGCGATCCCGCTGCCAGCGTAGGACCAGGTACCGCTGGAGGCGAAGTAAGTCATCTTGACCGGGGCGGGGAAGCCCGGTGCCGAGCCGAGGTTGAGGTAGACGGAGTTCGGCTTGACCGAGCCGACGATCGTCGCGTTGACCCAGAACTGCGTCCCTGTTGCCAGCGGGTCCGGACTGTATCGCACGGACGTGATTGCCGGAGGGGTTCCGATCCCCTGACCCGGGAGGACGACGGTGAAGATCATGTTGTTCTGGTTGATGATGTAGACCGTGATGTTGTCGCTCAGGGAATCGCCGGCGTACGTTCCGCCACAGGCCGGGAACGAGGCAAAGTTCCCCACCCACACCTGACCGAGACTCCATGCGGTCGAACCGATCCCTTGGGAGACGGGGACGGCGCCGGTGAAGGGACACTGGGTGGGATGCAACGCGGACTTGAGGTAGACCGACGCCGTGGACGGGACCGAGGGGCCTGCGAGATGTGTAATGTTCACTCCGACCACGACGGGGGAGCCGGATGTGCCCCCGTAGACCAAGGTCGCCTGGAATTGGTTCGAGTTCTGCGCTGGAGGTCGGGGGAACGTCGTGACAAACGCAAAGATCGCGGAAAAGAGGGTGACGGTCATGGCGAGAAGGATGATCGTCGCCACCACGTCGGAGACCCCACGCTTTCGGCGGGATCGGCGCATCCTGCGGCGACCCCCCCGGCTCGCGCGCGCGCGCACGGACGAACGGGATACCATCGTCATGTTGACGGGGTCCGGCGGGACCCGCAAGATTAGAGGCGGGGGCCGCCTATTTAGACGTTGTTCTCGGCCCACTCCACCGGGTCAGTGATCCGTCTGAATACGGCGTGGGTACCCCCACGAGATGCGGTTGGATCCGACGCGTTTGGGTACGCCGACAGGAGCGTTCCCTTCGGAGAGCTACGGAGGGGGCAGGAGCGCATTGATCGTCATGACGAGGGTCAGCGAGGCACCCGCGTCATTCGGTGCTTGGACTGTGAAGGTGAAGCCGGCGCTGTCGTAGCCGGCCGGCACGGAGACCGGGATCGCGGGATCGCTGTTCACGTAGGTGAACGGCGGGCTTACGTCCACCGAGTAGACGGTGTGGTTCTGAGCGTCGTGGTTCCACAGGACCACGACGACCCCGAACGTGGCGCCAGGCTGGACGGTCGTGGGATAACCGTTCAGTCCAGAGTAGTTGTACTGGTCCGCATTCACGATGGTGAGGTTCGCCTGGTTGAATCCGAACCAGTACCCTCCCGATGCGTTCTTTCCTTCGAGGATCGTGAACTGGGACTCTGCGATCGTGACCGGGGCGGGCGACTTCGAGGGGAGCGCGAGGTATCCGAAACCGATCAACACGATGAGGACGATCACCAATCCGGTGGCGGCCACGACCGCGTAGCCGATCGCCTTCCGACGGCCGAGCCTCATACGGACCTCAATTCGGGATCTCCTCGCGGACCGCTACGTGCTCGGAGGGGCCAGCCCCGTCACGGGAATGTTCGCGACCACGTACGGCGTGCCGCCATTGTAGGTCAGCTGAATCGTGCAGGCGCCGGGATCGGTGAAGCACCAAGGCGGAGCGCCGTGGTAATCATCCGCATCACACCGGCCCTGGTCCAGTGGAGTGCAACCGGTGTGAACATAGAGGATGTACGTGTCACCGGGCTGCAGCGTGGTGTCTCCCATCCGGATGGGGTCGAAGAGGCCGAGCCGATTGAAGTAGACCCCGAAGGCCCCGCCGCCGTATCCGCCAGCGTTGAAGTTGGCGCAGTACCCGAGCTTCGGCCCGCTGCTGGGGTACGACCCGTATCCCGGGTACCAGGTCATGGAGGCAAGTGAGCCCTGGATCAGAATGGTGGTGGCGGTTGTGGTTCCAACACCGCCTTGTGACGCATTGGCTTCTCCGTACTGACCATCGCACAGGAAGGTCAGCGTGAGCTCCGACAATGGAATGTTGGACGGAGATATGCCTGAAAAGACGATCTCGCTGGCGTTCATCACGTTGTACGTGCCACCGTTCATGTCGGTGGGATCTCCCCAAACGGGCGCGTCCAGACCCGTGAGCAACGACACCCCAATCTGAGGCGGCGCCTGTGGCAGGACCGGCCGGAAAGACCAAAGCAGAGTACCTGCAATGATGGTAAGTCCGATCAAGAGCACCGCCCCGATGATCTCCGAGATACCGGACCGTCTCCGGCGAAACCAGCGATGTCGATGGCTCATCGCTTCTGAAATGCAAGGGTCCACTTTATTAATGTTCGGCAGAGCCGGAGTACCAGTCCGGGTGGAAGCCGGGTCCGCTCTCTATCGGGGCCCTTTGGCTCAGAGTCAAACTACCCGGGACCGCGGGATGTGAGCGGAGCTGGGCCACCGCAATCGCCTTCGGAATGTGGCTGGTCCCCCGGCAGAGTATCCGCCGCGGGGGCAGTCTTTCGGACGGGTCGGTCCTGTGCGACATCCTCGGTGCCACCCACGCCAGGAGTAGAGCGAGAGCTCAAGCGCCCGAAACGGAGGGGACTTCGACCGGACCGGGGGCGTGCCCCTGTGACAGGGAGCGCGAAAGACTCGCGATCTCTCCGTGAAAGGTTGGGCAAGGGCGGACTCTCTGATTTGAGTCGGGCGAGACCCCGGACCCCGCCAAACCAAGGAAAAAGAAGGGAATGGAAGAGGTTGAACCCTCCCGCATTCACGGGAGGGTTGGCTGCGGAGCGAGGCCTTCCCTACGGGAGAGACTGCGGCCCGACCGAACTCGAGAAGGAGCCCGAGCCGTACGCCGTGATTGTCCATCCGCTGCCGAACACTCCGGTGGCAGCGCCGGAGTCGACCCAGATTGATACGGTCGAGCTGAGAGTGGTCGAGGTCGTAATCTCCGACCCGGTCGGTGTTCCCCAAGTGCCCCCGCTGGTTTCTGAGATGTAACTGGTCTGGTCCAAGGAGACAAGGAATATTGTTCCCTTGATCGCCCCGGTGTTGTCTTTGACCGCGAAGTTGATTCCCGATACGGTCAGCCCGCTCGTGAAGGACGAGCCGGTAATCTCATAGCAGGCAACGTTCGCCACGCTCTTGCACCACGCGGACCCAGTCGTGGACCCGGTGTGTTGGCTGATCGTCCCGAACCCGAACGCGCTCCCGAGAGGAGTGCTACCCGGGCCCTTCGTCAATCCGGAGATCAGGACGTACAGCACGGCGGCCAGCACGACCGTGATCGCGACGAGCAGAATCGTCGCGATGATCGGCGAGACCCCGCGCTTTCGCGCCTTTCTCCAGCTTCGTTCTCTCTTGCCAAAGACGTTCATTCGCTTGTTTCCTCCGAGGGTCGTGGGACCCGCGGGTGACGGTATGCTCGACAACTCGTATTTGAAACTTGAGGTCCACTGCACAACCAGTGTCGAACTCGACATCGTCAATAGTCGTAATACGCACGGATACGCATATTGACACACCAGCGCACGGTAGTGGGCCCACAGAGCTCGGCATCGAGCGTAATCGGCCCCGACCCCCACGACGCTAGGAGTGTGTAGCCCAACTCGAGCGGCTCCCTGACGGAGCTCTCGAGGTGACTGCGACGAAAGTACTATCGTCGCCGACGCTTTCGGGAGGTCATGCCGGACCCGCCAAGCCCGAACTTCCGCCG
>JAKASE010000019.1 GCA_021819135.1 Thermoplasmata archaeon | reverse complement strand
TGCCGCTATCGGAGCGGACGTACTCATGCGGGTCGTGCGGGCTCGTGGTGGACCGCGACCTGAATGCCAGTCGCAACCTTGCGATGCTCGCGGCCAGTTCGGTCGAGAGCCTAAACGCCTGGGGAGGGCGGAGATGCATGCCAGCGATGGCAGGTGCCGCCCGGGGAAGCAGGAACCTGCCAGCGCTCACCAGCGCGTAGGTACAGGAGAACGGCTTCTCTTCTATGACGAGGAGGTCGGCGTCCACTGGACCTGGCAATCGATCGACGGGGCGATGAGCAAGGCCCCTCTCGGCGGGGAAGCCACGGGTCCCAATCCAACAGACCGCGCGAAGAAGGGGACCAAGCGAAGTCTCCAGACCGAGGGAGAGGGCATCATCATCGGCCTCGCTGTCGCCCCCGCCAATCGGAACGATCACAAGGTGCTCGGACCCACACTGGAGAGCCGCCCGGTCCGTCCGCCTCGAGGCACTCGACAGAATATGTGCCTCGACAAGGGATATGACTACGACGAAACACGAGAGACCCTCGCCGCGAACGACTTCGTCGCGCACATCCGCTCGCGAGGGGAGGAGAAGATCGAGATGGAACGGAACCGCAAGCGGAAACCCCGTCGCTGGGTGGTCGAACGTGCCATCTCATGGATGAACCGGCTCCGTCGTCTGCTGATCCGATGGGAGAAGAAGCTCGAGAACTACCTGGCGCTCGCCGAGTTCGTCTGCGCGTTCATTGCGTATCGGGCGGCGAAGCTCTGGTAGGGCGATATCCCTATCCCTCGCTCCCGGTGAGGTGAACATGGGAACGAAGGGGAGGGCGCGTTCTCACCAACTGAAGGGATTGACGACAACCTTGGTCCCGGTCCGGTGCATCCACTGCCGAGCGCAGACAGTCCTCAGGCTGCCGGGACCGCCTCCCTGGGTGGGGGCGCGGTTCGAGGATCCGGGGTGGTCGATTCTGAACGAGCCGGAGGAAGGACACGCCGTGTTCGCCTGCGGGCCGTGCTTTGAGAAGGAGATGGCCGCTCAGGAAAAGAGCGGGCATCCTCAGATCCGAGGCGAAGGATAGGACCGGAGGGATGGGAATACCGCGGAGGGATCGGCCGACGGATCCGAAGCTCGAGAAGCTCATCGAAGAGGCGACGGTCGACGCCTACGGTCCTGCCGAGCAAGCGACAGGGTTCTACACGATGATCGAGGAGAATGTCCGGTTCCCTTTCATGGCGGAGGTGGTCGGAGAGGAGGTTGAGGTCATCGCCATCGACCTGGATGAGAACGGCGAGGAGCTGGTGGCGCAGTGCCATCGCCGAGGGAAGCGCTACTCGGTGCTCCTCACCGAGTTGGAAATCCCGGCCAAGGTTCCCGGCAAGGAATGGATTGCCGCCTACTTCCAGTTCATGGGGAAGAGGCGCTGAAGCGATGCCGCCGGTGCTGAGTCACCGCAAGCCGGTTTCCGGATAGGCTCTAAGGGCCGTCGAGGAGTAGCGCGAGCCGTCGGAGTGGTCCCATGGTACTCCGCGAGACGACGTTCCTCATCGGCGGGGCGCTCACGATCGGCCTCGGGGTGGCCCTGGGGTACGGCCTGTACTACGCCGGGGCCGGCCTCTATTATTTCGGGGCATGGCTGGCGGTCGGGATCGCCGTCGGCCTCGGCGCGTTCTTCATCTACGTGGGACGCGCCGAGGGAGAGGACCGGCGGCATCGTCTTCGGGAACTCGAGACGGAAAGCGACCGACCCCCGGGGTACCGGCCCCCGTCCCGGCCCCCCCAAAGCCTTTAGTCCGAGAGGCTCCGTCGGACCCTCGTGGCCGGGATGGGGTAGCTTGGCCTATCCTGGGGGACTGTGGATCCCTCGACCCGGGTTCAAAGCGGAGCGGGGCCGGACCCCGCGCCCTGAGACTCTCGGTCCCGGCCCTCACGAACGCCGGCGCGTCGTCGTCCGGGAACGGGGCCGATCGGTCCCTCGGGTGGTTCCGAGCCGGTCGAGCGTCGCGGGAAGTTCCGAGAGGGAGTAGTCGGCCCACCTCGCGCCCCACTGCTCGAGGTCCGACGGGGTCAGCGTCCAGCCCGGTACTCGGGTCGCCCTCCCGAGGGGTACGACCCCCTCTACCGACTGCGCGGCCTCCATGTCGAACCGGGAGTCCCCGACGAGGAAGATCGGCACTTCGGGGAAACGGCGCCGGTACTCGGCGAGATGCTCCCGCTTCGTGCCCTCCCCGCTCCCAAGGACCGACTCGAACCAGAACCGGAGGCCCTCGCGCTCGAGGAGCAGGTCGGCCATCTCGGTCTCGGCGCCGGTGGTGACGACGAGCGTCCAGCGGTCCTCGGCGAGACGCTTCAGGACCTTCGGGATCTCCCGGAACGGCTCGGCATGCGCGTAGGCCTCCTGCACCTTCCGCTGGTGGAACGTCCGGGCCGTGCTCGCCCTCTGATCCACCGGCGTTCCGGGATAGAGCTGGGCCAGCTGGGCCTCGAACGGCATGCCGGTCGTGGCGAGGTAGTGGATCCGCGCCTCCTCCGGGGCGGTACCGAAGGCGCGGAACAGGACGTCCGCGGCGACCCGGCTGATCGCGTCGAGGTCGTCGAGGATGGTACCGTCGAGGTCGAAGGCCACCACGCCCCGCTCGACGCGGCGAGGGGCGACCGGCTCGGTCTGGCGCACGATCGGCCGGGAGATCTCGGCGAACTGGCTCGACGCCGGCAGGACCGTCAGTCGGGTCCCGGAGGGTGGCTCTCGATCCGGTCCTGGCCGGGCCAGGGGCACGGGCGGCACGGCGGCTGTCACCCGAACGGCGCTATAAGACCGCAGGGCGCTGTCCCCTCAAATATGCGGAGTCCGTTCCGCGGCTCCACCGGGAGGACCGAGGGCCCATGCATCCCAGTCACGTGATCCGAGGGCGTACGACCCATCTCCTCGCGGGGAAGCGCATCGTCGTCGGCGTCTCGGGGTCGATCGCCGCCGTGGAGGTCCCGAAGATCGTGCGGGAGCTCATCCGTCATGGGGCGGACGTACGGGCCGTGACGAGCCCCGAGGGAGCGCGGATCATCAGCCCGGAGGCGCTGGAGTTCGCCACCGGCCATCCTCCCGTCACGCAGCTGACCGGGAACGTCGAGCACGTCACCCTCCTCGGCCCGGGCGAAGGTCGGGCCGACCTGTACCTCGTGGCCCCGGCGACCGCGAACACGATCTCGAAGATCGCCCACGGCATCGACGATACTCCCGTCACCTCCTGCGCCTCGGTCGCCCTCGGAGGGAAGGTCCCGATCCTGGTCGCTCCGGCCATGCACTCCCTGATGGGGGTGAACCCCGCGGTCCGCGAGAACCTGGAGAAGCTCCGTTCCTGGGGGATCGGCATCGTCGTCGGGGCGGAGGTCGAGGGCGAGGACAAGATCGCGACCCCGGAGGAGGTCGCCGCGGCCGTGCTCCATCGCCTGGCGGGCGGTCCCTGGGCGGGCCGCCGCGTGGTCGTGATCGGCGGGGCGTCGCGGGAGGCGATCGACGCGGTCCGCTCGGTCTCCAACGAGAGCTCGGGCCTCTCGGCGGTCGCGATCGCGACCCAGGCCCATTACCGCGGGGCGGACGTCGCGCTCTGGGCCGGCGCCCTTCAGGTCCCGGTGCCCGGATGGATCGCGACCGAGCACTGGCGGGGCGTCTCCGACCTCCTCGCCCTCGCGCGTCGACGGCGGTCCGTCCTGGCCCGGGCGGCGGCCGTGATCGTACCCGCGGCCCTCTCCGACTACACGGTCGAGCGGCGACCGGGAAAGATCCCATCGGAGCAGCACGACACCCTGACCCTCACCCTGCGGCGCGCGCCGAAGGTCTTGCCGGAGCTCCGGCGGCTCGCTCCGCACCCGGCGCGGCTCGTCGCCTTCAAGCTCGAGGCTGACGCGAGCGCGTCGGTCCTCGAGGCCGAGGCGCGCACCCTGGCGCAGGAGACCGGGGCGGACTGGGTGGTCGCCAACGACGTCGCGACGATGGGTAGCCCCGAGACGACCGCCCTCGTGCTTCCGCCTTCCGGGCCTCGCCACTGGATCCGGGGGCCCAAGGCGGAGTTCGCCGGGAAGCTCCTCGACGATGTCGGTCAGGACCTCGCGAACCTTACGCACACCGCGGCGGACTCCGGCCCGCGCCATCGCCCGCCGCGACGGCTCCGTCGGCGGTCCCACTGATCTCCGGAGCCTCCTCTTCTGGGCCGGGCTCCGAGGATCCGCTCTCCCCGCGCCGGACCCTCTCGCGAGGGGGGCGAGGACCGCCCCGCGCGCAGGGAACCGCCCGGCCTCCGTCGCCCTTAAGAGAGCGACCCCTTTCGCGCGGCGGGGTGTTCTATCGATGGTAAAGCTCGCCGAGTGGCGGGGCAAACAGCTGTTCCGGAAGTACGATGTACCTCTCCCGCGGGGGGCCGTCGCCCGCTCGGCGGACGAGGCCGCGGGTCTCGTCGGCTCCGGGAAGGTGCCGCTGCCCTGCGTCATCAAGGCACAGGTGCTCGCGGGCGGCCGGGGGAAGGGAGGGGCCGTCAAGTTTGCGAGCACTCCGGAGGAGGTGCGCACCGCCGCCTCGTCGATCCTGGGCCTCGAGTTCAAGGGCGAGAAGGTGCGGGAGATCCTGCTCGAGGAGAAGCTCCCGATCGCCCGAGAGCTCTACGTGTCGTTCACGCTGGACCGCGCCGCCCGGGACCCGATCCTGATCGCGAGCGCCCGGGGCGGGGTGGAGATCGAGTCCGTCGACGACCGGGAGATCGACCGGCAGCTCATCGACCCGTTCGCCGGCCTCACCGGCTACGAGAAGCGCCGGGCCGCGAAGGTCCTCGGGATCACCGGGAACGCGGCGAAGAGCCTCGATCGTTTGTTGGACGCGCTGTGGAAGGTGTTCGCGCTCGAGGATGCCGAGCTCGTCGAGATCAATCCCCTCGCGGTCGTCGGGGACCGCCTGGTCGCGCTGGACGCGAAGGTGATCATCGAGGACGACGCCTCGTTCCGCCATCCCGAGTACGCGGAGATCCGGGACGACCGGACGCCGCTCGAGGAGATCGCCCGGGAGAAGCAGATCGCCTTCGTGCAGCTCGACGGGAACATCGGGGTGATCGCGAACGGCGCCGGCCTCACGATGGCGACGCTCGACGTCCTGAAGGAGTTCGGGGGCAACCCCGGGGTCTTCCTCGACCTCGGCGGGACGGACGACCCGGCCAAGGTCGCCGAGGCGTTCCTCCTGATGGCCCAGGCCAAGCCGAAGGCGGTCTTCCTCAACATCTTCGGCGGGGTCACGAAGTGCGACACGGTCGCGCGGGGGCTCGTCGAGGCGATGGGCCAGGTACCGCCCCACGAGCGGTTCCCGCTCGTCGCGCGGATCCGCGGCAACCACGAGACCGAGGGGATCGCGATCCTTCGGGCGGCGGGGATCACCTCGGTCCCGAGCCTCAAGGAGTCGGCGCAGGCGGTCGTCGCCGCCACCGGAGGCCGCGCATGAGCGTGCTGGTCGATCACCAGACCCGGGTGGTGGTGCAGGGGATCACCGGCCACCAGGGGACGACCCACACCCGTCAGATGAAGGAGTTCGGCACCCAGGTCGTCGCTGGCGTCACGCCGGGCAAGGCCGGGGCGACCGTCGAGGGCGTGCCGGTCTTCGACTCGGTCCGCGACGCGGTCGAGAGGACCGGGGCGAACGCCTCATGCATCTTTGTCCCCGCGCCGGGGGCGAAGGACGCGCTGATCGAGGCGGTCGACGCGGGGATCCGCCTCTGCACGATCGTCACCGAGCACGTCCCGTTCCACGACATGCTCGTGATGTACCACTACGCGAAGTCCCGGGGAGCCCGCATCATCGGGCCCAACTGCCCGGGGATCGCGGCCCCCGGCAAGGCGAAGGTCGGCATCATCCCGAACGTGGTGTTCCGGCCGGGGCGGGTCGGGGTCATCTCGCGCAGCGGCACCCTCACCTACGAGATCGTCAACGGGATCACCGAGCACGGTCTCGGTGAGTCGACCTGCATCGGGCTCGGCGGGGACCCGGTCGTCGGGACCACCTTCCTCGATGCCCTGCCGATGTTCGAGACGGACCACGACACCGACCTCCTCGTGATGGTCGGCGAGATCGGGGGGACCGCGGAGGAGGACGCCGCCGAGTACATCGGGAAGCACTTCTCGAAACCCGTTGTCGCCTACATCGCCGGTCGCGCCGCTCCCGAAGGGAAGCGGATGGGGCACGCCGGGGCGATCATCAGCCGGGGGAAGGGAACCGCCGCGACCAAGGTCGCCGCGCTCGAGGCCGCCGGCGTGACGGTGGCCCGGTTCCCCTACGACGTCGCCGAACTGGTCGCGGCCAAGCTCGCGAAGGCGTCCCAGCGATGACCCCGGACCGTCAGGCCCCCAGCGCGAACGCGGAGGAAGAGCCCTGCGCGGTC
This sequence comes from Thermoplasmata archaeon, assembly GCA_021819135.1. Classification (GTDB taxonomy): domain Archaea; phylum Thermoplasmatota; class Thermoplasmata; order Lutacidiplasmatales; family UBA184; genus Lutacidiplasma. The sequence continues at coordinate 36,135 of JAKASE010000019.1, read as the reverse complement.
CGCAACTGCGGGGCTCCCTCGGTCCGTCACCTGGCTCTCGCCGAGGCGAAGAAGGTCTTCACCGACCTCCCGGACAAGGGACGGCGGGCTCCGCTCTGCCGGGACCACTACCGGGAGTGGAAGAAGTCGACCAAGGAGTCGCGGAAGCTGGACCGCCTCTCCTGGGGCTGACACCGGTCCCGACTCCGCGGAGCCGAGAGGCCGTCGGCCCGTCGGGGGGGCGGGCGCGGGAGTGCGCTCCTGCGCCCCCTCCGGGCCCTCCGGCCCGGATGGGCGACCCCGGTCCGGACGGGACCGGACCACGCTACTGCTTGCGCATCTTCTGGGCCCTCATGCGGCGGCGCATCCGCTTCTTGCGCCACTTCCACCGCATGTGGCCGCGCTTCTTCCAGACCCGCGAAGAACGTTTCATTCTGGATGACGGGGGGCGGGTAGGGGGGGCCATTTATTACGGTTGCCTCGGTCGCGGCCGACCGATACGAGGGGGAGGAGGGGGTTCCGGGGGCCCTCTTTATCTCGCCGGGGGCGGTCGTCGCGACCGTGCTGCCGGTGGCCGACCTCGAGATCAACCTCCTCGAGTTCCGTCAACGCGCGTTCCAGTTCGAACGGAGCGCGGTCTACCAAGGGACCGAGTACGCCGTCTTCTCGCGAACGGAGACCGAGAGCGAGAGCCAGTTCCGTCCGAAGCTGCTTCATCTCACGCTGGTCGTTCCCCGGGCGTGGGTCGTCTACGACGAGGCGAACGACCTCCTCGCGCTCGCGCGCGACGGCTCCACCGTCCCTCCTCGCCGGACCGAGCCGGTGGTCGAGATCCGCGCGGAACGCCCCGAGTTCACGGAACAGGACATCGAATGGAAGCGAGCCAGCGGCCCCGGCGGGGTCCTCGTCTATGCGCCGGCGGAATCGGCGGCCAACCTCCTCAAACCGGAAGGGTTCGCCGCGCTCGGCTTCGCCTGAGCCTCCGCCCTCTTCCCGAGAAGTTCCGCTCCCCAATGCTTCCGTTCCCCGGGGTACCACGGGTGCGCCTCCGTCCGTGCCACGCCACCGGGGCGACCGAGAGTGGCGGACGTTATCTTGACGCGAGCCCATGCGCGCCCGGTACCCCTCTATCGGGGCGCTCGGCGCGGGCGTCGGGAGCCTTCGGGGCGCACGGTTGGGGACCGGTAGGATCGGAGGAGAGCATGAGCGCGACTCGTGAGAAGAACCCGGAGAAGTGTCCGATCGTGCACGGGACGACCAACCTCGAGATGCGATCCAACAGCGATTGGTGGCCGAAGCAGCTGAACCTTAGGATCCTGCGCCAGAACGCGTCCCTCTCGGACCCGATGGGTCCGATGTTCAACTACGCGGCCGAGTTCAGCACGCTCGATCTCCCCGCCGTGAAGCACGACCTCCGCGCGCTGATGACGACGAGCCAGGAGTGGTGGCCGGCGGACTTCGGCCACTACGGCGGACTCTTCGTTCGTATGGCGTGGCACGCCGCGGGCACCTACCGGGTCGGCGACGGCCGCGGCGGCGCCGGTACCGCGCAACAGCGGTTCGCCCCGCTCAATTCCTGGCCGGACAACGTGAACCTCGACAAGGCGCGCCGGCTGCTCTGGCCGATCAAGCAGAAGTACGGTCGCAAGCTCTCCTGGGGCGACCTCATGATCCTCGCGGGCAACGTGGCCCTCGAGTCGATGGGGTTCCGGACGTTCGGCTTCGGGGGGGGCCGCCCGGACGTCTATGAACCGGACGAGGCCGTGTACTGGGGCAAGGAGGCGACCTGGCTCGGAGACCAGCGATACTCAGGGGACCGGGACCTCGAGAACCCCCTCGCCGCGGTGCAGATGGGCCTCATCTACGTGAACCCGGAGGGCCCGAACGGCAAGCCCGACCCCGTCGCCGCCGGCCGGGACATCCGGGAGACCTTCAAGCGCATGGCGATGAACGACGAGGAGACCGTCGCGCTCATCGCCGGCGGCCATTCCTTCGGAAAGACCCACGGGGCGGGGGACCCGAAGTTCGTGGGACCCGAACCCGAGGCGGCCCCGATCGAGCAGATGGGCCTCGGCTGGAAGAGCTCGTTCGGCTCCGGCAAGGCCGGGGACACGATCGGTGGGGGCCCCGAGGTCACGTGGACCACGACGCCGACGAAATGGAGCAACAACTTCTTCGAGAACCTGTTCGGCTACGAGTGGGAGCTGACGAAGAGCCCGGCCGGCGCCTATCAGTTCCGGGCGAAGGGGGAGCCGGCGACCGTTCCGGATCCGTTCGATCCGTCCCGGCGCCACGCCCCGACGATGCTCGTGACGGACCTCGCGCTGCGGTTCGATCCGATCTACGAGAAGATCTCCCGGCACTTCTACGAGCATCCGGAGGCGTTCGCCGAGGCGTTCGCCCGGGCCTGGTTCAAGCTCACGCACCGGGACATGGGTCCGCGCTCCCGCTATCTCGGCCCCGAGGTCCCGAAGGAGGAGCTGATCTGGCAGGACCCCGTGCCCCCGGTCGACCATCCCCTCGTCGAGGCCCGGGACATCGCGGAGCTGAAGGCCAAGATCCTGGCCTCCGGCATCCCGATCGGGCACCTGGTCTCGACCGCCTGGGCCTCCGCCTCGACCTTCCGCGGCTCCGACAAGCGGGGGGGAGCGAACGGGGCGCGCCTTAGGCTGGCACCCCAGAAGGACTGGGAGGTCAACCAGCCCGCCCGGCTCAGCCACGTGCTGACGGCCCTCGAGGGGATCCAGCGGGCGTTCCACGCCGGACGGTCCGACGGGAAGAAGATCTCGCTGGCCGACCTCATCGTCCTCGCCGGCGGCGCGGCGATCGAGCAGGCCGCGAAGCGGGCGGGCCACGACGTGACCGTCCCGTTCGCGCCGGGCCGGACCGATGCGTCCCCGGCGCAGACCGACGTCGAGTCCTTCGCGTACCTCGAACCCGTGGCCGATGGCTTCCGCAACTACCTCAAGACGCCCTTCACCGTGCCCGCCGAGGAGCTGTTGATCGACCGGGCGCAGCGGCTCACGCTCACCGCTCCCGAGATGACCGTGCTCGTGGGCGGACTGCGGGTCCTCGGCGCGAACGTCGGACCGACGCCCGAAGGGGTGTTCACGGAGCGGCCGGAGACCCTGACCAACGACTTCTTCGTCCACCTTCTCGACATGCGCACCGAGTGGAAGGCGACCCCGGACGAGAACCGGTTCGAGGGGTTCGATCGCAAGACCGGCGCCCGGAAGTGGACCGCCTCCCGGGTCGATCTCGTCTTCGGGGCGAACGCCGAGCTGCGTGCCCTGGCCGAGGTCTACGCGTCGGCCGACGCGGGCGAGAAGTTCGTGCACGACTTCGTGGCGGCCTGGACGAAGGTGATGAACGCCGACCGGTTCGACCTGCGGCGGCCCGGGTCCGCGCGGGGCGCCTAGGCCTCCCCGCTCCCGCCGTGCCCCGGCACCGGCCGGCCCCGCCGGTCGGGCGAAGGCCGCTCCCCTAGAGGACGCCCATCTCCCGGAGCTTGTCCGGTAGGTAGCGGTCGGTCACGTAGTTGAGGCCGTACTTTGCGAGGGACTGCTGCTCGGCCTTCTTGCCGTTCTTGAGCATCAGCTCGATCTCGGCCCGCCACTCCGCGGTGGCGAACCGCGGGTCGGTGAGCTCGGCCTGGAGGGCCCGGATGTCCTGGTCGGTGAGCGAGTCCGAGGGAAGCTCGTAGTTCTCGATGTCGGACGCCGTCACGCCGAGGAACTCCGCGGAAGGGGTCGCGAGGTAGTGCGAGAGGTGGGCGGTCTTGATCGCCCCGAACGCGACGCTCGCGAAGATGCGGAACGACCAGGGGTCCCCGTCGGTGAAGACGACGACCGGCAGCTTCAGCTCCTCGGTCATCCGCTTCAGGAAGCGGCGGGTCGACCGGGCCGGCTGGCCCTTCAGGTGCACGAGGACGGCGTTCTGGTCCTCGTCGAAGCCGTTCTCCGCGAGGCGGTCGAACATGCCGCCGCACTCGATCGCGATGACGAACTTCGCGTTCGAGCTGACGAACTCGATCTTCTCCTTCTCGACGTTGAACGGCAGCGAGTAGCCGCCGTCGCCGACGTCGTCCCGGCAGTTGATCTTCTTCACGATCCCCTTGCGGTTGCGTTCCTTGATCGTGAGGTCGCCGATGACCGAGGCGCCGTTCTCCTCGGGGTGGACGCGGAACTCCTCGCGGAGCCGCTCGCACATCACCTCGAGGTCCTCGATGAGGAGGTTCGACTCGTCCTCGCTGTGGAACTTCCCCTCCTCCCACCCCTCGCTGATGTAGTAGAGCTCGCGCAGGGTCGACGTCTTCTGATCGCGGCTCATCTCGTTGATGAAGTCGACCAGGTAGAACGTCCGCAGCAGCATGAGCGCCCCGTCGAGCTTCCGGGCGCTGCGCGTGCCGAGCGCCCGACCGAGCTTCCAGACCCCCTCGCGCGGCTGGAACGTGATGTTCTGCTTCGTCCGGAGCGGGAGACGCATCCGGGGGATCTCGCCGTTCGCGAGCTGCGCGTAGATCTGCTGGGCGAGGTCGAGGGTCGGGGCGAGGGCGTCCGCCCGGATCTTCGGCTGGTCGGAGTCCTCCTCACTCGTCTTCGGCGGTGTGCGTGCCCGCTTCGGCGGCATCGTAATCCACCTCCTCGTCCCCTTCGCCCTCGGCGGTCCCGGCGGCCCCCTCGGTCGCGGCCTGCTCGGCCGCCTCGACGATCGTCCGGGGCAGCCGAACGTCCCAGTCGCCGGGCAGCGGGTCCGCGCCGAGGACGTGGGCCTCGTCGATCCCGGCGACGTACCAGTCGAGGTCGTTCGCCTCGACGTCCGTCTTCGGCGGGAACGTGAGCGTGAGGCGGGTCTTCCCGTTCGGCGCGAGCTTCGGGAGGGTCCACCAGGCGCGGCCGAGCTCGGGCTCGGTCCCGTCCGGCGCCGGGTCGAACCGGGCGAGCGCCATCTCCTCCGGCGGGACCTCGACGAACATCTCGAGGACCCGGGCCCGCGGCGTGTAGTTCGTGACCTCCACCGGGATCCGGACCCCCGCGGCGTCGCTCACGAGCGACCCTTCGACGTTGACGACGTCCATGATGCGGGTCACCACGGGCGTCAGGTCCGGGACGGGCTTTCCCACGAGGTGGCTCGTCTTCTCGGCGAGCTTCGGCAGGATCTTCTGGATGATCGCGAACTTGTCGCTCGCGAACTCGCGCCGGCTCTTGCGGGAGAGGTGGGTGCGCAGGTGTCGGGCCGCGGACTGGAGGGCGAGCGTGAGCTCCTTGTCGAGCTCGGGGTCCTCCGCGATCGCCTCCTTCGCCTCGCTCGTGAACGGGATCTTCGTCGAGGCGACGTGGACGAGGACGAGCATCGGGCCGACCGGGAGGCCGGAACCGCCCTTCTGGTCGAGGCCGTACCGCCGCCAGTCCATGCTCGCGATGGCGTTCGTGATCGCGCAGGCCCCCTGCTGGAAGAGGAGCGGGACCCGGTTCGCGAACCGGAGGATCTGGATCGCCTGGTCCGACGGGAGGCCACCGCCGTAGACGAGGCCGACCTCGACCATGAACGGGAACCCGCCCCGCACCTTCGGCGGCCGGCTCACGGGGGGCGCGAAGAACTCCGGGCGGAGCTCCCCGAGGACGTTGCGGAGCCCGCGCTTGATGAGGGTCGCGCCGATCGGGGAGAGACCCTCGGCGGAGGGGGCGATGAGGGAGGCCCCGTGGAGGCCCTCGAGGAGTCGCGCCTGCGCCTCTCCCGAGATCGACGAGGGGTTCGCGGTGGGCCGGACCCCGATCGCCGCGAGGACCTCCCGGGCGGTCCGCGAGCTCACGCCCTGGAGGTCCTTCGTCAGGAACTCGACGACCGACGGTCGATGCGTCGCCTTCAGGAGGTATCCGAGCTCCCCGAGCTCGAGACCGTACGGGTGGGGCAGCGTCTCCTTCGGGGAGACGGGTGGGTCCGTGGTCGCCCGCTCGAACGTCACCCGGGTGCCGTCCGGCTCGACGAGGACGATCCGCGCGTGGGGATTGACGATCGCCGTTCCCCGGAGGTACTCGAGGGCCGACTGGCGTCCCCGGAGGTACCGGGCCTTCACGACCAGCTCGACCCGGGTCCCGTGGGGACGGTCCCACAGCTCGAGGTCATCGGAGAGGACGAGCGGGAGGTTCTTCTTCGTGTCGATGCTGAGCTCGAGGACGTGCGCCGCCTCCTCCTCCTCGACCTTCGAGGTGATGCGGGCGGGGCGGGCGGTCGTCAGGTTGGCGTAGAGGACGGCCGCCGAGATGCCGATCCCCTGCTGGCCCCGCGCCTGCCGGTTCTGGTGGAACCGGGAGCCGTAGAGGAGCCGGGCGAAGACGTTCGGGATCTCCTTGCGCAGGATCCCGGGCCCGTTGTCGGCGACCGAGACCCGGTAGCGGTCCTCGGATTCCCGCGTGATCTCCACCGTAAGCTCCGGGAGGATGCCGGCATCCTCGGCGGCGTCGAGACCGTTGTCCACGGCCTCCTTGACCGTCGTCAGGAGCGCCCGCTGGAGGTTGTCGAACCCCAGGATCTGCCGGTTCCTCTCGAAGAACTCGGCGACGGAGATCTCGCGCTGCTTGGCGGCGAGCTGCTGGGCGATCGTCGGCGGGACCACGGCACCGGAACGGGGGTCGTTTCCCGCTATAAGCGCGGCGCTCGAATCGCCGGTACCCCCGGACGATGGACGGTCAGAGCGAGGGAGACGGGAGCGCTCCGGGACGGCTCGCCACGTCCCTCAAGACCGGCCGGAACGGACGCCAGCGGGCCGACTCGGTGGGGTCGATGTCGACCGTGGCGAGCCGCTCCTCCTGAGCGAGCGACGGGAAACTGACGTCCGAGAGCCCGAGCGGTTCCCCCCGGGCGTCCCACGCCCCGGAGCCCCCGCCGAAGACGACCCCGTCCTCGACCCCCACGCGGTTCACGAAGACGACGGGAAAGGCGTTCTCGATCGCCCGGGCGGGCAGGAGGCGCTCGAAGAGACGCCGGCTGGTGACGGGGGAGGCCGAGAGGACGAGGAGGAGGTCCGCGCCGCCGAGCGCGAGCTGGCGGGAGACCTCCGGGAAGAAGGTGTCGTAGCAGATCTCGAGCCCGACCGGGTGCTCGCCGAGGAGGACCGGCCGGCTCGAGTCCGTGGCGGTGAAGAGGACCCCTTCCTCGAACGGGCCGAAGGTGGGAAGGTAGCGCTTCACCTGGACGAACATCTCCTCGGACGGCAGGAAGGCGAGGGCGGCGTTGTGGATCTCCCCCTGCCGTTCGGCCGAGACGAGCGGGGCGCCGACGACGATGGTCGTCCGGTGCTCGCGGGCGGTGTCCCGCAGGGCCTCCGTGGTCGCGTCGCCCTCCTTCAGGGCCAGGCGGTGGAAGCGGTCCCCGATCCGGTACCCCGAGAGGAACAGCTCCGGAAAGACCGCCACCTCGGCCCGGGCGGCGACGACGACCTCGCGGACGCGCTCGACGTTCCGCTCGATGTCGCCCGGGACCGGCGCGAGCTGGGCGAGCGCAAGCCGCATCAGTAGAAGTAGCGACGCACCGAGATGAGGTAGATGAACAGGACGACCACGATCAGGAACAGCACCGAGATCGAGGCCGTGAAGAACAGGTAGGCCGCCGTGGCGAAGACGAGGACGATGGTCATCCAGAGGGCCCAGGTCTCCTGGTGCCAGAGGGCCGTGGCGACCGAGAGGAGCGCCGCTCCGAGGACGATGAGGATCCCCGCGCCGTAGATGTCGATCGACGTGAAGATCTCGAGCGAGGGGGGGACGTAGGCGGGCACGAGGATCGCGAGGAGGAAGAGCAGCCCCGCGAGCATCATGATGACCGCGAGCGCCGCCGCGAGGACCGAGACGATCCCGACCCCGATGGGGAGGCGCGGGCGGACCGGGGTCGGCTCCCAGCGCGGCGGAAGATGCCCGAAGCTCACGGGAGCGTCCGGGGACGATGCGGTGGCGCTCGAACTCGGCACGACGAGGGCTCCGTCCCGTGACGAGCCCGGTGAGGGCTGAAGTACCTTTCGTTACAGGCGAACGGCTAGAACCGCCGCTCCGCGACCCCGTGGGCGAGCCGCTCGAGGAGCCGGCGGTACGGTCCATCGGGGATCGGGGCGAGGGCGCGGACCCCCCGGTCGACCCAGGCGGACGCCTCGTCGCTCACGACCGTCTCCGTGTCGGTCATGGCGGTCAGGTCGCGCAGGCGGAGGAGGTGCTTCGTGCGCTTGCGCCGCAGCTGGAAGAGCTGCTCGAACTCCGCCTGGTGCTTCGGGTCGAGGCGCCGGTACGCCTCGAGCGACACGAGGGTCGAGTTCCCCTCCCGGAAGTCGGTGAAGAGCGGCTTTCCCAGGAGGTCGGGGTCGCCGAAGACGTCGAGGAGGTCGTCCTTGATCTGGAACGCGATGCCGATCGCGGTCCCGTAGGTGTGGAGGCCCGTGATCACCGGGCCGGTCGCCTCGGCGATCTCGCCGACGTTCGCGAGCCCCGCCGCGATGATCGCGGCCGTCTTCCGCTCGACGATGCGGAAGTAATGCTCCCGCCCGCTCGAGAGATCGAAGCGCGAGGCCTCCTGGAGGACCTCCCCCTCGACCAGGTCGGCGCAGGCCTCGCCCGAGCGGAGGATCACCGACTTCGAGTATTCGGCGGCGAGCTCGAACGCCCGGACGAAGAGATAGTCCCCCGAGACGATCGCGAGCGGGAGACCGAACGCCCGGGGCATGGACGGCCGGCCGCGTCGGGTCTCGGCGTGGTCGATGACATCGTCGTGGACGAGGGTCGCGGTGTGGATCAGCTGGAAGGCGGCGGCGAGGGAATGGATCGGCGCGGTCGACTCCGCCCCCAGCGCGCGGAACGCGGCGGACATGAGGAGCGGGCGGACCCGCTTCCCACCGGTCGAGCAGGCGTAGCGCGCCGCCTCGGTCAGCTGGGCGTACGTCGAGCCGAGGACCTGGTTCAGGCGCCAGTCGATGTCGGAGACGTCCCGCACGAGGACCGGGAGGATCTGGGAGAGCTCGCCCTCCGACTCCGCCGGACCGAACGCCGCGGCGACGAGCGACTCGAGGTTCGGCTCGGCCGGGGAGTCCTGCGGCGCGGCGCTCATGAGTTCCGTCCGAGCCGGGAGGGCCAGCGCAGCCGCATCATCGCGTCCAGACCCGAGACCCCGATATATCGCATTCCCAGGGCCAGCAGGGGATCGACCCCCATCACCCGGTCCCCGAAGTGCTGGATCCGCGCGGCCCGCTCGAGGGGGCCGTAGAGCGCCGCCCGCCAGGCGCGATCGTATTCCGCGAGCGGAGCGCCCCCCACGAGGTGGTGGGCCGCGGCCGTTCCCGCGAGCCAGCCGGAGAGCATGGCGGTCGGTATGCCACCGCCGTTGGTCGCCATGACGAGGTTCGCGGCGTCCCCCGCGAGCAGCGCCCGGCCGAAGACAAGGCTCTCCGGGGGGGCGCCGACCGGGACCCACCAGCGGGTCCGCTCCCGGGCCGGACCGTAGCGCTGCTCCCGGAGGAATCGGTCGAGGAGGCGGTCGAGCGAGGCACCGGGCGCGAGGTGGTGCACGCCGAGCCCCACGTTCGCGTCGTGGGCGCGCGGGAACCACCAGGCGTACCCGTGGGGGGCGGCCCGGCCGAAGAAGAGGTCGATCTCGTCCGCGAGCGGCCCGTCCACGGTCGCGGTGATCATCCGGAACATCGCGCGGGACGGGGCGAAGCCGACCGAGCGGCCGACGGTCGAGATCGGTCCGTCGGCGCCGATGATGACGTCCGCGCGGAGGACGGAGCCGTCGGCGCACCGCACCTCGTCATCGTGGATCGCGGTGACGCCGACCGGGAACCGCAGCTCCGCCCCGGCCCCCTCGGCGCGGACCGCGAGGGCCTTGTCGAACGCGCGGCGCGAGACCGTGAACCCCTCGAGCGGGAAGCGGAACCGGTGGCCGTAGGGGGAGACACACGACATCCAGCGGGTCTCGCGAAGGACGGTGTTCGGGGGGATGTCGAATGCGGTGCGGATCAGGTCGGGGACCGGGAACAGGTCGGCGAGCTCCCGGGGCGACGGCACGAACTCCCCGCACTGGACCGGATGGCCGAGCTCGGTCCGATGGTCGAGGACGACCGTTCGCACGCCGGCTTCGGCGGCGGCCCGGGCCGCGAGCGACCCCGCCGGGCCCGCCCCGACGACGGCGACCCCGACGCGCTCCATGCCTCTCCCTATGCCCCGAAGTTGACGAAATGCTGTGCCGCGGACTGGACGGCGCCGAGGACCATCTGCGGGTAGACGCCGACCGCGACGATCACGATCACGACGAGGCCGATCGCCGCCGCGCGGCCGTAGCCGAAGCCGCCGGCGGGAAGGATGGGGGGCTCCGACCCGCCGACGACCGTGCCGGCCGGGAGCGGGTTCGGGGCGGCCTGCTCGAAGAACATCACCCGGAGGACCCGGGCGTAGTAGAACACCGAGAGCGCGCTGTTGAGAAGGCCCGCGATCGCGAGCCAGACGAAGTAGCCCTGGGCCTGGACCGCCGCGCTGAACAGGACGAACTTCGAGACGAACCCGACCGTGAGCGGGACCCCGGCCATGCTGAGCAGCATCAGGGCGAACGCGACGCCGGCGAGGGGCCGCCGGGTCCCGAGGCCCTTCCAGTCGTCGATGAGCGGACCGATCCCCCACGCGGAGACGCCGGCGACGAGCAGGAAGGCGCCGCCTTTCATGAAGACGTGCGCGAAGATCTGGAGGGTCGCGCCCGCGAGCGCCGGGGCGGTGCCGACCGTGATCCCGATCAGCATGTAGCCCGCCTGGCTGATCGAGGAGTAGGCAAGCATCCGCTTCATCTCCTTCTGGAGGAGGGCGAGGACGTTCCCGACGGTCATCGTCAGGACCGCGAGGACGGCGAGCGTGATCTGGAGCACCGGCCCAAGGGCGACCTGGGTCGTCGTGAACGGGGAGCCCGAGGCCACGGTCCGCACGAAGAGGATCGGGGCGAGGAGGACGAGGAAGAAGGCGAACAGGCCCATCTTCTTCGATCCGCCCGCGAGGAAGGCGGTGACGTCCGTGGGCGCGCCGTCGTAGACATCGACCGCCCAGGCATGGAAGGGGACGAGGGTCGCCTTGAACGCGAGGCCTACGATCAGGAACCCGTAGCCGAGCAGCACGAGGACCGGGTAGCTACCTGCCCCCGCGCCCGTGTTGAGGATCCCGATCGCCCGGATCGCGTAGAGGTTGGTGGTGCCGTACGCCCCGTAGAGCAGAGAGGCTCCGAAGAACGACAGGGTCGTCGAGAGCGCGCCGATGATGTACATCTTCATGGCGGCCTCGAGCGAGCGGGAGTCGCGCCGGGTGTAGCCGACCAGGAGGTACGTCGCGAGGCTCGTCACCTCGATCGCGAGGAGGAGGAAGATGAGATCGGCCGCGACCGCGACCAGGAGCATCCCGAGCGTCGCGAGGAGGAGGAGGCCGTAGAAGATCGGCGCCCCGCGCTCTTCGCGAGGCCGGCTCAAAGAGGCGAGGCTGACCAGGCACGTCGCGAGCAGGAAGATCGCCTGGAACACGAGGCCGAGCGAGGTGAACGCGTAGAGCGGGTAGCCGCCCGAGAACGTCGGGTCGACCGACGACGCCGGGAGGGTCCGCAGGAGGGCGAACGGGGTGAAGCCGAGGTCGGCGACCACGAACAGGAGGGCGAAGCCGGTCGCCGCGACCGCGATCGAGCCGACGAGCTCGTTCGAGCGGAGCTTGAGCACGTCGAGGAGGTAGACGAGGAGCACCCCGGCGAGGAGGACGATCTCGGGGAGGAACGGACCGGCGAAGCTCGTGAGGTCCATGGTCTAGGTCCCCGGCCAGCCCTTGATGGGCGAGCTCACGATCAGGTTCACGAGAAGGCCCGGCAGGATCCCGAAGAGAACGGTGAACGCGACGAGGATCCCCATCCCCGCCCCCTCGTACCACGGGATGTCGTGCGCCGCCGCCGGGATCCCCTTCGCCGGACCGAAGAGGAGGCGCTGCATCATCCACAGATAGAACGCCGCGGTGACGACCAGGATCCCGAGCGGGATGAAGACCCAGTACTGGAGTCCGTTCCACGTCGCGAGGAGCGCGGTGAACTCCGCCGGGAAGCTGATGAGCGCCGGGAGCCCGAGGGAGGCGAGAGACCCCGCCATGATCATCGTCGAGAGCGCCGGGGTCCGCGGCGTGATGCCGCCGACCGACGCGATGTCCCGCGTGCCGAACGTGTGGTGAACGCTCCCCGACGACATGAAGAGGAGACCGCTCACGATCCCGTGAGCGAACATGAGGAGCACCGCGGCGATCAGCCCGAGCGAGGAGTCGAGGGCGATCGCGAGCAGCACGATCCCCATGTGGTTGATCGAGGAGTACGCGACCAGGCGTTTGAGGTCCCGCTGGGAGAGCGAGAGGACCGACCCCCAGATGATCGAGAGGAACGCGATGAAGAACAGGACCGGCTGGGCGTTGTGGAAGCCGCTCGGCAGGATCTCGACCGCCCAGCGGATCAGCCCGTAGGCCCCGAGCTTGAGCAGGAGCCCGGCGAGGAGCACCGATCCCCCCGTCGGCGCCTCGACGTGCGCGTCCGGTAGCCAGGTGTGGAACGGGACGATGGGGAACTTCACCCCGAATCCGAAGAAGAGCGCGAGGAACAGGAACGTCTGGGGGACCGCCGCGAGGTTCCGGGCGGAGGCGTAGACGCTCGAGAAGTCGAAGCTGGTCGCGCCCGAGTAGAAGACGATCGCGAGCAGGCCGACCAGCATCACGATCGACGCGACGTGGGTGTAGACGAAGAACTTCAGCGCGGCGTACCGGCGGCGCGGGCCGCCCCAGTACCCGATCAGGAAGAACATCGGGACGAGGACCGCTTCCCAGAAGAGGAAGAAGAGCAGGATGTCGAGCGCGACGAAGACCCCGAAGCATCCGAGCCCGGTGAGGAGGACGAGGCCGAAGTACGCCGCCGGCCGCTTCGACTCGGCCCAGGAGTACACCACGGTCGCGAGGTTCAGGACCGCCGTGAGGAGGATCAGCGCGAGCGAGATCCCGTCGACGCCGACCGAGTAGTTCACCTGCATCCAGGACAGGTGGATCCATGCGTACGACTCGCTCTCGGAGAACCCGGGGACCAAGGCGCCGTTGTATCCCGGCCAGCCCGAGAAGCTCAGGAAGAGGAGGGCCACCTCGAGGATGAAGAGGACCGACACGCCGAGCGCGACCCACCGGGCCCGGGCGCCGGAGAGGAACGTCGCGACCGTTCCGGCGAGGAGCGTCGCGATCGTGATCGAGAGGAGCGGAAGCATCGGCTACCCCCCTCCCACCTTGGCGACGAGGTACGGCGCGACGAACAGGAGGAGCACGAAGACCGCGATCAGCCCGCCGACGACGTACGCCGCGTAGTCCGACACGACCCCCGACTGGATGCGTCGCAGGCGGTCGGAGAACGCCGCGAACATCCGCTCGAAGCCGTGGACGGTCCCGTCGATCACGAACTGGTCGAAGAAGTCCGCCGCCCGCGCGATCGAGTAGACCCCTTTCGCGCCGATCCAGTCGTACCCGGCCTTCATGTAGTAGCGGTTCAGGAGGAGCTTCCGGACCGGCTGGACCGCGCTCGACTCGGGTAGGACGAAGACCTTCCCGTTCCCCCAGAGGTACCAGGCCAGCGCGATCCCCGCGCCCCCGAGCAGGACGCTCATGGCCGAGAGGAGGAGGTCGGTGGTGCCGTACGTCGGCGGGATCCCGGCGACCCCGGCCCCGTTCAGCAACAGCCCCTGGAAGTTCGGCCAGAAGATGAGGAACCCGGCACCGACCGCGAGCGCCGAGAGCGTGACCAGCGGGACGGTCATCCGCCAGGTCGGGTCGTGAGCGTGCGGCAGCGTGGGATCGCGCGGGCGGTCGCCGGAGAAGGCGAGGAACCAGGCGCGGAAGATGTAGTACGCCGTCAGGAACACCCCGGCGACAGCGAGGATGAAGAACGGCCAGTACGCCGGATGGGCCCCGAGCTGGGCATAGACCGAGCCGAGGATGTCGTCCTTGCTCCAGAACCCGGCGAACGGCGGGATCCCGGCGAGGGCGAGCCCGCCGATGGCGAACGCGGTCGCGGTGATCTTCATCGTCTTGCGCAGCCCGCCCATCTTGAACAGGTCCTGCGTGCCGACGGCGTGGATGACCGCGCCGGCCGAGAGGAAGAGGAGCGCCTTGAAGAACGCGTGCGTGAACAGATGGAAGAGGCCCACCATGGCGAAGCCGGCGCCGACGGCGAGGACCATGTAGCCGAGCTGGCTGATCGTGGAGTAGGCGATCACGCGCTTGATGTCCGGGTGGACGACCGCCATCGTCGCCGCGAAGAACGTCGTGATGCCGCCGATCGCGACGATCAGGAGCTGGTCGGTCGCCGTGAATCCGAGGAAGAGGCTCGTGACCGCGAGGAGGTAGACGCCGGCGGCGACCATCGTGGCCGCATGGATGAGCGCGGAGACCGTGGTCGGGCCTTCCATAGCGTCCGGTAGCCAGACGTGCAGCGGGAACTGCGCGCTCTTGCCCGCGGCGCCGCCCAGGATCATGATCCCGGCGACCGTGAGGAGGGTCGAGTTCCCTCCCATGGTCCCCGCCAGGAACGGCTGGCTGCCGTTCACGAAGACGAACCCGTTCGCGGCCCAGCCGCCGGAGCCCGCCGGCCCCGCGAACCGGTAGTTGTAGAAGTAGAGGAAGATCCCGAGGAGGAACATCACGTCGCCGACGCGCGTGACGAGGAACGCCTCCTTGGCCGCGCTCGACGCGCTCGGCTTCTCGTAGTAGAACCCGATGAGGAAGTACGAACAGAGACCGACCAGTTCCCAGAAGAGGAAGAACTCGAACAGGTTGTTCGAGATGACGAGGCCCGTCATCGCGGCGAGGAAGAGCGAGAGCTCGGCGTAGTAGCGGGGGAGCCCCCGGTCGTGGTGCATGTACTCGATCGAGTAGAGCATCACGAGGAAGCCGACGACCGTCACGACCAGGAGCATGAGGGCCGAGATCGGGTCGACGAGCGTTCCGACGACGAGCTCGAAGCCGTTCGGGAACGTCCCCGGGGACGGCGGGAGCTGGAACCAGGTGTACTGGACGTTGGTGTACCGCCCCGGGTCGAGCATCGCGCCGGCGGCGACCAGGACCCCGACGATCAGGGCCGCGCCGGCGAAGCCGACCGCGACCCATCCGCCCCACTCGAGCCGCTTCAGGCGGGTGCCGGCCAGGCCGACGACGACGAACGCGGTCACGAAGAGGAGCGGGACGAGGAACGCCCAGCTCGCGAGATCGGTCAGGAAGCTCGTCGTTCGAGTCGCCCCCTAGAGCTTCAGCTCCGTGGCCCGGGCGACGTTGATCGTTCCCTTGAGACGGTTCAGCGCGAGGACGATGGCGAGCCCGACGGCGACCTCGGTGGCGCCGAACCCGACTAGGACGACGGCGATCGACTGGCCGGTGAGGCCCGGGGTGCCGCCCGCGTACGCCGCGAAATAGACGAAGTTGAGGATCGCCGCGTTCATCGCGATCTCGATCGCGATCAGGAGGAGGATGAAGTTCCGCCGGGTCAGGATCCCGAACAGTCCGACCGCGAGGAGCGCGGCCGAGAGGCCCACGAACCCGACGATGGGGAGGTCGGTCACTCCCGCCCCTCCCGCACGAGGTAGATCGCCCCGCCGACCGCGACCAGCATGATGAGGCCGAGGAGGAGGAGCCAGGGCCCGTTGACGTTGAACAGGTTCTGCGAGAGCGCGGTCGGGTCGTAGGTGTAGATGGTGGTCGACGACTGGGGGAACTCCCCGATCGCGGCGACCACGAAGATGAACGTCACCACCGCGAGGCCGAACGGGATCGCGCCGATCCCGATGCGGGCCTCCTGGGAGAAGATCCGCTTCCGCGTCACCATGATGCCGAAGAGGAGGAGCACGGTCACCGCGCCGGCGTAGACGCCGAGCTGGAGGACCCCGAGGAACGGCGCGTCGAGGAGGAAGTAGAGCGCGGCGAGGTCGACGAAGAAGACGGCGACCCACAGGATCGTGTGGACGAGCTCGCGGACGAGGAGGGCGAGCACGCCCGTCGCGATCGCGACGAGGGCGAGCAGCACGAAGGCGATCTCCTCGTAGATCACTTGCGGGTCCCCCAGAACAGGCACTCCTTCGGGCAGACGCTGATGCATGTCCCGCAGCGGACGCAGTCAGAATCGTTGACGACCGGCTCCTTCCAGATCCGGCGGGGGAGCTTCTCCCCGGGCTTCGCCTCGGGCTTCGGGATGTCGAGCATGGTGATGCATTGCGTGGGGCAGTCGCGGGCGCACGCGTTGCATCCGATGCACAGGGGCGGGTCGAGGAGGATCTGGTCCTCGTTCTCCGGCCGCGCGAGCCGGATCGGGTTCATCGGGAGCTTCGAGCGGAAGATCTCGTACATCCGCTCGGGCGAGAAGACCATCTCCTGGCGCTTCGGGGTGGTGATCTCGTAGCGGGTCGTCATCGTGAGGCAGCCCTCGGGGCAGGCGTCCGAGCAGAACCCGCAGAAGCTGCACTTCCCGTAGTCGATCTCCGGGCACTTCTTCGGGTGCTTCGGGTCCCCGCCGGCGACCGTCACCATCTCGATGCAGATGTCCGGGCAGGAGAACGCGCAGAGGTTGCAGCTGATGCACGTCTCGATGTTGAGCGCGTGGACGCCCCGGTAGTTGTCCCAGATGTCGCCGACACCGAACGGCTTGCCCGACTTCACCTCGAGCTTCTCGCGGAACTTCGGATCCTCGAGACGCTCGTACGGGTAGACGATCGTCGACGGGCGCCACAGGCTCCTCGCGAACTGCCGGGCCGCGGTCGCCATCGGTCGGGCGACCCAGAGGATCGGGCTCTCCTCGCGCTTCTCGGCCCCCGGTGATTCTGCCATCGATCTCCTCCGGTCTCCGAGCTCACGTCCCGAGGGACGGTATACAGCCGAACGCAGGCAGGCAGCGCACCGTCACGAGCACCGCTGCGAGGAAGATCGAGAGGAGCGCGAGCGGGATCATCCGGTTCCACCCGACGCGCAGGAGCTGGTCGGTCCGCACCCGCGGGAGCGAGGCGCGGACCCAGACGAAGAGCGCGAAGACGATGTACGTCTTCACCATCAGCCAGACGATCCCCGCGAGCGGGAACGAGGTCGCGGCCGCCGGGACCCACGACGGCATCGTCCATCCCCCGAGGAAGAGGAGGACGACTAGGATGCTGCCGATCAGGGCCCGCAGGTAGTCGGTGAACATGAAGAACGCGAAGAGCATGCCGCCGTACTCGGTGTTCCACCCTTCGACCAGCTCCGCCTCGGCCTCGGGAAGGTCGAAGGGGATCCGCTCCATCTCCGCGAGCATCGCGGCGACGAAGACGATCAGGGCGAGGAACAGCGGTCCCCAGAACCAGTAGTTCTGCTGCTCGTAGACGATCGTCGTGAGGTCGAAGCTCCCGGCGACGATCACGACCGCGACGACCGCGAGGAGGAGCGGGACCTCGTAGGCGATCATCTGCGCCGCCGAGCGCATTCCGCCCATGAGCGAGTACTTGTTGTTGGAGGACCAGGCGCTGACGAAGATGAACAGGGGCGCGAACGAGAAGACCGCGAGCGCGAGGAGCAGCGTGAGCGGCAGCGCTCCCGAGTTCCACCCGGAGGAGATCGGCAGGATGCCGAAGATGAGCAGCGACGCGACCATGTAGGCGGTCGGTCCGCTCAGGTAGCCGAGCGTGTCGGCCTCCCGGGGCTTGACCGTGCTCTTGTGGAACAGCTTGAACCCGTCCGCGAAGTTCTGGAGCAGGCCCGCGAACCCCACGTGCATCGCGGCGCGCCGGTCCATGAACCGGCCGAGGAGCTTGCGTTCCCACCAGATCAGGAGGATCGTGTTCAGCATCGTCGCGACGAGGAGGATCGCGCCGAACACGAGGACCGCGAGGCCGGTGATGAGGTCGGGGTTCGTGATCCAGACGTTCCCGGGGTACGGGAGGACCGAGCCGATCGCGGCCAGGATCGCGTGGACGAGGTCGTACGATACCGAGTAGAGCGTCGCCGAGGACATCGTCGTTCCCTACCTACCGGTCGGACTCCCCGATGCAGACATCGACGCTCCCCATGATCGGCGGAATGTCCGCGACCCGGTAGCCGACCAGGTACTGCCGGGCCGCGCTGATGTTCGAAAAGACCGGCGACTTGAGCTTCACGCGGTACGGATGCTCCCCGCCCTCGTTCACGATGTACGCCTGGGCCTCGCCGTGGGGCTCCTCGATCGACGAGAAGCCGACGCCCTTCGGGTAGTTGCGCTTCAAGAGGTAGCCCTCCCGACCGACCGGGGCGTAGGGGGCCCCGAGCCACCGGGGCAGCTCGCGCGCCATCACCGGCCCGGGGTTCCGGTCGAGCCAGTCGAGCACCTGGCGAAGGATCCGCACCGACTGGCGCATCTCCTCCATCCGGACCAGGTAGCGGCCCGTGACGTCGGCGCTGTCGGCCCCGGCCACGTCGAACTCGACCCGGTCGTACGCCGCGTACGGCCGGTCCTTGCGGAGGTCGCGTTTCACGCCGGCGGACCGGAGCATCGGCCCGGTGACACCGTGGGCGATGCAGTCGTTCGCCTTCAGGATCCCGAGGTTGTCGCAGCGCTTGTGGAAGATGTCCGAACCGAGGGTCAGCTTGTCGTATTCGTCGAACCGGGCCATGAGCCAGTCGAGGACCGTGCGGGCCCGGTCGGTGAACCCCGGCGGAAGGTCGTTGCGGACGCCGCCCACGCGCATGTACTCGTAGGTCATGCGCGCCCCGGTGTAGCTCTGGAAGAGATCGAGGACGAGGTCCCGGTCCCGCATCCCGTACAGGAGCGGGGTGAGGAGGCCGATGTCGACCACGAACGCCGAGAACCACATGATGTGGGATCCGAGCCGCTGGAACTCCTCGCACATGACCCGGAGATACTCGGCCCGCTCGGGCGGCTCGATATGGAGGGCCTTCTCCGAGGCGATGATGTAGAGGTGCTCCCACGCGAGGCCCGCGACGTAGCAGGTGCGGTCCATCAGCGTGACGACCTCGTTGTAGTGCCGGTCCTCGCTGATCTTCTCGATCCCGCGGTGGAGGTACCCCAGTTCGGGGTCGACGTCGACGATCACCTCGCCGTCGATCTTCACCCGGAGGTTCCAGAGGCCGTGGGTCATGGGGTGCTGGGGCCCCATGTTGATCCACATCTCAGACATGGCGCACCTTCACCTCGAGCTCCTCGGGCTCGTGGATCTTGAACGACCGCAGGAGCGGCCGGAACTCGTAGCCGTCCGGCGTCAGGAGATGGCGGAGGTCCGGATGGTGGTCGAACGTGATGTCCACGAGCTCCCAGGTCTCCCGCTCGTGCCAGTTCGCGCTCGGCCAGACCCCGCTCGCGGTCTCGATGTGCGGGTCGTCCGCGGGCAGGTCCGCCGAGAGCAGGGTGTATTGCTTGGCGGCGTCCGACCAGACGATGTAGAGGACCTCGCGGTGATCGACCCAGTCGATCCCGGCCACCATCGACAGGTGCGTGTTCCCGAGCCCGTGGACCGCGCGGAAGAGCTCCGTCGCCCCTTCCCGCCGGAATCGTACGCGCGCCGCGAACCCCTCGAACGGCTCGACGCCGACGAGGCTCGGCCCGAGGGCCGGTGCGAGCGCCGCTCGAAGCTCCTCCGGTCCCATCGCCGCCCCCTCGCCTTGCCCCTGGCCCCGCCGGGGCTACTCCTTACGCTCGCGGATCAGCTTCTCGAGCGTGAGGATCCCGTCCAGCAGCGCCTCGGGGCGCGGCGGGCAACCGGCGATGTACACATCGACAGGAACGAGCTTGTCGACCCCCGGCACGACCGAGTACGCGGTCCGGAACGGTCCGCCCCCGGTCGCGCAGTTCCCCATCGCGATCACCCACTTGGGCTCGGGCATCTGCTCGTAGAGCGTGATCAGCTTGTGGGCCACCTTCCACGTGACGGTGCCGTTGACGATCATGAGGTCGCATTGCCTCGGTGACGAGCGCGCGACCACCCCGAACCGCTCGGCGTCCCATCGGGCCCCGAACGCTGCGGCGAACTCGATCGCGCAGCAGGCGAGCCCCCAGTGGAGCGGGAACAGCGAGTTCCGGCCGGCCCAGTTGAAGACCGGACCGATGAGCGTCTCGCGGCTCCGGTTCGAGATCAGGCTCCCGAGGGCCTCCTTCGCGGCCGGAATGAACTCGCGCGCGCGCAGCGCCTCGATCTCGACGAACGGCACGGCGGCCCCCGCCATGGGGAGCTCTCCCTCGAGCCGGAGGCTCTCGGGCGGGAGCGTCATCGACCGGGCGACCGGCGCAGGGCGGACCGACGGGCTCGCGCTCATACGACCCACCGCTTCTCGCCGCTCAGGGCGTAGTAGATGCCGGTGATCGCGAGCCCGGTGAAGGCGGTCGCGATGAAGACCGGGTACCAGCCCGAGTTCACTCCGCGGAACGTGAGCCCCCAGAGCGCCAGGATGAACCCGAGGACATCGACCGCCACGAAGACGATCGCGAACGTGTAGTGCTGCGTCGGGAAGTCGATCTGCGCCTCCCCTTCCGCCTCCTCGCCGCACTCGTACGTCGTGAGCTCGAGGTAGGACCTGCGCCGCTTCGCGCCCAGGATGCGGTTGGCGGAGAGGGAACCCACCGCGAACACCACGGCGATCAGGGCGAACACGAGGAACGTGATCACGCCCGCATCCATCGTCACCACCCTCCAAAACTCCGTTTCGTACCTTCGACCCTTCCGCGTTATTTAACCGTACCCCGCGGACCCATTTCACGCCGACAAATCGGGCGTTCCGGACACGTTCGTCTCGCGGCCCGGAGCGGTTAAAACAATTGCCCCCTTCGCGCCGGAAATGCACGAGGAAAGCTTCCGTTCCCCGGTGACGCTCGAAGGCCGGTACGTACGGCTCGTGCCGCTCGACCTCGCGCATCGGCTTGCCTTGTTCGAGGCGGGGAAGGACCCCGAGGTCGGGCGGTACGTACTGAGCGGTCCGGGTACCACCCTCGAGGCGATGGATGGCCTCATGGCGATGCTCCTCGCCCGACGGGACGCGGGGACCGATCTCCCGTTCACGACGGTCCGTCGCTCGGACGGACGGCCGATCGGGATGACCCGGTACCTGAACATCGACCGGCCGAACGAGGCGGTCGAGATCGGGGGGACCTGGCTCGAGCGGGACCTCTGGCGCACGCCGTTCAACACGGACTCGAAGTTCCTCCTGCTCCGCCATGCGTTCGAGACCGAGGCGGCGCACCGCGTCTACCTCAAGACCGATGTCCGGAACGAGCGTTCCCAGCGGGCGATCGAACGCCTCGGCGCGGTGCGGGAGGCGGTCCTCCGCGAGCACATCCGCCTCCGCGATGGGAGCTATCGCTCGTCAGTGTTCTATAGCATCCTCCGGGACGAGTGGCCGGCGGTCCGTCGTGGTCTCGAGGCAAAGCTCGCCCGCCCGTGGGTCGACGCCCCCGGCGCATGATGCCGGGAGCGACGGAGCCCATGGCCCCTCCCCCCGTCGACGTGTCGGACCCCGATAAGGAGCCCTCCTTCCGCGCGTCGGTCGTCCTCCGGGGACGGGTCGTCGAGCTCGTGCCCCTCGAGGAGCGCTGGATCCCGGCGCTCGCGCACGCCGGGGCGGACCCGGAGGTCTGGCGATGGCTTCGGATCGGACCGGCCCGAACGGTCGAGCAGATGACAACGCTCGTTCGGGGGATGCTCGCCGAGAAGACGGTCGGTGCGGTCCTTCCGTTCGTGGTCCGGCGCCTCCCGGAAGGCACCGTGGTCGGCATGTTCCGCTACTTCGACATCCACCGCGCCGACCGGGCCGTCGAGATCGGCACATGGCTCGAACCCGGGGTGTGGAGGACCCCCGTGAACACCGAGGTGAAGTACCTCGGGCTCCGGCACGCCTTCGACGTCGAACGGGTCCACCGCGTCCAGCTGCGCACGGACCTGAGGAACGAGCGCTCGCAGCGGGCGATCGAGCGGCTCGGCGCGCGGCGGGAAGGGGTACACCGGGAGCACTATCGGTTGCGCTCGGGTACGTTCCGGACCTCGGTCATCTACAGCATCCTGGCCGCAGAGTGGCCCGCGCTCCGGCGGGACCTCGAGGCACGCCTCGCCCGGCCCTGGCCCGCCTCGGAATCGAACCCGGGGGACCCGGTACCGCGCACGCCGTAACGGGCGGTCGCTCGGTACTCGGGGTCCCGATACCCTCCGCTCGGGGCGACGACCGTGCCGACCGGGGAAAGGGTCAGGGGGGAGGGAACTTCGCGCGCCGCTTCTCCCGGAACGCCCGGATCCCTTCCGGTAGCTCGTTCCGCAGCGCCGCCTCGACCTGCGCCCGCCGCTCGAGCATCATCTGGGATTCCGCGCTCTCGCTGAACGCCGCGTGGAGGAGCCGCTTCGTCGCGCCGAGCGCCCAGGTCGGACCCTCAGCGAGTTCGGTGGCGCGCTCGAGCGAGCGGCGGGAGAGCTCGCCCGCCGGGACGACCTCGTGCAGGAGGCCGAGCTCCCGCGCCCGGGCCGCCGTCACCTTCGCGTTCGAGAACAGGAGCTCTTGGGCGAGACCGATCCCGAGGAAGTGCGGAAGGAAGTACGACAGACCGCCGTCCGGTACGGCTCCCAGCGTGGGGAACGCGGTGACGAGCGTCGCTTCCTCACTGGCGATCCTCCAGTCGGCCGCCAGGGCGAGGGAGAGACCGCCACCGGCCGCGACGCCCGGCAGCGAGGCGAGGACCGGCTTCGGCATCCCCATGACCTCCCGGATCACCGACTCCATCTCGCCCGTCAGCGCATGGAACATCACGGCGAGCTCCCCGCGCGCCCGGAACTCGTCCATCACCGCGACGTCCCCCCCCGCGCAGAACGCCTTCCCCGCGCCCGTCAGGAGGACGGCGCGCACCGTCCGGTCGGTCGCGACCTTCTCGAGCTCCCGTCGCAGGGCCAGCATGGACGGCACGTCGAGCGCGTTCAGGCGCTCGGGCCGCTGGATCGTGAGGATCGCTACCGCACCGCGTCGCTCGGTCTGGATCGGATCGGGCATCGACCGTCCACGGGGTGCGCCGGGACTTAAGGTTGGTTCGCTCCCGGGGAGGTCCCGCTCACTGGCCGGTGGCCGGTGGCGGCCGACGCCGCGGGTCGGTGGGGGATACGCCTCCGGCCGTGCCGGGGGATGTCGCCGTGCCGGGCGACGGCGCTCGGCTCGCCGGGGGCGGCGCGATCGCGTCCGCCGCGGGCAGGTCGGGGGCTTCCGAAGGATGCGCCCCCCTCCCGTACGGCGCGGCGATCGCGGTCGACTCGTCCGACTCGGCCCGGATCTCGTCCTCGATCGACTTGATCTCCGTCAGGAGCTCCTCCTGCCGGGGGATCGGCCCGAGGATGTTGTCCATCGACCCGATGCGCTTCTCGAGGTCGTCGAGCGTGTTGAGCGGGCGGTCGGGGACCTGCCGGCTCGTGCCCAGGTACTCGCTCGCTCCCTCCATGATGCGGGAGAACTCGAACGGGAAGAGGATCTTCGTCGCCTGCCCGTCGCCGACCCGGGCGACGGTGTCGAGCGAAAGGACCGTGAGCGCCTTCGCGTCGAGCACCCCGGCCCCGAGGGAAAGGATCCGGAGACGCTGCGACTCGCCCTGCGCCTGGAGGATCGTCGCGACCCGGGCCCCCTCCGCCTCGAGGATCTGGGACTGCCGGACCCCTTCGGCCTGAAGGATGCGGGACCGCTTCTGCCCCTCCGCGACCAGGATCGCGCTCCGCTTCTCCCCGTCCGCGCGCAGCACGGCCGCCCGCCGCTGGCGTTCCGCGGCGGTCTGCTCCTCCATCGCGGACTTGACCGGGCCCACTGGGTCGACCTCCTTGATCTCGACCGCGTCCACCCGGACGCCCCACTTGTCGGTCGACTCGTCGAGGATGTCGCGCAGGCGGGTGTTGATCCGCTCGCGGTTGTACAGGATCTCGTCGAGCTCCATGTCGCCGATGACCGACCGGAGCGTCGTCTGGGCGAGCGCGACCGTGGCGACGTGGTAGTCCTGGACCTGGAAGATCGCCTTCGGGGGGTCGACCACCTTGATGTAGATGATCGCGTCGACGTTCGTCGGCGAGTTGTCCTTCGTTATCACTTCCTGCCGGGGGACCTCGAGGACCTGGGTTCTCAGGTCGATGCGCAGGACGGTGGCGAACGGGATCACCCAGTTGAACCCCGAGTTCAGCACGCGCTTGTACGCGCCGAACAGGACGACGATCCCCTGCTCGTAGGGCTGGACGAAGTGGATCCCTCGGACGAGCAGGATGATGACGATCAGCGCGAGGAAACCTCCGATGACGTAGTAGATCGTTAAGTCGGCCACGACTCAGGCCTCCCGGCCGGCGATGGCCCCGCCATTAGATAACGTGGGGGTGCCGGGCCCCGTCTTGACTACGGCGGGGCCTTCGGCGCGATCGGCTCGACGGTCAGGGACACGCCCTCCCCATGCACGACCCGGACGCGCGTGCCCGCCGGGATCCGCTCAGCTCCCCGGGCCGACCAGACCTCGGAGCGCACCTTCACCTTGCCGCGGATCGTGTGCGGCACGATGTCGACGAGCACGATCGCTTCCTCTCCGACGAGCCCCGCCGAGGTCGTGCTGAGCGGCGTATGGGTACCGGCCAGCCAGCGGTAGTAGAAGATCGTCACCGCGGTCGAGAGGAGGGCGGCCACGATAATCGCCACCGGGCCCCAGATGCTGTCGAGCAGCACGTTGGGGATCAGGAGGTACATCACCCCGCCGACGATCATGATCGTCGCCGGGATGAGCAGGAGGGCGCCCGGGTGGAACAGCTCGATGATGAACAGTACGGCGCCGATCAGCAGGATCGCGATGCCGGCCGCCGCATCGATCTGCGACATCGGTACGGGAGACCGCCTTCCCCCGAGATAAGGTTCTCGCGGGTCCCTAGCGGATGTACTGCTGGGTCGTCGCGAGGTCGAAACGGGTCACGACCTTGAGGCGCCGACCGTCGCCCCCGGGCGCGGCCGCGAGGAACGGGTAGAGGCGCCACAGGTCCCCCTCCGCCATCCGGGTGGCCGGATGCTCCGGCCCGAACGCGGACCGGGTGACGTGGGCGGTCACCTCGCGCACGGCCCGTTCGTCCAGATAGCCGAGGGCATGGAGGTACTCATGGGCGAGGATCACGTAGACGAACGAGTTGAGCTCCTCCGGGGAACGGGCATGGGCCCGCATCGTCTCGACCAGCCCCTCGTTCACGACGATCAGGTTGCCCGTGATCTGCCAGTACGCTCCCAGCTGGGGCGGCAGGTTCGACAGCCCGAGTCCGAGGCCCGGACGTTCGATCCCGAGGGTCCCCCGGACGGCGCCCCGGACGACCCGGAAGACCGTATCGTAGCTCGCCGGTCGCGCGAGGAGGCGGGCCATCTCGTCGAACCGTTGGGCGGACGTGACGGTCGAAGGTTGGCCCGAAGAGGCGGGTGGGGATGGGGATCGGGGGCGGGGACCCGGCGTCAGGGCGAGGGATACCATCGGCCCCACTAGGGTCTCTCGGGGTTTATAGAGACGGTTACGGAGACGATACGTGCCTACCTCCTCCGGTCCCGGGACCCGCGGCGGGTACGGGCCACCCCGGGCCTCCGTGGGGACCAGGGGGGACAGGACAGCCTATGAGGGGGCCTCCCCATTCTGCCGGTCCATGCCCCGTCCCGAAGAGGTCGTCTTCCCCGGTCGAGAACGGTTCGAGGACCGTCGCAAGGAGCGACAGCAGCGTAAGCTCCTCGACGAGTTCTTCGACCACTCGACCCTCCTCTCGATCTCCCGCCTCGTGAACCGCGGGCTCTTCGACTCCATCGACTATCCGATATCGACCGGCAAGGAAGGGGGGGTCTTCCGCGCGACGAAGGGGGCCGGGGCGAGGGCGGTGAAGGTCTACCGGATCTCGAACGCACCGTTCCGCAACCTGCCGATCTACGCGCTCGAGGAGCTGCGCCGGGAGTCGAGCGTCCGCAACTACGGCGGGCTTATCTTCGCCTGGACCCGTCGGGAGCACACCATCCTCGGTCGGCTCAAGGATGCGGGGGTGCGCGCCCCGATCCCCTACGGCCACTATCGGAACGTCCTCGTCATGGAGTACATCGGATCGGCCGAAGGCGCGGCCCCCCGCCTGAAGGACGCCCTGATCGAGGACCCGAAGGCGGTCTACGAGGATCTCCGGACGGAGGTCGGGCGGATGGTGCGCGAGGCGAAGCTCGTCCACGGCGATCTCTCCCCGTACAACACCCTGCTCCACGAGGGCCGCGTGGTCCTGATCGACGTCGCCCAGTCGATCTCCGCCGATCACCCCGAGGCCCGTCGCCTCTTGATCCGGGACATCACGAACTTCGCGAAGTTCTTCGGCCGCCTCGGGCTCGACGTCGAACCGGAGGAGTTCCTCGCCGCGGTCGGGGGGGCGTCGGTCGGTCGCCCGGCAGAGGAGGCGTAGCGGTGCCGACGCTCTATGCGCGGATCCCCGACGACCGCGTCGGGGTCTTGATCGGCCCCGGCGGCCGCACGAGGCGCCAGATCGCGATCGCCACGGGGGCGCACGTCGACGTCGACGCGGAGGAGGGCGAGGTCCGCCTCGAGGGGCCGGACACCGACCCGATCTCCGTCCTCAAGGCGCGCGACATCGTGCTCGCCATCGGCCGGGGGTTCTCGCCGGAACGGGCGATGCGCCTCCTCCGGGAGAACACGTTCCTCGGGATCCTCGACATCAAGCTCACGACCGGCCACCACGAGAAGGCGGCGCTTCGCCGGATCCGGTCCCGGGTGATCGGAACGCGCGGACGGGCCCGCTCCCGGATCGAGGAGCTCTCGGGCTGCTCGGTCAGCGTCTACGGTTCGACCGTCGCGCTGATCGGCGAGGAGGAGCAGCTCGACCGAGCCACCCGGGCCGTCGAGCTCCTCCTGAAGGGCAGCGAGCATTCCACGGTCTTCCACCTGCTCGCCCGGCTCCGCAAGGACGCCGCGGTGGCCGAGGCGACGGCACCGACCCTCCCGGACGAGCCGGACTAGAACGATGGGGAAGACCGTCCCGCTGGACGAAGGGGCCCTCGCCTGGGCCCGAAGCCTCTTCGGCCGATACTATCGCGAAGCGGCGGTCGAGCCCCCGGCCCGGCTGAACCGCCGCGAGTTCGCCGCGTTCCCCTTCGCGACGGAGACGATGATGCGCCGTCACGCGACCCTGCGGACCCCGGAAGAGTTCCGCGGCTTTCTCGCGCGGGAGGTCCCGCGCCACGTGTACTACTCCTCCGCGTACTACCGGCACCCCGCCGAGCCGACGATGGGCGCGAAGGACTGGCTCGGCGCCGACCTGATCTTCGACCTCGATTCGGACCATCTGCGGGGGGCCGAGGCGCTCGACTACGCGAGCCAGCTCCGGCGGGTGAAGCAGCGCCTGATCGACCTCGTGGACGACTTCCTCCTGCGGGATTTCGGGATCGACCCCGCCCAGACAGCGTTCGTCTTCTCCGGCGGCCGGGGCTACCATGTCCACGTCGCGGACGAGCGGTTCCTCGGGCTCTCGAGCCCGGAGCGCCGGGAGCTCGTCGACTACGTCCTCGGCACCGGCGTCGACCCGATGCGCGCGGTCGAGCAGCACCGGGAGGACGTCCGGGCCGGACGGACCGTCGCGACGATCGAGGACGAGGGCGGGGAACCCCGCGGTCGGGGAGGAGCCCTCGCCCGGACCCGCCGCCTCGCCCCTCCCGATGCCCCGGGCTGGCGGGGGCGCACGACCCGCGCACTGCTCGAGGTGCTGCGCCGATGGGAGGAGACCGGCCCGGAGGCCGCGGCGAAGGAGATGGTCGAGCGGGGGGTCCCGCCCGTTCCCGCCCGGCGATGGGCGAAACTGCTCGTCACCGACGGTGGGGCCGCGCGGATCCGGACCTCGCTCACCCTGGACGTCTTCAAGCGGGAGCTCCCGCCCGAGTTCCTCGAGGCGGTGGCGAGCCAGGCCAAGATCGAGGTCCAGGGCGAGACGGACGCGCCGGTGACGACCGACATCCACCGGCTGATCCGGCTGCCCCGGTCCCTCCACGGGGGGACCGGCTTCCGCGTCGTGCCGCTCGCGCGCGAGGCGATCGCCGACTTCGACCCGTTCCGGGACGCGGTGCTGCCGACGCCCGAGGACGATCGGACCGCCGTCGAGTTCGTCGACGAGGTCCGGTATCCGTTCCCCGGCGGCGGGGTCCACGGGACCGCCGGCGCGACCGACGAGCTGCCTACGCCGGTGGCGCTGTTCCTGGTGCTCCGGGGCGAGGCACGGCTTCGGCCCGCACCGGGATGACGAGCCGTCCGATCTTCTCGATCGACGCCTCGACCTGGTCGCCGGCCGCGAGCTTCCGGGACTCCTTGCCGAACTCGTAGCCCGGGACGCCGCCGAGCGACCCGAGCGAGAGAAGGTCCCCGGCCTCGAGGGTGATCCCCTTCGAGAGGTGCGCGAGGATGTCGGGGAGCCGGAAGATGTAGTCGGAGGTATCGCCCTTCTGGCGGACCGTGCCGCCGACCTTGAGCTCCATGCCGAGCGGGTACGGGTCGCCGATCTCCTCCTTCGGGACGACCCAGGGGCCGACCGCCATCGTCGCGTCGAACCCCTTGCCCATCACCCAGTCGACCGGGCCCTCGCCCGGGTACTGGAGGTCCCGGTAGCCCATGTCGAGCGCGATCGTGTAGCCGGCGACGTGCTCCATCGCCTTCTCCGCCGGGATCCGCTTGCCGCTCTTGCCGATGATGGCGGCGAGCTCGAGCTCGACGTCGGGGAACGCGCCGGCCGGGTTCAGCACGAGCGGCTCGCTCGGCCCGACCAGGCTGTTCGCGAAACGGGTGAAGACGTACGGTTGCTTCGGGAGCGGCTTCCCCTGCTCGAGGACATGGCTCCGCGAGTTGGAGGCGAGGCAGTAGATCTTCGACCCGTGGACGACCGGGGCGAGGAGCTTCACGCCCTCCTCGGCCTTGAACAGGTAGCGGGCCCCGGTGGCCGCCCGGGGCGTCCATCCCGCCTTCCGACGGCGGTCGATGTACTCCTGGATCTTGTTCGTGAGCGCGACCGAGTCGGCCCCTCCCCGGAAGAACTGCTGCATGTCGCGGAACCGGCTCGGGTCCGCCCCCTTCACCGGGTTCACGCCGTAGTAGTCGCGGCAGGCGGTGTCGAGGTCGATGAACTCGTTCGCGTCGGTGATCATCCCGAAGTGGAACTGCTCCTGGAGCGTGAAATGCACGAGCTTCATGCCGTCGTTCCCTGGTCCGGGGAGTCGTTCGCGCGGATAACGGGTTCGACGCCGGTACCGGCCGCCCGGCTCGCCTCCGGCCCCACGGGAGATGCCGCGGGGGCTAGTGGAAGTGCCGGTGGACCGCGAGCAGGTAGGCGAGGATGATCACCGCGATGATGAGGCCGAAGATCTGGCCGGTCAGCGCGTCACTGACGACCTCGAGGAACGTCACGAGGATCGCGAGCACGAGCGCCCAGAGGTGGAGGCGCCACAGCCCGACGGCCGCGGCGAGGACGATGACCCCGAGGATGAAGATCAGCGCCCCCACCGCGCCGACCGGGAGCCCCGTGAAGCCGAAGCCGGTGCCGAGGATGCCGAGCTGGGTGTCCCGGATCAGCGTGAGCAGGCCGCCGACGAGCAAGAGGAACCCGAAGATGCCGACCAGGACCGAGAGGATCGCGACGCCGAGCGGTCGCGAGGGCACGATCACGTACGGCGCGCTGGGATAGGGCGGCGGGGTGGCTTGGGTCATCTGCGGGATAGAAACGCCGACGCGGGGTTAATCAACCTATCTGTCGCGGTCGGAGCTCGCACGCCGCGGTTCATAGGTCGCGACGTGCCCCTCTCCCATCCGCTCGAGGCCGGTAAGCCGGAGCGGGACGGCGTCGCCGTCGTTCCGGCTCTCGGGCCCGGCGGCGACGGGAGGGGCGGTGGTCCCCCCGATCACGACCGGTGCATAGTAGACGGTGAGACGGTCGAATAGACCGGACCGCAGGACGTCCGCGATCACCTCCGCCCCTCCTTCCACCATCAGCTGGTGGATCCCGAGACCGTAGAGGCGGGGGAACAGCTCGTTCAGGTCGACCCGGGAACGTCCGGCGGCCACGACCCGCACGTGGGCCGGGAACGTCCGAGCACATCCGGCCGCGGTCGCCACGATCGTCGGCGCGGAGCCATCGAGGACGCGGGCCGTGGCGGGCGTCCGCCCGTGCGAGTCGAGCACGATGCGCGCGGGGGTGCGCCCCGGGGGCTCGCCGAGCAGCTCCCAGTGCACCCGCAGGGACGGGTCGTCCTTCACGACCGTCCCGACCCCGACCAGGATCCCGTCCGAGCTCGCCCGCATCCGCTGCACGCGGACGAGGTCCTCGGGCGAGGAGAGGCGGGCCCGGACCCCCTCCGCGTAGGCGAGCCGTCCGTCGAGCGAGGCGGCGCAGTTGACCCAGACCACGGGGCGTCCGGGGCGTCCCCCCGCGGCCTCGGCCATCCCCGCCGTCACTCCTTCGGCGTGAGCCGGACGATCTCCGACTCGTACCGGTCGATCGGTCGGCCCGCCGTCTTGAGGTCGTCGAGGTTCACCGACACGTTCGCGAGCGCTCCTTCGGCCGCCGCGCGGAAGAGGGCGAGCGAGGTCGTGAGGTCGCTGCGGAGCGCCGTGCGCGTCCGCGGGCCGACGGCCGCGAGGCGGGTGGCCAGGTCGACCGCCCGCTGGGCGGTCTCGAGCGGGACCGTCGCGGCGTACTCGAGCGCGTCCGCCACCGCTTCCGAACGGGCCGGGTCTTCCGGCCGCTCCTTGCGGGCCCGCCGCGCCGAACGGACCGCGTCGTAGGACTTCGCGTCCTCGTCCGCGAGCTCGAGGAAGCGGCGTCGCCCCTCCCCGAGGACCCGGGCGAGCTCGGCGAGGTCGTCGACCGGCTTCACCGGGTCGATCGAGTAGGCGAGGACCATCTCCCCGAGCGCCGAGGCGAGGGCGGCCACGATCCCGGCGGCCGCCCCGCCGCCTGGGGTCGGGGTCCGGGCGGCCAGGCGACCGGCGAACGACGCGATCGACTCGTGGCCGGGGGTCCGCTCGTCGATCGCGCGGACCTTCCGTTCCAGGATGGCGGCGCGATCGAACGCGTGAAGCTGGAGGTAGTACTCGGCCGCGGCGAAGAGCGCGTCCTCCGGGACGAGGCCGACGACCTCGGACTCCTCGATGCCGACCCCGTATCGGGCCGCCTCCCGGCGGACCGCCTCGAGCGCCCGGTGCACCGGGGTCACGCGATAGTCGGTCAGGTTCATCGACACCTGAGCCCGGTTCCGCTCCTGGATCGCGAACCCGAGCGCCTTGACCTCGGGGAGCCCGCCGTCCCGGGCACGGACCGCCTTCGCGACCTTCTTCGCGATCGCGACATCGGGGGTGGTGAGGTAGGCATTGTAGGCGATCAGGATCGGCCGGGCCCCGATCGCGACGGCTCCGGCCGTCGGATGGACCTTCGGCTCTCCGAAGTCAGGGGCCCGGGCCGGGTCGGAACCGATCGTGTCACGGATCCCCTCGAACTGGCCCTCCCGCACCTTCGCGAGGTCCGACCGTTCCGGCCGCTTGGCCGCCGACGCGTAGAGGTAGACCGGGATCCCGAGCTCCTTCGCGACGCGTTCGCCGAGCCGCTCGGCGAGCCGAACCGCCTCGGCCATCGTGGAGGTGCCGAGCGGGACGAACGGCACCACGTCCGTCGCCCCCATCCGGGGATGCTCTCCCCGGTGCTGGTTCAGGTCGATCTCGGCGGTCGCCACCCTCATCATGCGGAGGACCGCCTCGATCAGGGCCTCCCCCTCCCCGACCAGGCTGATCACGCACCGGTGATGGTCGGCGTTGCGCTCCACATCGAGGAGCGTGACCCCGGCGACCTCCCGGGACGCCGACGCGATGCGTTCGATCCGGGCCTCGTCCTTGCCCTCCGAGAAGTTCGGCACACACTCGAATCGTCCCATCGTGTTCCTTCCGTCATCCCCCAAAGGTCTCGAGAAGGGTCTGGTGGCCGCGCGTCTCGGCCGGGCTCGCGCCCGTCTTGGGCCGCTGCCGCGCCCGGGCGATGGCGGCCCGGACCCGTTCCTCGGAGAACCCGTGGACCTCGACCAGGAGGTGATGGACCCGCGCCTCGTCCACCGGCCCGAACGCGGGGGTCGGCACGTCGGCGGCGTGGGGATGACGGAAGATCTCGGCGACCTCGCGGGCCTCCTCCGCGTCGATGCCCACGCGGGCGATCGTCGCGTCGAAGCCGAGGTGCTCGCGCACGAGCTTCAGGGCCTTCTTTGGCCCGTACCCCCGCGCGCCGTCGTTGAAGTCGGTGCCAACGACGAGGCCGAGCAGGATCAGCTCCTCCGCATCGATCCCGAGGGAAGAGAGGACGTCGTCCCGGTCGATGAGCTGGGCACCCGGGCTCCGGCCCCCGCTTCCCCGCGCCGCGAGGCCCCGGACGAGCCGGGGAGCTCCGAACAGGAGGCTATCGTAATCCTCGGACGCGGCCGCCCACACGGTCCCCTTCGCGGCCATGCGCGCTGCCTGGGCCTCCCCCTCGCTGGGTGCCTCGAACGCCGGGACCCCCAGGGCCCCGAGAAGCTCGGTGAGCTCGGCGACCATCGGTCGGGTCAGTCGGGAGGTCTGGGCGGCCTTCCGTCGGGCGGTGGCGAGGTCGCCGGCGGCGAGCGCCTCTTGGTACGCGGCCTCGGCCTTCTCCTTCACGAGGATGCGCTGCCGGATCGTGCCGGCCTTGCGCTCCGGGGGCTTGCCATCGAAGACCCACACCGGCAGCACCCCTTCCCGCAGGAGCGACGTGGTGCGGTAGAAGGTCCCCATCAGGTGGCTCGTGACCCGTCCCTCGGAGTCGGTGAACAGCTGCCCGTCCTTCTGCCGGATCGTGGCCAGGAACTGGTAGGCGGCGTTGAACCCGTCCACCGCGAGCGTCCGTCCCGCGAGGGCCTCCCAGGGGAGTTCCTGCGCCGTGACGATGTCGCGAAGAGGCAGCCCCACGACCGCCGGAGGCGCCCGTCCCTACTTGGGCTTGGCGCGGGAATCCCGGGTCCGGTACGCAGGACTCTATAGTCCCCGGGACTCACCCTCTTCGGTGGTGTCGTTGGTGGAGTACACCTGGCGCGACGAAGTACCGCCGGCGGAGAGCTTCGGGAGCGGCTCGGTCGTTGTCTCGGCGTTCCCGAGCGCGGGCCTGGCCACGATCGTCGCCGCGCACTACATCATCCGGGCGCTGAAGCTGCCCCGGATCGGGCGGTTCGATTCCCCGGATGTCTCTCCGATCGCGGTCGTCCAGGGCGGCTCGGTCAATCCGATGGTCCGCGCCTACGGCCGGCCGGACCTCGGGCTCGTCCTGTCCGAATTCCCCCCGACCCCCTCCCAGGCGAACGCCCTCGCCCGTACGATCCTCGAGAACGCCGAGCGCCACCGGGCACGCCTGATCGTCTGCCTCGAGGGCGTGGTCCCCCACCCGGTCGGCGGCGAGGAAGAGGAGGAAGGAGAGGGGGCGGTCGTGGGGGTCGATGACGAGCACCCGGAACAGGTCTGGGTCGTCTTCTCCCGCAACGATCCCGCGCTCGTGCGTTCGTTCGAGCCGTCCGGTGCCCGCCTCCTGGAGGACGGAGTGATCGGAGGAGTCTCGGGCGCCCTGCTCGTGCAGGGGATCGGTCGGAACATCCCGGTCGCGGTGTTCCTGGTCAGCGCCCGGGTCGCCGAGGGCCTCCCCGACCACCGGGCCGGCGCGGCGCTGATCGAGGCCCTGGACCGGCTCCTGCCCGAGATCCAGATCGACACGAAGCCGCTCCGCGCCCAGGCCGAGCAGATCGAGAAGGCGCTTCGGGCGGCCATGAAGTCCCATCCCCAGCCGTCGCAGGAGTCGCCGACGGCGCCTTCGCAGGAGATGTACCGGTAGGGGGGTGGACCGGCGATCCGGGCTTAGCCGAGCGGCGCGTCCGGCCGCCGGGGGTCGGGCCGGCTCAGCCGAACGACTCGGTATAGGTCAGGAGGTAGAACCCCCCGCCGATCATGACGGCCATGAGTCCGAAGATCGCGACGGGGTTCGAGTGGAAGTAGAACGCCGTCAGGCCGATCAGGGCCGCAGGCAGCACGAGAGTGAGGAGCACGGTCAGCCAGCGTCCGTCCATCCGGTCCCGCCGGAGCCGGCTCTCGACTTAAGCTTGCGGCCCGGACGGGAGCGCGGAGGCCCGGGGCCCGAGAGGGCCCCGCAGGGAAGGGGTCGTTGCTAGCCAATCACTGGGCGGCTCGGCTCCGTTCGACCGGGTCGACCTCGAACGTGAGCTCGACATCGGGGCCGATCCCATGAGCGGCGGGCAGATCGGGATGCATCGCCGGCGTCGGTATCGGCATCGGCGGGATCCCGGCGAGCGTCGGGGCCTCGGCGGTCGGCACCCGGTTCATCGGGACGGCGTGGGCCGCGTGGGAGAGCTCGAGGGTCTCGAGCAGGGCCTCGGCCGGGGCCAGGAACGACCGCTCGATGTGTTCCTCGACCACCGTCGCCCAGTGACCTCCCAGGCGGTTGATGGCGAGATGGCTGTGGCCGCGCACGAGCGACTCGTTGTCGAGGATCTGGAGGGTCGCGCACCCGCGCTCCCGCTTCTCCACAAACGACTCGACGAAGTGGAGGCGCCCGATCGCCCGGTCCGCGAGCGCCCGGCGGTCCCCCTCGCACCGGAACGGCTTGATCACGAACGCGCTGACCACCTCGGCGTTGCGACTCGCCACCTCGAGGATGTAGGGGAAGGCGCCGCTGCCGGCCCCTCCGCCCAGGCTCCCGATCAGGATCACGAACGTCGCGCCACGGAAGATCCGCTGGAGGGCCGGTTCGGCGGCCCGGGCGAGCATGCCCCCGACGAAGGGGCTCCCTCCCGTGTCCACCTCCGCACCGGAGTCCGGACCGAGGTAGACGCGCCGATCGAACTCGTCGAATCCCTGGACCTTGGGGTCACAGTTGATCGCGACGCACTCGAGGTGGCGGATGTGGCGCCGGGCGAGCTCCCGCCCGATGCGGATCGCACCCCCCCCGACCGCGGCTAGGACGATCCGTACGTCCTGTCCGAGCCGGGGCCGGTTATCCCAGTCGACCGCTCCGGGGTCTCCGTACCCTAATGCGGCACTTCGGTCGCTCGTCGTTCGCTCGGCCTCGTAGGTCCCCACAACCCCCCCTGTCTGCGTTCTCGAACGGTCCGTCGTTCCTACCGGCCGAGGACCCCCTTTCGTTCTAGGTCGCGGCCGCTCTCACCGAGCGCCCCGACCTGGGTCCGGGTCTCCGCCGCCTCGCGCACCGTTGCGCGGGCCCGCTGGACGAGCTCGTGGACCTTCAGCTCCATCTCGCTGCGGCGGACGAACTCGGCGAGGAGGTCCCTCACCGGGCGTCCGTTCGCGACGTGACGGGCGTAGGCCTCGAGGTCGGCGTACTCCTCCGGCCGCAGCCGCACGGGGATCTCGACGAAACCCTCGGCGTCCACGGGAGGGGTCGGCGCGGTCGACATCGCTCGGGAGGTGAGGAACGCATGCAGCGCCGCCCGCATGAGCTCCGAGCGGGTCGGGAACTCGCCGCTTGTCACGAACGAGTCGACCAGCCGTAGCTCCTTGCGGTTGCACCGTAGGGCGATGCGTGCGTCCTCGGGCTCCTCCCGACGGGGCTCGGGCGCGCGAGCGCGCTCCTTTGCCGGGTCCGAAGCGTTGTCGAACACAGTCGAGCTGAGTGATGGAGAGTCCTGATACTTAAACGCAGTCACGGCCTCACGAGAATAATTTTCGTGCGCGTGAATGCCACTGATTCCTGACGTGTCGAACAAAGTCGAACTCGCGTAGAACACGGACCGATCCCGATCTGGTCACAGTATAACCTGCAGAGAAAACGGCGCGACGGCCCGGGGTCTGAGGTCCGGACAAACTGGACTCGCTCGCGGCAGTGCGCGAGAGCATGGTGGCAGGGCTACCCCGTCCTAGCCCCAAGAGGCGGCCTCCCTGTTGCTCTCTTATGCCAGGGACCACCCACCACTCTAGGAGTGCGTAGCTCAACTCGCTTTCCGGCCGGTTAGGCTGGCTGCTGTTCGATGATGAAAGGGGTGTAGCACACCCCTCTCCTTCCTCTTTCCCCGTTTCTCGACCTTACGCGACCCGAGCCAA
>JAKASE010000018.1 GCA_021819135.1 Thermoplasmata archaeon | reverse complement strand
GAGAGCGTTCTCGCCGCGAGCATCGGCCAGCCTTCCTGGCTCTCCGGCTGGTATGCCTTCTGGGTGGTCCAAGCCCAGCAGTACGCAGCACTGGACGTGGGGGTCGTCACCTTTCTCGAACTCGCGTTGTGCGTTTCGCTCATCTTGGGACTCTTGAGAAAGACAGCCTACCTCGGGGGGATGGGCCTGAGCTTGTTCATTTGGGCGGTTCCCAATGGGTTCGGGGGCCCTTACGACGTCGGCACTTTTGACGTGGGAGTGGGCGTCATTTACGCGATCGCACTCCTGTTCCTGTTGGTGCTCGACGCCGACCCATCCGCGAAGGTGGGGACCGTCGACGGCTGGATCGAGCGCCGTTGGCCGGGCTGGGCCCGCTGGGCGGAGGTCTCTACTTCGGTATTCCGCCGTTCGGAGAGGGTTTCTCGCAGACCTCATGAGGTCCCAGCAACTCCTCCGGTCCGGCAGGACCCATGATGGCCGGCAAGGAGCATGTCGCCATTGACCCGGCGGCGACCAACCAGCACCCTCCGGGTCGTCCTCTCGGGCCCGTAATCGTCGTTCTGGTGGTGGCGATCCTCGTCGGTCTCGCGGGGACTGCCTTCGCCTACATGATCGTCGAGGCGCCGGCACTGGCTTCGGCGGGATGCCCCTCGATCGCCCAGCGCGATCCGATGGTCTCGACGATCAACAATCAGACGTTCACCGAAGAAAACTCCCTGCCCCCGGGGGTCAGCGAAACTCCGGCGATGAATTCGATCACGGTCAGTGCCCCCGGGGCGACGTTGCTCGTCGAGGGGGCGCCCGTGTGGTATCCTCACTCCGGGAACTACTTCCTGAGCTACGGACTCGTGAACCCGCAACTCTCCGTGCCTTCGGGAGAGCCGGTGCGGTTCGAATTCATCAACATGGACAACGAGTCGCACGACTTCGCCCTGACAACCCAGCCGCCGCCGTATCCGTACATGCCGATGATGAGCGGGGGAGGCATGATGGGAATGGGTGGCGGGAACGGCTGCTGGCTTTCCGTCGGGTCGATGATGGTCAATGGAATACCGGCAACGAGTGCCAACCCGGTCTACCAGACCACCGCTGCCACGCTCAGCTTCGCGGGCCCGGGGACGTTCTGGTATCTCTGTATGATGCCGGGCCACGCTCAATCCGGGATGTACGGTCAGCTGACCGTCCGAGGCTGACGCCAGATTCCCGCGGTGCAGCGGCTGGCTGCGTCGGGACCCGGGCTTGAACCAGCCGTTGCCACGCCGGCCACCACCGTCCCAGGGTCGTGTCGAGCGTGAAACGGGGCGGTCCCGAAATCGAGTCGAGATGGAGCAAGGCGAGGAAGACGACAGCGTACAGGATTCCGGTACCCATGTCGGTACTCCCGGGACCATAGGGTCCTCCGAAACCCTGGGGTACTGTCCAGAGGAAGATGCTGAGGGCCAGGCCGAGAAGGTACACGGGCCTGCGCAGAAATCCCGTGAACAGGCAGAACCCGATGGCGAGTTCCATCAACCCGAAACCGTACCACCAGAATGCCGGGGATCCCGCGATGATGCCCGTCCAGAATGAGAACCAGCCCATCAGCCAGGCCGGTTGACCGTCCTCGATCATGACGACCAACCAGTACGAGAGCTGCGAGTAGCTACCGGGAACGAATCGGAGCAGGCCATCCGCTATCCAGACGGCTCCGAACAGGACTCGAAGGGCCGTAGTCCGGACGGATGGGGAAAGGACCCCACGAAGCCGTCTCCCCACGGTGGCAGCGAGGGCAAGGGAGCTTACCAGTCCGACGAAGAGCAGGACGACAACCTCGAAGGCCAGGGCGACCACGCTCATGGTCCGCTCACTTCCCGTCCACGGTCGATAGTTGAGGAGTCTGCGGACCTCCGGAGGTCGGGGGTCCGACCTCCACCCGACGCCTTTGGCGGCTTTCTGCCGGAACGCTGGGTGGACCATCGGTCCCGCTCCCGGCCGCAACCCGGTCCGCCATCCCGGGTCGCGTAGGGGTCAAAGAAAGCCGGTCCACCGAGGGTTTGTCCATTATGGGCGGAAGACCCGGGTCTCCCCGAACGCGGGTATCATCGGTAGGCAGCGGGGAGAACGAGGCGCCGCCAATCAGCCGCCATCTCGGCCATCGGTGCTCGAGAAAGCCATCACCCGCTAGGCGGGCCGGGCCAGAGAAGGAATCCGCCTGGAGGAGGATCAAGAAGAGAAGGGCGTAGAGCAGTCCCCCGCCGACATCGGTGTTGGGCGCCACGAAGGGGCCGCCGAACCCGTTCGGGATCGCCCAAAGCCCGAGGCCGAAGGCGAAGCCGACCACGTAGGCGATCCGTCGCGCCACTCCCAGGATCAGGCAGGCCGCGAGGGACGCGGTCAGGACCCCGGTTCCGTACCACCAGAACCCGGGGTTCTGAGCGATCACACTGGCCCAGTAGGAGTACCACCAGGCCAGGGAGGGTTGATCTTGGCCGGCACCCACGACGAGCAGGTAGGCCACCTGGGGGAGGGCCCCGGGCAGGAACTGGAGCGTGGCGTCGACGGCGAGGACGGTTCCGACCACCAGACGGAGGGCGGTCACGCGGCTCCCGGGAGACCGCAGGCGAAACCTCTCGGGAAACGCGAACAGTACGCCAAGAACGAGCACCACGAACGCCAAGAGGATGGCCGTGAGCTCCGCGGGGAGGAATAGGCTCGACATTGCGCGCCGGCACTTCGCCCGGTCCAGGCCGAGGAGAGCCAAGAGCCCTGCGTTCGTCCGACGCGTCGAGTGGGCGCCGGGGGTTCGGACAAAAGTGATGTAGCCTGCGGCAGTTTCCGGTGGGTTGGCCATGTCGCAAGCGTCCACCGCCTTCCGGCCCCCCGATGCTCGCGGAACCGAAGCGCGCGGGACGAGCCCCTATACTCTCGTAGTCGTTCTCGTTTCCCTGGAATTGGCGCTCCTGGCGCTCCAGTTCGCCGTGGGGATGTTCGTCAACCTGTACGTGACTCTCCCTTCGCCGATATTGGGGATGTACGGCATGATGCAGCTGATGGTCCAACCGGGAATGGGCGCCGTGATGGCACACATGGTGACCGGCATGGTCCTTGGCCTCGTCGCCCTTCTGACGTTCGCGGTTTCTGCGCTCTCCCGAAACCTTCTCCTCGTCGTCGCGACCGGGGGGACGTTCGCCGCCGTTCTGGGTGCGGGAGTCAGCGGGATGGAGTTCCTCTTCTTGGGAGAGAACAACACCTTCTCGTACGGTATGTCTCTCGGTTTCCTGATCGCCTTCAGTTTGGCGTTTCTGAGCCTTCTGCTCGCGCGCGGCAACGAGACGTAGCGGACCGGCGCGGCTTCCCCATTTGGGAGGGAATCGCGAAGGGGTCGAAAGGCAGCGAGACCGTGTGAAAAGCCGACGAGGGGGCGCCGGTCCGGCTTCCCCTCCCTTTCCAGCGTCGGGGAAGTCTCCTGTCAGCCTGTTTGGGCCCGCGGTCGAGCCCGAGTCGTCAGCTTGTCCGTCAGCCCTCGAGTTCCGACCAAGGTGAGGATCCTCCGCAGATTGTAGGCCAGCATTGTCAGGCCGAGTTCCCCGGTCACTTTCCGCAGTCCTTTCAACAGCAGATACCCTTGATCGAACCCGCGCTTCATGGTTCCGAACGGGTGTTCCACCGTCGACTTCCGCAGTTCGAAGGTCGCTCGACCCTCGGGACTGCTCATCCGAGAGCGCAACGCCTCCACGACGTCCGCGTACTCCGTCCGACGGATCCACCGCCCTCGAGGGTTCCGCGTGCAGCGCGTCATGAAGTGGGGACAGGTCCGACAGCGGTCCGTCGCGTAGCGCCGAATGACCATGCCTTCGGGTCGTTGGGGCCATCGGTGGACGTACTCCGATCGAAGTAGCAAACGGTGCCCGGCGGGGCAGACGACCGTATCCGAGGAGGGGTCGTAGACGAACTGAGTGGCGTAGAACTCCGGCGAGATGCCCTCCCGATCGCCCATCCCCTTCGCCCGCTCCGGCTCGGGGACGTAGGGAGTGATGCCGTTCGCTTCGCAGCGGCTGATCTGTTCGCCGTCGAAGTACCCCCGGTCGGCGATCGCTCGCAGCCGGTCGACCCCGAGAGCCTCCCGGGCCCGTTCGGCCATCGGAACCAACTGGTGGTTGTCGGCGACGTCGGTGGTGACGTCGTAGGCGACGATCAGCTTGTTCTTCACCTCCACCGCGATCTCCCCGTTGTAGGCGAGGTCGAGGCGGTCGTTGCACCGCATCATCCGGCTCTCGGGGTCGGTCAGCGAGATCTCGGCCTCCCCGGTCCGCGCCATGCGCTCCTGGTAGCCTCGATACTTCGCCTGGCGTTCCTTGAGCTGTGCGATCTTCTCCTTCAGGTTCGATACGCGCGAGGGGAAGGGGACCTCCCCATCCTCCTTCGCGTCGTTCTCGTCGAGCTCACGCAGATACCGGTCGACCTTCTCGTCGATCCGCTTCAGCTTGTCCCGCAGCTTGTCCGGGTCGAAGTGCCGATCCTTCGAGTTCACCGCGAGGAACTTGCTCCCGTCAATGGCCACCCGATCCCGGTCCAACAGCTCCAGCTCCTTGCAGAACCCCACGAGGACCTGGAAGAGGGGGCGGATACAGTCGACGTTGTCCTTGCGGAAGTCGGCGATCGTCTTGAAGTCCGGGGCGAGCTTGCGCATCAGCCAGATCACCTCGACGTTCCGCTGACATTCCCTTTCGAGTCGCCGGCTGGAACGGACCTTGTTGAGGTAGCCGTAGAGGTAGAGCTTGAGCAGGTCGCTCGGCCGATACGGAGGCCGGCCGGTGTCGGGAGGCTCCGCGTGAGTGAACCCGAGACGGGCGAGGTCGATCGAATCCACGAAGGCATCGAGGAACCGGACCGGGTTGTCGTCCGTGACGTAGTCGTCAAGCGTGTCGGGGAAGAGGATTCGCTGGCGGCGGGGAAGGCTCGCGATGTACCCGCTCACGGACTCTTCCTCCGCGGGGGTTCCTCCTCCCACTCCCGGTCGGTGATGACGAGGTAGGTGGTCTTCCCGAGGAACTCCTTCGGGCAGGTCACCTTGGCCCCGGTTCCGTGAGGGACGACCGGTCGCCGAATGAACCCGACGATCCCGTCCACGGTCAGCTTGGTCTTGGTCTCGAGGCGGACGACTCTCGGCATAATGGCTCTATAAGAGCCATCACCCAGATGAACCTACGTACGAGTTTTCACACAGTCTCCAGCCCTTAGAGCATCCCCCGACGGCCCGTGTCGGGCGAGGCTTGGTCAAGAACCTGGGAGGTCTTCGGTCACTTTCGAGTTGGTGCTCAGTCCATTCTCCGGCGTCTAGTGAAGGGTTGCCCGCATGAACTACCGAGTCGACGGTCGGCGATGAACTGGTTCCGAATCGGCCTCGAGGTCATGGTCACACTCGCCTGGCTCTACGCCGACTATTGGCTCCTTACGCATCCGTGGGTCGAAGTCGGTGGGTCCCCGTGGATTCTGTTCGGCTTCGTGACATGGCTCGGAGCGCTCTTTTCATGGGCGGCTTCAAAGGTTGGCCGGACGTCTCGGTCTTGAGCGCCCCCCACCCAGGTCCACGGGCCTACAAGGTCAACGCCATCAGAATCTCGTCGACCGGCTTGCCGTCCAAGACCACTTCACCCTTGAGCCGGCCCTCTTCGACGAACCCAAGCTTCCGGTAGAGTGCGAGTGCGCGCTCGTTAGTCTCGAACACACCGAGCTTCAGCCTCCTTACTCCCACATCCCTGGCCCACTCGATGCCCGCTCGCATCAGCGCATCTCCAAGCCCTATCCCCCGGTAGCCCTTCAGTATCGCGACACCCAGCCCGACTACGTGCGAGTTCTTCGTGTGAATCCCACGTCGGAAGTCCGCCCCTCCCGCGACTGTCCCTTCGACCTCTGCCAGAAGCCATAGCTCCCGTCGTGGGTCGGCATCCCCGAACTGCTTGCGGACTTCATCGACGCTTCTGGGTAGAACCTCCGTCATGATGTAGATCCGTTCCGCCCCGATCGCGTTGACATTTGATACCCATGCCTCGGCGTCGTCCGGCTGTGCTCGGCGGATGATAGCCCACCGCCCATCCTTCAGTCGCGTACTTGTGGGTAGTGCCACGGACCGCAGAACCTGACGACCTCTATCTATTGTTGCCAAGTGGGATGTGTTCGAATGGGATCAGGCAGGCGGGGCCAACTTCTCCAGCTTCCCAGATCGTCCCAGCGATATCTGGGGTCGGCCTCGGTAGTCCTTCACCCATCCGTCCATGACACGGACCTTCTGTCCTTCGGCGACGAGCTCTACGTCCTTGCCCCAGAGGACGAGCACGATCTCGCCCGTTCCGTCGTTCAGGAGAACATTCCGGACCCGGGTAGTCCCGCCCAATCGTTGCTCCACTTCACGGATCGAGTCCACCTTCGTGACCGTTGCCTCGACCGTGGCAACACGCGAGGGTTTCAGATCGGAGATGAACGTCGAGGGCGGCTTGCTCGTCGGCACAAGTGACCGCAGGACGGGCTCGGCATAGCGATTGTCGTGACGTTCTCAGGTCGGCTCTGCACCGGCTTCCCCGACGGCCGGGGGACCGCCCGGGGGTGCTGCCTCGATGCGCGCACTGGACCTCGCTCGTGGACTGTCCCGCCTGAGGACGGAGCGCACGCCGCCCAACTTGATATTCATGCGCTGCGAGATCATCCGGAGGCTTTCGCCCTCTGCCCTCCTTTGCCGGACCTCCCTCGCCACCGACTCGGAGAGCTTCCTCGGTGCCCCGAACTTCTTACCGAGGGCGCGTGCGCGGGCGATGCCGGCCCGGGTCCGCTCGAGGATTAGCTCTCGCTCGAACTCAGCCAGCGCGGCGAGCATGTTGCGTTGCAACCGTCCTGCGGGTGTCGAGGTGTCGATCCCCTGGTCGATGACAATTACCCGAACTCCAGC
The DNA here is from genome assembly GCA_021819135.1 of Thermoplasmata archaeon. Lineage (GTDB taxonomy): Archaea > Thermoplasmatota > Thermoplasmata > Lutacidiplasmatales > UBA184 > Lutacidiplasma. The sequence goes on along the minus strand of JAKASE010000018.1, from coordinate 36,914 downwards.
GGCATCGGCCTCGTCCCAGAAACGAAGGATCATGCCGAGCGACCGGCCCAGACAGTCCATCTTCGAGACGATCACCGACTCGAACTCCCCATGGAGCATGCGCTCCCGCAGTTTATCGAGCTCGGGTCGGTTGTCCCGTACTCCCGAGATCCCATCGTCCCGGAAGACGGCGACATCGGTCCAACCCCGGGCTTGGCAGTAGGCGGTGAGTTGGGTGACCTGGGTCTCCGTGGTCTGCTCCTTAGTCGAGACCCGGGCGTAGATCGCGACCCGACTCATGCGACCGCCTCCGACGGGACGAGATTCGCCGTGCCCGCAAGCTCGATCCGTTCTCTCGCGAGAACGGCGTACTCGGGGTTGAGATCGATTCCGATGGACCGACGGCGAAGCCGACGAGCCACCGCCAGCGTGGTCCCGCTGCCCATGAACGGGTCGAGGACAAGGCACGGGACGACGCGTCGCGTTGCGCACGAACACGCCTTGTAAAATCCGAGGTCGACCCGGCGGTAGGTTCCGTCGTAGATCCCCGGCGCCGCGATCCCTTGACCCCGTCCTACAGCGAGGTCCTTGTTCGGATGCCAATCATGGCCGATCCCCCCTCCCTCCGCGCGCACCTTGTGGTTCCAGGGCGTTCCGCAATTTGCGCAGGCTCCGCGCTCGGAGGTGCCCGCACGGATGCAGGTCTCGGGCAGCGTCTCCGGGAACGTCGCGAAGTGAGCTCCCGCATACGGCTGGGTCGCGATCTGCCAGACCGAGCGAAGATTGCGCCCGGTGGGGTCCGTGTTCCGGAGCATCGGGAACCGGCGAAAGTCGCCCTGGGGGTGCTTCGACCGGTACGCCGGGTTGTCGGTAAGGTTCGGCAAGTGGTGGCGCAACCGCCTCAACGAGCTCTCTTGGAGAGGCTCCCGGACCGCCTCGGCATCGTAGAAGTAGCGCCGCGACTTCGTCAGGAGGAAGATGTATTCGTGGGACCGGGTCGGGCGGTCCCTGACGGGTTCCGGCATCGGATTCCGCTTCGACCACACGATATCCTCGCGGAGGAACCAGCCGCGGCGACGGAGTTCGAAGGCGACCGCCCAGGGGACCCCGACCAGGTCCTTCTCCTTCAAGCCGGCCGTTCGCTTGTCAATCGACCCCGCCTGTTCGGCGCCGGTCCGGTCGCGGACGGCGAGCGTGGAGGCTCTCCAGCGCTTTATGCCGGTTAGGCCGGCCGGGTGGGTGCAGTAGGTGTCGCCTAGGTTCAGCCATAGGGTGCCGTCTGGTCGAAGCACTCGCCAGACGGCATCGAAGACGTCGGCAAGGTGGTCCACATACATCTCAGGGGTCGGTTCGAGGCCCAGCTCGCCCTTCCAAGCACCGCACAGGGTGCAGGACGTGGATGATCGAGGGGAGCGGGTCGCCGCAGCGCCGTTCAGCGTCTCTGCGGTCATTGGGTGGGTGACCTGCCCATTCCCGGCCGGCACGGTGTCGGTCCGCCACTGGTGGTCGCACCCGGGTCGGACTCCCCACACCTGGGGCTCCGTGCCGTAGGTCCGCAGTCCCCAGTACGGGGGCGAAGTGACGATGCACTGAACCGAATCCGCCGGGAGCGTTCGGAGCACCTCGATGACGTGGCCGTGGAGAATCGCGGGGGTGAGGTCTCCGGGAGTCACGCTCGCCTCCCGGGGACATCTCCGATCCGAGGCGGCCCCAAGTGGCGCGCCCGTCGGCGGACTTCCTCTTGGTGCAGCTCCCAGCCCTCGGGGGTGTGACGACTCGGGTGGGCGCCGCACACCCGGCAGCGTCCGAACTTGCGGTCGACGCCCTCGTGGGACCGGTCCAACCCTCCGAATCCGACGATCCGGTCCTCCGCGGGCTCGGTCTCGGCGCGACGGTCGGAGCGGGAGAGGTAGGTCACTGCCGGACCCTCCCGGACCCAGCTCCCATGCCCGGGTGACGCCCGGGTGACAGGTTGTGACAGGTATCCCGGTAACTCCCTACTAGGGCCTCTTTTTCCCCGTATAGGGAATGTACCGGTGGACCTGTCATACCTGTCACCCGGCTACGCGTGGTAGCGGCCCCACTCCTCCCGCGGAGGGGGGCGGTAGACCAGCGAGCTGCCTTGCTCGGTGAGCCGGACGCGAGACCAGTAACGGGAGGCTTTGGTCCGGGCTTGGGCGAAGCCCCTCTCTTTGAGATTCAACGACAGCCGGGTCGCCGATGCCGGCTTCAGCCCCAGGTCCTTGCACCAGGACGAGTAGCACCGGTAAAGGTCTCCGACCGTGACGCTCTCCTCCGAGGAGGCCTCGGTACAATCCGAGAGGAAGTCGGCCAGGAAGTCAGACTCTTGTCGATAGTCCTTGGTCGCCACTCGGACGCGGGTCGGCGGTTGGAGGCCGACCTTGAGGTAGTGGATGGCACCTCGGACCGCCCAAGCGAGGATTCCCCTCGCCTCGGCCTCGAGCTTGAGGGCATAGTCCTTGTCGACCGCCTCCTCCGGGATGGCGACCTCCCACGGAACGAGGAGTAACCTTCGCCAGATCCCCTCGTCCTGCCCCCAGACCCGCGGCTTGTGGTTGACCGCGAACCACACCTTGGCCGCGGGGACGAACTCGGCCTCGCGCCGGCTGTAGAGCCAGCGTGCGGTGATCGGGTCGCCGCCCGTGAGCCGCTTAATCAGCTCCTCATCGAGCAGGTCGCCATCGCGGATCTCGGTGGTCGTAACGACCCGGGCTCCCCGGAGCGCGGCCAGGTCCTGGCGAACGGTGCGTCCGTCCTGGCGCAAGAAGGTCGAGGCCTCGGTGTTCCGAGCGTTGTCGCCCGCGATCCGTCGGACCGCGTTGAGGAAGGTCGACTTCCCGTTCCTTCCCGTGCCGTACAGGATAAAGAAGGCCTGCTCGCGCGTGGACCCCGTGAGACTGTAGCCGACCGCGCGTTGGAGGAACCCCGCAAGCTCATCATCCTCTTTGGTGGTGAGTCGCAAGAAGCTCAGCCACTCCGGGCACTCTGCGGAGGGGTCGTAGTCAAAGGGTGACAGAGCCGTGATCAGTTCCTCGCGGCGGTGCGGCCGGAGCTCCCCGGACCGCAGGTCAACGGTTCCGTTGAGACACGTCAGCAGCCACGGGTTCCGGTCGAGGTCCTCGGCCCGGACCGGCACGCCATCCCGATGGCGGGCGACCGATAGCGCGGCCTCGATCTTGAAATTCGTGGAGGAGGCGTGCCACCAGGCCAACACCTGGGCTCTGCGCTTTTTGTCGACCTCGTCCGTGAGTTCCTCCACCTCTTCCTGGATCGACCCGATCACGGCCTCCATCCAGCGATGGGCCTGACCTGTCTCGTCGACCGCCCAACGGCGTCCGTCCCAGACGAGCCAGGTCTCCCGGTGCACGTCGTAGCGGAGGTCCGCCCCGAATCGGTCGAGCAGCCGGTCGGCGTTTCCGAGCTCGGTGAGCTCGTACGAGCGCACCGAGGGGGAGTTGATCCCCGGCTTCGTGGCGACCCATGCGGCGATGGTATCGACCTCTCGATCGGCCACGGGAGGATCGCACCGAGTCTCGTTGATCTCCCGGAGCGCGGTACGAACCGCCTCTTGGCTCAGGCCGAGGGCGCGGAGACGGCCCGCCTCGGACACGAGAAAGTGGTTGCGTCGGCCCTGCGGAACCTTCTCCAAGGGTCCCGCCCACTGGGAAAGGCGAGCGGACGAGGGCGGAGAGGGTGCGGTTCCTGTGCCGGTGTCGACCAGCCAATCGGGGGCCGCAATCGGTCCCACGACTCCGTTCGCCCAGGTGTAGAGTCGCCCGCTGAGGTGACGTGACGGCGGGATGACGACGTAGCCACCGTCGCCGCGGAAGTCGCACCCGGGAATCCTCTTCGCCCAGTCGCGCGCGCCGGGAATGTGCTGAACGTAGAAGTGCGCGCCCTTCCCCGTGGACACCCGGGGCGCCTCGGCCAAGCCGTGCGCCGACGCCCATTCGACCGCGTCCGGCGAGTCGGCGTCCAGGACGTCGAATCCGTTGACCTCCCCGGTCGGTGCCCCCCAGTTGCAGAAAGGCCAGCGGGCGAACCACCGGCTCCAGTCCGCCGGGTCCTTGGACGCATCCTTGAACCCATGTTCCGTGAGGGGGTGCTTGCCCTTCCGCTCGCAATCCTCGCGCCCGCAGGTGCATCGGCCCACATCCACGCTGTGGAGGGGGAAGATCCACCAACCGAGGCGCTGGTAGACGGCGAGTTCACGAGGAAGTTCGACCACCTTCTCCCCCCTTCTCGCACGGAGTCCCGAAATGCTCCGGCCCCTCGCACAGGCAGCAGCTCGGCAGTTCCCACCGCCCCGGGTTCGTATCCGTTGGTTCGAAGACGCGGATCAGCAGCCCGTGCTCCGTGATGATCTCCCGAGGCGCCGGGGCGGCCTCCGCAAGCGCGTCCTCGTTGTTGCAGGACACGCACAGGGCGCCGCGGACCTTGCCGGTCGAGTGATCGTGGTCGAGGACCATCTCCCGGAGCGGAGTGAACCGCCCACATCCCGAGCAACGGCCTCCATAGAGGGCGGAGAAGAGGAACACCAAGCGGCGGCGATAGCGTCGAATCTCCTTCGACGTGGGCCGAGAATCCTCACGACGGTCGCGTACGTTGAACTCCGGCCAACGGGCGACTGTGGTCGAAGGCGACATCCCGACGAGTCGGAGGCCCCTCAGCGACTTCGGGGAGTACGGCGATTCTCGGAGCTCGGCAAGCGTGAGCCCTTCGGCCGGCCGGAGCGGGGGGAACCTGGTTGCCGAGGTGGGAGCAGCCATCTCAAACCCCCGCGAACCTGCGCGGCCCGAGCCGGATGAACGTGAACGGCTGCGAGAGCCCGTGGATCGGGCAGAAAGAGATCAACAGGACCTCGTTCCACCGGATTGGCTGACGGCACGTGGCATATAGGACCAGAACGGGCGCCGGCTCGGACGGTGTTCCCGCCGGAGGTCCCTCCTCCCCTCCGAGCCGACCTATCGGGACTGCCCGCGTGTCTCGTGCGTAGATCCGGGGGGAGAGTGAAGACGAGGAGTCTCTCCGGACCGGCGAGTCAGAACGGCGACGGTGAACGAGCTCCGTAATGTGGCGTGCTGTCCACCTCGGAGCGGAGGCGACCGAAATCCGGAACTCTCTCCGCCGGATGCCTCGGGTTCCGATTCTGCCGAGTTCTCTGCTGCGATATCGACTTCCGAGCGAAGCGGGTGTGTGCTTCTCGTTCCCAGCGGTGAACGCCGCGCAGCGAGTGCTGGACCGGGGCCGTTCCCGAGTCGGGCTTTGGATGGGTTCTATAAGGAAAGTGTTACGGGCCCGAGGGGTTCTCGATGGTCGTCTTCTCCGGAGACCTCGACAAGCTCCTGGCCGGCTTCATCATCGCGAACGGCGCCGCCGCGATGGAGCTCCCGGTCACGATGTTCTTCACGTTCTGGGGGATCAACGCTCTTCGGAAGGAAGGGCCGGTCACCGTCCAGGTCCCGAAGACGACGAAGGAGAAGATGTTCGGCTGGATGATGCCGCGGGGACCGAAGGCCCTCAAGCTCTCTCAGATGAACATGGGCGGGCTCGGCACGCGCATGATCAAGACCGAGATGTCGAAGAAGAACGTCATGGCGCTTCCGAGCCTCATCGAGACCGCGCGCGCCCAGGGGGTCCGGCTGATCGCCTGCACGATGTCGATGGACCTCATGGGGATCCGCAAGGAGGAGCTCCTCGACGGGATCGAGTTCGGCGGGGTCGGCAGCTTCGTCAGCTCCGCGGACTCGAGCCGTTCCACGCTGTTCATCTGAGCGTACACGCGGCACTACCGATGCCCGCGCGCCGCCACCTCGCCAGCGGTGAGGATGCGGGAACCCCTTCTCCGTCCCTCCTGGCGGGCTCCCGCACCCCGGGGGGACCGACCGGCTGCCTCCTTCGCCGCCGACGGACCGCGGCCCCGCGTCGCCTCAAGTCGGCGTGACCGCGCGTCACGCCATCACACGGTCCAAGTAAGTAGAGTAAGAACCAACGTCGCCATCTCCCAACCGTCAGGGAGATTTCACTTCGTGCTCTTATTCCCCCGCGAGAATCTCCCGACCGGTGCTACGATGAACGTAGACGAGCTCAAGAAGTTGAAGGTCGACAAGGTCGTGGACGCGCGTGGCGTGGCCTGTCCGGGCCCGCTCCTCGAGGCCAAGCGGGCGGTCCCCGCGGTCCCGATCCACGGCGTCCTGGACGTCATCTCCTCCGACGAGGGGACGACGGAGGACGTGCCGCTGTGGGCGCGCAAGGTCGGCCACGAGTACCTCGGTACCGTTGCGGACGCCGGTGTCTGGCACGTCTACGTGCGCCGGGAGAAGTAAGTGACTCACGCGGGCGCGACCGGCCCTCAGCCTCGCGTGCTGGTCTTCACCACGAACGGGATCTCCGACATGGCGGTCGACCTCGCCGGGAGCTCTCACATGGACTACTCTTCCCACGTCCAGGTGATCCCGGTACCGTGTTCCGGGGGGATCAACCCCCAGTGGATCCTCCATGCCGTGAAGGCGGGCTACGACGGCGTCTTTGTCGCCGCCGACGGTCCGGAGTGCTCGTACCTGACCGACTGCACCGAACGCACGGCCGCGGTCATCACCCAGGCCCAGGCCCTCCTCCAGAAGGAAGGGCTCGATCCGAAGCGGGTCAAGATGGCCGCGCTCTGTTCGGTCTGTGCCGAGCCTTTCGTGAACCACATGAAGCAGTTCGGGAAGGCGCTCGCCGAGCTCGCGCCCTCGCGGGCCCCGGCGGCCGTCGCCGCGGAGGCGTAGTATGTCCGGCGCGGTCCTCCCCGCGCCCCCCCGCGAGTACGACGTGCTCGTCGTCGGCGCCGGCGTGGGGGGCATGGAGTCCGCCCTCACGCTGGGCGACATGGGCTACCAGGTCCTGCTGGCCGAGAAAGAGCCCAGCGTCGGCGGCCGGATGATCCTCCTCAGCAAGGTGTTCCCGACGCTCGACTGCGCGAGCTGCATCTCCACCCCCAAGATGGCGGCGGTGAACAACCACCCGAACGTCCGCTCGCTGGTCTACTCCGAGGTCGACGACATCAGCCCGCGTCCCGAGGGCGGGTTCCTGGTCCATCTGACCCGGAAGCCCACGTTCGTGGACGCGGCGAAGTGCACCGGCTGCGCGCAGTGCGAGACGGCGTGCACGGTCGCGGTCCCGGACGAGTTCAACTACGACCTCAGCGCGCGCCACGCGGCGCACATCGCGTTCCCGCAGGCGGTCCCCAAGAAGGCCGTCATCACCCGGCAGGGGGACTCTCCCTGCTCGTTCACGTGCCCGGCGGGCGTGAAGCCCCACGGGTACATCTCGCTGGTCCGCTCGGGCCTCTACGACGAGGCGTTCCGACAGCACCTCGACGATGCCCCGCTGGTCGGGGTCCTGAGCCGGGCCTGCTATGCCCCCTGCGAGGACCGGTGCACCCGCTCCCTCCTCGAGGGATCGGTCCCGATCCGCGGCATCAAGCGGTTCATGTCGGACCGGTACTACGCCGGTCACCCGAAGCCCGAGTACGGTCCCCCGTCCGAGCGGAAGGGGAAGAAGGTCGCGATCGTCGGTTCGGGCCCGAGTGGACTCGCAGCGGCGTTCGCCCTCGGTCGATCGGGTTACGACGTCACGGTCTTCGAGGCCGAGAGCGAACCCGGCGGGATCCTCCGCTGGGGGATCCCGGCGTACCGGCTCCCGAAGGACGTCGTAGCCCGGGATATCGCCAACATCACCGCGCTCGGCGTTGAGATCGTGACCGGCCGACGGGTCACCTCGCTCGCCGCGCTCCGCCGGGAGGGGTACGAGGCGGTGTACCTCGCCACCGGTGACCGCGGGGGCCGAAAGCTCTCCGTCCCCGGAGAGGACCTTCCCAACGTCTTCGACTCCATGGCGTTCCTGCATCGCATCAACGCGGGCACCCCGCCCGACTTCACCGGCCAGAACGTGATCGTCATCGGCGGCGGGAACGTCGCGATCGACTCGGCGCGCAGCGCGCTCCGCCTCGGGGCGAAGTCGGTACGGATGTACTGCCTTGAGTCCCGGGCCGAGATGCCGGCCCACCCCGGCGAGATCCACGAGGCCGAGGAGGAGGGGATCGGTATCACCCCGTCCTGGGGCGTGGGGCAGATCCTGGGTACCGAGGGGACCCTACGGGGCGTCGAGCTCATCCGGTGCACGTCCGTCTTCGATGAGCAGCACCGGTTCCGGCCGACGTTCGACACCAACGTGAAGCAGACGGTCGAGGGGGACGTCGTCATCACCGCGATCGGTCTCGCTCCGAACACCTCGCCGTTCGCGACCGAGGTCGACCTCGAGCGGAACGGCCTCGTGAAGGTCGACCGCGAGACGCTCGCCACCTCGCTCCCCGGGGTCTTTGCCGGCGGCGACATCGTCACCGGCCCCTCGATGATCGTCACGGCGATCGGAGAGGGGAAGCGCGCCGCCTTCTACGTGGACCGCTACCTGAGCGGCGCCACGCTCACCGGCGTCACGTTTGACGTCCGCCTCCCCGAGGCCGACCGCGACGCGGTCGCGGCCCGGGCGAAGGACGGGGGCACCCGGCGCGAGCCGGTCCCGATCCTCCGGCGACCGGTGCCCGAGCGGATCACGTCGTTCACCGACTACGAGGTCCCGCTCTCCGAGGAGGCCGCCCGCGCGAGCGCGAACCGCTGCCTCGACTGCGGCGTCTGCTCCGAGTGCCGCCAGTGCGTCTCGGTCTGCCCGGCCGACGCGATCGACCTCGGCATGCAGGCGGTCCACGAGACCGCCGTAGTGCACTCGGTCGCCCTCGCGACCGGGTTCTCCCCGATCGACGCCCGTACCAAGCCCGCGCTCGGGTTCGGCCGGTTCGCGAACGTGATCACCGGTCCCCAGATGGACCGCATCCTCGCGCCGACGCGCCCGTACAACGCGGTCGTCCGGCCGTCGGACGGCAAGGTACCGACCAACGTGGCCTTCGTCCTGTGCGTCGGCTCTCGGGACGAGCAGGCGGGGAACCGCCTCTGCTCCCGGGTCTGCTGCATGTACTCGATGAAGCAGGCGCAGCTCCTGATGGGCGCGGTGCCGCTCGCGGACGTCACGATCTACTACATCGACATCCGGGCCTTTGGGAAGGGCTACGAGGAGTTCTACCAGCAGGGCAAGGGGATGGGCATCTACTTCACGAAGGCGAAGGTCTCCCGCATCGAGGAGACCGACGGCCACGACCTGATCGTCCACTACGAGGACATCGAGGGCGGCGGCGGGGCCAAGGTGGCTCGCCACGACATGGTGGTGCTCGCCACGGGGCTCCAGCCCAACCTGGGCGGGCTCAAGCTCTTCCCGAAGGGCGCCCCCGCGCTGGACGCCTTCTCCTACATCGAGGAGCCCGACGAGGAGCTCGAGCCGGGGAAGACGAGCCTCGAGGGGGTCTTCGTGATCGGCTCCGCGACGGCGGTCCGGGACATCCCGGACACGATCGTCCACTCCGAGGCGACCGCCGCGCAGATCGCGGGTTACCTTCAGCACCACAAGCCGAAGCCCGCGGTCGCCGAGGGGTTGACCGCGCCGGCCCGAATCGAGGTGAAAGCATGACCGGACGTCGTATCGGCGTTGTCGTCTGCCAGTGCGGGGGGAACATCTCCGACTACGTGGACACCGAGAAGGTCCGCCGGGAGATCGAGAAGGAGGGCGACGTCGCCGTCGCCAAGGTCGAGATGTTCGCCTGCTCGGACGCCGCGCAGCAGGCGACGATCCAGGACATCAAGGACAAGAAGCTCGACGGGGTCGTCGTCTGCTCCTGCTCGCCGAAGCTCCACACCGCGACGTTCCGGGCCATGGCCTCCCGGGCCGGCCTCAACCCGTACGAGTACACCCAGGTCAACCTCCGGGAGCAGTGCTCCTGGGCCCACACCCACGACAAGGACGCCGCCACCGAGAAGGGGATCAAGCTCGTCCGGGCCGGGGTCGCGAAGACCCGTCTCTCGGAGCCGCTCACGCGGATCCGCGTCGACACGGTCCCCCAGGCCGTCGTGATCGGGGCCGGGGTCGCGGGGCTCCGCTCCGCGCTCGCGCTCTCGGACCTCGGGATCTCGGTGCACCTGGTCGAGAAGTCCTCGAAGGCCGGCGGTCAGGTCGCCCGGTGGGGCACCCTCTTCCCGAACGACCGAACGGGCAGCGAGCTCGTCGACCGCCTGGTCCACGAGGTCTCCTCGCGCGAGAACATCGTCCTCTACCTCAACAGCGAGCTCGTCGGCAAGGAGGGTCGGGTCGGCGACTTCACCGTGAAGATCCGGACCGGCACCGCCGACACGATCACGCTCGAGGTCGGGGCGATCGTCGTCGCGACGGGCTTCGACCCGTACACGCCGAAGCAGGGCGAGTTCGGCTTCGGGCTCCCGGGGGTCATCACGCTCCCGGAGTTCAAGGAGCTGCTCGCGCAGCACCCGAACCCGATCGTCTACCAGGGCCGGCCGATCCGATCGGTCGCGTACGTCTACTGCGTCGGTTCCCGCGGCCCGACGAACGAGGAAGGGAACCACACCTACTGCTCGCGGTACTGCTGCAGCGCGACCTCGCACCTCGCCACCGTCGTGAGCGGGCTCGACCCGTCGGTCCGCCAGTTCCACCTCTTCCGGGACATCCGGACCTACGGCAAGTACGAGCACCTCTACGAGACGGCGCTGCGTCGCGGCTCGGTCTACCTCCGCTTCACCGAGGAGGACCCCCCCACGGTCGCCCGCGACACGGGCGGCCTCGTCGTCAAGGTGCATGACCGGCTCCTGGCCGGCGAGGAGGTCGAGATCCGCCCGGACCTCGTCGTGCTCGTCACGGGGATGGTCGCCCGGGAGAACGACGCCCTCACCCGCGCCCTCAAGATCCCGGTCGGGCAGGACGGCTTCTACCGCGAGGTCCATGTCAAGCTCCGACCGGTCGAGACGGTCGTCGACGGGGTGTTCATCGTCGGCGCCGCCCAGGGTCCGAAGAACGTCGCCGAGAGCGTCCAGAGCGCCCTCGCCTCCGTCTCGAAGTCGGCGGCGCTCCTGATGAAGGGGTACGTCGACCTCGACCCGCTGGTCGCCCGCGTCGACCCGAGCCTCTGTGTCTGGTGCGACGAGTGCACGAAGGCCTGCCCGTACGGCGCCATCTCCGAGGTCGAGTACGGCGACAAGCACGTCGCGGAGGTCAACTCCGTCCTCTGCAAGGGGGAGGGGGCCTGTGTCCCCGTCTGCCCGAAGCAGGCGGTCAGCGTCCGCGGCTACACCAACGAGCAGATCCTGTCGATGATCGACGCCCTCGCGAAGGAGGCCGCATGACCGGAAAGACGCGTCTCCGCAACCTGAACGAGGTCTACCGCGACGAGATGGTCGAGCGCGAGCGGATCGCGAAGTACCTGCGCACGGGCCCCCACACGATCCCCGAGATCGCCGTCGAGCTCTCCGCGCGGGAGGATGAGGTCATGAAGTGGGTCATGGCGATGCGCCGGTTCGGGCGCATCCACGAGCTGCCGAAGAGCCGCGTCGACGACTACTATCCGTACGAGCTCACGGAGGTGACGGCATGAAGGTCGATTCCGGCTTCCTCCACACGCTGCACCTCGGCGGGGAGTTCGACGCGAACCTCTGCATGAACTGCGGCACCTGCACCGCGCTCTGCCCGCTCGGGATCGAGCTCATGCCCCGCAAGCTGTTCCGCCGGGTCCTCCTCGGGGACAAGGAGTCGGTCGTCGGGCAGTCGGAGACGATCTTTAGCTGTCTCCTCTGCCGGATGTGCGAGTCGAACTGCCCGGCCGGCATCCACATCGCCGAGAACGTCCGATCGCTGCGCACGTACCTGAACCACGAGGTCTACGGCCTCGCGGAGGCGTGAGGAGGGACGAACATGCCCGTACCGATCCAGAGCACCCTCGGGATGCTCGGCGACAACCTCAAGAAGCGCCACTCCGCCCTGCCGATCGGCCGGAAGGCCGCCATCGGCTGGACCCGCGGCCTCGACATCCCGCGCGGGGGAGAGACGGTCCTCTACACCGGCCAGATGTGGCAGATGGTCCCGGCGATCAACGCGATGGCCGGCCGCCTCGCGAAGTACGAGAAGAGCGGCAGCACGCGCCTCTTCGGCTTCGCCCGCTCGATGAACAAGCTCGTGAACCTGACGCCGTTCCTCGCCCGCTCGACCCCCGCGGAGCGGAAGGCGTTCGATGACCGGCTCCGCAACATTGCCCGGCTACTCCAGGCGGCGGGTGTGAAGTTCGGGTACCTCTACGAGAAGGACCTCTACTCCGGCGCCCTCGCCTACGACGAGGGCCTCGACGAGAACTTCTCCGCCCACGCGCGCTACGTCTACGGGGTCCTGAAGGAGGCGGGCGTCAAGCGGCTCATCACGGTCGACCCCCACACGACCAACATGCTCCGCAGCGTCTATCCGAAGCATGTGCCGGGGTTCGATTTCGAGGTCAGGAGCTACCTCGAGGTGCTCGCCGAGCACACGCTCCCCACCCGGAAGTCGCTCGATAGGTCGGCGACGATCCACGACTCCTGCGTCTACGCCCGGTACGAGGGCGTCCTCGAGCCGCCGCGCAAGCTGCTCGCCGGGTCCGGCGTCGCGCTCGCCGAGCCCGAGCTCTCGGGCAAGCTCACCTTCTGCTGCGGCGGGCCGCTCGAGACGCTCTTCCCGTCAAAGTCGCACGAGATCGCGACGAAGCGTGTGGAGCAGCTCAAGGCAGTGAGCCCGAAGGTCATCACGGCCTGCCCGCTCTGCCTCGCGAACCTGAGCCGCGCCGCGCCCGCGGACGTGGACGTGAAGGACATCTCGGACTACCTCGCGGAAGCGCACCTTCCGGCGGAGGCGTGAGGGCGGCCGACGACGGTCGGACGCCCCGGACCCTCCGCACCCGGACCGAGCATGCCCGCTCTCGATCGGAGCGACCCGCACGCCGGGGCCACCGGCCCGAGGAGGGGACGATGGCCCTGAGCCGGACGCACCGGGTCCAGCGCACGGGCCGTTCCTCGCTCTCGGTGACCCTGCCGAAGACCTGGACGACGGCGCGGGACCTCCGCCTCGGCGACCCGGTGGTCTTCCGGCAACGGGAGGACGGGGTCCTCGAGCTGAGCCTCGCCGCCGAACGGGAGGCCGGGGAGACCGGACCGGCCCGCACGGTCTCGATCGACGCCGCCGGAGCACGGCCGGAGGCGATCTGCCGGCTCCTGGTCGGGGCGTATATCACCGGCGAGGACCACATCGTCGTCCTGAACGTGCCGCCCGAGTGCCGGCGGGAGATGGATCACATCGACCGGGCCGTGAAGCACCTCGTGGGGATGAGCCTCGTCAGCGACACGGAGAACCGCGTCGAGTTCGAGGTCTTCGTCGATCCGGCCAAGTACCAGCACGCCGCGCTCCACCGCCGACTCTCGCAGATGCTCCATACGGAGGTGGAGACCCTGCGCCAGGCGCTCACCCGCGGGGACGCGCATCTCCTCGATGCCCTCGAGTCGATCGAGGACGAGATCGACCGGTTCTACTACCTCATCGCGCGCCAGGTCCATCTCGCCCTCGACGACTCCCGCATCGCCCGGATGAGCGGGATGGCGAACCACGACGTCCAGCTCGGCTGCCAGACGATCGGCAAGCTCCTCGAGGGGATCGGAGACCTTCTCCGTTCGGTAGGGGCCGATCTTGCGATCGCGCTCTCGGGGGCAGCCCCCCCGTCCGCCGCGGTCCGGGAGGACCTCGCCGACATGCTCGGTCGGTTCGACCGGGTCCTGGGGGCGACCGTGACGAACCTCGCCGACCTTCGCCCGTCGGAACTGGACGTGACCCTGGAGGGCATCCTGAGCACCGGCGCGGCGATATCGGGGATCCGCGAGCAGCTCTCCCGGGCCCCCTGGGACCGGGAAACGGGCCTGCTCGTCCAGGGGATCGGGATCCGCATCCAGATGGGGCTCGAACTGCTCAAGATCGTCGTCGAGACCGTCATCAACCGCGCGATGGCCCCCGAGATCGTCGCGGGCAGCGGCTTCCGACCGGTCGTCGCGGGCACGGCGCCGAAGGTCCCGGCCTGAACGCTTTCCGCGCGCTCCGCCCCGCGGGAGCGCCGACCCGACCCACGTGACCGTCTGCCGACCGCGGGGGCGCCGCGTTACGGGCCTCCCGGAGCGGAGGAACCGGTAGCGACCGGGGCGGTACCCGCGCCGAGCTTGTCGTACACGCTCAGCAGGTTCTCGAGGAAGAACGGCCGGAACGTCCAGGACCCGAACCGCTCGGGGACCTCGGTCGCCGCGAGCGCCCTTCGCCCCTCCGGGGTGCGGGGGGCCGCCGCGGCGAGGCGGCCGAGGGTCCGAAGGTACTCCTGCATCTCCCCGACCTCGCGGAGCCCCCCCAGCGGGCCGTGGCCCGGCAGGATCCGCTCGATCGGCAGTCCCCGGACGGAGTCGAGGATTCGGACCCACGCGGCGGCGATCCCGTCGGTCACGCTCGGGTGGAACCCGATCGCGAGGAGGTCCCCGAGGAACCCGACCCGCAGGTCCGGCACGTAGGCGAGGACGTCGCTCGGGGAGTGTCCCCCGCCGAAGGTGACGACTCGGACCTCGCGCCGGGGGCCTCGCAGGACGAGCTCTCCCTCGACCAGGAGGTCCGGGGCGGGGATCACGGTCCCCTTCGGCGTGGCGAGGATCCCCTCGAACCACCCTTCGAAGACGGTCCGGTCCCGCGTCGGCAGCGTCGCCCCCGGGGCCCGGATCGCCGCGAGCTCGGACGGCACGCTCTCCCGCTCGCTCTCGAGCGCCGTCACCGCCCGGGTCTCGATGAGCTCGCGCACCGTACGGGTGGAGACGATGCGCACCGACGGGAACGAGATGTTCCCCCGCACGTGGTCGCCGTGCCAGTGGCTGTTCACGAGATACCCCACGGGGTGCCCGGTGAGCCGCTCGGCGGCCGCGCGGAGGTCGGCCCCCGCCTGCGGGGTCAGCATGGAGTCGAAGACGACGGTCACGTCCCCGAGGTCGACGATCCCGCTGTTGCAGAGACCGAACCCCTCATCGGTCGCGACCGCTCCCCAGACGCCGTCCGCCACGGGCACGATGCGGAAATGAGGCGAAGTGGGGCCGCTCATGGAAGGACGATGCCTGGCCCCGGATGAACTTCCGGTACTGAACTCTTCGGGGATGCCCGGATCTGCTCAACGTCCTACGAACTTCGGCTCCCGCTTGTCGAAGAACGCCCGGATCCCCTCGCGGTAGTCCTCGCTGTCGTAGATGCGGCGCCGGATCATCTGGATCCGCTCGAACGTCCCCGCCCCGAGGGGCCTTGCCCCCGAGATCGCATCGAACTCCTGCTTGAGGAGGGCGACCACGAGCGGGGAGTTGCGGAGGATGTCGCCGGCCACCTCGCTCAGCGCCGCCTCGAGGGCTTCCGGGGGCACGACCCGGTTCACGATCCCGTGCTCTCGGGCCTCCGCCGCCGACATCGAGTGGGCCCGGAACAGCATCTCCTTGATGACCGGCAGGCTGACCGACTGCATCAGGTTCATCGCGCCCACGATGTCGTAGGGGACGCCGAGGCGCGCGGGGGTGAGCGCGAACGTGGCCGTATCGGCGGCGAGGATCATGTCGCAGGCCATCGCGAGCTCGCAGGCTCCGCCCCAGACCCCTCCCTCGACCAGCGCGATGACGGCACCCGGGTATTCCTGAATCTGTCGGATCGCCCGCCGTAGCGGGTCGTTGTAGGTCATCGGATCCCTGCCGTTCGTAGGAAGCTCGTGGACGTCGTGGCCCGCCGACCAGGTCGTCGCACCCGCCGGGGCCCGGAGGACGACGACCCGGACGTGCTGCTCCTCGAAGGAGAGGAGGGCGGCGAGAAGCTCGGAGATGAGCGCGGCGCTCAGGGCGTTCCGCTTCGCCGGGTCGTTCAGGACGATCGTCCCGATGTCGTTCTCGAGGGAGGTCTCGATCCGCGCCATCGGGAGCGGTCACCCGAACCGGGCCTTAATCTCGCGCCCTGCCGTTCTTCCGGAGCCCTTCGCGGGCCTCGCACCTTGAATGCCAGGGCCGCCATCGGACTAGAGCGCGTCCGGCAATCGAAAACGTGGGTGGATGTTGCCATCAAGAAGTGGGAGCGCAGAAGCGACCGAGTCCATCGGGATTCGCTCGACGGCCAGCTGGAGCCATTCAGGCTCCACAGGAACTCAGCGCGACGTCCGGATGGTCTCCAAGCTCTGAGCGATGGCCGGGCTCAAGTTCCAGTTGGGCCGTGCTTTGCACGAGAGAATCGCCTCGGCTTGTTTCAGGGTGATTCGATGAGCGCGGACCGGTACTCTTCGAGCCCCAGGTCTCCGCCTCAGGACGAACCACAACCCGTGCTGGGCCGGAAGGTTTCCCGGTGAAAGATCAGACCATGCTCCGAATTCGCGGTTGAACAGGTAGTGAAAGGTCACACCGTCTGGCCCGATGTCGATCCTTCGAACCGAGGTCAACGCGAGCAACAGGAGGTCAACCCCCGCGAGGACTGCGACCGACACGGCCAACGATGCGAATGAGTAACTCCCGTGAATCACCAACCGCCCGAATCCGAAACCGATTATGTAGAGCGGAGACAGTACGACCACCACCGCCTGCGTCATCCAGTCAAACCACGTGAGTCCCCCCGTCTTGACCGAGAGGGCCTCAGCGCCGAAGCTGGGCTCGGACCGGGCGAGGGCCTGCCCCTCGATGGTTCCCTTTCTCCAGCTCTCCATTTCTTGATTGAAAACGGCCTGACGGGTTCGCTTGCGAAGGTCAAACAGAAAGAGGGAGAATCCGAAGTAAGAAACGAGCCCCCCGAGCACGAACGCCCCTCCCAGGATCACCCAAGGTTCGGACGGCGCGTCGGGGAACGCCGCGACGTCGATGAAAAGAACGATTAGAATGACAAGCGCCACGAGCATCCCACGGAAAGCCCGTCGGATGAGGGCTCTTCTCCGTTCCAGAATGGCCGAGTCAGTTCCCTGCATTGTGCGTGGGCTGGCCCAGGTTCCGGATACCTTCACGGCCCTCAAGAATGTCGGCGCTTCTTGGGAGAGCGTTCACGGTTTCCGGATAGGCTCTTAGCGCCGGGAAGAGGTTGGGTTGGCTCACCAAGAGGGCGATCTTCCGCTAAGGGCCACCGCTCGCCGGGGGGGAGGGTGGAGTGCCCGCCCCAGCCGCGCCTTCAGAGGTGCCCGACTGTCCCTCTTCCCAGGGCTTGACTCCCGTGGCGGCACCTGGCGGGGCGCCACCTCCCGGGGGCGAACTCTTGCGTCGCCGGCCGAAGAGGAGGAACGCGAGCGCCGCGGCCACCAGGAGGAGGACGATGAGGCCGCCCAGGGTCCCGTAGAACAGGCCTGAGGAGACGGTACCGCTCGACGAGGACGTAGACGACGACGTCCCCACCAGAAAGATCGACACCATGGGGCTCGAACTCGAGACGTCCACGGACCCGGCCGAGGGCGTGAGCGTGTAACCGCTCGGGCCGGTCACCGTGTAGGTGAGCGTGCCCCCGGGAGAGGCCACACTGAACCGGATGGTGTTCGAGGTCGAGGTCAGCGTCTGTCCGTTCAGGGTGACCGACCAGCTCGCGCCCGAAGGCAGGCCCGACACGGTGAAGGTGACCGTGTAGAGGATCTGCGTGTAGTTCGCGGTCACGCTGGCTGTGGAGCCGTTCACCGTCAGGGTTCCGGAGGCGGGGCTGACCGAATAGCCGGTCACCGACGCGAACGAGTAGGAGTACGTTCCGTTCGCGAGGGCGATCGAAAGCGAGGCGGTCGTACCGTTGGTCCAGGTCCCGGCGACATCGATCCCCCACGCCGTGCCCGCGGCAAGGCCCGTCTCCGACGCGGTGACGGTGTAGCGGAACGGCGCGAAGACGACCGCGACCGACTGGCTGGTGCCCTGCATCGTCCCGCTTCCCCGCGCCGGGGTGGGCACGTATCCTGAGGGGCCCCCCACGGTGTAGTTGTACGGGGTGTAGGCGCCGTTCGTCTGGACGAAGACGATCGACCCGCCCGCCGCAGAGGACTGCGTCACGCCGTTGAACGTGACCGACCACGTCGCGCCGGCCGGGAGTCCGGTCTCGGTGAACGTCGTGCTCGAGCTGGTCCACGGGTGCATGAGCGGGTAGAGGTCGGTCTGGCCCAGCAAGGTGTAGGGCGTGTCGCCGATGCCATCGCTCCCCGGAAGGTTCTGGTTCGGCCCGGAGTAGAGGTCGACCCCCGAGTACCCGGTCCAGTAGTTCCCCCCGATGGGGTACGCGGCGTTCCAGGTTCCCTCGACGGTATTGCTGCTCGGGAGGAACGCGCTCGAGTTGATGTCGTTGTGGTAGAACAGGCCGATCGTGTTCGACACGACCTGCATCGACGAGTCGTTCAGGAAGTTGTTCCCCGCGACCGTGGCGAGCACGTTCGAGTCAAAGTAGACCTCGGCGTTGCTGGCGAAGTCGTTCCCGGTGATGGTCGCGGAGACGTAGGCATTGTACAGATACAGGCCTTCGTAAGAGCCGGAGGCGTTGTTGCCCGAGATGGTCACAGCTCCCTGGGACTCCGAGTAATCGTAGATCCCGACGTTCTGGGAACTCCGGAGGTCGTTGCCGATGATCGTGTCTAGGCCGTAGTCGTACTCGAGGTCGATCCCGTACGAGCTTGAGTTCCGGACGTCGTTCCCGGCGACCGTCACGTTGAATCCGGAGTAGACGTAGATCCCTTCGTACCCCGCGTTCGAGACGTTGTTGTTCGAGATCAGGGTGCTCGCGTAATCGTTGTAGTAGCTGTAGACCCCGTACTGCTGGGCGTTCGCGAGGTCGTTCCCCGTGATCACCGTCGAGGACTCCGAGTAGTATTCGTAGACCGCGTAGGAGGAGGCGTTGGTGATGACGTTGTTCGTCACCGTAAGGGGTGCGGGACCGTACGTGTCCTCATCGAAGTACACGCCGTAGGCGGTGTTCTCGATGGTGTTGTTGGTGACGGTCAGGCTGCCGCCGTACTGGTAGCTGTCCTCCACCCCATAGCCGGAGGCCGAGAGATTGCAGTCGCTCACGATGATGGGGCCATAGGAGTAGTCGGCCGATACGGCCACCGAGGTGTTCGTGATGGTATCCCCGGAGATCTGCGTCGAACCGTACGGTTCGTACTGGTAGACCCCGGAGTAGAGGTTCTGCATCGCGTTGCCGACGATCCGAACGCTTCCGTAGGTGTATTCCCCGTAGAAGCCGTACGCCGCGTTCGCTCCCGGTTCAGAGAGGTTGTTGCCGACCACGGCGACATTCTCGTAGCTGGAGTAGTCGTAGACCCCGTAGGCCGTGGCGTTCGAAAGGTCGTTGGCCTGGATCGTGACGGAGGTCGAGTACTCCACGTAGGCGCCATAGTCGGAGTTCGCGAGGTTGTTGTTCGCGAAGGCCGAGTTTACGCTGTAGTAGGTGTAGATCCCGTACGAGCTGGCGTGAGGGGCGTAGTTACCCTGCGCGACGAAGCCCACGTCCTCGTAATCCCACAGCGGTTCGGACCCGTAGGGCTCGTAGTTGTCGAGAACGGTCACGTTCGAGCTGTACTCGCTCCAGATCCCATACGTGCTCTGGAATGCCTGGTTGTGGTCGATCTCCACGTTCTGGGCATAGTAGGCGCCGACCCCGTCCGCGGAGAAGGAGAGATTGTTCCCCGTCGCCCGGATGTCGTGCGAGTAACCGAACTCCATTCCGTAGTACGTCCCGTTCGCGTCATTGCCCGAGATCGTAGCATACGCCGCATGGTCGAGGTAGACCGCATAGCCTCCGACCGGGCGGCCATCGCCGATGAGCGAGTTGTTGGAGATGGTGAGCGAGCGAACCACATTCCCGTCGACTCCGTAGGCCGTTGCCTGGTCCACCAGGTTCTGCGTGACGGTCGTCGCGACGGAGTAGACCAGCTTGATGCCGGTATTGAGCCCAGAAAGGTCGTTGCCCAGCACGACCACGGACGTGGTATTGTTGAGGAAGATCCCGACGGTCGCGTTGGTCACGTGGAAGTCCTCCACCAGGACGTTCGAGGATCGGTCGATCGTGATGCCGATCCCGTTCCCCGTTGGGCCAAGGGAGTAGTTCACCGCGTACCCCGCGCCGTTGATCGTGATGTTGCTCGCGAAAGAGTCGAGGGCGCCGCTCATGGAGGCCGTGAAGGTGTAGGTGCTTCCGTTCACCGCGATCGGGGCTAACGGATTGTTGACGGTCCCGTTCGGCTCGATCGTCACGACCCCGAGGGATCCGGCGGCCGGGACAACATGCACCCCCGCACCCGCCGCGGCGGCGCCGCCCAGGGCGGCGAACCCCGAGAGACCCATCAGTACGGTCAGCAGGACGGTCACACTGAGCTTCTTCCACGATAGCATGGCACACCACTAAGGGCCAGCCGAACTTTCGCACCGCCCCGTTCATAAACGCTTCGACGAGTCGGAACCGGGCGTCAATCCTCGGGGGGTTCGGACGCATACCCCCGGGGGAATCTTGGGTCTCAGATGATGAGGGTCTCTTCCTCGACCGAACGGTGGGTCAGCGAGAGCCGGTCCACGGGGTACTCCTCCCCCGAGTAGAGACGGGCCGTGCGGGCGCCGTCGAACTTCGCGACGACGAGGCGGCCGAGCGAGTCGGCCTTCATCACGCCGCTCCCCGAGTCCCCGCCCACGAAGATCAGGCCGTACGGCTCCTCGACGATCACGGGGCTCCCTTCTGGGCTGAAGCTGTAGTACCCGCCCCAGGAGTTCTCGAGCCGTACCCCGTTCGTCTCGAACCGGGGGAGGTAAGGGGTGATCGCCGGCAGTACGTCGGTCGCGAGCGCCTCCCGGTCGCCCATCCGGGCGCTGCTATAGTCGAGGCGCCCGTCGCGCGCCGGATCCTCCCGGGTGCCGATGGGGGCGAGGACCCCGCTTTCGAGACCCAGCCAGATGTGGCGTTCCCGGAACAACGGCTTCAGGGTCGCGCCGGTCGGCAGGATCACGAAGGGGAGACGGGAACGGCCACCGGGGGCATCGATCGGGTGCACCGGGGGCTGCCAGGCGAGGAGCTCGTCGATCACCGGCCCGGAGACCGCGAACAAGAGCTCGGGGCGCGGGCTGCAAGCGGTCGCGACGCCCAGCGGATGGAGGAGGCGTTCTGACCAGGCTCCCGCGGCGACGATCACGCGGTCCGCCGCGATCGACCGACCATCCCCGAGGTGGACCCGCGATATGCGGAGGCGTCCGGTCATGTGTTCTTGAAACGCGAACGGCCGTTTCGACGGTTCGTGGAGGAGGATGTCCTCCCGGCCCTCGAACGACAGGCGCTGGACCACCGAATCGAACCGGAACTCGACGCCGGCCGCCATCGCATGCTTCCAGTAGAAGTCGGCGAGGAGCTCCGGGGCGACGGCCCCGCAGGTCCGCCCGAAGACCCCGCCGACGATCGGCTCGGGGGGTCGGGCGTCGTCCCCCTCGTACCAGCGCTTCGGAGAGGCCTCGAGACCGGGGCAGCTGTGGAGCTGCTCGAGATCGAGGGTCTCCGCCTCGATCGACCCGGCCTCCCGGGCCAGTATCGCGGCGAACCGATTCATCTGGGCCTCGGGAAGGAGCCAGAGGTATCCGTAGAGGTCGAGGAGGGGGGAGGGACCTCGGAGCCTCTCGTGCTCCTCCATCATCCGGCGGTAGAACCCGATGGCGTTCTTCGCGAGGAGGTGGTTGTCCGGAGAGCTGAACACGTCGCGGACCATCGCCGCGCTCGCCCCCATCGACCCCTCGCCCGGCCGGGACCGGGCTTCCACGACGAGGATCGAGAGCTCAGGGTGGGATCGGATCAGGTGGTACGCCGAGGCCAGTCCGAACGCGCCGGCGCCGACCACGACGACATCATACCGATCCCGTTGCGGTCCCATCGCCCTCCGATCCCCCGCGGCCCCCGGGGCTTACACCTGCCCCTTTATGAGGAGCGGCCGCCGCCCGAGGGCTTTGGGGCTCGGTCCGTCCCCTCGGGTGGCCCGAACGGCCTCCGGGGCTGCGAGGTCGCTTCTCACGAGGAAGGGGGTGGCGTCTCGCGCCACGGCGGTTCCTCGGGGACGGGGCTCGAGATCATCGGGAGGGGCGACTCGGTGGCCCCGGTCGGGGGTCCCTCGCTCTTGGGAGGTCGGGCAGGACCCCCCGGGCCCCTGCGGCGGCGGGTCGCGAGAAGGGTCCCGAGGACCGAGACCACGGCGACCCCGAACGCCACGAGGACGAGGAGCGCGATCAGGCCCGTGCCGCGGGTCCAGGAGAATCCGGAGGACGGAGGGTTCGACACCTTGACGGCCAGCGTGCCCATCGCATGGCTCCCGACCGAGTCGTAGACGGTCACGGTCACGTTGAACGTGCCCGACTTCGTCCAGTTGTGGATCGGAGTCGCTTCGGACACGATGGTGCCGTCCCCGAAGGTCCATACGTACGTGAACGGTCCGGTCCCTCCGGTCACATTCGCCGCCATCACCACGTCGGTACCGGTATCCACGCTCGTCGCGCTCGCGACCACCGCCACCACGTTGACGTCCGGGTTCACGACCACCACGGTCGAGGCGGTGACGTTACTGCCCAACCAGTCGGTGCCGGTGTAATTGGCCAGGTACACCCCCGCACGGGAGTACGCGTGGGTGGCGTTGCTCGAGTTCCCGACGAAGTAACTCCCGTCCCCGAAGGTGAAGTTCCCGGTCGTGGTGCCGGCCCCGAACTGCGGGGCCGCGTCGAAACTGACCGTCAGCCCCACGTCGGTCACCGCCGGCGAGGCGGAAAGCGGTCCGGTCCTGAGGGGGGCCGAGTACAGGTAGGTCCAGTCCTGGAGCGTGATGGAGGAGGAGGTGAAGTAGAAGCCCCCATAGAGGAGGACGGTCCCGTGGTCGGCCGGGGCCATGCCCGAGTACATGGTGCTCGCCGGGATGAGCTGGCTGCTCAGGTTGGTCCAGACGTTGTTCGCGAAGCTCCAGAAGGAGCGGTACACCCCCTCGACGCCCGAACTGGGGTTGGCGGCGATCTCTGTCGATAGGACCACCGCATAGCCCTGACCGGACCAGGCGAGGCTCGCGAACACCGGCGGCGGGAAGGAGAGCCCCGTGACGGATGCCGTCAGATTGATCCAACCGCCCGCCTCGAACTTGTACGTGTCCTCGGCGTAGCGGATCCCCGTCCCGTGGCTGATGCAGATCATGAGGGCTCCCAGGCCCGCAGGGTCGTCGGCCATCAAGGGGTACTCGCAGAACCCGGGGGTGGGGAAGAGGGCGCTCGAGGTGATGTTCGTCCATCGGCCGTCCTGGAACTCCCAGGTGTCGTTGGAGTTGGCCGTTCCTCCCACGGTCGATCCCCCGAACAGCAGCGCGAAACCGTCGGTCGAGTCCTCGGCGAACCCCGGGTAGATGCGAGGGCTCGGGGCCGGACCCGCCGAGGCGGTGACGTTGGTCCAGGCGAGGTCGTGGTAGGTCCACGTCGTGTTGACCTCGGTCGCCCCGTTGTACGTCTCTCCCCCGAACTCGACGACCACCCCGGAGCTCGGATCGTAGGCCAGGCTCGGCAGGAGCGCACCGTTCGGATGTCCACCGGTGACGCGAGCCGTGACGTTGGTCCAGGTGCCGCTGAAGTAGGTCCAGGTCTCGTCGTAGTGGTAGACGAGGCCCGCGCTCCCGAACGCGCCTCCCCACAGAAGGACGTAGCCGTCCGACGCGTCCCAGGTCATCGCCCCCTCGACCCAGGTACCGGGATTCGGCGTTACGAGCGCCGACACGTTGGTCCACGAGACGACGGGGGCGGTCCCGGGGTGGGCCAGGGACGCGGGTCCGCAGTGGGCGGAGAGCGCCCCGGCGCCGGAGCAGGTCCATGGGAGCCCGCCCGCCGGGCCGTCTCCTCCCTGAAGGCTCTGTTCCGCGCTGACGACCTCCGTCGGACCGACGTGTGAAGCCGTCGGACGGAACGTGCCCGCGACGGTCGGCCCCACAGAAAGCGTCCATGCGAGGACGGCGAACGTCACCACGACGAGGACCGCGGCGGTCCTCACGCTGCGCGCTCGGGACGGGCGCGGTGGCGACATCCCACCGGGACTCGGCGATTCGAAGATAAATACCCTGCCCGGGACCGCCGCGGGCGACTCATTCGAGCAGGTCGATGTCGAACCGGGCGAAGAGCTCCTTCATCGGCGACATCGGGGGCCCCTCCGGTCGGTGCAGCGCCTCGAGCAGGGCTACGGTCTTCGGACGAGCGATCAAGAGGTATCGCGCGGGTTCCTCGGCCGGGTTCCAGAACGTGTGGGCCACGCCATGCGGCAGAAGGACCCCGGAGCCGGCAGGCGCGTCGAGCTCCTCGTTCCCGAACAAGAACCGCAGCCGGCCCCGCAGGACGTACCATGCTTCATCCTCGGTCCGGTGCCGATGCAGCGGGGCGACCCTCCGGATTCCGCCCCGGGGGGCGCCGGGCTCATCGTACTCGGAGACCCGAAAATCATGGAGCTCGGATCCCAGGTCGTGGTGGAGCAAAGGGGTCTGGACAAGCGGTCGGAGTTCCATGACTGCCCGTAGGCATGGAGGGCCATCACACCGCTGGATCGGCCCTCGGGCCTTCTCGGTGCTCGTGGGGCCGCTTCGGCCTCCTCCGCCGGCTCCCGTCGTGCCTCGGAGGCTCCGCGCGATGCGGAAGACGACGTGACCACGCGTATTCAGCAGCCGCTACCGGGGGTGGTTCCCGGCGGGCACGCGTAGGCGACCACGCCCGGCATGTTCGGATAGTAGAAGTTCCCGCTCAGGTCCAGTTGCGTGGAGCTCGCTGCCCCCAGGAGGACCAGCTGCCAGGCACTTCCGTTGCCCGAGAGAGGGTCGTTCGTGAACGTCTGGCTCTGAATGTTCACCTGGGTGGTCACCACGTAGCTGATCGAACTGATCATGCTGGCCACCGCGACGGCGAATCCCGCGGCCGCCGCGACCAGCGACAAGGCAGTGCCAACACCAACCGGGGAACAGAAGAAGCTGCAGACGTCCGCCATCTCCATGACCGCGAGCCCGATGGCGAGGCTCGCGTCAAAGATCGAGAATGCTTGCTCGAACGCGGCGAGGGCCTGTCCCGCGCCGGTGTACGCGGTCTGGTTGGCCACGAGCGTGTTCCAAAGAATGTTGGCATGAGCCGACAGTGGCTGACTGTAGTCGATGGCCAGGGAGCGACTGGCCAGCCTCGTCAGCAGTTCGCCCTCGTACGAGTCCATGAACGCGGTGAAATACCCGAACTGAGAGGTCTGCACGTTCGCCACCTTCTCGGTGTCGAACAGCAGGGTCGACTGACCCCCCGGTTCCGGTACACAGCTGTCCGTCAGCTTGTCCCAGTAGTAGTTCGTGATCACCTCCTTCTGATTCACGACATTGAGCGTGACGTCATTGATGTAGCCCATCCCCACCGAGTCGCCAGGGGTGGGTAGCGCGCCGTAATTGTAGCCCTCGCTGGGGGCGGAGACGGTTCCGGTCCAGGAGGGAACGTCCGACATCACGACGGTCCCGGAGCTCGACGCTTGGGCGCTGTTGAATGCGAACTGGAAGTTGTAGCTTCCCGAGTTCTGATTGGCGAGCAGCTCATCGTTGATGCTGGGAGCCCTATCGTTCGCGACGGAGAGGGGATAGGGGCCAGTGATCGAGGTGGTGTTGAGCGTCGTCCAGACGATCGTCGGATTGCACGGCGGTTGATACGGGTAGGCCGGCATGAGCGCCGGGGCCAGCAAGGACGCCGAGGGGAGGGACACTACGGGGTGGTTGAGGTCGAACGTCACATTGACGTCGAACGAGGTCGGGAGTCGGAAGGGGCTGTACCCGACGTTGTTGTAGTAATGATAGACCAGCACGCCAGCGGAGGTGGACACCGAGTACGTCCCTTCGACCTCCATCGATATCGTTTGGGTACCGGCCGAGACCACCGGGAGCCACTCGGCCGCGAGGGCCCCGAAGGAGGGGGGTAAGCTCCCGCTGGCTGTCCCACTCTGGTCGGTCGTGCCCGCCCACAGCTCGTCGTAGTACCGATTGTTCGAGAGGGCCGTGCCGTTGGGGACCTGGACCGTTTGATTGGAGTCGGACATCGACGATGGGACGACCGAGAACACCACGACCGAGGCTCCCACGGCAGGGGTGCGGACAGAGCCGTTGACCGCTAGTGCATCGGCGGTAATGGCGGGTCCTTCCGGACCGCTTCGAGCACCCTGGCCCCTCACGTACCAGACAATCCCCACGCCGGCGAGTAAGAGCGTCGCGACGACCGCGATCGCCAGTACCGGCAGCCACTTCCTCCGTCCGGGTAAAGGTCGGGTGGGATACCCCGCATCTGCCTTGGATTCCTCCAAACGGCAGAATCCCTTCATCGCGCCCGGCAACGCTGCCCCCCCCCCCCCCTTGAACCTGTCGGTGATACCCGAGAATCTCACCCGCCCGCCTCCTCGGCTGAACGAGTCCATGAGCCCGGACCGGACATCGAGGTGGAGCAGCGGGGTCTGGACGAGGGCTTGGGGTCTGCTGTCCGTTGGTAGACGCCGGAGCGCATCACACCGACAAAGGGGCGGATCGGCTCCCAGACCCCTCTCTGTTCCCGGACCCGCTCCTGCCTCGCCCGTCGACTTCCTGTATGGTTCGCCGCCTCTGCGTGACCCCGAAAACGGCCGAGCGAGCGAATCCGAGGCGCGGATCCAAGATGCCGAGCGGGTCTTGGCGCTCTTTCGTCGTCTCCTTTCCGGGTGGGCCGGCGAGGGGGGCCGTCGCAGGGCTCTGTCCGGGAGACGGTGACGCACCGGAAGACCGTCCGCGCCCGCGCGGAACCTATCGGTGTGAGGGAGGCGTCGGACCCCGTCCGTCGCCGCCGCGCCCGCGAGGACGGTCGGGACGGTGGTCGGGCGACCGTCCGGTGGGCGGGACCACGACTCACCCGCTCCCCGCGGGTCCCTTCGTGCCCGCGTCCGCCGAAGGAGGTCCGAGTAGTATTCTGCGCCACGTCGCCGGAACGGCACGTAACCGCAGGGTTCTTCTGAGGGGCCCCCCTGCCGGCCCCCGGTGGGGACCGGATGACGGGTGCGCACCCCTCACCGCACGGGATCTCCCCCGGCAGCCCACGGTACCGCGCCAAACTTGAGGTGCTCCGGGACCTTCTTGCCACGACGCAGGAGGCGTCCACCAAGACGCGGATCATCCGTCGCGCGAACCTGAACCCGATTTCCTTCGACTACTACATTGCCTTCTCGATCGGTGCCGGCTTGGTCGAGCCCTGGGGGAGGAAGTTCCGGCGGACCAGCGCGGGGGCGGCGACGATCGCAGCGATCGACCGCCTCACGGATCAGGCAGAGCAGCTGGGGTCCGCGGTACATCAGTTCGGGAGCTTCCTGGGACGCGAAGTCCCTGTCGCGGTCCCCACTCCGTCCACCGCGCGGTTCGCGATGGCCGAGGCTTGGACGGTACTCGCGCGACGGGGAGCCACTCGCGGAATGCTCGCGGTTTCCCTCCCTCTCACAGAAGAAGGACGTGAGAGGTCCGGTCCGAGCGCCGACGAGCTTGGGGAATCACCCCCGCATCCGGGTTCCGGACCTCGCCGCGAAAGCATGTCCGTTACTTAGAACCTATCCGGCAACCAGTGGCTCAGAGCTTCCTGCCCGTGAATTGGAAGTAGGCCGCGATCCAATCTCTCCCCGGGAATGGCTTCGGGAACTTCAGCTCGGTGAGTAGGAACTTGTACGTCCGACCCTTCCGACGGCAGATGGCCACCAGATCCTCACCGTCCTTGTCGAGATCGATGCCTCGAACTTCGACATCCTCCCCCACCGCCCGAGCCGCGATGGGGAACTCGACGTTCTCCTCAATGACCGTGTAAAACCCCGTCGCCTGTTCCGCCGGCCCATAGGCATCCACGACGGCCTCCTCGATCAGCCGCTCGAGCTTCGAGTGGCGGCGTCCGCTCACGGTAGCCTCGGGGAACTCTCCCGTTCAACCTTTCTTGACGTGGCCTTCGTCCTGTTCCTTCTCGAAGCACTTCTGGCAGAAGAAGCTCCCACCGGAGTCTTCGAAGCTCTCCGTCGTGCCAATCGTCCATCCCGGGTCCTCGAACAGCCCGCCCTCGTATCCATGACGTTCGCCCATCAACACCAGTGTGGTCGTGGCGTCACAGCCCTCGCCGCAACAATGCACCGGCACCGGGAGCGGGGGGATCCTCTCGTGCGGAACCGAGGGTGGGACGGGCGGCTTCTTCGCCGACGGCGGCATGCCCGGACGAACCGGGCACGGTCCATAAGGTCGAGCTACGGTCCGTCGGTCACGAGTGACCAAGCGCTTGGAGAGCGATCCATGCGCAGGCCAGCTCGACCATCGCGAGATAGTTCTCCGCCTTCTTCTCCCACCGCACGAGGATCCGTCGACACCGGTTCAACCACGAAATCGTTCGCTCGACCACCCAGCGACGAGCTCGCCGCTTCCGATTCCGCTCCATTCGGCGAGGTTCTTCGCCGATGGGTCGGATGTGCGGCGTGAACAGGTAGTCGCGAGCGATCTGTCGGCAGAACGGGAAGTCATACCCCTTATCGAGGCACAGGTGTTGCGAGACAAGGGGAGGCAGGACCACCCGACCCTCGAGCGTCGGCTCCAGCAGCTTGCAATCGTGGCGGTTGGCCTCGGCGATCACGATGGCCAGCGGGACACCCCGGCCATCGGTCAGCAGCGAGCGCTTCGTCCCGAGCTTGCCTCGGTCGGTAGGGTTCGGCCCGGTCGCCGTACCGCCGAGGGGAGCCTTCCCCAAAGCTCCATCGAGCGACTGCCAGGTCCATTCGATGCCGACCTCCTCGTCATAGGCGAGCAGGATCTGCCACCACAGTTGCTGGAACAGCCCGCCGGCGCGCCACCGCTGGAAGCGGTCATGGATCGTGCTTTTCGGCCCGATACACCGAGGAAGGGCGCACCATTGACCGCCCGTACGGAGGAGATACCAGATCCCCTCGAAGCAACGACGGGCATCGACGAAAGGCCGTCCCCCTCGCGGATGCGGCGGGTCGGGCGGAAGGATGAGGGCGATACGTTCCCACAGGGCGTCGGGCAAACGGTGGGTCGACGGGACGCAGGACTCGAAGGGGGCCACTACTGCTCACCGGACGACCCCGGCGGCAGACTCCTTACACGCTACCACTTCGACTGGAAACCAGTTGCCGGATAGGCTCTTAGTCGCAGGGAATCAAATCGGCGGATCGTACCCACCGACCGTCGTAAAACTCTCGCTCCGGAGCGGACGACAAAAATACCCCACCCCCGTTCCGGCGAGGGAGAACGGCGATGAGCACTCCGACGAGCCCGCCCGCAACTGGAGCCCCTGGATCGACCTTCACTCCCCCACCGCCCCCCCCGAAAGGACGTATCTCGAAAGGAACGGGCGTCGCGATCGCGGCGGTCGTCGTGATCATCTTGGTGATCCTCGCGCTGTTGCTGACGGGGGTGATCCCGGGCCTGAAGAGTTCCGGGTCCTCGCCGGGGCCCAGCGCGCCGACGTACAACGTGACGTTCAGTGAGACGGGGTTACCGACCGGGACCTCCTGGTCCGTCACCCTCGCCGGCTCCACGCAGTCGTCGACCACGTCGTCCATCGTATTCTCCGAAAAGAACGGAAGCTACCCCTTCACCCTCGGCACCGTCTCCGGCTACAGCGCGCACCCCGCCTCGGGGACGGCCACCGTCAGCGGCGCCGCCGTCACCGAGTCGATCGCATTCACCACCGGATACTCGGTCACGTTCACCGAGTCCGGCCTCCCCTCCGGCACCTCTTGGTCGGTCACCCTGAACGGGACCGCCCTCAGCTCGACCACCGCCTCCATCGTCTTCACGGAGTCGAACGGCACGCTCGCCTACACGGTCGCCACCGTTTCGGGTTACGTGGCGACCCCATCGTCCGGCTCCGTGACCGTCTCGGGCGCGGGTCAGTCCGTGTCGGTCTCCTTCTCCCCCATTCCACCGAACCAGTACCCGGTCCGGTTCACCGAGACCGGCCTTCCCGCCGGGACGTCGTGGTCCGTGACGTTGAACGGAACCCTGCAGTCGTCGTCCACGCCGACGATCTCGTTCAACGAGCCGAACGGCACGATCTCGTACACGGTGGGCGCGGTCAGCGGCTACACCGCGTCTCCCTCCTCGGGCCACGTGACCGTGTCGGGGAGTGCCTCCGCCGTCTCGATCGCGTTCACGGCATCGGTGGGCCTGACCGGACCGGAGTACCCGATCACTTGGGACCAGACCGGTCTACCCGCAACCGACCTCTGGAGCGTCGGGGGCATCATCTCCGTCGGCGGCTCCACCTACTACTTCGGCGCCAAGAACGCGGGCCCATCGACCGAGTTCTCGATCCCCGACGGCACCTACACTTGGGTGGTCACCACGAGTGTGTCGGGATACGTTGCGGTACCCTCGTTCGGAAATCTCACCGTATCGGGGGCCCCCGTCACGATCTCGATCACGTTCGAGGCGCTCTACAACGTGACGTTCACCGAGACCGGGGTCTCCAGCTCGGCGACGTGGCAGGTCGACCTGAACCACACCGTCAACAGCGAATACGGAGGGTTCAACAACACCTTCCAGGTCCCGAACGGTACTTACGGGTTCACGGCCTCGGCGTTCGGATACTCGGCGAGCCCGGCGACCGGGTCGGTCACGGTGAACGGCGCGCCCGTGACGCAGGCGGTCGCCTTCACCGCCATGACCACGTACACGGTGACGTTCTCGGAGTCGGGCCTCGCCTCGGGGTCCGTCTGGTCGGTGGACCTGAACGGGACGACGCAAAGCACGGTCGCCCCGCTCTCGATCGTCTTCACCGGCTTCCCGAACGGCATCTATTTGTTCACCGTCTCCACCCTCGGCTATTACACGGCCAGTCCCTCGAACGGGACCCTCACCGTGGCATCGGCGCCCGTGGCAAAGTCGATCACGTTCTCCTCGGTCCCGACGTACTCCGTGACGTTCACGGAAACCGGCCTACCCTCGGGGGCGAGCTGGTACGCCGATCTCAACGACAGCACGGGCTCGGCCACGGCCCCGGCCTCGATCTCGCTCTCGGTGCCGGCCGGCCTCAATTACTTCACCGTCGTGACGACCGCATCCTTCACTCCGAAGCCGGCCTCCGGCACCGTGACCGTGACGACCTCGGGCGCGACGGTGAGCATCACCTTCCTCCCCCTGGCCGCGACGTACACGGTCACGTTCACGGAGACCGGTCTTCCCGCGTTCACGCCGTTCTGGGAGGTCGATGCGTTCAACGACGGTCCCTTCATCTCGTCGGCGTACCTCGCGGTCAACTCCACGTTCTCGGCGACGTCGCTCAACCTGTCGCTACCGAACGGCAACTACACCTGGATCGCGTACTCCTATGTGGCGAACTTCACGGCCAGTCCCATGGCCGGCTATTTCATGGTCAGCGGCCACGCGCTGAGCGTTTCGGTAACGTACGTCAACAGTTCGGGAGAGTACCTCGCGTGGTTCGGTGAGGAGTGGTACCAGATCTCGGGGCACGGTGGCCTTCCGAACGGGACGAGCTGGAGCGTGACGATCGGAGGTCAGACCCAGACCACCCAAGGAGCGGATCTCTTCTTCCTCCTACCGAACGGGACGACCGAGGCGTACTCGATCGCTCCTCCCACGGGGTACCTTGCCCTCCCGGGATACGGAAACCTCACCGGCTACGCGAGCCCCACGCAGTCGCTCGAGTACTTCTCTACGAGCCCCGCGGTCGCCCTCGTCTTCGTGGTGGACCCGCCGAGTTCCGCTGCGGCCCCGACCGCCGGTGGGCCCAGCGCATCGATGCTCCTGTCGAGCGCGATGGCCGCGCCGGGCCGGAGGGCGTGACGCGTCCGCCACCGGGTCGCGGTCGTCGTCGTTCCCGTCGGGCGGGGTAGAGCGTCGGGTCGCCCGGGTGGATACGCCTCGGGACGCTGCCCGGGCGGGGATCCTGCGATACCGGCGGGCGGCCCGCCGCCCGTCGGAAGCGAGGCCGCTCGGTTCCTCGCACGCGGAGTTCGTCGAGCTCGCGTAGGAGCCCCCCGCTCCGACCTTCTTGGCCGGTCATGAGCATGCGGCCGGCGACTTCGAAGGGTACACGCGCAGGATCCTCGCTGACCACCTCCAGCGCGCGGTGTTACGCCGAGCGTACCGGTTCGCCGAGTGCCGGTTCCGTCCTCTCTACATCGACTTCGCCGCTTCCTAGGGGATCGCGTCGATCCCCGTCCCCCGAGGACCGGACCGGAAGTCCTCCGGAACACATGCGGCCCGCCCTATCCGCGGCTCGGAGCCGAATCCGGTCGAGCGCCGGCGACGGACCGGGAAGCCCCGACCGGCGACGAGCCGGACCCGATCCAGTCCAGCGCCCGCCCGTACGTCTCCATCGTCTTCCGTTCGCGCGACGGGTCCCGCTCGAGGTAGCGCATGGTCGTCGCCAGGTTCTCGTGACGCAGGAACCCCTGGACCGAGCGATACACCCCGTCCCGCGACGCGTCCGGTGAGCGCAGGAGGGCCCTCTCGAGCAGGGTCGCTCCGGTTCGCCGTAGCATGTGCGTCGACAGCTTCACATCCCAGCCCCGAGCCCGCATCCTCCGCTCCAGAACGGTCATCCAGCGGTTCGGTCCCCCCTCACCGTACGCCACGAGTTGTCCTCGCCTCCAGTGAACGAGCAGCTCGGGGGGAGTGGGGGCGAGCGGATGACGGGCCAGCGCCCGTCGGACCGCCGTCTGGCGCCAGGAGAGGTAGGTTTCGAACGCGGCCGGGAGGGCGGGGTGCATGACCATCCAGACCTCCTTGGGCTGGCCGCGGCCCTTCCCCCGAACGAGGAGGCGTCCGCCGGCACGGTCGATGTCGGTGACGCGCAGGCGCAGCCACTCGACCCGACGTAGTCCCTGGGCGAGGCCGAGGAGCACCGCGAGCCGGAGGGTCCGGTCGCCCTGGGAGACCTCGATGAGCGCCCTCGCCTGGTCCTCGGAGAGCCACCGCACCCGACGAGGAGGTCCGGGACGCGGAAGTCCGACCTCATGGAAGACGAAGTTCCGCGAGCAGCGCGCCAGGTCCGCTAACGTCCCGAGCCGCCAGGGGTCCTCCTTCAAGCGGCGACGCAGCCAGCGGGCGTCCTCGGCCGACCACTCCCGGGGATCGGTGGTGCGCCCGGCCCGCTGGAGCAACGCGAGGGCCGTACGCGCGACCCAGCGGTACTGCTGGAGGGTCCGGGGAAGACACCCCCGCTCCTTCTTGAGCGCGAGCCATCGCAATACCGGGTCCTCCGCAGGATCCATGAGGGGGGACCGGGCAAACCTCGGGAAGAAGCTGCCGGGGCGCATGAACGGTGGATGATGACCCTCCCGGCCGTCGGATCGCGACCCGACAGGAATTAACAGATCTGGTTATATTCACCGGGAAGGTCACGGTATTGGAGCGGAGTCATGGACTCCTATGCCACCCTCTGGCACCGCTACGGCAGCACTTCGTTTCCCGTGCGGGATCTCCCGTCCGTCCTCGGCGGGACCCCGACGCTCCGGGCCATGACGATGGGCCGACTGGTCCGTCGTGGCTCGGCCGTCCGTCTAAGCCGAGGGCGCTACGCGCTGCTCCGGCCTCTTTCCCGACTGTCCGAGTCCGCGACCCGCTGGCCGGCCCGAGTGCCCTCCCCGTCGGTGCGCACCATACTCCGACTCTCGTTGAGTGCGCTGGACGGAGCACTGGGGGACCGCCTGGTCTCGGTGGCGCTATACGGCTCCTACGCGCGAGGGACCGAGCGTCCGAATAGTGACGTCGATCTGCTGGTGGTGATGGAGGGACCGCTCCGACCGAAGGAGGAGACCGAGCTCGCGATGCGGGTCCGCGCCGTCTGCACCGAGGCGCTCGTGCAGGAGTGGAGAACGACGCGTACCCATCCCGTGCCTCAACCCGTATTTCTTACGACACACGGATTGGCCCGGGGCTCGACGTTCTTGCTCGACCTCACCCGGGAGGCGATCCTACTGTACGATCGCGCCAGGTTCCTCGAGCTCAAGTTAGACCAGCTAGCCCGGCGGGCCGCGAGCCTGGGGATCCAGCGTCGAAGCCTGCCGCACGACCGTTGGTACTGGGCGATGCCCCCCTCGACCCCCCTCTCGGCTCTGAACCAGGAGACCTGATGGAGGACTCCCTGGGTCGAGACTGGATCGTCCAAGCCCAAGAGTACCTCCGCATGGCCCGGGAGGCCGTACGGATCGGGATGCTGGCGATTGCGGTGCGCCAAGCCCAGACCTCCGTGGAGCTGTCCCTGAAAGCGGCGCTGCGCTGGTCCGGGATTGACCACCCCCGGGAGCACGATGTCTCGGACGCGATCCGGGCCGAGATCGAACGGTTCCCCCCATGGTTCCGCGAGGCGATGGACACGGCCCTTCCGCTCTCCTCGGAGCTGGTCCGCCAGCGTCAGATCGCACTCTACGGGCTCGAGCGAGAGGGCAAACCCCCCTCCAAGGTCTTCACGGATCCCGCGGCCGTCCAGCGGTTCGTAAGTCTGGCCAGGCGCGCCCACAAGCTCGCGCTCCGTCTCTATTCCACACGCGGTCGCTGAGGGTCCCGAGCTCCCCCCGGGCGGGTCCGAACCGACCGTTCGTCGCCGGACCCCCCGGACCCCTCGATCCCGGCAGGTCGTGGACGATCCGGGTCGGGGCCGGAACCGGGAGGCACCGAGACGTCGCCGAGGGTCCGCAGTCGGTCCCGCATGGAAGGAAAGCTCCGAGTTCGAAGGAACGCCCGGAGCGCTCGCTCGGCGTCGCCGGGCGTCGCCTCCGGGCGGCCCTGCACATCGGCGGCCAGCAGCTCCGCCCCGCGTCGACGGAGCATGTCCGTCGAGAGGCGGATCTCCACCCCGCGGAGGGCCAGTCGCCGTTCGATGATGGCCATCCACTTCTCCGTGCCATGCGGACGATACGGGGAAAGGAGACCCCCCCGGACGTGCAGAAACAGCTCGTCCGGCACCCCACCGCTCGGCCAAGCACGCAGGAACCGCCGGATCTTCCGCCGACGGATCCTCAGGTAGTCGCGGAGCGCGTCGGGCAGAGCGGGATGCATCAGCCTCCATTCTGGGCGGGCCCGGGAACCCGGACCGACCGAGATCCGCATCCGACCTTCCGCGAGGTCCAGGTCCGACAGCCGGAGCCGGACCCAGTCGCCCCGGCGCAGCCCTTGGGCCAGTCCGAGCAGGGCGACCAGACGAAGGTGGCGGTCCCGTCGGACCACTTCCAGGAGCGCATCCGTCTGTTCCGGGGTCAGCCATCGGACCCGTTTCGGCGGACCGCGCCGGGGGGGTCCGACCGATCGGAACACCGGATTCCCGCAGAACCTCGCGAGGCTCGCGGTCACGGCGAGCTGGTGGACCTCGTCGTGGAACCGGCGGCGGAGCCACCGGGCATCGTCCGCGGTCCACCGGGCCGGGTCCGGGGGGCGTCCGGCCTCCCGGATCGCGTGATCGGAGCGCAGCGCCGCCCAACGGTAGCGCCGAACGGTCTCGGGCGCGCATCTGGAGCGTTCCTTGGCCACCAGCCAGGCCAGGATCCACGGGGGTGTCGGATTCACGGGCCTCGAACGTACTCTCCCCCTGTCTCTCTTGCGACCGCCCTGAACGGTGGTCCGGCGGCGGAAGGCGACGTCGGACTCGTGGCCATCGAAACCGGGGCCGACGAGCTGTCTGGACGTGGCAATGGGTGGAGCCTCGGGCCCGCATCTCGACCCGTACTCTTCCGGATGAAGAGGTACGTTTCGAAGTGTGGAGCGCGAGTCGGAGGAGAGAGACGTGGCTCAGTTCTTCGCCATACCGAAGTTTTTAACTCGCGGGGGGCCATCGTACCATCGATGCCCGATATCGCCCTGCCCCGTCTCCGTTGCTATCGGTGCGCGTACGAGTGGATCCCGAGGAAGGCGCGTGTCCCCGCATGCCCGAGGTGCCGGTCGAAGCTCTACTCCGTCCCGAAGATTCGGCCGGTAAAGCTTGGCCACCGACTCGGCATCGAGGACATCATCACCCCGCACCGGGATGAGATTCTGAGGCTTGCTCGGAGGTTCGGGATCCGACGGCTCCGCGTCTTCGGCTCGGTCCGTCGGCGAGAGGCCCGCCCCGACAGCGATGTGGATCTTCTCGTAGAGTGGAAGCCCAAGCACCCTCCGGTGGCGTTTCTCGACTTCCCCCTGGCGCTAGAGGACCTCCTGGGCCGATCGGCGGATGTGGTGACTCTCGAAGCGTTACACTGGTCCATTCGTCCGAGAGTGGAGGCGGAGGCTATCCCTCTGTGAGCGCGGACAACAAGGTCCGACTCGCCCGTATGGTCGAGAGCGGGGAAGGCGTGTTGGAGTACGCTCGAGAGGGACGCAAGGCGTTCCTCACCGACCAGAAGCTCCAGGACGCCGTCTGTGGAGACTCTCGAACTTCACCGAGGAAGCCGACAAGCTGTGGAAGATCCTCACGCGCGACAACCCGCGCATCGATTGGCGTGAATTGACCCGGCTCCGTCAGGACTACCATCCCGGCTATGCCTCGATTCGCCCCGAGGATGTGTGGGAGTTCATCGCCCGAAGGCTCCCCTCGCTTGTGTCCGAGCTTCGGCAGGCACGAGTGAAGGAGTAGCCCGACCGAGGTCGGTCACCTCTTTCGCCA
The DNA here is from genome assembly GCA_021819135.1 of Thermoplasmata archaeon. GTDB lineage: Archaea > Thermoplasmatota > Thermoplasmata > Lutacidiplasmatales > UBA184 > Lutacidiplasma. The sequence continues at coordinate 318 of JAKASE010000018.1, read as the reverse complement.
TCCCCCGTGCATGGGATCGAGAGCAGCAATCATCCGGCCAAACGACCAATTGAGCGGTCCTTCCCTCTTCGGAGGGATGCGTCGAGGTACCCTCACGATTTGGAACGCGAGAGTCCCCCAGAACCGCGCGAGGCGGGCGGTCACGGTGAGCGGGTGGACCTCGTCGTGGATCCTTCGGCACAGCCATCGGGCCGACGTTCGACAAATGACCTCGGCCTCTCTCGATGAACAATGAAATGTGGGGCTAACTCTATCGCATGTGAGGGGCTAAGTATTTCTGTCCCTGAGACTGTCCCTCCCCGTGCGCCTCCGCTTCTA
>JAKASE010000017.1 GCA_021819135.1 Thermoplasmata archaeon | reverse complement strand
TTGGCTCGGGTCGCGTAAGGTCGAGAAACGGGGAAAGAGGAAGGAGAGGGGTGTGCTACACCCCTTTCATCATCGAACAGCAGCCAGCCTAACCGGCCGGAAAGCGAGTTGAGCTACGCACTCCTAGCGGCCGACGAGCCGGCGGGCCGCCGCCTCGACCCGGGGCCGCGGGGCATCCGTCCGGAACCCCTCGGGCCGGACGTGGGTCCGTGCCGCCCGGAACCCCTCCGACCGGAGCCCGTCGAGCATCGCGGTGAGCTTCGGCGGGGCGGGGAGCCCGAGCGCACGCGCGAGCGAGTTCGACTCGTAGTAGAACGGGACATCGACCTCGCTCTCCTCCCGGAACCGATCGACGAACGTCGCGAGCTCCTCCGGGCGGTGCGCCCCGGCGTATCGCTCCATCGCGCGGATGGTCTCGCCGTCGAACAGGGGACCGAGCCACATCGGTCCGAGCGTCTCCTGCCCCCCGAGCGGAGGACCGTCCCAGCGGAGCGGATCGATCGTCCCGACCGGATCTGCGGACCCGCGGGCGGGGTCGATCGTGAGGTAAGCCCGGACGTGGTGCTCCCGAACGTAGGCGACCCGGGGACGGACGCTCCGGCCGAGCGCGCGCGCCCGTCCCGCGAGATGGCCGAGGAGGATCCGCAGGCCCCCCTCGGGACCCAGGCGGCCGCGGACGGGGTTCGCCCCGTAGAGCCGGCGACAGGCGGCGGGTTGCGCTCCCGCGAGGACCATCATGTCGGTCGCGGTGACGGCCAGCACCCCTCCCTCCCGCACGGCGCCGAGCGCCGCCCCGAGGAACGGGAGCGGTGAGCCGTACGGGTCGAGGTCCACGTAGTCGAACCGCTCGCCGGCCCAAGGCCGCCGAGCGTCGGCGGCCCGCGCGCGAACGCCGGGCCGCCCTGCGGCGTTCGCCGCGAGCACCTCGAACGCCCGGGGATGCGCCTCCGTCAGGAGGAACGCATCGAACGGTCCGGCCTCCGCGACGAGTCGAAGGCCCCGGATCCCGCTCGCCGCCGTCATCTCCCAGCCGGTCCTCAGGCTGGACCCTTGGGTCCGGAGGGCCCGCACGATCGCGACCGCGAGGTCGCGGTCGCCGGCCATCGCCGGGTTGTAGAAGACCGGAGAGCGGGCGCGGGGTCCCCGACCGGCCTCGGTCGCCGGCAGGAGGAGCTCGGTCGGTCCTTCTCGGGTCGGGGTCAGTGGGCCTGACCCGTGATCAGGCCGACGATCTTGAACGCGAGAAGGTTCTTGTTCACCGGCGTCACCTCGAGCAGGCGTAGTTCGTCCCTCCGACGGATGTCCTGGAGCAGAGGGTTCCGCGACTTCTTATGGAGGGTCATGATGATCGACTTCTTCGCATCGAGCGTTTCGATCACGCTCTGGGTGAACACGTCGCTCTCGACCTCCATCTTGCCGACCTCGTCGATGACGATCACGTCGGCGGACTCGCGGGCCTCGGCGAGCGCCCGGGTGCCGAGCCCTTCGAGCGCGGCGAGGTTGACCCCGTAGCGCCCCGACCGGACCCGGGACTTGAGGCCCTCGTGGGCGAAGACCTCGTGCTCCTTCGTCAGCCAGTTGGTGATCTGGAAGCCGGCGCGACGCTGCTTCTCCACGATCGGCTCGGTGACCATCCCGCCGACCGTGACCCCCTCCTCCTCGAGGAGATGGATAATCCGCAAGAGGGTCTGGGTCTTGCCCGAACCCGGAAGCCCCGTGATGCCGATTTTGACGGGTGCAGAGAGGCGTCGAGGCATGGAAGAACAGGTGTTCGCTTCTAGGCGTACCGCGAATAAGAAGCCATCGCGCCGCGTCGACCGGCTGTGAGAGAATCTCGCACGGCCGCGGGCCGTGAGACGCCGGAACCGAACGCCGCGGAGATCTACCCGCCCCGCGAGGACACGTTCGCTCTGCTCCCGTTCGCGACCGTCGGGCCGGGGGTCCGTCTCCTCGAGATCGGAACGGGCTCCGGCCTGCTCGCGCTCACGGCGGCCCGCTCGGGGGCCTCGGTGGTCGCGACCGATCTCAACCGGACCGCCCTCGTTCGGCTCCGCGCGCGCGCCCGCGACGAGGGGCTCGATCTCGCGGTCGTGCGGGCGGACCTCGCGGGCGGACTCGGTCGATTCGACCGCATCCTCGCGAACCCCCCGTATCTCCCCACGTCTCCCGAGGAACGGGCGGTCGACCGGGACCGGACCCTCGCGCTCGATGGCGGGCCCGACGGCACCTCCGTGCTCGAACGAATCGTGCGAACCCTGCCGGAGCACCTCGCGCCCGGGGGCGAGGCGTTCGTCCTTGTCTCCTCGGTACAGAGCGCCCGCAAGCTCTCGGCGATCTGGAAGCGCTGGCGGTCGGAAGGGGGGAGCGCGGAGACGGTCGCGGAACGCGCGCTCGAGGGAGAACGGCTCGAGGTCTGGCGGCTCACGCGATCGCGGGCTCGGAGCCGACCCGCCCCTCAGCCGTGACGCTCCGCGTAGGAGAGCACCGCGTCGAGGAACCGGTGACCGTCCCCGTAGCCATCCGGCGGCCCGGACCGGGTCCAGTCCGGCGTCTGCGCCCGGAAGAACGCCCGCTCCGGGTGCGGCATCAGTCCGAAGACGTTCCCAGCCGGGTTCGTGATGCCGGCGATGTTGTCGGCGGACCCGTTCGGGTTCCAGGGATACTCGGCGGGGCCTCCGTCCGGGGCGACCCACCGGAACAGGATCTGGCCGCTCGCCTCGAGCGCGCGACGCCGCGCGGGGGCATCGCCGCCGAGGACGAACTGTCCCTCGGCATGCGCGGAGGGGAACAGGAAGCGGGTCCCCTTCGGGACATCCTTCAGCGCGGGGAATGAGCCCCCCTGCCACGCGACGAAGGTCGGGCGGCACTCAAAGCGCCCCGAGGCGTTCGCCATCAGGACCGCGTCGGCGGTCCCGAGCGACCCGTCCGGTCGCCCCGGCAACATTCCGAGTTCGGTCAGCACCTGGAATCCGTTGCAGATCCCGCCCACGAGATGGCCCCGCCGGGCGAACTCCTCGAGGGCCGGCCCGATCGACGCGCGGACCCGCGCCGCCAGGATCGCTCCCGCCCGGACGTAGTCGCCGGCGGAGAAGCCACCGGGCAGGAAGAGGGCCTGGTAGTCGTCGAGCCGGCGCCGTGCGCGGGAAGGAACGTCACGCCCCTCGAACTGGTTGAGGTCCACGATCTCAGGGCGCGCGCCGAGGGCGCCCAGGGCTACCCGAAGCTCCTCGTCGTTGTTCGTTCCCTCGATGGAAAGGATCGCGACCGAGAGGTCCCGGCGGTTCACGGCCGAACAATCGGCGGTCGCGCTTAATGCTTGCCGCGCGGACCTGCCGCTCCGTCCGCGCCCCCGGTGCCGAGGGGCGGGAGGAGATGGTAGACCTTGAGCCGTCGGCCGGCCCGCACGACCTTCCGTCCGGGCGGAAGGAGGGCGAACGCCGTCGCCCCGGCGAGGCTGGTGATGATCGAGGAACCCCGGAACGTCGTGTACGCCCGCCCCGCCTCGAACCGCAGCGGAACGATCGTCGCGAGCCCGGGGGTGGGCGCGACTGCGTCGCTCCCGAGGACCGCCACGCCCTCGCGCCAGCCGGGGCCGGTCCGCCGGGCGACGCGCCGAAGGACCGGCAGCACGAGCCAGTACATGTTCGCGAGACAGGAGGTGGGATGACCGGGAAGGCCGACCACGAGCTTTCTCCCGGCCTTCGCGGCCAGGGTCGGCTTACCGGCGCGGACCGCGATCCCGTGGAACAGGAGCCGGCCGAGCTTCGGGAGGATCCGGGGGAGGTGATCCCGTTCCCCCACCGAACTTCCCCCGGTCGCGAGTACGAGGTCAGAGGTCTCGAGCGCTTCGCGGATCGCCTGCTCGATGCGCTCGGCGTCGTCGGGCACGGGAGGCACCGAGCGGGGGATCCCTCCGGCGGCGCGGACCACGGCCGCAACGGTCACATTGTTGCTCTCGTAGATCCGACCGGGGGAAGGCGGTACGCCAGGGGTCAGGAGCTCGTTGCCGTTGGGCACGATCGTGACCACCGGCCGGGCGAAGACCGGGACCGTCGCGACGCCGCAGGAGGCGAGGGTGCCGAGTCCGGTCGCGGTCAGCGCCTCTCCCGCGCGGACCAGGACCGACCCACGTCGGAAATCGTGGCCCGGCCGGTCGACCCGCTCCCCCTTCCGGATCCGGCGGGGCACGCGGATCGAGGAGCCGTCCCGCTCTACCTCCTCGAAGATCACGACGCCATCGGCTCCGTCGGGGATCGCCCCGCCGGTCGCGATGGCGACCGCCTCGCCCGGTCCGACCCGCCCGGCGTAGGACTCCTCCGCAAACACCTCGCCGACCACGCGAAGGGCCACGGGTCGGTCCGACCGGGCGTTCCGGGTATCGGGGGACCGGAGCGCGTACCCGTCCCAGGTCGTCCGCGCGAACGAGGGGACGGGGAACGGCGCCCGCACGGTCCGGGCCGCGACCCGGTCGAACGCCTCCTCGACCGGGATCTCCTCGACCCGGGCGATCGGGGTCGCGGCTGCGAGCAGGCGACGGCGGGCGAGGTCGACCGGGGTCAGGCGGCCGAACGCATGCATCTCCATCGTGGTTCCCCTACCGTTCGCCGTCCAGCCAGCGGGCGGAGGCATGAACGCCGGCCCTAAGACAGGCGTCGAGCGGCTGGCCACCGAACCACCCTGCGTAGAACCCCCCGCGGAACGCGTCCCCCGCGCCCACGGCGTGCCCGGGCGTGCGCCGCCGTTCCGCGGGGACGTGCACGTTCCCGTCGCGCGAGAACGCCGTGACCCCGCGATGCCCTTCGGTCCGGACGATCAGCGGGACGAACGCGAGCAGGTCCCGGGGCGATCCGACCCCGAGGTAGCCGCAGGCACGCTCGACCTCGGAACGGTTGCCGAACAGGAGCTCGGACGACGCGAGGAGCTCCGAGAGACGGGCGCGGTCCCAGCGGTAGTGGATCTCCTGCGCCGGGTCGGCCGCCACCTTGAGACCGAGCCCCCGGGCCTTGCGGGCGAGCCGCAGCTGGAAGGCGGGGTCTCCCGTGGTCAGGTGGACCCAGGAGTACTCGCGCATCCACGCCCCCGGCAACGCGGCACGCGAGAGGTCCCGCATCGGGCCCTGGTCGATCAGCGTCCGCTGGTCGCCCTGGGCATCCACCACCGTGTAGCAGGTGGGTGTCGACACACGGCGGAAGGTGCGCACCCCTCGCAGGTCGATGTGGGCCGCGCGCAGCCGATCGAGGAACGCGGGAGGGAACTCCGTCCCGAGGGCGCTGACGAGGCCGCTCGCGACCCCGTAGGAGGAGGCGACGAGCGCGAGGTTCGTGGCCGTCCCTCCGAGCTCGGCCCGCACCGACCGGATCGGGACGGTACGGTCGGGCCCGGGGAACGCCGTCACGGAGAGGAACCGGTCGACGTTGACGTGGCCCGAGACGAGGAGCTCTCGGGGGCGTTCCCGCGCATCTTCGAGCGGCATCGAGGACCGGGGAAGGGAACCGTTCGGGCCCATATCCCTTCGGGAGGGACCGGGCCCGGGCTTAAGCGCGGGGGCGCCTCCGGCTCGGGTCTCATGCTGGTCGAGGGGGCGATCCTGGACTCCGACGGGGTGCGACGGGCCTACGTGCGCTTCCGCCGCGGGAGGATCGTCGAGACCGGACGGCCCGGCACCGACAGCGGACGCGGGCGAGAGCGGAAGGTCCGGGGGATCGTCGTCCCCTCCCCGGTGAACGCGCACACCCACCTCGGCGACGCGGTCTCGACCCGCGAGCCCCCGCGCGGGCCGGTCTCGAAGCTGGTCCAACCCCCGCACGGGTTCAAGTTCCGCATCCTTGCCGAATCGACGCGGGCGGCCAAGGTCGCGGCGATCCGAGGCTCCCTCGGCCGGATGGTCCGCGACGGGGTCGCCGCCGTCGTCGACTTCCGGGAGGAGGGGGCCGCCGGGGTCGCGCTGCTTCGCGCGGCGGCCGCCCGCCTTCCCATCCGCCTATACGTCCTCGGCCGCCCGGTCGCGCGCCCGATCGAGCCCGAGGAGCTCGCCGAGGTCCTCACGCTCGCGGACGGGATCGGGCTGTCGAGCGCGCGGGACGAGAGCGACATGACCCGCCGGACGGTCGCGCGGGCGTGCCGGGCCCGCGGGAAACGCTTCGCGCTCCACGCGAGCGAGGCGGTCCGGGAGGACCCGGACGACTACCTCGACCCGTGCCCCGATCTCCTCGTGCATCTCGCGAAGGCGCGGGAGGACGACCTCGAGCAGGTGCGCGAGGCCGGGGTCACGGTCGCCGTTTGCCCCCGATCGAACGCGCTGTTCGGGCGGCAGCCCGACCTCGCGGCGATGGAGCGGCTCGGTCTCGCCGTGATGCTCGGCACGGACAACGCGATGTTCCACGCCCCCTCGATCTGGCGGGAGCTCGAGTTCGCCTACGTGGGCTCTCGGCTGCGCCGGCGGCCGGTGTCGGCGGCGTTCCTCGCCCGGGCCGCCCTGGTCGAGCCCTGGCGCTGGCTCGGCCTCCCCGATGCGGCGCGCGTGGACGTGGGGACGCCGGTCCAGCCGCTGGTCGTACGGCTCCCGCCCGAGGACCCCCCCTACCAGCTCGTCACCCGGACGACGCAACCCCTTATCCTCCGGCGGTTCCCCCCGGGCGGGCGGAGTGCCGGGCGATGAAGAGCGACGAGCTGTACGCGCTCCTCCGGCGCCGCGGGGTCCTCTGGCCGACCGCCGAGATCTACGGGGGGGCCCAGGGGCTCTACGACTACGGGCCCCTCGGTGCGGCCCTGAAACGGAGGGTCGAGGAGGCCTGGACTGCGTGGTTCGTGGGCCTCTCGCACGACTACTACGTCATCGACCCGGCGGAGCTCCTCCCGGAGGCGGTCGTCCGCGCGTCGGGCCACCTCGAGAACTTCACCGACCCCGAGGTGACGTGCGAGAACTGCCACAAGGCGTTCCGCGCCGACACGATCCTCGAGAAGGTCCGTCCCGAAGGCGTGGACGGGCTCACGCCGGCCGAGATCGCCGAGATCGTCCGCACCCGCGGCGCGAAATGCCCGAACTGCGGGTCGTCGGCGCTGAGCGTCCCCCGGGCGTTCAACATGATGTTCGGGGTCGACTTCGGCGTGACGGGCCGTGAGCGCGTCTTCCTGCGCCCGGAGACGGCGCAGAGCAGCTACCTCGCGTTTCCGCGGATGTGGGACGTCGGCCGGCGGGCGCTCCCGCTCGGGATCGCGGTCGTCGGCAAGGCCTACCGGAACGAGATCGCCCCCCGCCAGGTCCTGTTCCGCATGCGGGCGTTCACGCAGTCCGAGCTCCAGATCTTCTTCGACCCGGAGCGGTTCTCCGTGCCGTTCGATCGGGTCCGGGAGGAGACCCTGCCCGTCGTGCGCGCCGCCCGCCGGGAAGCCGGCTCCGAGGCCGTCGAGCCCGTCCCCGCGGAGGACCTCGTGCGTTCCGGGGGGCTGCCGGAGTTCTACGTCTACCATCTCGTGCACAGCTACCGGTTCTTCCGGGACGTCCTCGGCTTCCCCGCCGGCCGGCTCCGCCTCCTCGAGAAGTCCGACCGGGAGCGGGCGTTCTACAACCGGATCCAGTTCGACATCGAAGCCGACCTCGAGAGCCTGGGCGGGTTCAAGGAGCTCGGCGCCGTGCACTACCGGGGCGACTACGACCTCGGCCGGCACAGCGCGGGGACCGGCAAGGACCTCTCCGTGACCCTGACCGGCGGCCGCACGGTCCTGCCCCACGTCCTCGAGCTCACTTCCGGTCCGGACCGCACTGTATGGGCGCTCGCCGATCTCCATCTGGGGCGGGACGGGGAGCGGACGGTCTGGCACCTCCCGCCGTACCTCGCCCCGGTCGCGGTCGAGGTCTTCCCGCTGATCCCGAAGGCGCACGGCGCCGCCGCCCTCGCGCTCGCCGACGAGCTCGGCGCCGCAGGGCTCGCCGTCCACTATGACGACGCCGGCACGATCGGCAAGCGCTATGCCCGGGCCGATGAGGCGGGCAGCCCGTTCTGCGTCACGGTCGACGGCGAGACCGTCGCCGAGGGCCCGAACCACGGCACCGTGACCGTACGGGACCGGGATTCGAAGGCCCAGTCCCGGGTACCGACCGGGGACCTGGTCGGGCGGATATTCCGGGCCACCCGGTCGCCCCGGCCGGCGCTCGCCTAGCGACCGGGGGAACTCCGCCTGTCTCCCGATATTTCTTTATCTTGCGCCGGGGTCGCTAGACCGATGGCGGCCGGTGGAGGCAATCCCTCGGAACCCCCGAGCCATCCGACCGCGGCCGCAGCCCGGCAGTCGCGATGGATCGGCCAGCAGTACGCCGATATCACGAAGCTTCGAGAAATGGCGGCTCGGCACGACCGGTCCGCCGCCCGCGCGCATCAGCGGGCCTCCCGGATCACGACACGGATCGAGAAGCTGAGGCACCAGGCGACGATCCTCCGGGAGAAGGGCCAGCGCGCGCTCGCCGACATCCCCGGCATCGAGCAGCAGATGAAGCAGCATGAGCGCGACATCGAGGCCGCGACCCGCCGGACCGGCGGGGGCCCGGTCGGCTCGGACGTGACGAGCCTCCACTACCGGGTCCGCAAGCTCCAGCAGAAGGTCGTCGACAAGCAGCAGAAGGCGCGCAGCCTCGAGCTCCGGGCCGCGACCAAGACGCAGAAGACCGCCGAGCTCAAGGTCAAGGTCGACCGGTTCATCGAGGTCGCCCGCCTGGAGGAGCAGGAGGCGCTCTCGTTCCGACAGCGCGCCGACCGGCTCCAGATGGTGACAGAGCATGACGTCGCCTCGCACCTCAGTGCGAATGCCGCTCCCCCGAAGGAAACCCCGACCGACGAGCCTCCCTCGTCGCTATGAAGCTCATCGTCACGGTCGGGATGCCCGGGTCGGGCAAGGACGAACTCCTCGAGGTCGCCCGGTCGATGGGGTTCGCGACCCTCAAGATGGGCGACCTCGTCCGGGACGAGACCCGGCGACGGGGGCTCCCGCTCTCCAACGCGAACGTCGCCCGGATCGCGAGCGAGGAGCGCCAGAAGCACGGCGGCGCGGTCTGGGCCCAGCGGGCCCTCCCGAAGCTCACCGAGACCCGGATGGTCGTCGACGGGTGCCGGTCGGACGATGAGGTCACGGTCTTCCGCCACCATTTCGGCGATCTCTTCGTGCTCGGGATCTTCGCCTCGCCCGAGACCCGCCACGCTCGGATGTCGAGCCGGGGACGCTCCGACGACGGCGCCGACCTGCAGGCGTTCTACGACCGGGACCGCCGGGAGCTCAAGTGGGGGATCGGCAACGCCTTCGCCCTCGCCGACGGGATGCTCGTCAACGAAGGATCGCTCGACGAGTTCCGCCGGGCCGCGCGGTCGATGCTCGAGCGCGCGCTCGCCGGGTCCGACTGACGGCGGGTCAGAACCCTTCGGCCGTCCGCGTCGGCCCCGCCTCGAGGAGCGCGCGGACCGACTCGAACCGCTCCCGGTCGACAACGACCGCGACCGGGGAACGCGTCGCCCGCAGCCCGGAGACCGCGCGCACGAGGTAGGCATCCCGAGCCCGGGCGAAGTCGCGGGAGCCCCGGCCGCCCGAGACCTCGCGGTCCCAGGCGAGCGCGAACTCGTCCGCGGTCGAGGGGGATGGCGGGCTGCGGGAGAGCTGCCGCTCCCGGACCGTGCGGCGGACGAGCTCGAAGTAGCCGATATGCTCGGTGAAGAGCGACGCGGCGGCGTCATCGGTCGGGTCGAGCGCCTCGACCGGGACCCCCCGTTCCCCGCCCCAGCGGAGGGTCTCGACGAACGACGGGTTCGGCACCCGTACCTCCCCGAAGCGCACCAGCCCGCGGACCTCGCTCACCTCGGCGTTCGTCAGCGGGACGACCGGCTCCGCCTCCGAGAGGACGAAGTAGTCCAGCAGCCCCTGCCGTTCCTCCTCCGAGAGGCCGATTCCAATCGCCGCCGGACCGAACGCCTCGAGCGCCGCGGCAAGGCGGGTCGCCTCCTCGGCCACGCCGCGGACCGGACCGAGCAGAAGGACGGACGGGTCGCGCGCGAGCCGCGCGTGGATCACGGGCTTTCCCGCTCGGTGATCTCGTCGAGCAGCTCGTCCGGGTCGCGGTGGCGCTTCAGCTCGGAGTCGTTCAGGATCGGGAGCCCACCGATCGACGGGCGGTGGACCCGCTCCCGTACGACGAAGAGGGCGTGTCCCTCGGCGACCCGCGCGAGACCCTGCAGCACCTCGGCGCGGTGGAGGGCGGTCCGCAGGCTGCCGAGCGCCGCGAGCAGGATGTCGGGGGTCCGGCCGAGCGCGTCAAAGGGGGCCCGCGTCGTGACCGTCACCTCGAGCCCCATCTGGTCGAGCTGGCCCAGGACCCCGTCGCGCCAGGGGTCGCCGGACGGCACGAACGAACGCTCGTGCTCGGCCGGCCCCGAGGTGGGCCGGCGAGACCGCCGGCCGGCCGGCGGCTCGGCCTCCTCCGCGTCGGCGAGCTCGAAGATCGGGATCGCCCGCACGATCGGTTCACCGAGGCACGTCTCGATCCGCTCGACGATCGTGACCTCCGCGCCGGCGCCGTCCTCGTAGAGCTGGATCGCCCGGCGAGAGACGCCCGCGATCCCGGCGAGCGTGCCGAGCGATAGCCCCCGCGAGATCCTCAGGGTCCGCAGGCGATCGCCATCGACCGGAGCGAACGTGCCGCCCGGGCTCGCGTAGAGGTACGGGGCAAGTCCCTTCTCGAGGAAATCGGTCAGGGTCTCCTCGCTGATGATCGGGACGCCGTACCGGGTGTAGACGACCCCGCTCTCGAGGTCGGAGACGCCTGAGCTGCGGCCGACCACGAGCACGACCGCGGGGAACAGCCCGCCGAGCTCCTGGAGCCGGCGCGCCTCGTCGGCGTCGAGCGCGTCGATGTTCTTCAGGACCTTGACAAGGAGGAGCGTCGCGTCGCGCCGGGCCGCGAGGTCAAAGCTCGACGGACGGATCCCGTGCGTGTCGGCGACGTAGAAGCCGGCCCGCTCGAGGAGCAACCGGATCCGTTCGATCCAATCGTCCCGGTGGTTCCCCATCGACTTCACCCAAGAATCTAGCTATCGCTTCTATATAAACAGAGAAGGTGGGCCCTCTCGAAGCTTCGATCGGAGTACGGGGAGGCGCACGGAGAGGCCGTGGTGGGGAGACAGGCGGTCCACGGCTTGAATGCGCTGGTCGACACTCGGGATCCCGGCCCTGGTCTTCCGCCCGCTCCGGTGCGACCCTCCCGCCGTCGCGCGAACGCTCTTGGACCGGCAGCGGTTCGGCCGGTTCCGTGGATCCGATCGTCCGGCCACTGCCCGACGCGCCCGCGCTCGTGATCGACCCGATCGGGTCGGGCCGGCCCCGGACGCTCGTCGTCGCGGACGTCCATCTGGGCCTCGGTGCCGAACCGAGCCATCCCACCGGACCGCCGGAGGCGTCGGCCCCGGGAATGGCGGAGGCGCTGCTCCGGTACGTCGAGGTCTCGGGGGCGCGGGCCATCGTGATCGCGGGGGACGCGAAGCACCCGATCGTCGGGACCCCGCCTCCGCTCCGCCGGGTCGTCTTCGACTTCTTCGCCTCGCTACTATCGCAGGGGGTACCGGTCGATCTCGTGCCCGGCAACCACGACGTGGGGATCGTACGGTACCTTCCCCGGGAGGTGACCGTCCACCCGGCCAGCGGGGTCGTCTGGGGCGGTGTCGGGATCTTCCATGGCCATCGATGGCCGTCGAACCCCGTTCTCCGCGCGCCCCGCCTCGTCGCGGGCCATTTGCACCCGGGATTCCGGCTCGCGCCGACCGCGGAGGACCCGGTTGGGAAGCGCCGGTGCTGGGTGCGCACCCCTCTCGAGCCCAGACCGGCCCCGGACCGACGACGCCGTCGTCACATCGAGCCCCGGGCACGGGAGATTGTCGTGCTCCCGGCGTTCAATCCGGTCGCCGGTACCGAGGCGCTCAACCGGGAGCGCCCGGCCCGGGGCCGTTCGTTCCTCTACCGTCGGTTCCTCTCCCGCGGGTCCCCCCGCGCCTACCTGCTCGACGGGACCGATCTCGGACCGCTCCCTACGTCGTGGTAGGGCGGCCACCGGTGGCGAGGAGCGGCGCGATCGCTTCCGGCGCGGCGACCGGCGGCGCGCAGGCGGTTCCGAAGCAGACGAGAGCCCGGGGCGCGCCCTCGCGGTCTTCTGTCCCGGTCTCCCCCGCTCCCGAGAACGGGGCCGGCGGGAAACCCTCGAAGACCCAGACGTTCGGGTGCCAGGCGCGCCGGGCGGCCCGAGCGAGCGCTTCGGCGGCGGGGCCCGAGCCCTCGATCACGACCGAGGCGGGGGAGGTCTCGAGCCACCCGGCTGCGAGCGCGGCACCCGCGGCGAACAGGCCGCCGTTCCCGATGCGCGAGGACATCGCCGTGACGAGGGCGCGGGCCTTCTCCGTCCAGCGATCGTCGTGAACGAGCGCCGAGAGTCGCAGGAACGCCAGCGCCGCCCCGGCGTTCGCCGAGAGGTGAGGGGAGTCCTCGAGGGGGTACGACGGCTCGCCGACGCCCCCGACGCCGGGTCCGTCGTAGAGGTGCGGGGCGACGTCCCGGAGCAGCCCGTCCTCGCCCCGGAACTCCCGGTCGATGAGCTCGAGCAGGGAGACCGCCGGTGTGAGGTAGGCCGGCTCGGCGAGCGCGCCGCCGAGCTCGAGGAGACCGGTCGCGAAGGCGACCTGGTCCTCGAGGAGGCCGAAGCCGACCGGCCCCGCCGGGTCGAGACGGTGTGCGATCCCGGTCCGGGGACGGTAGGCGTCGCGCAGGAGTCGGTCGGCCGCGCGGCGGGCGTCCGCCAGGACCGACTCGTCGCCGAGGTAGGCCCCGGCGCGCGCGAGGCCCGCGATCAGCCGGCCGTTCAGATCGGCGTAGATCGCGCGGTCGACCGTCGGGGTCGGCCGTTTCCCGCGCACGCGGCGAAGCGTTTCGATCCCGGTGGAGAGCGCCGACTCCGGCCCACCGGGGAGCTCGAGGCCCTCGGCGGCCTCGGCGAGCGGCAGGAGACGGAAGAGGACGTTCCGATCGGGATCGTGCGGCATCCGACCGTCCGTATCGACCCCGAAGAACCGGCTCAGGAGCCGGTGCTCCGCGGGCGGGAGGGCTTCTCGGAGCTCCGCACGGGTCCAGGTGAAATAGCTTCCGTCATCGCCGGGAGCATTGTCGGCGTCCTGGCTCGCCCCGAACCCCCCGGCGGGATCGGCGAGGACCTCGCGGACCCACCCGATCGTGCCCCGGATCACCTCGTCGAAACGCGGTTCGCCGAACCGTTGGGCGCCCTCGACGTAGACGGAGAGGAGGGCGGCGTTGTCCACGGCCATCTTCTCGAAATGAGGGATGTGCCACGCCTCGTCGACCGAGTACCGGTGGAACCCGCCCCCGACCTGGTCGTACATGCCCCCATCGGCCATCCGGAGCAGGGTCTCGCGCGCCCGGTCGGCGCTCGCGGCTTCTCCGCGGGAAAAGGCGTCCCACAGAAGGAGCGCGATCGCGGTCGGGTGGGGGAACTTCGGGGCACCCCCGAAGCCGGCGTTCACCGGGTCCACGCTCGACCGGATCTCCTGGACCACGCCAGAGGCGAAGGCGGAGAGGCCGTTCGCTTTCGGCGCGCGCGAACCGGCCCGGGCTGCGGCGAGTCGCCCTAGGGCCCCCTTGACCGCCGAGGCGTTTTCCCGGACCCGCTCGGGCTCCTCCTTCCAGACCCGAGCGACCTCCTTCAGGACCCGGCGGAAGCCGGGCCGTCCGTGACCATCCGTCGCGGGGAAATACGTACCGCCGAGGAACACCTCGCCCGCCGGGGTGAGGAAGGCCGTAAGGGGCCAGCCCCCTTCCCCGGTAAGCACGTTCACCTGGCGCTGGTAGCGGCGGTCGATCTCGGGGTTCTGGTCCCGGTCGACCTTCACGGCCACGAAGTGCTGCCCCAGGAGACGCGCGACCTCGGGGTCGGAGTAGGTCCCCTCGTCCATCACGTGGCACCAGTGGCACCAGGAGGCGCCGACGTCGAGCAGGATGGGTCGGCCGGTCCGTTGCGCGATATCGAACGCCTCGGCGCCCCACGGATGCCAGTCGATCGCCTGCTCGGCCGCGCTCCGCAGGTACGCGGAGGTCTCGCGGGCCAGCCGCCAGCCTCCGCGGCGGGACTCTGGCTCCGGCTCCGGCACCATCGGCGCTCACCTTCCGCCATCGCTCATAGGTTTGGCGGCGCCCCGGGAGCCCGACACGGCGTCCTGCGGGAGTACCGTAACCGACGTACCGGAGCGTTACTCCCCGGGTTCCCGTTATAAAGGGGACCTCAGTGCCGGGCCGAGGCAGCGCGCATGGAGATGCAACCGGGCCAGATGGCCTACGACCGGGCGATCACCGTCTTCTCTCCGGACGGCCGTCTCTTCCAAGTCGAGTACGCTCGCGAGGCGGTCCGTCGCGGAGCGACCACCGCCGGGGTCGTCTACTCGGACGGGGTGGTGCTGATCGCCGACCGGCGCATCCCGAACCCGAAGCTCGCCGAACCGTCGAGCCTCGAGAAGATCCACCAGATCGACGAGAACATCGCCTGCGCGACAGCCGGCTTGGTCGCCGACGCCCGGGTCCTCGTCGATTATGCGCGGCTCTCGGCGCAGATCAACCGCGTCACGTACGCCGAGCCGATGTCGGTCGAGCTGCTCGTGCGCCGGATCTGCGACTATAAGCAGCAGTACACCCAGTTCGGCGGGGTCCGCCCCTTCGGTACCGCGCTCCTCGTCGGCGGATACGACGATTCGGGGATCCACCTCTTCGAGACCGAACCGTCCGGCTCGCTGACGAGCTTCAAGGCGGCGAGCACCGGCGGCAACAAGGGCCCCGTGATGGAGCTCTTCGAGCAGAAGTACCGGGCCGGGATGGACCGCGACAGCGCGATCCTCCTCGCGCTCGAGGGACTACGGGCCGGGCTCGACGAGGGCGGGAGCCTCGCCCAGGTCGAGGTCTGCACGGTCCAGCGGGACGTCGGGATGACCCGGCTCCCCAATGACGAGATCCAGAAGTACGTCGGCCGTCTCGGACCGGCCGGGCAAACGGGTAAGAGCGGTCGCGCCTAGTCTCGCCGCGCCCGAGCGGCCCCATGGTCAAGGTTGACGACGCCGTAATCGCGAGGTGGGAGACCGGGGGTTCCCGCTTCGAGGTGCTCGTCGACCCCGAGGCGGTCCAGGAGATCAAGGACGGCAAGGACATCGACCTCTCCGACCGGCTTGCCCTCGACCAGATCTTCAAGGACGCGAAGAAGGGCGACAAGATCTCCGACGAGCACCTCGAGAAGACGTTCCACACCCGGAACGTCGCCGAGATCGCGAAACAGATCGTTCGGAAGGGCGAGGTCCAGGTCACCACCGAGCAACGTCACAAGCTCCAGGCGGCGAAGCACCGCCAGATCGTCGCCATGATCGCCCGGAACGCGATGAACCCGCAGACCGGTGCCCCCCATCCGCCGGCGCGCATCGAGTCCGCGATGGCCGAAGCGAAGGTCCACATCGACCCGTTCAAGCCGGTCGACGCCCAGGTCCAGGAGGTGCTCGCGAAGCTTCGGCCCCTGATCCCGATCCGCCTCGACGTCGTGAAGGTCCGGGTCAAGCTCCCCGGCCAGCATTACCCCCGCGTGATCGGCGAGGTGAAGGGTCTCGGGCGGCTCCTCGAGGAGCAGTGGCTCTCGGATGGGTCCTGGAGCGGCGTGGTCGAGATCCCCGCCGGCATGCAGACCGAGCTCTACGAGAAGCTGAGCGCCCGCACGAAGGGTACCGCCGAGACCGCGTTAGTTAAATAGGGCACATCGGTCGAGCGCCGCGGTGCAGCAGGAAACATGTCACGTGGCCATCGGCCCGGGCGCCGGCGGCGTGGACGCGAGGGAGGCCCCTCGCCCCCGTCCGGCGAACGGGTACTAGTACTTCCCGGCGAAGAGATACCGAGCCACGGCCTGAAACCGGGGCCCGGGACCTATCGGGTCGGCGGCAAGGTCTTCGCGAGCGTGCTCGGCCTGCTCTCGCCCCGCCCGCCGGTCGTGCAGGTCGTCCCGCTCTCGGGGCGGTACATCCCGCACCCGGACGACGTGGTGGTCGGCATCGTGACCGATGTGCAGACCACGTTCTGGCTCCTCGACATCGGGGCGCCCCGCTGGGCCCCGCTCCACATGACCGGGACCCCCTGGAAGATCGATGTGGGCGAGACCGACCGGTATCTCCGGGTCGGCGACGCCGTGATCGTCCGGGTCGAAAGTCTCGAGGCCACGGGTCGCATCGGGGTCACGATGAACGGCGAGCGCCTCGGCAAGCTCGAGGGCGGCACGATCGTGCACATCTCGCCGGCGCGGGTGCCCCGGGTCGTCGGCCGCGGGGGCTCGATGGTCGATACGATCGGACGGCACACCGGCGCGAAGATCGCCGTGGGCCAGAACGGCCGCGTCTGGGTCGACGGGTCGCCCGAGGCGATCCGGCGCGTCTCCGATGTCCTACGGCTGATCGATGAGGAAGGCCAGCGCAGCGGCCTCACGGAGCGGGTCGAGAGCTACCTGAGGTCGACGCGGCCGACCCAGCCGGAGGGACCGGAGGCTCCGGAGCGCGAGGGGAGCTCCCGCGACCGCGTGGAAGAGGAGTTCGAATCGGGCGACGGGGCCGAGGAGGAATCCGACGTCGGCCCGGGACCCGAGGGGTCCGAGCCCCACTGACGGGATCACAGTCCAGGAGAGAAGCGTATGGGAAGCGTAGGAGCGAAAGAGGTGCCGGTCCTGCTGAGCCCGGAAGGGTTGCGGATCGACGGACGGAAGCTGGACGAGCTGAGGCCGCTCCGCATCCAGGCCGGAGCCCTCCATCAGGCCGACGGGTCGGCGTTCGTGGAGTGGGGCGCGAACAAGGTCATGGCTGCGGTCTACGGGCCCCGGGAGGTCCACCCGCGGCATCTCCAGCAGAACGACAAGGCGGTCATCCAGTGCCGCTACAACATGGCGGCGTTCTCGGTGGATGAACGAAAGCGGCCGGGCATCGACCGGCGCTCGCAGGAGATCTCGAAGGTGATCGGCGAGGCGTTCGAGTCGGTCGTGTTCGCCGAGGAGTTCCCCCGGACGAGCATCGACATCTACATCGAGGTCCTCCAGGCGAACGCGGGCACCCGGTGCGCGGGGCTCGTGGCGGCCTCGGTCGCGCTCGCCGACGCCGGGATCCCGATGGTCGACCTGTTGCCCGCGGTCGCCGTCGGCAAGGTGGGCGGCGCGATCGCGCTCGACCTCAAGAAGGAGGAGGACAATTACGGGGAGGCGGACCTCCCCATGGCCCTCGTCCCGCAGTCCGGTCGCCTCGTGCTCCTCCAGATGGAGGGACACATGAGCGAGGACGAGCTCGCACGGGCCCTCGACCTCGGCGTGAAGGGCTGCCGCGACATCTACGAGACGATGAAGCAGGCGCTCCGCGAGCGCTATGCGATCGAGCCTGCGCACGGGGAGTCGGCATGAGCGCGGAAGCGGCGGCGGAGATCCGCACGACCCATATCCTCGACCTCGCGGCCGCAGGAAAGCGCCTCGATGGCCGGAGCCCTGACGAGTACCGGAAGATCTCGATCGAGCCCGGGTTCGTCGTGTCGGCCGATGGCTCGGCCCTCGTGCGTCTCGGCAACACCGCGGTGCTCGCCGGGATCAAGCTCGAGCCGGGGAAGCCGTTCCCCGACACCCCGAACGCGGGGGTCCTGACGACCAACGCCGAGCTGATCCCGCTGTCGAACCCGACGTTCGAGCCGGGTCCGCCCCAACCCTGGGCGATCGAGGTCTCACGCGTCGTCGACCGGGCGATCCGCGCCGCCGAGACGATCGATCTCACGAAGCTGTGCGTCACGCCGGGCGAGAAGTCCTGGGTCTGCTACACCGACGTCCATGTCCTCGACCACGACGGCAACCTGATCGACGCGTCGCTGCTTGCCGCCGTGACGGCGCTCGCCCACGCGACCGTCCCGGCGAAGCGTCTCGGGGTCGGAGAGGCCGACTACCCGCTCGAGGTCCAGCACCTTCCGATCGAGTGCACGTTCGTCCGCCTCGGCGACACGATCGTCGTCGACCCGACGTTCGACGAGGAGCAGGCGGCCCAGGGCCGTCTCACGGTCGCGACCGATGAGACCGGCCAGGTCGTCGCGATGCAGAAGGGTCTCGTGGGGGCGTTCTCCCCGGACGACGTCAAAGAGGTCGTGCGGCGCGCCTTCAAGCACGGCGAGCGTCTGCGGCAGTTTGCGCGAAACGGAGGACCGACGGCATGACCCAGCGGACGAAGAAGGTCGGCTCGACCGGCTGGATGGGCCCGCGCTACGGCATCCGGATCCGCCGCCGCGTGCTCGAGATCGACCGGACGCGGGGCGACGCGCCGTGCCCCCGCTGCTCGACCGTGACGCTGCGACGGGTCGCCTCAGGGATCTTCGAGTGCCGCCGGTGCGGCACCCGGTTCGCCTCGAACGCCTACGCCTTCCAGGCCCCGCCCCCGATCTCGCGGACCGAACGGGTGCCCGTCGGCACGGGCAAGGCTTAAGGGCCCGTCGCCGGTCGAATCCGACGATGTTCCGCTGCATCCGGTGCGGAGAGGCGCTCCCGTCCGACGCGAACCTCTTCGGGGTCCGCTGCGACAACTGCGGCGGGAAGATCTTCACGAAGGAGCACCCCAACGTCAAGAAGGTTCTGAAGGCGCGGTAGCGACGCCCCGGCGTTCGGTGCCCCCGGAGGGGGGCGTCCATGGTGTCGTTTTCCCGGCGGGCGGGACCCTTCAAGAGCCGGGGATCGTTCCGCCGCGCGATGCGCTCACCGACCGTGACCTTTCTCGGAGGGGTCCGCGAGATCGGGGGGAACAAGGTCCTCATCGAGGACGGGCCGGACCGCATCCTGTTCGACTTCGGTCCGTCGTTCTCGCCCCGGTACGAGGAGTTCTACGTCGATTACCTCCAGCCTCGGTCGGCGAGCCCCGCGAAGGACCTCCTCGAGTTCGGGCTGATTCCCCCTCTCCCCGGGCTCTACTCGGCGGAGGCGCTCGCGGACGCCGACCTCGCGTGGGAGCCTCCCCGGGTCCACGGGATCTTCGTCAGCCACGCCCACGCGGACCACGCGGGCTACCTCCACCTCGTGGACCCCGACATTCCCGTCCACGTCGGCGCGGGCACCCGCGAGATGATGGAGGCGATCGAGACGTCGACCATGATGCGCTACGGCGAGCATCCGTACCGCATCTTCCACGACCGGACCCCCGTCCGGGTCGGCGGGATCGAGGTCGTTCCGTTCCCCGTGGACCACTCGATCCCGTTCGCCTACGGCTTCCTGATCCGGACGAGCGAGGGCACGGTCGTCTACACGGGGGACTTCCGCCACCACGGCCCGAGGGGCGAGGACACGCACGCGTTCTTCCGGGCCGCGAGCGAGGAGCGTCCCGCGGTCCTGATCACGGAAGGGACCCGGGCTGGGCCGGACGCCCGACAGAACCTCACCGAGGAGGGGGTCCGATCGGGGGTCGACCGGATCCTCGAGAAGCGGCCGACCCTGGCGCTCGCCTGCACGTACCCCCGCGACGTCGACCGCCTGCTGACGCTCTACGCCGCCGCGAGAGAGGCCGGTCGGTCGCTCGCGGTCTCGGCGCGGACCGCCCATCTCCTGGAGACGATCGCCCCGCGGTTCGGACGACACGACCTGCCGGTCCCCGGAGCGACGGACGGGCTCGTGGTCTATCACCGGAAGAAGAAGCGCTACTACACCTGGGAGAAGCCGTTCCTCGAGAACGCGGTCGACTCGGACGAGGTCCGGGCGAAGGGCTCCCGGTACCTCCTCGCGCTCGACCTGATGCACTTCCCCGAGCTGATCGACCTTCGGCCGCCTCGGGGGACGCCGTTCGTCCACTCGATGAGCGAGCCGTTCACCGAGGACGACGTCGACGACCGGGTGATGCACAACTGGCTCGACCACTTCGGCCTCTCCTTCCATCAGATGCACGCGAGCGGTCACGCTTCCGCCTCGGAGCTCTACGAGATCGTCCGATCCGTCCGGGCCTCGACGGTCTTCCCGATCCATACCGAGCATCCCGAGGCGTTCCGGTCGGAGGTCCCCGGGGTCGCGCTCGCCGAGCTGGGACGCCCGACCCCCATCCGCGGTCCCCCGGCCCGCTAGGTACCTTTACCCTCCGGTGCCGCTCACCGCCGCGATGCCCCCCGACCGGCAGGCGACCGGCATCCTTTCGGTCGACCGGCTCCTCGGGGGCGGGCTCGAGAACGACTGTGTCACCGAGCTCTACGGAGAGGGCGGGAGCGGCAAGACCCTCTTCTGCCTCGACGTCGCGGCGCGCGTGGCCCGGGAGGACCGATGGGTCCTCTACATCGACACCGAGGGGGTCAGCGTCGACCGGCTCCGGGCGATCGCCGCCGAGGACCTCGATCGCATCCTGAAGCACCTGCTCCTGTCCACGCCGAAGGACCTCGCCGAGGAGGGCCGGGCGGTCGCGGCCGCATGCGCGCTCGCGCGGGAGGGGAAGCGGCCGGTCGGCCTCATCGTGGTCGACTCCGGGACGTTCTACTACCGGCTCTCGATCTCGGGGCCGGACGAGGACGATGCTCGGGAGACCCTCTCGGCGGCCGTCGCCGACCTCATCGGCACCGCGCTCCGGGCCCACGTACCGGTCCTCTTCACGAACCAGGTCTGGCGCAGCGTCCGGGAAGGGACCCTCGAGCCGGTCGGAGGCTCCTTCCTCAACCACGCGGCGAAGACGATCCTCCGGTTCGACCGCCTGCCGGGGAACCGCCGGCGGGTGGTCCTCGTCAAGCACCGGTCGCTTCCCGAGGGCGCCGCGGAGTTCCGCATCGGACCGGCGGGGCTCGAGTCCGCGTAGGACCGAAGAAGTGACTTGTACGCGCGACGTTCTTCCCCGGCCGATGACCCCTGCGATCGACTATGCGGACGTCACATCCCCGATCGGGACGTTTCGGGTGGTCTACCAGGGTTCCACGGTCCGGATCATCGACCTCCTCGAGAACGGGGTCCCCCAGACCGGGCTTCCCGTGGGGGCCGTCCGGCGCAAGCCCCCGTTCCCGCCGGGGAGCCCGCCGCGGCAGCTGCAGGAGTACTTTCGCGGGAAGCGGAGCTCCTTCGAGCTCGCGCCGGACCCAGACAGTGCGTCGGCGTTCGACCGGGCCGTCTGGAAGGCCCTCCGGGAGGTCCCCCCCGGGAGGACGGTGACGTACGGGGAGCTCGCCCGGCGCGCGGGGTTCCCCGGGGCAGCCCGCGCGGTGGGGGGCGCGATGCACCGCAACCCAATCCCCATCGTCGTTCCGTGTCATCGCGTCGTGGGCCAGGGCGGTGCGATCGCCGGCTTCGGTCTCGGGCTCTGGCGGAAGCGCTGGCTCCTCGACCACGAGGGTGCCTGGCCGATCCGGTCCCGCTCCGCGGAAGGCCCTCGACCGAGGGGCCAGCGGACGCTCGACACGCTCCCTGCGGTCGACCCCGCCGGTCGGAGCCCTCCAAAAGCTACTACATAATGTAGTAGATCTAATCCGGATCGCGACCGAAAGGTCGTGGGTCGGGTTGTCCGAAGGGTAAACCAACTACACCTTGTAGTATCTTCGACCGATCGTCCCTCTTGCCGGCAGGTCACATACCACAGTCCGTAGTAGGTTCGACTCGATCCAAAGGCCACTTCCATCATACTACAAGTTGTAGTATGTACCGTCCCGGGTCCGACCGTGGTCGGCCGACCTCGCGACGCGATTCGAGGGGCTCGCTTCCAACAGCGCGGCAGTCGCCGCGGGACAGGGCTCGTCCTTCCCGACGTTCTTCGTGTGGCACCGACCCGACCTCTCCGAGTTCATGGTCTTTCGGCTCAAGGACTGGGCGGGGAGCTCGAGACAGGCACTCGGTCTGGGGCGACAGGTGTTCGCGGATCTAATCAAGGGTCTCCCTGAGTGGGATGGCGAACCGGTCCCGCGACCCTCCGCGAACGACCGATGATGCGAGAAGTTCGAGCTCGGTCAGTTACCTTCCGCGGAATCGAAACCACCGGTCGTACGTCTCATGATCTACAATCTCGAGGATCATCACGATTCGCTTTCCACCACTCTTGACGATGGCGTACAGCATTCTCCAGAACTTCGGCAAATCTTCGACGTAGAGGTTCTCGATCTCATACGTTTCTCGGAAGTATCTGGGAATCCTCGACTTGCGGACCACCTCGCCGTGCTGGCAGTCGGCAAGGAGGATGGCTCGGTAGCTGCGCGCCCGTCTGGCGATCGCCGCCCGCTCTGACGACTCCGGCGGTTCAGTAGACTCTAACGAGTTGAGCGATGCCTGTGCATTGTCACTAAGGAGCACCTCGTCAGCCGGAATCGTCAAAGGCTTCGAGCCTTTGCGAGCGCCCCAGCGAGCTTCGGAGATACCTCAGGGACCCACATTAGGCCCTTGCTCCCCTCGGCTACAGAACCGTCGGCGGCAAGGAAATCGATCACCACGTTCAGGCTCTGCCGGCTCATTGAATGGGACCAAGCCGCAAGGATAAGGAGGATCTTGTTTCGGCTGATTGGCTCTTCGGCACGGCGAAGCACTGCCCGGACGTACTCGATTGATTCCAACGTTGGATTCGCTCCTGGCCTGGCGAATTCGAGCCGTGGCACGCGTGTCGATTCCGGCATGTGGTACATGCATACGTACCTGCATGTATATATGAACCTAGCGATAGACCAACGCCGCCGGATTAGTGGTCTTGCTGCACCAGTGATTTCAGGCGCCCGGGCGAGGTGACCCGAGGGACCCGCGCCGCGCGTCCCTGTATCGTGGACCCACTAATCGTCCGGGCCGTCACCCGACGACGAGTATCCACACACCCACCGCGACGAGCGCGATACCCTCCGCGAGAAGGGCGTACAGGACCGCTGCGGGCGGTTCGCTCGTGAGGAGGTCTCGGAACATGTCCCATCCCCCGGGAGGCGCTCACGCGGGCGCCGCGCCGTGTTCTTGGAGCAACAGCGCGCTCGCCGCCACTCGCTCGAACGCCCGGGACCGCTCCGAGCTCACCCGTGGTCCGACTTCGTGCGTGAGAACAGCGGTCGCGACCTGGTACGCGGTCCAACGCGAGAGGAGCGCGATGTGGCTCCTCTCGACCTCCGCCCGCGCGCCGATCGCGCTCGCGTGAACCCGTGGCAGGCCCGCCGCGAGGACCGCGGGTCCCACGTCCTCCGCCAGCATCTCCTCGCTGAAGACAACTCTCTGTGCACAGTGCGCCCACGTAACGGGTGTCAGGAAAGCGCTTACAGCGAGGCGGATCCGCTGACGCGAAGCGTGGCGTTCGTCGGGCTGACGGCCATGCGGTCCCCGGTGACATTCCACGAACTGGGAGCAACAACCACCAGTTGTTGCTGGCTCACCAGTGCGGTCACAGGCGCCGACCATCCCGCGACACCTCCCGGTTGCATCCCGTAGCTGTTGATCCATGCCCCGCTCGCAGAAAGAATCACCGCGTACCAACCCGACGCGTTGGCGATACACTCCGACACTGCGGCCACCCATGACTGACAGCCCGGGCCGGCTGGCGGGAGGGCTTGCCCGGTCGACGTGGTCAGGTTCCAGCTTGTCATCCAGTTCGCCAGTCCCCATGGGTCATAGTAAGGGGCGACAGATCCATTCGACGCATGGAAGTACCACACCAACTGGAACGGGATCGTTGTCCAACTCGTGATCGAGTCATGCAGTTCCGCCGGCTGGGAGAACTGCACCGCGTAGGGTGGGGCGTCACAGTTCGTTCCTCCAAGGCCGGAGTTGATCGCCTGACCAGATGGGTTCGACCAGTTCACGGCGGCTCCCAGCAGGGTCTGGTTCCCCGAGACACCCAGCAGGCCGCACCGGTCGAACAACACCAGATAGCCGCCGGTGACGTACCCGATGCGACTGAACATGCTCGGGCCCAGGCTCATAATCTCCACGAAGGGCTCGCTCGGCTGCGGCCAGTCGACGCTTACCGATGGCCATGCCGCAGCCGCTGCCACCGTGGAATCTACCGAAACACGAGTCAGAGCTTTCGACCAGGCCAGCGTGCCGGGAACCGCAATCCATGGATAGCAAGTGCCGTTCGCTTGATTTGGCTCGGGTGGATATACGTGGGGAACCCCTTCCACGTTGGTAGCAATGAGATCCTCGTTGGTGCTGTTCGAGTAGAACGCGAACTGCCAGAATGGCGCCGTGCCCGAATTGAAGGTGCCTGTGAATATCGGCAGGGTCCCATTCCAGAGAGTGACACCATCGAACAGACGACCGCAGTTGTTCACGGTGTAGTTATCGGAAAGGTAGCTCAGCACGTTCGGGCTGAACGGTTCTTGTGCAGCTATCCCGTACACCGAGAAGATCGCCCAAGGCCCTCCCGAGATGCTCCGTACCGACGCATTAACCGATGCCAGTGCCTCAAAGTAGCTTGGCCCGTCATCAATCAGTGTGGGAAACCCAGAGTGGGGTCCACCGGCCTTGACCGTCCAGTAGATGCCTATCGCCGCCGAAACCACGAGGACTACGACAACGGCCGCTTGGACGCGCCTCGTGCTAAGGAGACCACCTCGCGACATCCGGTCCATCAGTTCCGTCGTCCCAGATATCCATTATGGACTAGGGCACCAGTGTGTCTGGTTGCCCGACGAGTACGTGGCGGGCCACGAGTAGATGCCCACCATGACGCCGCTGGACACAGGATTCGAGAAGGTCCCTGCCTGCCCGTAGACGTCGTAGCACATGAACTGGCCGCTGCTTGTGCTTCCCGCCTCCCACTTCAGGGTTTGGGAGTAGCTCGTCGAGCTAGTTTGCCCCCACCTCATGCCGAATCCCAGTTGGGCCGAAAGAACACCTGGCAGACCCACTGACACGCTCAATCCTAGACTGTACGTGCTACTCGACTCTTGGGACGTAGACGTGGTGATGTAGCCGTAGTCAACTGCATGGGGCGGCACAGGCTCATTCTGCATGACTATGCCGTTGAAGCCGGTCAAGTAGTACCAGTCCGAGACTTCGCTGATGTTCTCTGGGGTCAGCCAATCGGAAGGCGGAGCAAGCGAGTACACGGAATTGTAGTTCTGCTCGACCGGGTCACCCATGAGGTTGATGGTTCGTGTCCAATTGCGTGCGATAGCGCTGAACGCGACAGTCCCGGACGAGTTGTACTTGGCGACCCACTCGAGAGTCCCAGCACTCTGAATGCCAGCCCCGGCGTCCTTCGTCGTGGTCGCTGTGGACGAGCCCGAGGCACTCCCGTCGATTCCGACGGGCCCGCCGCCGACGGACACCCCGCCGGTAAGATCCCAGCCACTCGTCAACGAAGTCTGGATTGTCGTACTTTGTTCGAAACTGAACTGTGAGGAACCGGGTCCGTTGCTGAAGTCAAGCACTATCGGGAACAGGGGAGTCACGAAGTTCGAGGGGAGGCGGAAGTTCACGACTTGGGGAGCCCACGTAAGCACAGTTTCGTTCCAGTGCCCTGGCCAGACGTTTCCCTGTGGTAATGGATTCGAGTTTGACCCCCCACAGTAAATGGTGCTCCCGGTGCCGAGGTTGTCCACGCACACGAGGTAGCCCATGGCTCCCGGGTTCAGCGGAGACTGCTGCGACTGGCAGATGTCCATGGGCGAGTTAGTCCAGCTGTCCCATTCAGAAGGTATGTAAACGAAGTACTGCCCGCTCGAATTGGTCGTTCCGTAGCTCCACCACGGGTTCCCGTTGGGAAAGATGTACGGATGCGCACATGTCGCTACCACTACGACACCGGAAGGTGCGGGCGTGCCGTTGGCGTTCTCTACCGTCCCGTAGACGTAATCTCCCCCATGTGCTGCGATCGACTGAGATTCATAACTCCCTTCAGAGAGGGTCATCCAAGATCCGGTGTAAGTCGCAGGCCCAACACAGACGCCGGCAAGATTCTCGCCCGGGGCGTAGATCTTGTAGTAGTAAGTCGTGTTCGGCTCAAGGAAGTCAAGGAACACCTGGTACGGGGCCGTCGAAGAACCCCCTTGCTGAGTAATGAATGTCGCGCTCTGGCTGAACGGATACGGATTCGAAAAGTTACCCCAGTAGACTTCCGTCGTTACGCCAACCGTCAGGTTCCAAAAGATGGTCACATTCGTGGCGGTGTGGGGTGTCCCGACGCCGGTGAATGAGTTAGTAATGTACTGCCGGCACTGCGCATCGGGCCCCGCGAGAGTACCTGAAGCGTGGGCCGCCCCGGCCGACAGGCCAAGTCCACCGACAACCATCAACACCACAACGAGAAGCGAGACGACACTCTTGTTGACGCGCATCATGGCACCACGCTGTTCGGGACATGGGCGAGGTGGGAGTCGTTCCTTCGGTCTCTTCCCCGTTCAACGGGACGCCCGTTTAACGGGGGACTCGTTTAACGGGCCAGTCGTTGAACGGGCCGGCCGTCGAACGGAGCGAAATCACGGTAGGAGCTCAATTCTCCACGACTTTGGGGGTCGCCCCTTTCCCTCGAGATTCGGGGCCAAGGACGGCTCAGACACAGTCCCACTGTCTCACGAGGGCCGACCATGAACACATTGGTGTGTCCATGAGTCCTCGCCCGCGCACGGTCAGTCGATAGCTTCGGCGGCGCGCGTACGGAAACGGACGGCCCGGTCCCATTTCGATCAACTTCAACCGAAGGAGAACTTCGATCACGCCCGCGACGGCCTGCTGACCCAAACCGAGTCGTTTACGCACGTCATACGCCGTGCCGGGACCGCAGAAGTAGAACCCCAAGAGCGCGCCGTAAGCTCCTGGATGTCCTCCAAGCTCGTGAAAGAGGTACAACGTGTTCCGGAAGTCGAGAACAGCAGTCTGGGCGGTTTCGAGAGAAGAGCTCTCGCGCCCGCTCGGTACGTCGGGAAGCAGGCGAGACCGAACTGGCTGAAACGAGGCATCTGGCGGCACCGGTTCGCGGTCGCGTCTCTTGAACTCGGCAGGGGAGAAGTCCGGTAGCGTCGTGGAATCTGGACCTACGGTGCCCCGCCGGTCCGCGGCCGCACCCGGATCAGCGCGACGGACCGCGCGCTCGCCGCGCGCAGTCATCTGTGGTCCTCGTGTGACGCCGCGACGCCGGCTTGGGTACTTCACTCCTGCCCACTACTCTCGGAAGTCACGGCAACAGGGGCCGTCCGAACTCACGAAACGGGCGACCCGGCGCGCGGTTCCTACGCCTCGCCAATCGCGTGCACGGCCTGCGCGACCTCGCGGTGCTGGACGAGCGGGTACCGGGAGCTCACGACCGAGAGGATCTCGGAGGTGTCGCGGCGACGGGCGGGCTCAGCCGGAGTAGTACGCCGCGTCGTACGGCTCGGGCTTGAGCCCCCGGCGCTGACGGACCTCGGCGACGACCCCCGGCTGGAGCTCGGACGGGACCGGCTCGAAGCCGAGCGACTCGGTCGACCAGAGGACCTTCCCCGCGGTGGCGCTGCGGATGTCGGAGGCGAACCCGAACATCTCCGCGACCGGGACCTTCGCGACGATCGTCTGCAGGTCGCCGACGCTCGTCATGTCGAGGATCTCGCCCCGTCGCCGCTGGAGCTCCCGGGTCGCCCCGGCAAGGACCTCCTGCGGCACGTTGACCGTGACCTTCTGGAACGGCTCGAGGAGGAGCCGATCGCCCAGGACCATCGCCCCGTACATGCCGGACCGGGCCGCCGGGATCGTCTGGGCGGGCCCGCGGTGGATCGAGTCCTCGTGGAGCTTCGCGTCCACGAGCCGTACCTTGAGCCCGTGGAGCTTCTCGTTCGCGAGCGGCCCGCGGTTCGTCGCCTCCTTGAAGGCATCGACGATCAGGTCCATCGTCTCGTTGAGGTACTGGATCCCCTTCGTGACATCGAACAGGATGCTCGTCCCCTCGACCGCGACGATCCCCCGTCCCTCGTCGCGCGGGATCCCGAGCGCCTCGAGCTTCGTGACGAGCGTCTTCGTGTCCTTGAACGACTTCCCCTGAGGGACCTCGCCGTCCTTGATCGCCTGTACGACCGGCTCGGGGAGCGCCTCGACCTCGAAGTAGAACCGGTTGTGCTTGTTGGGCGACTTCCCCTCGAAGGGGCCGCCCGGGTGCTTCACCGATTCCCGGTAGACGACGATCGGCTTCGACGCCGTGATCTCGACCTTGTAGTCGTTGACGATGCGGTACTGCGTGATCTCGAGGTGGAGCTCGCCCATGCCCGAGAGGAGGTGCTCGCCGGTCTCCTGGTTGATCTCGACCCGGAGGCTCGCGTCCTCCTTCGCGATCTTGCGCATGACCTCGATCAGCTTCGGCAGGTCGGCCATCCGCTTCGGTTCGATCGCGACCGTGACGACCGGCTCGGAGACGTGGCGGATCTCCTCGAAGGGGACCATTTCGGCGCCGGTCGCCATCGTGGTGCCCGCGAACGCGTCCGAGAGCCCGATCACGGCGGCGATGTTGCCGGCCGTGACCTCCTCGACCATGAGCCGCTCGGGCCCCATGAACAGCGAGACGTGCTGCACGCGGTTCTTGAGCTTCGAGCCGACGACGGAGAGCTCCATCCCCTTCTGGAGCTTGCCGGAAAAGACTCGGCCGGTGGCGATCTCGCCCGCGGCCGGGTCCATCGTGATGTCGGTGACCATGAACGTGGCGGGGCCCGCGGGGTCGGTGTTGACCATCGCCTGACCAATCGAGCTCGAGACGTCCCCCTTCCAGATGTTCGGGATCCGGTACCGCTGGGCGACGTGGGGGCTCGGGAGGTGGCGCACGACCATGTCGAAGACGACGTCGTTGATCTTCGCCCGCTGGGCGATCTCCCGGGAGCGGCCGGTCGAGACGAAGTTGATGATATCGGGGAACTTCACGCCGGTCCGCTGCATGTACGGAACGCTGATCGCCCAGTTCTCGTAGCCGGAGCCGAACGCGACCGATCCGTCGCGCGGGTCCACGCTCCAGGCGTCGATGAACTCCTCGGGCGCCATCTTCCGGATCAGCTCGTTGACCTCGGTGATGATGGTCGTGAAGCGCTTCTGGAGCGATTCCGGGGTGAGCTGGAGCTCCTTGATCGCCCGGTCGACCTTGTTGATGAAGAGGGTCGGCTTCACCTTCTCTCGGAGGGCCTGGCGGAGCACCGTCTCCGTCTGGGCCATCACACCCTCGACCGCACAGACCACGACGATCGCGCCGTCGACGGCGCGCATCGCGCGGGTGACGTCCCCGCCGAAGTCGACGTGCCCCGGCGTGTCGATGAGGTTGATCAGATAGTTCTCCTTCTCGAACTCGTGGACGATCGTCACGTCCGCGTTGTTGATCGTGAGCAGGCGGGCCTGCTCCTGCTCGTCGAAGTTGAGGTAGAGCTGCTTGCCCGCGAGCTCGTTCGAGATCATGCCGGCGGCCGCGAGGAGATTGTCGGAGAGCGTCGTCTTTCCGTGGTGGATGTGGGCGACGATCCCGATGTTGCGGATCCGGTCGACGTTGTGCATCATCTGGGGAATGGCCTGCGCCAGCTCGCTACGGATGTGGGTCATGCGGAATCCTCCTGGGCCTCAGCGTGCCGACTGCGCCACCCGTTCGACCTCTTCCTTGCGTCCGACGGCGAACGAGGTTAGGTCGCCCTTCGCGGCAAGACGGATCTCCTCCGCGAGGCAAGAGTGGATCGGTTTGGTCGACTTGTGCGAGGCCTGGATCGCGCCGAGGGCGAGGTTGCGGATCGCGACGTTAAGGCGGCGGGCCGGGGAGGCATCCACCGCCCGGGGGACCGAGATCCCGCCGAACTGCAGGCGCGTGACCTCTTCGCGCGGCGAGGCGTTCTCGACCGCGTCCACGAGGAGCTGGAGCGGGTTCTTGCCCTCCTTCTGGGCGAGTTCGTCGAACGCCTTGCGGATCGTCGCGAGCGCCTTCGACTTCTTGCCGGTGAACTTCCCACCCTTCATCAGGTGGTTCGCGAGGCGCTCCACGAGATGCATCCGGGACTTGAGGAACGGGCGCCCGGTGAGGCGGCCCTCGGTGTGGGGCGCGTAGACCGGGTGGAGATAGAGGTACGGCAGGAGCCCCGGGTCGTGGACCTCGACCCCCTCGAACGGGTACTTCCCGAAGAGGGGCGGCACCGGGAACGGAGGAGGCGGCGGGGGCTCGGGCCGCTGGACGACCGGACCGGGCTCCTCGTGCGCGCCCTCGGTGA
This sequence comes from Thermoplasmata archaeon, assembly GCA_021819135.1. GTDB lineage: Archaea > Thermoplasmatota > Thermoplasmata > Lutacidiplasmatales > UBA184 > Lutacidiplasma. The sequence continues at coordinate 13,999 of JAKASE010000017.1, read as the reverse complement.
CGACCGGCTCGGGGGATCCGCTCATCGGGCCGGCTTCTCCTTGCGGCCCCGCACGAGCTCATCGAGCGAGACGTTGTTCACCTGGATCACCTTGTAGCGGACCCCGGGGATGTCCCCGTACGACCGGCCCATCCGGCCCCCGATCCCCTCGACCAGCACCTCGTCGTGCTCGTCAATGAAGTTGATGGCCCCGTCCCCGACCGCGAACGCCGTGACCTGGCGTCCGTTCTTGATCAGCTGGACCTTGATGCACTTGCGGATCGCCGAGTTGGGTTGCTTCGCCTCGACACCGACCTTTTCGATGACGATCCCGCGGGCCTGGGGGGCCCCCTCGAGCGGGTCGGATCGCTCCTTCAAGTGAAGCGTCCGTCGCTTGTAGTACCGGTCCGACCAGCGTCTCCGCTGCCGGAGCCGGGCCAAGCGGCCAGCTGTGTTGAGTCCGGAGGGCGGCGTCATATGGGGCGAAGGGGCCGAGCCACAGGGTAGCCCTATTTAAGATGACCGCCGAGTGTCGGCGTCGCAACGCCGAAAATCCTCGAGGAAGCCATGACCGGAGCGCGCCGGGTCCCGAGAGACGGTCGTCGGGCCCCGCGACGGCGTCCCGCTCCCGCCCGGGCCGCATGGGAGTCCCTCTCGGCCGAGATCCGCGCCTGCCGGCGCTGCCCCCTCGGGGCCACGCGGACGCATGCGGTGGTCTACCGAGGGAGCTTGACGCCCGAGGTCCTCTTCGTGGGCGAGGCCCCGGGCGCCGAAGAGGACCGGCAGGGGGTTCCGTTCGTGGGTCGGGCGGGCCGACGGCTCGACGAGGCGATCCGGTTTCTCGGGCTCCCCGAGGGGACCGTGGGCATCCTCAACGTCCTGAAGTGCCGACCCCCCCACAACCGGTTCGACCGCGCCGCGGCGCGCACGTGTCGTCCGTACCTCGACCGGCAGCTCGACCTCCTTCGTCCTCGCCTCATCGTCACCCTTGGCGCCCACGCGCTCCGCACGCTCGACCCCTCCGCGCCCCCCGTACTGCAGTCGGCGGGCACCCTCCGAGCCGGTCCGGCCGGTCCGATCTTCCCCTTGATCCACCCCGCCGCGGCCCTGCGGTCGCGTCGGTGGGGGGAGCGGTGGGTGCATGACCTCACCGCGTTGCGCACCTGGCGGGCTGGGCGCGCACGCGAAGCCCTATAGGCCGGCACCGGCTCGCACGTCCGTGCGCACGATCGATCTGTTCGTGCTCGAGGGCTCGTACCAGGCCCGCGAGGACGACGTCGTGGTCGAGCTGTTCGGCCGGACCCGGGACGGCTCCGCGCTGGTCGCGCGGTACTACGGGTTCCGCCCGTACTTCGTCCTCACCGAGCCGACCGCGGAGGTGCGGCAGCGGCTGGCCTCGGACCCGGAGATCCTCGATGTCCAGGATACCCGCACGTGGGTTCTCGGGAGCGAGCGGCCCGCGATCCGGGTGACCCTGCATCGGCCGTGGCTCGTCCCCCAGTACCGGGACCAGTACCGCCGCCGGGGGGAGGAGGCGAGCGTCCTCGCCTGCGATATTCCGTTCGTCCACCGGTTCCTCTACGACAAGCACCTCGGGCTCACTGTCTCGTTCGAGGCCGAGGACGAGCCGGAGGAGGTCCTGGCCCGCTACACCGTGCCGACGGTCGTCCGCGTGGTGACCTCCGATGGCCACGACATCCGTCCGGCCGAGCCATTCCGCCCTTCCCTGCGGGTCCTTTCGTTCGACATCGAGAACGCGATCCGGGCCCGGACGATCTTCACCATCTGCGGGGTCGCGGAGGGGGCGGGCCGGGAGCGGCGGACGTTCCGGGTCCGCGACGCGGACGAGCGGGCCATGCTCGAACAGTTCGCGCGCATCATCGCCGAGGACGATCCCGATGTCGTCACGGGCTACAACATCGGCGGCTACGACTTCCCGCTCCTGATGGAGCGCGCCCAGGTGGTCGGCCTCCCGACCCTGGCTCTCGGCCGCGACCGCGCCGGTCCGCGGGAGATGGGCGAGCGCCTCTGGAAGGTCACCGGCCGGGTCATCGCCGACGCCTGGTGGTCGGCGCGCCGCGACCTCAAGCCGAAGCAGGAGACCCTCCAGTACGTCGCCCGGACGCTCCTCGGCGACTCGAAGCTCGCGGTCGACCGGCGGAACATCGACGAGGAGTGGGCCCGCGACCCGGAGCGGGTGATGGAGTACTGCGAGCACGACGCCGATCTCGCGCTCCGGATCCTCCAGCGGCTGCGCACAGTGGAGAAAGCCGCCGATCTCGCGACCGTCGCCCGCCTGCCGCTCGAGGAGGGGATGAACGGCCGCACGTCGCTCTACATCGACGCGATGCTGATCCCGCGGGCGGACGCGCGGGGGGTCGGGGTCCCGATGAGCCACCGCGGAGGCCGGGACGCCCCCATCGAGGGCGGGTATGTCCATGCGATCCGGCCGGGGATGTACCGGTGGGTCGTGGTCCTCGACTTCAAGTCGATGTACCCGTCGATCATCATCGCACGGAACCTCTGCTTCACGACGCTCTCTCCCGAGGGCACGACGGTCAGCCCGTCCGGCGCGCGCTTCCTCGCCCCGGAGGTCCGGCGCGGGATCATCCCCGAGATCCTCGCCGAGCTCCTGGCGGACCGCGACCGGTTCCGCCGGGCCGCCCGGACCGCGGAGTCCGCGGAGCTGGGGGAGTACTACGACGGTCTCCAGAATGCGGTCAAGGTCCTGATGAACTCGTTCTATGGGGTCCTCGCGTCGAGCTTCTACCGATTCACCAACAAGGACATCGGCGCGGCGATCACGGCGTTCGCCCGCGAGGCGATCACGTCGATCATCCACGATCTCGAGGCCGAGGGCCACGAGGTCGTCTACTCCGACACCGACTCGGTCTTCGTCCGCTCGCCGGTCGAGACCCTCGAGGGCTCGCGCGAGTTCGGGGAGTCGACCGCGAAACGGTTCACGCGGGAGGGGGTCACCTTCGAGTTCCAGTCGGTCTACGAGGCGTTCTTCTCGCACGGCGTCAAGAAGCGCTACGTCGGCCGGACGATCTGGCCCAAGGACGACCTCGTCGTCCGGGGGTACGAGACCCGGCGGACCGACGCGTTCGACTACCAGTCGGACGCGCTCATGGAGATCTTCGATCTCGTGCTGCGGGGCGACACCGACGGGGCCGTGCGCCGGGCCCGGGAGCTCGTCGCCGCGGTGCGGAACCGCGAGGTCTCGGTCGAGCGCCTCGTCATCGCCCGTACCGTGCGCGAGGAGGGGGAGTACAACGAGTCGACCCGGGACTCCCTCCCGTTCCTCCGGGTCTACCGGCAGCTGCGGTCCGAGGGGTACGACGTGATCCCAGGGATGCGGGTCGCCTGGATCGTCACCGACTCCCGACAGAGCCCGCAGGCGGTAGAGCCGTGGGTCGAGGGCCGGCCGTTCACGAAGGAGCCCGATTGGGAGTACTACGCGGACCGTATCGCCCAGACCCTCGCGAGGGTCACGGAGGTGTACGACTGGGACGCCTCTGCCCTGCTCGGAGGGAGCCGCCAGCGGCGGCTCGGTGCCACCGACCCGGTCGTCCCAGCCGCGGCGGGTCCGGCGGCGACCCTCGAGACGAACGTCGCCGACATCGGAAAGCCGGCGCGACGCAAGGCGACCACAAAGAGCCTCGCCGACTGGCAGTGACCGGCCGTCCTGGGGCGTCGTCCCCGCCCCGGCCGTCTCGCTAGGCGGAGGACGGCGCGGGGGCCTGCGACTCGGCACGGAGCGCGAGAAGGGCTCCGGCCACCGCGACCGGTACCCCGAGGAGGGCGATGATCGGGACCGCGATGCGGAGGATGATCGCGGAGAGCAGAAGGGTGAACACCGGTATGCCGGTCATCAGCATCGGGGGAAGCACGAGACCGACCCGATCGATCGCGATGAAATACAGCGCCGGTGCGAGGAAGAAGCTCGTGAAGCCGGTGACGAGAAGGACCGCGATCGCCCCAGGGTCGGTCACCACGAGGCCGGCCCAGCCGCCGGGGATCGCGGGTGCGAACAGCGCGGTCACGAGGGCGGAGGCGAGCATGGACTGGCCGACGACCGCGTCGGCCGGTTCCGTCTCGTTCGCCCGGGCCGTTAGGAGGAAGTACAGGGCGACCGTGAGCGGCACGGCGGGCACCACTGTCCATCCCCACCCGCGGACGACCCCGAGGCTCTGGCCGCCGGCGATGGCCATCGTTCCTCCGGCGAGACTGAGCAGGAGCCCGAGGACGAACCCGCCGCTCCCCACCTGCTCGCGATGGATCCCGAGGAGGAGGGCCACGATCAGGGGGGTCGCGACGACGTCCCCGATGAGGGAGAGCAGCGAGGCGTCGACCGGGCCGGTGAGGTACGTCGCGGCGAGTACCGAGAGCTGCATCCCGACCAGCAGCGACGTACGCACATAGGCGGCCGGGCGGGCCCAGAGCCGCACGAAGCTCCGCCCGTGCCCGGCCCCCCACGACCAACCGGCGTAGGCGATCCCGCCGAAGAGGAACGGATAGACCAGGATCGCGGACGGGGCGGTGCCGGGCGTGATCGCGAGGACGAAGATGTAGTAGGTCGACCAGCCGAGCGCGGCCAGGATCGAGAGCGTGACCGCCGTGCGTTGCGCCGCGTTCGGAGCCGCCACCGCCCGCGGTGAGCGACCCCATTGCTAATCGTTTGCCGGTGCCGCTCGGCTACGCGTAACCGTCGTACCGGATCCCGAGCGCCGGCAGCGAGACGCCCGAACCCCGCTCGACGTGCCCGATCTCCACCACATCCGGAGCACCGGCGCGGGCGATCCTCCGGCGGGTCTCGGCGAGGTGGACGCGGGAGACCACGAGCGCGAAGCCGATCCCCATGTTGAACGTCTGGAACATCTCCTCGGTCGACAGCCGACCGAGCCCCTGGAGCCAGGCGAAGAGGCCGGGGGGCTCGGGCCATGTGTCGAGCACGAAGGCGACCTTCGGGTGCAGCCGCACAAGGTTCCGTACCCCGCCGCCGGAGAGGTGGGCGAGGCCGTGGACCTCGGACCGCGCGGCGAGCGCGTCCGCGACGTCCGTGTAGATCCGGGTCGGGCGCAGGAGCTCCTCGCCGACCGGGCCCGTCCCGCCGGGTCGGGCTCCTGCGAGGTCGACCGACGACTCCTCGAGGAGCTTGCGGATCAGCGTGAACCCGTTCGCGTGCACGCCGTGGGACGGGATCCCGAGGATGCGGTCCCCCGGTCGGATCCGCGCACCGGTGACCGGGGCCCGGCCCCGGGGGAAGAAGCCGACCGCGGTCCCCCCGAGGTCGATCCCGCGCACCAGGTCCGGGACCACGGCGGTCTCCCCTCCGAGGAGCGCGCACCGGGCCGCCCGGATCCCCCGGTTGACGCCCCGGCCGATGCCGGCGAAGACCGCCGGGTCGGGGCGGTCGCACAGGATCGTGTCGACCAGCGCCGCCGGGCGGGCCCCCATCGCCGCGAGGTCGTTGACGTTCACTCCGACGATGTCCTCTCCAACCTCCTCCCAGCGGCCGAGACGCTCGGCGAGCAGTACCTTCGTCCCGACCGTGTCGGTCGTCACGGCAACCGTCTCCCGACCGATGCGGAGGAGGCCGGCGAAGTGCCCCGGCGCGGAGACGACCCGGCCGTGGTCCGGCGGCGCGCGGTACCGTACCCCCGCGAGGAGGGCCGAGAGGGCCTTCGACCGGACGTCGACGTCCACGCCGCTCGCCGCATAGGTCCACGGACGGCCCGCCGACACCATCGGCCGAGGATGGGAGCGAAGGGAAAAGACCTGCGGACCCGCGGGTTTCTTTACGCCCCCGGTGGTCCCCGTGCCGAATGGCGCGGTCCGGGTCCGAAGACGCGGACAGGGCCCGCCCGGCCCCGGCGCTCGTGCTCGCCGGCCGGGCGCTCCTCCGGGGGCGGCTCCAGCCGGTGGAGATCGCGATCGACGCCAACGGGCGGATCGAGTCGGTCGGGAAGGTCCGGGCGGGACCGAACCGCCGGGACGTCGGGGATGCGGTGATCCTCCCGGCGGCCACCGACCTCCATGTTCACCTTCGGGAGCCGGGCGGACCCGCCGGTTCGGAGTCGATCCCGAGCGGCACCCTCGAGGCGGCCCTGGGCGGAGTCACCCTCGTGGGGGACATGCCGAACACGTCCCCTCCCGTCGAGGATCGCGAAGCGGTCGAGTCAAAGGCCGCGCGGGTCCGGGGACGGGCCGCGGTCGATGTGCTGCTTTATGCCGCCGCGACACGGCCCGGGGCGCTCGAGGGACTGTCGCGCGTCGCCGGCGGGTTCAAGCTCTTCCTGAGCCCCACGACCGGGATTGACGAGGTGCTCGCGCCGGCGGAGGTGCGGGGTCGGCTCGAACGGCTCGCACGACTCGGGCTCCCGGTGGCCGTCCATGCGGAGGCCCCCGAGCGGTTCGTCCCCGGGGTCGCGGGGCGGGACCCGGCCGAATGGAACGCGCGTCGCCCGAAGGTCTCCGAGACGGTGGCGATCGACCGGCTTCTCCCCCCTCCCCCGCCGCTCCGGCTGCACGTGGCGCATGTGACGCACGCGGAACCGATCCGACGCCTCGCCGAGGCCGGGCTCTCCTTCGAGGCGACCCCGCATCACCTCCTGCTGTCGGAGCGCTCGGGGCGCGATCCCCGGTTCAAGGTCAATCCCCCGCTCCGCTCCGAGGCGGACCGACGGGGGTTGTGGGACGCGTTCGTCCGGGGGGAGATCCCGATCCTCGCGAGCGATCACGCCCCGCACCCGCTCGAGACGAAGGAGCTCCCGTTCGAGAAGGCGCCGAGCGGAATGCCCGGGGTCGAGACGATGCTCCCGCTCCTGCTCGCCCGGGTCCGGGCCGGAGATCTCGCCCTCGCGACGCTCGTTGCGGCGACGGCCGACCGGCCGGCGCGCTGGCTCGGCCAGTCGCTCGGGCGGATCGCCCCCGGCCACCGGGCGAACCTCCTGGTCGTGGACTTCCGGCAGCGCACCCGCCTCGACGCTCGCCGCCTGCACGCCCCGTGCGGGTGGACCGCCTTCGAGGGCCACGAGGCGATCTTCCCGCGGGAGCACTACCGCGACGGCGAGCGCATCGTGGAGGACGGCGAGTACGTCGGCCGACCCTCCGGCGTCGTGGTGCGACCCGAGTACGCGAGAGGCCAGTAACGGCCGGCAACGAACGGCGCGGGCCGGACCCTAAGGCGACCCGGAACCGGGCGGGGGGGACGCCGGTCGGTCGGTCGTGGGCGCGGGCGCCCGGGGAGCCCGACGCGGGGGCCAGCCGGGAGCGAGCACACCCATGGTCTCCAGCACGATCAGGAGCACCAGGAAGGCGACGACCGCGATGAGCGGGTAGCTCAGCAGATCGAAGTACGGGATGAGCGCGTTCCAGTCGTGGCGCAGCACGAGCCCGGCGTAGATGAGGGCGACCGTGAACGGGATCTGTCCGATGGTCGTGAAGACACCGAACCGGGCCGGCTCCATCTCGGCCGTGCCGGCCGGGTAGGAGATGTAGGCCCGCGCGATCGGTATGAGCCGGGCCACGGCGACCGTGAGCTCGCCCCGGCGTCGGAAGAACCGGTCCATCCGGGCGAGGTGCTTCTCCTCGAGGCGGAGCCGTCCGAACCCGATCTCGGTGATCCGGTGACGCCACCACCGCCCGATCGCGTAGGCGATGTAGGCGCCGACGACCGCTCCGGCGACCGCGACCGCCACCGCCGGGCCGAACGAGAACGTACCCTCCGCGACCAGGAAGCCCGTGAACGGAAGGATCACCTCGCTCGGGAGGGGAGGGACGCCGAAGCTCTCGACGACCATGAGGGCGAAGAGACCGGGAAGTCCGATCCACGTCAGGACCGAGGTGATCAGGCTCGCGAGGGACGCGACCAGCGAGAACGACACAAGCTCTACCCCCGACCTCCGCCCTCGGCTCAGGAGCCGGACGGCGGATCAAAGACCAGACGGAACGGGACCGACAGACGGGCGTTCGTCCGTGCCGGGATCCCCTCGAACGCGATCGGTTCGGAGCACCCCCCGCAGGAGACGGCGGGTCGGAGACGTCCGAGGGCGATCGACAGCGCGATGCCGACCTCGATCTCGCGGGGACGTTCCGCGGCCCCCGCGATGGCTCGCCGAAGCTCCGCGAAGAGCTCCTCCTCCCCTCCGCCGACCGACATGGCCATCCGCTCCAGAGGACGATTTCGTCCCGCTCTTAAGATGCACCGGGGAAGGGAAGCCCGGGTTACTTACTTTGGCGGGTTCTCTCCCGTGGAGGAAGACGGCGGACCCGCGCCCTTCTTCGGCGCGCGCTTCAGGATCTCGCCGCTGATCTTGTCGAGCTCGGCCATGAGCGAGTCGATGTCAGGCTCGGCCTCCGCCGAGGCGGCTCCCGCAGCGGCTCCCGCGGCGGCACCGGTGGCCGCGCCCTTCGCCGCCGGTATCGGTGGCGGGGCCTGGCTCACGTCCTCGGGGGTCTCGAGATAGGCGGGGATGGCGGCGGGCGGCGGGGGCGGCGGTGGGGCGGCGGGCGGCGGTGCGGCACCCGGGGCGGGACCCCCCTGCCAGGGCTGGACCGATGGGGCCGCGGAGGGCGGGCGGCGGCGGCGCAGGAACACGTAGGCGATCAGCACGGCCACGGCAAGCACGACGACCGCGATCGCCACGTAGTCGAGCCCGGAGAGGCCGCTCGAGGAGGGGGACTGGTTGTAGTTGCTCGCCGGCTGGACGGCGGACGGGGCGGCTGCCGCCCCGAGGTTCGGGGTCAGCGCGGCCGCGATGATGACCGCGAGCATCGCCGCTCCGAGCGTGAGCGGAACGATGCGTCCCACCAGACGTCTCGTCGCCATGGAGCTGTGCAGGATGAGTATACCGCTATATGGAGCTGACGTGCCGAGCGGAAGTAACACCTCCAGAGAGTACTCGTTATACGACCGTGGGCCGGCTCTCCGACGCCCCCAGAGCCGTCCGCGGGGGCCCCGGCTCGGATATGATTTTGAGGGAAGGCCCGGTCCCCGACGCGAGGCGTTCGTGACGATCCCGTACACCGAGGTCTTCCTGGCGCTCTTGCTGGCCTACATGGTCTACTCGGTCTGGGCCGGTATCGACGGCCGCTACCCGATCGCGGCGGCGCTCGTACTCCTGGTCGTGACCGCGGTCGTGGATGCGCTCGGGATGGTGGCGAGCGCCAACACGCTCGCCGAGTACGTCTTCTTCCTGCTCGCCGCCGGCGTCGTGCTCCTCCTCATCGAGCACGTCCGGGAGGGCCGACGGACCGACGCGTCAGCCCGGACCCCGACCGCCGTTGCGGCGGAGCCCGTACCGTCCGATGCGGCGGACGAGGCCGAGGCGCCGTCCCAGGAGCCTCTCGACCGCCTCGAGAAGCAGCCGGTCGCCCTCGTCGATGCTCCGCGTGAGGAGGAGTACAACGAGGAACCACAGAGCGATCGCGATTCCGAGGACGGGCAGCATGAGAAGCGAGAGGACTGGATGGAGGAGCGCGAGCGCGGCCCCGACGGGGATCGCCGTCACGAGCAGGGGCAGTACAAAGTCGCGGCGGAACGGGTGGACCCCGTCCCGGTGGGCGATCTGGCCGAGCGATAGCCCCGTGTAGGTGACGTTCGCGCCGCCCCAGGCGACCGCGGCGCCTGCGTAGCCGTACGACGGGGCCAGCGCAAGCGACAGGGCGATATCGACCACGCCCGCGATGACGGCGTTGATCATCAATAGCCGGGTCTGCCCGTAGGCGACCTGGGTCGTGTTCGAGGGCCCCAGGACCGTGGTGATGAAAGCGCCGAGGACGGCGATCTGCAGCGGCAGGACGATCGACGAATACTTCGAGTAGACGAGGGTGAGCGACGCTCCGGGGAGGAAGAAGAAAAGGAAGAACAGCGGGAGGGAGAACAGGATCATCCACTTCGTCACGGTCGCGTACGTCACCGGGATCGACCCGCCCTGGTCCTCCCGGAGGAACCGGGTCGCCACGGGCAGGAAGATGTACCCCAGGGCCCCGATCCCGATCTGAAGGAGACGCGCGAGAGTGAGGGAGGCGGTGTAGGTACCGACCTCGCTCGAGTGGAAGACCCCGAGGACGAGCGTGTCCCCGGAGCCGATCACGCTCGACATGATGGTGACGACGAAGAGGGGCGTCGCGAACCGGAGGAGGCGGCCGAGCGCCTCGGGGGCCTGCGGACCCCGGGGAAGGCGGCGGGGCAGCCGGCGCAGGGCGTACACGACCAGCAGGACCAGGGTGAGCCCGTTCGCCGCCGAGTAGGCGATCAGCGCTTCGGGATAGGAGATCCCGAACGGAGGGACCCCCACCGCCATGGTCAGGAAGACGACGAACAGCGCGGGGGTGATGACCTGGATGAAGAACGCGTTCGGAAAGACGTCCTCGAAACCCTGGAAGACCGAGGCGATGATCGTCGATAGGATCGAGCTCCCGACGGCGATCGCGAAGAACTCAAGCCCGTAGCCGATCGCGGGGATCCCCAGCGCCTGACCGATCGGGTCCGCGACCGCCCAGAGGACGACCGACGTCGCCAGCGCGGCCACGCCGCCGATCAGCAGGCTCCCGCGCACGATCGTACGACGTTCGGCCTCGGTCGAGGCGTACGGGATGCTCCGGGCGACCGCGGTCGGCAGGCCGAGCGTACCGAACGCCGAGAGCACGCCCGCGAGCGCGAGACCGAAGGAGAACGCGTTCCAGTCGGCCGGGCTCAGGCTCCGGATCAGGAGGACGCGCCAGACGAACGTGAGCCCGATCAGGAAGAGGGTCGAGACGAGCAGAAAGAGCGTTCCGCGGGTGACCGTGGAGAGCCCATCCCGGAGGGTGGTTCCGGATTCCGAGGCCACGCGTTGCTCCGGGAAGGGGCTCGCGCCGACTGATAAGAACCTAGCGCTGGTCCGGCGGGGAACTATAATCTCGGCCGGGTTCGGCCGGTCGTGGCACTACCCGGCCCGCCCGGGGCCCTCTGGGCTGTCGCGCTCCTCATCGCCGCCGGCGCGGCCGTGGTCATCGGGGAACCGATCCGCCTCGCGGCCGCCCGGTGGGCCCCGCTCTGGGACTCGCCGTCGCTCCTCGAGCGCCTCCTCCTCGACTTCTACCTCGGGGGCGCGGTCCTCTACGCGGTCGCCGCGTTCCCGTTCGGACTCTTCACGCCCGCGGTCGCGCTCGGGATCCCCGTCGTCGCGGCCGTCGCCCTCTTGGGGATGGTGTACCGCGCCCGTCGCCGGGCCGGGGCGGGAGCGGCCACCGTGCGCGCCCTCTCCGAGCTCGCCCGTCCCGCGGTCCTCGTCACCGGGCTCTCCGCGCTCGCCCTCTACGTCTTCGAGCTCGCGCTCGCGCTCCCGATCGGGACGGGCAACACGTTCGACTCCGGGCTCCTCACGACCTACACCGCGCTCCTCCTCCAGCATCACTCGATCCCGCTCTCGTTCCAGCCGTACGCGACGACCTCGATCCTCTACCCTCAAGGGACGACGGTGTGGCTGGGATGGGCCCAGATCGCCTTCGGGCTCCCGCCGGCCCGGACGAGCCTGCTCGTCACCCCGCTGTTCTTTGCGCTCGCGCCGATCGGGGCCTATGCGTTCGGCCGGCGCTGGTTCGGGAACGACCGGGCCGGTGTCGCCTTCGCGCTCACGATCGCCGGGCTCGCCCCCGCGACGCGAGGGATCGTCGGAGGGAGCAACGACTTCGTCTTCGCCTTCCCGCTGGTCCTGCTCCTCGCGGGGCAGGTGTCGAGCTGGACCCGCTCGGCCCCGCTCGCCTTGGGGGATGCGGTCGCCTTCGGCGTGCTCACCGGGTACTCGGCGGCCCTGAACCCGGTGGGCGCCCAGTGGCTAATCGTCACGGTCCTCGTCGCGCCGGTCGCCTGGGGACGGGCCGCGATCTCCGCCCCGCTTGTCCGCCTCGGTCGCTGGGCGGTCGCCGCGCTGGCCTCCCTGATCGCGGTCCTCCCGTCGCTCTACATCCTCACGATGGGACGGGCGAGCCCTGGCTTCGTCCCGGGGGCGTCGGCCGCCCCCGCCGGGACCCCGACCGGTATCACCGCGGCCCAGTTCCTCGGGGCGATCGACCCGTTCCTGTTCCGCCCCACCGATCTCGCGCTCTCCACGATCCCGCTTCTCCGGGCCGAACTCGCGGGACTCCTCGTTGTCGGGGTCGTGCTGCTCGTCCTCGTGCGCGGGGATTCGGCCGTCGGTCGCTACTGGGGCCCGTTCCGAGGGTTCGCGATGATCGGCGGGATCGTCCTGGTCGGGCTCCTCGCGATCCTCTGGGCCGCTTCGTCCGGGGCCCCGCCCTTCACGACCGTGGCCGACGTGACGAGCGAAGGAGAACTGTCGATGCTCCTCTTCACGCTCTATGTCTTCGTCGCCTCCCTCCCTCTGGTCCTGGCCTTCGAGCGGTTCTTCGGATGGGTGGGACGGCGGTCGCCCGATCCCCCCGCACCGCCGGCCGCCCTCCGTGGCCGTCCGGCGCGGCCCCGCGTCGCGTTCGACCCCGCGCGCGCCCTGGCCCCGCTCGCGGTCGCCCTCCTCATCCTCGCGCCGGGCCTCGCCCTGACCCCGAGCGTGCTCGGACCGTCCCTCACGACGGTCTATCACCGTCTCGGCAACGTGACCTCGGACGACCTCGATCTCCTCGGCTACGCGGGGGCCCACCTGCCCGCCGGGGCACGGGTCTTGGTCGCGCCGGGGAGCGCCGCGGACTTCCTGCCCGGATATGACGCGGACGTGGTGTTGCTCTACCCGCTCATCCCCGGCTTTTCCTGGACGAACGTCTCGTACAACCGGATCGTGGACGAGCTCTCGAACGCCACCCTGGACGCGCAGGGGGTCGCGGCGATGGCGGCGCTGGACGTCGGCTACATCATCGTCACCGGGAACAGCACGACCCTCTGGCCTGCCTTCTCCGCGGCGCCTCTCCTCGCGGACCCGTCGGCGTTCCCCCTGCTGCAGCACTACGGGGACGCCTACCTGTTCGCGCGCGCCGTGGTACCGTGAGTTCGGCGACGGCCCAAGGGACGGAGACGGTCCCGGGGCGGCCCGGGCCGCTCACATCGACAGGTACTGCTTCGCTCCCGCGAGGAGGAACCGGACGTCGGAGGCGAGGGAGAGGAAGCGGAACCCGAGATCGAGGGCCGAGCGCTTCTCTTCCGCGTTGACGACCAGCGTCCCCGGGACCTTGCCGTGGCGCTCGCACGCCGCCACGACCGAACGCATCGCCTCGATCACCTTCGGGTTCCGGCGGTCGTCGAGGAGGCCGAGGTTGAGCGTCAGGTCCTGGGGGCCGACGAACAGGAGGTCGACCCCGGGGACGGCGGCGATCGCCTCGAGGTGCTCGAGCGCCTCCCGGGTCTCGATCTGAACCCCGACCAGCGTCTCGGCGTTCGCGGTCCGGAGGTACGTCGCGAGCTCGGTGCCGTAGCGGGAGCCGGCGGCCGCCGCCGCGCCCCGGACCCCGTCGGGAGGGTACTTCGCGTAGGAGACCACGGCCCGGGCCTGCGCCTCGGTGCTCACCAGCGGGACGAGGATCCCGACGGCCCCCGCGTCGAGGGCCTGCTTTACGAGGTACACGTCGACGTTGCCGACCCGCACGAGGGGGGCGGGGCCCCCGGGACCGAGGAGAGCGGCCATCGCCGCCACCGTCTCGGGATTCACCTGGGCGTGCTCGGTGTCGATGACGAACCAGTCGAACCCGGCGTCCTTCAGGGCATCGACGGCGATGAAGGAGGAGGAGGAGATCCACGTCCCGAACGACGGTGTCCGCTCCGCGAAGAGCCGGGCCTTGAGCGCGTTCTTCACCGGATCGACCCCGCCCGCACCCGTCCCACCGTGGGATAAGCTTGGCGCGGGGGACGGCATTCCCCCGAAAGGCGGGTCCGTCGCGGACCGCAGGGCCCCTAGACGAGAGTTTGGTAGTTTAAGTACTGCCTGACGGGGGCCCTCGGCCGCCGTCCCCGATTCTGCCGATCGCCCGCCGGCGGCCCCCTTCCTCGCCTCACCTGCGTATCGATAAGCTGGACGGCCTACTT
>JAKASE010000043.1 GCA_021819135.1 Thermoplasmata archaeon | reverse complement strand
AGATCCGAATGAAGGACATACTCACCCATAGTAGTGCGTATGGTAGTATGTAGGTTTCGGTGATCCCTCCGTCAGGGGAAGGTCAGAGCGGGTCGCTCACCCTCTGACCGTTATTGGATAACGTGGACGAGTACTCCGGGAAAGACCGTGGGGTCTTCATAGTAGGCAGGCACGTTCGGTGGCTCCGACCCCCTTCCGCGGCGAGGTATCGTGCCCAGGAAGCCCTCTAGCGACCGGCGCCGGGAGGACTCCTTCCCGGGGGTTCGAGATAGCTCGCGACCGGACAAGGGGCCCACCGCCTGCACGGACCGGCGTGGAGGGGCTCGGAGGACCGCTTTCGCCCTCGGTTTCGTACTTCGCCAGTAGCAGGCCCCGAAACGCCCGAAGTAGACCGGGTCCGAGCATTAGGAGTATCTCATTTTCCGTGGTTCTTGGAAGGCTCACGTAGTTCACCCACCGGGGTGGGGCTCTTCGACGGCGGCGCGCCGGGCAGGCGGCGGGACGGCCGGCCCCCGCTTCTCCTGGATCTCCCACGACGGCGCCCCTACTGTCGCACCGGTCGCGCGGCAAAGAGGCGCTCGATGGAACGGCCAGGGTCCCCAATCCCCCGGGGGAGCGGACTCACGAATGCCGAACTCGATGGACCGACCGTGTACCGTGGGCCCGTGATGTCGGCCCCCTGGGGCTCGCGAGGTGCGTCGGTCGAAGCGATCGATGGGGGCGGGGGCCGAGCCGGACCCCGATGTCCGGACTAGGGGGCACCGAAGTCCACGGCCCGGGCGTCGACCGTCAGGCCCGCGGCACCGATCGAGTACGGCTGGACGGTCCGCACGTGCGAGGTGCGGCGCATCTTGAGGATGCGCAGGGCGAGCCCGACCCGGTGGCCATCGGCCCCCGCCCGGTACCCGAGCAGGATCACTCCGTCCGCGATGTACTCGCTGAGGCCGTCCCGGCTCACCTCGGGATGGATCGGGTCCGCCTCGGCGGTGAGGACCGTCGTGGCGGCGGACTCCCGGCAGGCATCGGCGAGCGCGAAGAGGGTCTGGCGCCGGCTCGGCTCGTCGTCGCTCAGCATGTTGAGGAGCGAGACCGAGTCGACCACGATCCGCTGGGCCTTCAGGCTCGTGAGCTCGCGCCCGAGCTCCCCCTGGATGCGGTGCAGGCTCTGACGCGTCTCCTTCGGGTCGATGCGGAGGACCTTGAGGGTGCCGTCCTTGACGAGCGCGTCGACCGGCCAGCGGAACTGGCGCGCGCTCTCGAGGAGCGGTCCGACATCCTCCTCGAGCGAAAGGAAGACGCCCCGTTCGCCGTGGGTCGCGCCGTGCACGAGGTACTGGAGCCCGAGACACGTCTTCCCCGTCCCGGGGAGGCCCGTGACCAGGACGACGTGACCGCTCGGGAACCCCCCTCCGAGCATCTCGTCTAGCCCGGCGATGCCGGTGGCGACGCGGGTGCGGGAACCGTCAGACTCGTTCATACTGCGTGGTGACCAGACCGTTGAGCGCATTGACCCGGATGACGAAGCGGCTCTGATACTCCGGAGGCAGGTGCGAGAGCACCGGCATCGACTTCTGGATCAGCATGGTCCGCTGGCGGTGCGAGCGGTTCGGGCTCGACTGCCAAGCGAAGTGGAGGACGACATCGACCGAGTCCATGATCGCCTGCTCGACCGCCGGCGGCGCGACCCCCTGGGAGAGGAGCAGATAGACCGAGGCGTTCCAGTCCTTCGCCCGCCGCCGGAGGCCCTTGAGGAGCGTCAGGAGCTCGGAGGACTCGATGCCGGGCCGGACGAGGAGGTCGGTGAGCGAGTCCAGGATCACGAGGTTGCCCGGCCCTTCGGCCTCGGCCGCCTCGGCGAGCGCCCGGACCGGACCGCCATCGGAGGCGAGGCGCGGCGAGGCGCTCGAGAGCAGCGGGCTCCGGACGCTCGCCCAGTCGTTCGGCACGACCGTGTCGGCGAAGTAGACCGGCGAGAGATCGCGGAACCGCACGTGGCGGGAGAGGACGTCCGGGTATGTCCCGTTGAACGCCGCGCGGAGCTCGCCGATGACCTGGGGCTCGGAACGGCTCGTGCTCAGGTACGCGACGCCCTCGGGGTAGCGGTACGGCCCCTTGCCGTTGCCGAGATAGAACCGGTGGAGCACTGGGTCGTCCTGGCGGAGCATGAGATGCACCGCCGAGGTGAGCGCGAACTCCTGGTGGCCGGCGCCGGCCTCGCCGAAGAGCAGGACGAGGGAACCGATCGGGAACCCGCCCGTGAGGTAGTCGAAGTCGGGGATCCCGCTCGGCACCTTCGGAGGTCCCTCCTCCGGCGGGGGCGCGGCCACCGGGGAAGCGGTCTGCGTAGGGTATAGGTACGGTCGGGGGGAGTCGATCGCCATGTCGGCGTTACCGGGCGAACGATGCCGGGACCGGGGTATTAGAAGGCTCGGCTCGACCCGCGACGGACCGCGTCCGTGCGGTCCCGTCCTTGAGGATCTCTCGAAGTACGACGGTCGCGTACGCCCCCTTCGGTAGGGCGAACCGGACCCACAGTCCCGTCGGGTCCGGCGTGAGACCGAGGGGCGGCACGGGCCACAGCACCGGCCGATAGGCTCCCCGGCTCGCGAGCTCGGGCGTCGCGGGGAGACGGAACTGGGCGCGCTCGATCCCCTCCTCGCGGAGCAGCCCGTCGAGAGTCTCCGCGGCCGGGCCCGGTGCGACCGGTGTCTCGTAGCCGACGAGGGGGCCACCGAGGAGCGCCCGGCCCCGGGCCACCGACTCCGCGCACTCGGGGAGGTTGTCGGCAGAGACGGGGACCGCCTCCTGGCTCCGGACGGTGCCGTCCCGTCCGATGCGGAGGATCGCATCGCCCGGCTCGGGGAGACCGAGGGGAACGCCGGCGGCAGCCCGCCGGCTCACCCAGCGGTTGAACAGCAGGGCCTGGTAGGCGTGGACGAAGAGGAGGCGGAGGTCTCGGGAGAGCGCCCGGAACGCCCGGTCCGGCGGGTGACCGCGGGCGAGGTGCTCGAGCAGCGTCCGCTCGAACCGGTATTCTGTCGGGAACTCCCGGAGCGCCCGCGCGGCGTCCCGGTGCTCGGCGTACGCCCGGCGCGCCGCGTCGCCGACCCCGGGCTCGGTGCCCTTCGGGATCGCCGTGAGATAGAGCTCGACGGCCCCCGCGAGGTCGCCCCGGACCACGGCCCGGCCGACCTCGTGCGTGATCGGCCGCACCTCCCCGAACCGCTGGTGGCCGAAGAAGTTCGGGAACCCTCCCTTCGCCCGGAGGTCGTTCTCGGTCGCCCGGACCCGCTCCCGCGCGGTCTCGGAAGGCACCTCGAGCTCCGAGATCCGGATCTCGAAGGCGTTCCCGTAGTGGTGACCGAGGACGAGCCCGTCGCGCGCGCGGTACGCCTCCCGCACCTCGACCCGGGGGAGCCCGAGGTCCTCGGTCGGGAGCGGCCCCCGGTAGGAGAGCAGGCGGTCGGCGATCGCCCGGCGGTCCTTGGTCCCCGACCACTGGATCGCGTGGGGGGCGAGACCGAGCCGCCGTGCGATCGCGGCGCCGAGCTCGTGCTGCTCCCAGTTCTCGCTCGTGACCCGGAGCACGGCGAACGCCCCGGCCGGGTCCGGCGAAGGGTAGCTCGAGATCTCCCGGACCCGGAACTCCTCGGCGGTCGCCTTGATGCGGCCGGTCAGCCCCGGAGTCTCCGAGAGGTAGAAGCCCATCCCGACCTCGAGGTCGGTCTCGGGAACCTTCGCCCCGGTGGACGGCACGCCCGCAACAACCGAACGCGCCTAATAGGAGCGCGCCCCGATACACCGCCGAGAAGCCGGATGATCAGGTCGACCGCCCGGGTCCTGAAGAACATCATCGAGATCGAGGTAGGGGAGGCGATCTGGACCGGTCGGCCGGTCGAGGCGGGGGAGTCGGGCCTCGGCCAGCGGATCGCCGCCCTGTTCTCGACCGACTATATCGTGAGCCGGCCGGAGGCCCCGGGCGACGTCTACGCGTCGGTCTCGTACCGCGTGAAGGGGGACGAGATCCGGATCCAGGTGGGCGAGGAGCACTGGAGGACCCGATCGACCACGTTCGGTCCGATGACGATCGAGTACGGCGGGGTCCGCTACACGATCAACGAGCGGCTCACGGGCCGGTTCGCGATGATGAACGGCAGCGAGCCGGTGGCGACGGGCCAGCTCGGGTTCCGTTCGTGCGTCATCCGGGACTATCCGCCCGAGCTCGAGACGTTCCTCGCGAACCTTTCTCTCGGGTACGTGATCCGTACCCTCACCTGGGAAATGATCGGCTGACCGCCCCGGCCTACGGTCGGCGGAGGGCCGCCCGGGCCGACGGCGGGGGCGAGGTGGCGCGCACGTTGTGGATCGACGCCGGTCCGTCGGGGGCGCCGTGGCGCCGGTGGAGCGGGTGGTGAGAGAGCGTGAACACGTGGAACGGTATCGGAACGAGCAGGACCGCGCCCGCGGTGACGATGACGGCCGCGGTCGAGTAGGCGATGTTGACCCCATACGTCGCGTAGAGCCACCCGCCGAGGAGTGTCCCGAGCAGGCTGCCGGCGCCGGCGAACGCGTTGTAGAGACCGAGCGCCCGGCCCCGCGCGGCGCGCCCGACGAGCCGGACCAGGAACAGGGTGCTCGCGGTGCTGATGAACGCCCAGGTGACGCCGAGGAGGGCGTTGAGGACCGTGAGCCAGGCGAGGAGGGCCGGGCTCCCGAGACCGAAGAGGACATAGAGCGGTCCCCACAGGAACAGGAGCATCAGGAGGACCCGGCCGGCGAGCGACTCGAGGAAGACGTTCTTCGGGGAGTGCCGCTCGACGGCCTTCCCCGACTGGAAGAACAGCGAGGTCGACGCCGCGGCGGACCCGAGGTAGACGATGAAGACCCCGGCGTCGGTGAAATGGGCGTTCTGCCAGAGGAAGACCGGGAACGGCCCGTAGAAGATGTCGAACCCGACGCTCATCACCCCGAGCGCCGCCAGGAACAGGTACTCGCGGCCCGGGAGACGTCCCGAGGTCGACCGGGTGAGGTCGACCAGACCGACCACGCGCGCCCGGACGTGCCGCAGCCGCTCGACCACCCCGCGGTGGAGGTGGACCAGGTCCGCGACCGTGCGCCGGTCGATGCGCGCCGCGGCGGCGGGCTCCTCGATCCAGGCCCAGGCGATCCCGGCCGAAACGAGCGCGAGCAGCCCCGAGAGGATCAGGAGGCCGGTCATCACCTGGATCGCCGGCTGGTTGAGGCCGATCACGAACAGCCAGACGAAGCCGACCCCGAGCCCCACGGTCGTGCCGAGGCCCGAGATGAGGCCGAAGAGGCCGATGTCCTGCGGCCACCAGCGCTTGTGGCGGGTCTCGAGGAGGAGCATCGTCCCGATCGGGGCGCTCGCGGCGGAGGCGAGGCCCTCCATCACGTTGAGCCAGAAGTAGGTCAGGAGGTCGCGCGCGAGCGCGATCGCGATGATGCTGACGCCTGTCGCGAGGAACGAGCCGACCAGGAAGAACTTCCGGTGCGCGATCCGGTCCGAAAGGTTCCCCCAGAGGATCGTGAAGGGGACCTGGCTCATCGCGCTCGCGGCGATGATGATCGTGACGGCGAACGCGCTCGCGCCAAAGTGCTGGAGGGCGAGGAGCGGGATGAGCGGCATCGCGATCCCGTCGGAGATCGCGAGCGGGAGATAGGAGAGAAACCAGAGGTCGCTCGACGATGGGCGGACCACGGTGCGGGTCTTGATGTCGATCGACACGCCCTCCGCACCCCGGTGGATAGTCGAAGACCGACGGGGGGTGGATAAAGAGTCGGTTCTTCTCGCAGACGCGACGCGCGACGCGACGTTCCGGAGGCGATCTACCGGCCGTCGTTCGGGATGTGGAGGGCCGTGAGGAGCTCGCGGTGCTCCCGGCGGCTGATCCACTCGACGCGGAGGTATTCCCGGAGGAACTCGTCCGAGACCCCCATCGCCCGGGCCTCGTGCACGACAAAGCGGTATGCCTCGACCTCGGTCCAGCGACGCACGTAGCTCACGCCCGGCGGCCAGAGCTCGGCGCCTCCCCGGCGCTGCAGGAGGTGGCAGAGCTCGTGGTAGATGTCGAGGAAGAGGACCAGCGAGGCACTGGTCCGCAGATGTTCTTCGCCGATCACGACGCAGTCCTGCGCCGGGGAAACGACCGGCCGCCAGCCTCGGCGGGCGCCCGGAGGGATCTCGAACGGCGCGACGTACATCCAGAGGTCCTCGGCGACGAGCTCGATCTGGACGCTCGCGAACAGCGATCGCCGTGCGGCGGCGTCGGGGACCAGGCGGGCGGCCGTCGCGAGCGCGTCGATGCCGGGGAAGGCGGCCCCGATCGGGTGCCGCCCGAGGGGGAGCGCCCGATCGACGCGGAAGCCGGTCGGTTCCACCTCGGAGGGCTCCACGACCCACCGCGCCGGGCTCACGGGATACCCTCACCCCCGGACCGAGATAACGAGCGCGAAACGGGTCCGGCCGTCCGAGCGCTTTTGGCCCGGCCGGGTATCGCCGCGGCGTGCTGGGCCCGATCGGCTTCGAGTCGATCCGCGGGGTCTCGGTCGGACATGCGGAGACCCCGGACGGGGCGAGCGGCGTGACGGTCGTCCGGTTCGATGCGTCGGTCCCGACCGTCGTGGACGTCCGCGGCGGTGCGTCGGCGACGTACGATACGGCCTCGCTCGCGCTCGACGCCACGTTCGGTCGGCGGTGGGCGATCTTCTTCTCCGGCGGAAGCGTCTACGGCCTCGATGCGGCGCGCGGGGTGCGCACGCGCCTCCTCGAGATCGGAGGCGGCCAGCGGACGTTCCGGAACCCGAACGTCGTCGTCCCGATCTCGGGCGCGGCCCTGTTCGATCTGCCGAACGTCGAGGGCCCGATCCCGGACTACCTTCCGCTGGGATACGAGGCGGCCCGGCGGGCCCAGCATGGCCCGGTCGGCCGGGGCCGCGTGGGCGCGGGGGCCGGAGCGACCGTCGGCAAGTACCTCGGACGGGACCGGGCGATGCGTGGCGGGATCGGATGGGCCGCCTACCGGGAGCGTGGGCTGGGCGCGGTCGGGGTCCTGGTCGCGGTGAACGCGGTCGGAGCGGTCCGGGACCCGCGCACGGGTCGATGGGTCGCCGGGGCCCGGGGTCCCCGGGGTCGGCTGATCGCCCCGCGGCCCGGGCTCGTGGGCCGCGTACGGTCACGCGGTACCACGCTTGGTCTAGTGGTCGCCGAGCTCGCGCTCGACCGGCCGGCGCTGTCGCGCGTGGCCGCGATGGTGCACACCGGTCTCGCGTCGGCGATCGTCCCGTTCCACAGCACCACCGACGGAGACGTCCTGTTCGCCTGCTCGACCGAACGCCTCCGACCCCGCCGGCGGGAGGGTCGGACCGGGGAGTGGGCGGACCGGATCGGCGTCCTCGCCGCGCATCTCGCCGTGGAGGCGACGCTCGACGCGGTGCGTGCCTCGGCTTCGCCGCGGGGCCGGGGCACCGCCCCGCCCCGGGACTCCCCGGACGACCCGCGTCCGAGGACCCGCTAGGAAGGCGCGGGCCGGCGCCGCAGCGAGGTCCCCCGCAGCCCCCGGATCAGGTCGGCCTTCGTGACGATCCCGCGGACCTCCCCGCGATGGGCGACCAGGACGCCCGAATACCTTCCGAGGAGCGGCGGGAGGAGGTCGGCCGGGAACCCCTCATCGACGATCGGGTACGCCGTCTCGAGGACGTCCCGTACCCGAAGACGATGCGCGGTCGGGCCCGCGAGCGCCCGCAGGAGCGCCGCCTCGGACAGCGAGCCGACGACCCGACCGTCGTCCATCACGGGGAGCTGGGAGAACGCGCCGGACTCCATCCGCTGGGCCGCGACCGTGAGGGTCGCGGAGGACTCCACCGTGGTGATCGACCGGCTCATCAGGTCGGAGACCGTGAGCCGCGGGGCCGATACTCCCTCCTGGGCCTCGAGGTAGTTCAGGATCTTCTGGACGAGCTCGTAGGAGGGGCGGATCTGGCCCCGCTCGATCCGGGAGAGGGTCGCGTCGCTGCGCCCCACCGCCCGGGCGAGCTCGCCGAGCGAGATCCCGAGCGCGGCCCGGCGCCGACGGATCTCGGTGAGCGCGTCCATCCGCCAACGGACGACGCCTCGGCATATGGAGATTTGGAAAGGAGCGGTTGGTGCGGGGGAGGACGGAGACCGCGAGGGCGACGTTCCGGCGCCCACGTTATCCAATAACGGTCAGAGGGTGAGCGACCCGCTCTGACCTTCCCCTGACGGAGGGATCACCGAAACCTACATACTACCATACGCACTACTATGGGTGAGTATGTCCTTCATTCGGATCT
>JAKASE010000016.1 GCA_021819135.1 Thermoplasmata archaeon | reverse complement strand
CGTTGGTCCAGTTGCTCAGTGGAATGACGCCGCTGGAGCCGGGACTGTCGGCGTGGGCCGCCTCGGTGGGGCTGGCGGGCCCCACTCAAGCGGCAGAATGTCCCTGACCGTTATTGGATACCGTAGTCCGGCGCCCCCGGACGCGTGACAATCCTAATGGACCGGCTCGTGCTACCCTCGGCCGCCCTCATGGAGTCCCCTCCCCGACGTATCTCGTGGATCAGTCCTCCGCCCGAGATCTGTACCCTGTGCAAGGAGCCGCTCGGCGACCCTCAGGAGACGAGCTCGTGGAACGGCCTGCCGGCCCACCGGGACTGCGTCCGCATCCATCTCCTCCAGCGGGACCCGGCGTTCCATGAGGGGGGCGGCGGCGAGGACCTCAACGAGGAGCCGGCGGATTCGTTCGACGGAGTGCTCCCCCGCGACGACGACGAGATCGACTTCGAGTGAGCGACGGGGGCCGAACGGCCCGAACGGGGACCGGTCCCGTAGCGGGTGTCGCTACGTGCACTTCCAAGGTCTTAAGAAGCCCGATTTCGTGATGCGCCCTGGCCTTCAACACCATACGGGGGGGTAGCACGATGCCGGAAGTGGTCATCACCTGCGACTGGACGATGATGAGCAACCACCACGGGAAGGAGTTCCTCGGCTTCGGTACCACGACCCCGGCCTACGTGCTTCCGGAGTCGGCGTACCAGAAGCTGTTCTTCCCCATGATGGAGACCGACGAGCATGGGTTCCCGCGCCAGGCGCCGTACGGGATGCGCAAGATCGAGGCGGCGCTGATCGACGCGGGGGTCGACGCGCGGATCGTCCACCCGGGGCACCTCGACCGGTACATGCCCGGAGAAGCCAAGGTCCTCCTGATCTCGGGACACGACTACTTCGGCCTCAACCCGCCGAGCTCCACGTTCGGCGGGGTCATGCGCAAGGAGCCGCTCAACAGCGTGAACTTCCGGCGCATGATGACCCAGCCGGCGGTGGTCGAGGCCCGGAAGCGGGGTCTCAAGATCATCGCGGGGGGCCCGTGCGCCTGGCAGCTCTCGCCGGCGACCCGGATGAAGCTTCCCTGGATCCAGGAGTTCGTGGACTCCTTCGGCGGGATCGACACGGTCGTCGAAGGAGAAGGGGACCTCTTCGTCCGCGAGATCGTGGGGAAGGCCCTGCGGGACGAGTTCCTGCCGCCGCACGTCGTCCTGGGCGCGAAGGAGGCGCCGAAGGTCGACCAGATCTCGACGATCAAGTATCCCAGCGTCAACGGGCTCGTGGAGATCGGCCGGGGATGCTGCCGCGGATGCTCCTTCTGCTCCGTGACGACGCGACCGACGCGCTGGTACCCCCTCGAGAAGATCGAGGAGGAGCTCCGGATCAATGCGAAGATCGGGATCCGCAAGGGGATCCTGCACTCGGACGACGTCTACTTCTACGGCAGTCCGAACATCATGCCCCACGAGGAGAAGCTGATCCCGCTCCTCCAGCTCGCGAAGCGCCACTACGAGCAGGTCGGCTGGAGCCACGTCGCCATCGCGTCGCTCATGACCAAGCCGAAGCTCCTGCCGAAGTGCGCCGAGGTCCTCATCGACGACAAGCAGTCGTGGTGGGGGGTCGAGGTCGGGGTCGAGACCGGTTCTCCCCGGATGATCACCGCGGCGATGCCGGGAAAGGTCGCCCCGTTCAAGGCGAGCCAGTGGCCCGAGCTGGTCGTCCAGGCCGCCGGCCTCATGAACGACAATCACGTCTATCCGGCGTGCACGTTCATCGTCGGCCTTCCGCAGGAAACGGAGGACGACGTCGCGCGGACGATCGACCTCATCGATGACCTCTGGGACTTCAAGGCGCTCCTGGTCCCGATGTTCTTCGTGCCGCTCGGCCACCTGAAGTCGCGCGACTGGTTCCGCCGGGACCGGCTGAGCCCCCTCCAGGAGGAGCTCCTGAAGCGCGCCCTGAGCCACGGGCTGCGCCAGTCGAAGCGGATGCTCCGGGACTTCTTCGACTGGGAAGGGGCCCACACCGAGCTCTACCGCAGCGCGTTCCGCGGGTTCATCGGGTTCCTCGACCTGATCGCGAAGATGCACGGGCTCGTCAGCGAGCCCGGCCGCCGCCCGCGCGCGATCGCGGACCCGAACCGCACGCCGGAGCACCTGCCGTCGCCCACGATCCCGGTCCGCGAATAGGCCGGTCGGCCGGCCTACGCCTCGTCCGCGGGGAACTCCCCGCGCGGTAGGGGGCGGTGGAGGGGTCGGGGCCGGTACGCTCGAAGGGGAGTCCCCTCGTCCCGCGCGCCCGGCGAGGCGACGACCTCGAGGGTGGTCTCGTCGCCGTTGCCGTCGTACGCCCTCCAGGAGCCCGGTCCGTACGGCGCCCCCAGGATCAGGTGACGGCGGCCCCAGTGGCGGAAGAGGCGGAGGTCCGCCCCCGACGGGATCAGGGCACCGGAGGGGTGCGAGTGGACGCTGCCGACCACCGAGAGGTCGGCCGGGAGCATGTAGAGATGGATGTTCGCATGGCTTCGGCCCGCGGTCCCGCCGGGAACGAAGAGGAGCTCGGAGATGACCCCCGGCGGATCGGCCCGCAGGACCCCGCCGAACTCGTTCGGCAGGGCGGAACGGGCGCTCGCGAGCGCGCTATCCAGCGCATGCCGGGTGATCGCCCGCGGGGTCGTCCCGATCGGGAGCGATCCCTCGGGCCGCTTACGGTGGGGACGGAAGATCGGCACGGCCGCTCACGCCCCCCTCGGGCGCGTCGCTCCAGGGAAGGATGCGCTTGCCGCGCATGCGCTCGAAGAACCCGGTGCCGAAGCGGACCAGCTTCGCGCGGCGGGGCGAGCGGTAGACGGTGACCGATGAGGAGGGTTCGAGCGGGATCTCCTCCTGGCCGTCGAGGATGACGACCGACGCGCGCTCGGGGGCGATCGGGCGAATGCGCACCGTGCGGAGCGGATCGACCACGACCGCGCGCGCCTCGACCCGGAACGGGGCGATCGCGGTCAGGACGAGCGCGTCGAGCGTCGGGTCGACGATCGGTCCGAACAGGCTCAACGAGTAGCCGGTCGAGCCGGTGGCGCTCGCGACGATGATCCCGTCGGCCTGCACCCGGCCGACGAGGCGGTCGTCGACCGAGAGCTCGAAGAGGCCCATCTTGCCGACCTGGGCGGCGTGGACGACGTACTCGTTGACCACGTCGGGGATCGGATGCGCGCCGATCTGGGCGGCGAGCTTCATGCGCTCCTCGAGGAAGTACCGGCCCTCGAGCAGCCGGTCGATCGCCGCATCGAACTCCTCCGGACGGTGCGCTTCGACCTCGGCGAGGACGCCGACCGTTCCGGCGTTCACGGGGAGGAGCGGGGCGTCGGTCCGTCGCATCGCGTAGAGGAACGTTCCGTCCCCCCCGATCGCGAGCAGGGCGTCCCCGCCCATCGCCTCGAGCGAGGCGTGGGGGCGGTCGGGAGCGAGCGACGCGATCCCGTCGGAGAGGATGAGCTCCGCCCGGTCCCCGATCCGCTCGATCGCCCGGCGGGCGAGCTCGAGGGCGGCCGGTTTTCCTGGGTGGGCAGTGAGGCCGACCTTCATGCCGGCCCCTCCTCCGTCAGCAGGGCCCGGGAGAGGGCGGGGTCGCCCCACGCGAAGACGGGCGTCCGCCGGTCGACGGAGAGCGGGAAGCTCCCGATCGAGGCCCCCCGGGTGTCGTTCACGCCGCCCCCGGCCTCGAGCAGGATCCGGTATGCGGCCGCGATGTCCGTCGCCCGGAGGTTGCGTCCTTCCTCCCGGTTCTCGAAGAAGTAGACGTCCGCGCTCCCCTGGGCGACCATCAGCATCTCGAGCGACGCGCAGCCGAGCGAGCGGACCCGCCGCCCCCGACCCGCCAGCCGGACCGAGCGCTCGGTCGCCCGGAGCCCGAGGTTGACGAAGAAGACCTCGCCGCGACGGTCCCACGACCGGGTGTGGATCGGCCGGCCATCGACGAACGCGCCGTCCCCCCGCGCGGCCCACCAGGTCGTTCCGCGGTAGAGGTCCCGCACGAGCCCGATCTCGACCCCATCCAGGGTCCCCGAACCGAGGGCGAGCGAGACGGAGGAGAACGGGAGGTTCCGAATCGCGTTCATCGTCCCGTCGATCGGGTCGACCACGAGCGAGCGGCGGCCGCCGCGCGCGACGTGCCCCACCTCCTCCGACAGGAGGTCCCAGTCGACCCCCTCGGCCTCCAGCATCCGAAGGATCTCCGCCTCGGCGAGGCGGTCGAGCTCCTCGGTCGGCGACCCGTCCGCCCCCATCGCCACGACCTCCCCCCGCCGGGGAGAGCTCGCCCAATCCCGCACGGTGCGATGGACCGCGAGGCTGATCCGGTAGAGGACCTCGAGGTCGGGTCGGGTCGGTCCGGGCATACGCCCGGGCATCGGCGGGAGCATTAAGAACCCGCGGGCACGCCGTCGGCTTCCCCGCCTTCGCCAGACGTTATCTAAGGACGCCGCTCGGGCCGCCGATGGACCTGCAGTTCCTCGGGGGCGCCAACGAGGTGGGATCGCTCGGACTGGTCGTCCGCGACCAGGGCCGGACCCTCCTCTTCGACTACGGCCTGACGCCGTCCGACCCGCCGGCCTACCCCCGTCCGGCGCCGACGAGCGTCGACCTCGCCTTCCTTTCGCACGGGCACCTCGACCACTCGGGCATGACCCCGCTCCTGAGCCGGTTGCCCCGCGCGCGATTGATCGCGACGCCGGTGACGATCGCGGTCGCCGACCTGCTCGTGAAGGACGCCCTGAAGATCGCCCGCCTCGAGGGGTACCTCGCGCCGTACACGCCCACCGACATCTCCGCGCTCCATGCTCGCTTCACCGCCGTCGACCGCCACGGCACGTTCCGCCACCACGGGATCGAGGTCGAGTTCACGCCGGCCGGGCACATTCCGGGCGCCTCGATGGTCCTCTACCGCGGGGAGAAGGACCTCCTGTTCACGGGCGACCTCCAGACGCTGCCGACGCACCTTGTCGGGGGCGCCGAGCCGGTCGAGTGCGACATCCTGGTGATGGAGTCCACGTACGCCGGCCGGGAACATCCGGACCGCAAGGAGACCGAGCGACGCTTCCGCGACAAGGTCGCCGAGACGGTGGAGCGCGGCGGTCAGGCGATCGTCCCCGCGTTCGCCGTCGGCCGTGCCCAGGAGGTGCTGATGACCCTCGCCGCCTCGGGGTTCGAGACGTACCTCGACGGCATGGCGCGGACCGTCAACGAGATCTACGAGGCGGCGCCCGAGTACCTCGCGGACGCCCGGCGCTACCGCCGGGCGCTCGAAGGCGTGCACGTTGTCGAGCATCCGGGGGACCGGAAGAAGGCCCTGCGCGAGGCGGAGGTCATCGTCACGACCGGCGGGATGCTCGACGGGGGGCCGGTCCTGTACTACATCGGGGAGCGGCACCACGACCCGAAGAGCTCGATCTATCTCACCGGCTTCCAGGTCGAGGGGTCGAACGGACGGCGACTCCTCGACGAGGGGACGCTCGACATCGACGGCACCGTTGTCCGCCCCGAGTGCGAGGTCATCAAGTTCGACTTCTCGGCGCACGCCGGCCACTCCGACCTCGTCCGGATCGCGAAGGAGAGCCGGGCCGAGACGGTCGTGCTGATGCACGGCGACCACCGCGAGGCCCTGCGGGACGCCCTCGAGGGGTTCTGCCACGTCGTGCTCCCCGTGAACGGGAAATCGTTCCCCGTGTAGCGGGTCCCGACCGCCCCCGAGGGGGCCGGCCGGACGGGGCTACGCTCCGGAGGACCATCTCAACGACCGACTCGCCCGGGGCGTGCCCGAGCGGGGAGCGAACGCCGGTCCGTCGGAACCCGCGCCCGGTGTAAAGCCGGGTCGCGGAGGTTTGGCGCGGGTTCACGTCGAGCCAGAGCTCCGCCTGCGCCGCCCGTCGACGAGCCCAGGTGACGGCGGCGTCGAGGAGACGGCCGCCCACCCCCTCTCCCCGGACCGCCGGATCGACCCACATGCCGAAGAGGTGCCAGCGGTCCTCGACGAACGCGGAGACGGCCATGCCGACGAACGGCTCACGGGAACGCCGCACCGCGACCCACACCGCATCGCGGGCGCTCCGGGCCGCGCGCGAGGCCCGGGCTCGCCAGTGGGCGTCGGAATCCGCGGATTCCCGGGCGTACGTCGACCCGAACGCGAGCGGGTCGATGGCGAGGGCCCGGAGCCGCAGGTCCCGGTACGGGCGCCACTCGGAGGCTCGCAACCGGCGAATGCGCACCGATGCCGTTCGGGCGACCACGGTTGCCCGCCATGGTCCGGTGGGCACTTGGACCCTGCGGGCGGAGAAGGTTGACAGCCGGAGGATGCGACCTTGGCCGGTCCCCTCGATCCGCCCGTTCCCGGCGCGCTCCCTATCTCGAGGACCGGTTCCCCCGCCCTCGACGAGGGCTCCGAGAGGAACGTTCGGGCGCGGAATCGTCGCCGCCGCTCCGCTGGGGACGGTCCTCGAACGGTACCGGGACCTCCTCCGGCGCCACGACCGACTCCTCGAGCGGAGGGAGCTCGCCCCGGGGCCGCACCAGATCACGGATGGCCTGCCATAGCGACTCGACCCCTTCTCCGGTGAGCGCCGAGACCTTGGGTCGGTCGCTCGCGCTCTGGCCGAGGTCGGCCTTCGTCTCGACCGCCAGTATCGGGAGATGGGGGAACTCGATCCGCCATCGTTCGAGCAGTTGCTCCTGCTCGGCGAGCTCGACCCCTGCGGTCCCCGATGGATCGAGGACGAACAGGACCACGGTCGCCGCCGAACGGACCGTGGTCTGGGCCTCCCGCTCCGCCGGGTTCGCCCGCCCTGCGCGCCCGAGCACCCCGGGGGTATCGACAACCTGAAGTCGGTCGAAGCCGAGGTCGGCATGGCCGACGGCGATCGAGAGCGTCGTGAACGGGTAGTCAGCGACCTTCGGTCGCGCCGACGATAGGCGGGCCACGAGCGACGACTTCCCGACATTGGGGAACCCGGCCACGACCAGGGTGGGCCGGCCCGGTTCAAGCTCCGGTCGATCGCGGCGGAACCGACGGATCGCCCGCAGCCGGACGATGTCGGGATCGACCTCGCGCACAACGCTCGACAGACGGCCGTAGAACGCCCGCACGATCGTGCCGAGCTCGTCCGGGCCCGGTGCCCCCCGGGTCGACCGTTCGGCCTCCCGGGCGAGACCGCGGATCCGTTCCTCGGCACGCCGCAGGCGAAGCAACGCCCGATCGAGGGTCCCCGGCCCGAACCGGTCGGCGATGAGGGCGCGATCGAAGTCGGTGAGCGGGGGTCGCTCGACGGACCGCATCTCGAGCCGGAGATGGCGCACCGTCGTGGCGGTGCTTCGGACGATCTTCAGGGCGGCGCGGAGCCGGTCGCGGGCCGCCTTGGTGTCCCCGTGCGGTGTCACCAGGGAGGCCCGATGGAACGCGATGTCGAGGATCTCTACCGAGGGCGGAGCGCCCGGCCCGGGCGAGGATGGCTCTTCCGGACGGGAACGACGCGTCATGCGAGAGGATTCGGAGCATCCGAGGCCTCGATAGGGTTTGCCCCTGGTGCGGCGAGTCGCCGAACAGGCCCGGACCCGCGCGCGGACCTTGTGCCGGACGGTGCTCGAGGTCCGCCGGTCCGGGTGGCCCCTCCGAAAGGCGCCGGGCGACAATGATTCCCTCCCGGAGAGCGAACGGCTAAATCTCTCTCGACGCTCGCGCGTCCCCGGGGGACGAGCCCGTGAGTCGGTGGATCTCGGACGAGCCCGGAGAGGAAGCGGCGCTCCTGGAAGCGCTGGGTATCGCGTCGATTGATGAGCTCTACGCGGACGTCCCGAAGAAGGCACGGATCGGGCGTATGGGGCTCCCGCCGGGGCGGGACGAGCCCGAGGTGGTCGCCGAGGTCGACCGGATGCTCGAGCGGAACAAGCCGTATTCCCACTTCGCGAACTTCCTCGGAGGGCGGATCGCCGCGCGATACGTTCCCGCCGCCATCGACGCGATCCTGACCCGGAGCGAGTTCTACACCGCCTATACTCCGTACCAGCCCGAGGCGAGCCAGGGGATGCTCCGCGCCCTGTTCGAGTTCCAGAGCCTGTGGGTCGAGATGACCGGGCTCGATGTCGCGAACGCATCGCTCTACGACGGCGCCACCGCCGCCGGCGAGGCGCTGCTGTTCTGCCGCCGTTTGCACGAGGGACATCGGTTCCTCGTCCCGGCGAGCCTTCCGTGGGAGGAGAAGAGCGTCCTGCACAACTACGCGAGCGGACCGGGTCTCACGGTCGAAGAGATCCCGTACGATCCCCGCACGGGCCGGCTCGACCTCGAGTTCATCCGCCACGCGGTCTCGACGAAGGATGTCTTCGGCGTCCTTGCCGACCTGCCGAACGGTTTCGGGCACCTGGACGAGGGGATCCCCGACCTCAAGTCGATGATCGGGGACGTCCCGCTCGTGGTCTCCGCGGACC
Organism: Thermoplasmata archaeon; assembly: GCA_021819135.1. Lineage (GTDB taxonomy): Archaea > Thermoplasmatota > Thermoplasmata > Lutacidiplasmatales > UBA184 > Lutacidiplasma. The sequence goes on along the minus strand of JAKASE010000016.1, from coordinate 44,576 downwards.
CGCTCGCCCTCTCGGTGCTCGAGCCCCCCGGGAGCTTCGGGGCGGACGTCGTGGTCGGCGAGGGACAGGGATTCGGCATCGCGCCCTCGTACGGCGGTCCGCTCCTCGGCCTGTTCGCCTGTCGCAAGGAGCACGTACGGTCGGCCCCCGGCCGGATCGTGGGCGCGACCCTCGACGCCGAGGGGCAGCGGGCGTTCGCCCTCACCCTCGTGACTCGGGAGCAGCACATCCGCCGCTCCCGGGCGACCTCGAACATCTGCACCAACGAGTCCCTGATGGCCCTCGCCTTCCTCGTCTACGGGAGCGTGAAGGGACCTCGCGGCCTCGCGGAGCTCCAGAGCTCCCTCGCCGAGAAGGCGCGGACCCTGGCGAGCGCCCTCGGCGGGATTGACGGCCTCTCCGCGCCCCGGTTCGACTCTCCGTATCTCAGTGAGTTCACGATCGAGCTCGGCCGGGGGACCGCCCGCGACTTCCTCGACCGGCTGCGCCGCCGTCGGGTCCTCGGCGGCCATGCCCTCGCCGATCCACGGCCGGGGGCCTCACCGGAGCCCGAGCGGATCCTGGTCTCGGCGACCGACGGGGTCGGAGAGAAGGAGATCCAGCGGTACGCGAAGGCCGCGCGCGCCGCGATCGGTTCCTCGGGAGGCGCCGCATGACGTTCCGGCAGGCCCGTTGGGACGAGCCGGCGATCTGGGACCTCGCGCCCTCGGCGGCCGCCGGACCGCCGATCGCGATCCCCGGCGTGCCCGAGCGCCTCCGCCGCAAGGCGGCGGTCCGCTGGCCCGAGCTTTCCGAGCCGGAGGTCGTGCGGCACTTCACCCGCCTTTCTCAGATGAACTTCGGGATCGACACGTCGACCTATCCCCTCGGGTCCTGCACGATGAAGTACAACCCGAAGGTCTCCGAGGCGCTCGCCCGCCGCCGCGGCGCCGCGAACCTCCATCCCGACCAGCCCGAGGAGACGGTGCAGGGGGCGCTCGAGATGCTCTGGCGGCTCGAGCGGCTGCTCTCGAAGGTCACCGGCCTCCCCGAGGTCTCGCTCCAGCCGGCCGCCGGCGCCCACGGCGAGTACGCGGCGCTCCTTCTCGTCCGGTCGTACTTCCGGGACCGGGGCGAGTCGGGCACGCGCGCCGAAGTGCTCCTGCCAGACACCGCGCACGGAACGAACCCCGCGTCGGCGGCCATGGCCGGCTACGCGACCCGGGAGATCCCCTCGAAGAACGGATGCGTCGACGTGGCCGCCCTGAAGGCCGCCCTCTCGGAAAGGACGGCGTGCTTCATGCTGACGAACCCGAACACAGCGGGCCTCTTCGAGAGCGACATCCTGGAGATCGCCGAGGCGGTCCACGCCTCGGGCGCGATGCTCTACTACGATGGGGCCAATCTGAACGCGATCCTCGGGATCACCCACCCGGGCCGCATGGGGTTCGACGTCGCCCACCTGAACCTGCACAAGACGTTCGCGACGCCGCACGGCGGAGGGGGCCCGGGGGCGGGCGTCCTCGCCGCGGGCGAGAAGCTCGCCCCGTACCTGCCGGTGCCCCGGATCGTCAAGAAGGGCCGCAAGTTCCACCTCGACTACGACCGGCCGAAGTCGATCGGCAAGATCCGCCGAGGCTACGCGAGCTTCGGGCTCGATCTGCGCGCGTACGCCTTCGCGCTGACCCACGGCGAGGAGGGCCTCCGCCACGTGGCACGGCGGTCGGTCCTGAACTCGAACTACGCGGGCGCGAAGCTCGGAAAGTTCCTCCCGCGACCGTTCCGGCCCCTGGTGAAGCACGAGTTCGTCCTGTCGGGGGCCCCCCTCAAGGAGCGGGGCGTCCGGACGATCGACCTCGCGAAGCGCCTGCTCGACGAGGGGGTCCATGCGCCGACCGTCTACTTCCCCACCCTGGTCGAGGAGTCGATCATGGTGGAGCTGCCCGAGACGGAGAGCCGCCGCGACATCGACCGGTTCATCGCCGCGTTCGAGCGGGCGGTCACCGACTCGCCCGAGAACCTCCACGCGGCGCCCCGGAACCTCGCGGTCCGCCGGATCGACGAGGTCCGCGCGGCCCGCGAACCGCTCCTCTCCTGGAAGGACCTCCGCGGGGCGAGCGCACAAAGCTGAAACCCTCGGACGCCTCGGTACGGTCGATGAAGGCCCACGTGGAGAAGATCTTCCGGCATCTCGATCCGAAACCCGACGCGCTCCTGTTCGCGAACTCGGTCGACCCGCACCTGGACCAGACGTTCTACTACGTCTTCGGGGTGCCGAGCGGGCTCTTCGAGGGCTCGGTCGCGATCGCACATCCGGACGGGTCGATCGACGTCCTTTCCTCTCCGCTCGAGGCCGAGAGCGCGAGGCAGGCGGCCAAGGAGGACCGACACGTCACCGTCCACGTCGTCAACCGCGGCGACGAGACCGAGGACCTGGTTCGCAAGCTCGTCGGGTCCGCCTCCTCGGTCGGTATCCACTTTCACGAGCTCACCCACGAGCTCTTCGTCCGCTTCGCGAAGACCCTCCCCCAGGCCCAGTGGGTCGACGTCTCGAACGCCGTCCGCCGCGCGCGGGTGATCAAGGACGCGGAGGAGATCGCGCGCCTCCGAAAGGCCGCCGAGATCGGGTCCGCGGTCGGGCGCGAGATCCCCTCGCTCCTCAAGGCGGGCATCTCCGAGCTCGAGCTCGCTGCGGAGATGGAGTACCGGATGAACCACCACGGCGCCAGCGGCCGGTCGTTCTCCACCATCGTCGCGTTCGGCCCCCACGGCGCCGAGCCCCACTACATGCCGTCGGACACCCGCCTCAAGTCGGGCGACTCGATCGTCTGCGACTTCGGCGCGATCTACCGCCGCTACGCGAGCGACATCACCCGGTCCTATCACTTCGGCAAGAACGACCCCGAGATGCAGCAGGTGCACGATACCGTCGAGAAGGCCCAGGAGGCCGCGCTCGCGGCGATCCGCCCCGGCATCCCCTCGAAGGAGGTCCATCTCGCCGCGGAGCGCGTCATCGACCGCTCCCCCTGGAAGGGACGGCTCATCCACGGGGTCGGCCACTCGATCGGCCTCGTCGTCCACGACGGATGGGCCTATCACGCGAAGGCCGAGGACCCGCTCGAGGAAGGGATGGTCATCACCGTCGAGCCCGGGATCTACCTCCCCGGCCATGGGGGGGTCCGGATCGAGGACGATGTCGTCGTGACGAAGTCGGGGTTCGAGTTCCTGACGACCGCCCCGCGGTCGTACATCGAGGTTCCCGCGTGAGGTTCGGCGTCCTGACCGGCGGCGGCGACTGTCCCGGTCTGAACCCCGCGATCCGCGCGATCGTCCTCCGCGCCGCGAGGTCCGGCCACGAGTCCATCGGGTTCCTCGACGGATGGAAGGGACTGCGCGACGACCTTTCCCGGCCGCTCCGCACCGCGGACGTGGAGGGTCTCTTCTCCCGCGGCGGCACGATCCTCGGGAGCTCGCGGACGAACCCGTTCACGAAGGAGGCGGAGTCTGCGAAGGTCCTCGAGACCCTGGCCCGCCATCGGATCGATGCCCTGATCGCGATCGGGGGCGACGATACCCTCACCGCCGCACGGGAGCTTTACCGTCGGGGCGGCCACGTGGTCGGCGTCCCGAAGACGATGGACAACGACGTCTCGGGGACCGACTGGACGTTCGGGTTCCACTCGGCGACCGCGGTCGCGGTCGATGCGCTCGAGCGGCTGCGCGACACCGCGGGGAGCCACCATCGCGCGATCGTCCTCGAGGTGATGGGCCGGCATGCCGGCTGGGTCGCGCTCGCGACCGGCCTCGCGGGGGGGGCCGACGCGACGCTCCTGCCCGAGGAGCGGTACGACGAGGAGGCGCTCCTCGCCCATGTCACCTCGGCCGTCCGGGCCCGCGGCTACGCGCTGGTCGTCGCGAGCGAGGGGATCGACCTCGGCCCGCGCCGCGGGTCGGCGGGCAGGAAGGACGACTTCGGCCATGAGCTCCTGCGCGAACGCCAGGTGGGGGCCGAGCTCGCCCGGCGCATCGAGCAGCGCACCGGGATCGAGACCCGCAGCGCGCAGATCGGCCACATCCAGCGCGGCGGGCCCCCCGAACTGTTCGACCGTATCCTGGCCACGCGCCTCGGCGCCTGCGCGGTCGACCTCGCGCTCGCCGGCCGGTTCGGCGAGGTCGCGGTCCTGCACGGCGCGGTGGTCGAGGGGATCTCCCTCGACCGGGCGATCGGCTCGCCGAAGGTCGTCACCCCGGACTGGATCGATCTGCTCCACACGTTCGAGGCGTAGGGCCGGAGGGCGGACGATGGCGGTGCGGGCCCTGTGGTACCGGGACGGGACGCTCTTCCTCATCGACCAACGGAAGCTTCCCGGCCGGTCGGTCGTCCTGCGCCTTCGCCGCCTCGCCCCGGTCGCCGAGGCGATCCGGACCCTTACCGTCCGGGGGGCCCCTGCGATCGGGGTCGCGGCCGCGTACGGGATGGTCCTCGCGCGCGCGGAGGGACGGCTCGGACCGGATGCCGCCGCCGAGGTGCTGCGTCGCACCCGCCCGACCGCCTACGACCTGTTCGTCGGGATCGAGACGGTCCGTTCCGCGTGGGCCGCCGGGGAGGACGTCGAGGCGGCCGCGGACGCCTATCGGGAGAGGGTCGTGGAGGAGTGCCACCGGATCGGCACCGCCGGCGCTCCCCTCTTCGCGAAGGCCCACCGGGTCCTCACGCACTGCAACGCCGGCGCCCTCGCCACGGTCGAGTGGGGGACCGCCCTCGCCCCCATCCGTGTCGCGCGCTCGCGGGGGGCCCACCTCTTCGTCTGGGTCGACGAGACCCGGCCGCTCCTGCAGGGGGCGCGCCTTACGGCGTGGGAGCTCGCCCGCGAGCGGATCCCGCACGCGGTCATCGCCGACAACGCGGCGGGCCACTACCTGCGGACCGGAGCGGTCGATGCCGTGATCGTCGGCGCCGACCGGATCGCTCGGAACGGCGACTTCGCGAACAAGATCGGGACGTACGAGAAGGCGGTGGTGGCGCACGAGAACGGGGTCCCGTTCTACGTCGCGGCCCCCTGGAGCACGTTCGACGCGCGGCGGCCCACCGGCCGCTCGATCCCGGTCGAGGAGCGGGACGAGTCGGAGGTCCTCGCCCTCGCGGGCCGGCGCGTCGCGCCGGCGGCGAGCCACGCGCGGAACCCCGCGTTCGACGTCACGCCCGCCCGCTACGTGACCGCGTTCGTGACGCCGGACGGGGTACTCCGTCCCTCGGAGATCGCCCGCGCGATCCCGCGCCGGACCGCGGCGTGAACCGGGATACGGGAGCCCCTCCTCCCGGCGGGATCGCCCTACGGCAGGGTGAGGGGCTGCCCGAGAAAGTGTTCCGTGCTCCGAAGCGTCGAGCCTAGGGTCGCGCTCACGTCGAATCCGAGGTGATGTACGGCCAGCACGAGGCCCAGGATCAGCACGACCGATACGATCCAGCTTGTCCATGCGCTCATGGTCAGGGCCTCTCCACGGCAGTGGAGTTCATCCGCGGGATCGCTACATAAACGGCCGCTTCGACTCGCACGAGGGGTCGCCTCCGCGCCGGTCGGGTCCGCCGGTCGGACGCGGGCGCACGCGCCCGCGCGCCGGCGCGCGGAGCGGAGATGCCCCGGACGTATAGCCGGCCGGGCGCGAGTAACGCTCATACGGGGAAGCGATTAGGCCTGCGAGGTTGCCCTGGTAGTCTAGTGGTCTAGGATGTAGGTCTGTCGAGCCTGCGACTCGGGTTCGAAGGATCCGAGGGTCCCCCCTCGGTCCGGAACTCCCGACCAGGGCGCCTCCTCCGGGAGCGGCGGGTCGGTACTCCCCGGTAGAGACCACATATCCCCGGCCGACCTAGGTGCGATGTGACCGATGATCCTCCCCCGAAGAAAGCGGGAAGCTCCCCCTACTTCTCGCAGGTCGTCGGGGATGCGCTCCGGGACCTGACGGAGAAGCGCCTCTTCGATCTCATCCGCCAGGAGCCGATGCCCCGGCACCTTGCGATCATCATGGACGGCAACCGCCGGTTCGCGCAGGCGGCCGGCATCGAGGTCAAGGAGGGCCACGCCAAGGGCCGGGACACGCTCGAGGAGCTCCTCGACTGGTGTCTCGAGCTCGACATCCGCATCCTGACCGTCTACGCCCTGTCGACGGAGAACCTCACGCGCTCCAAGGACGAGCTCGAGGCCCTGATGGACCTGTTCGATCGGGCGCTCCGGCAGATCGCGGTCGACGAACGCGTGCACCGCCACCAGATCCGGGTCCGGGTGATCGGGAACCGAGCCCTCCTCCCGACGCGCGTGCAGGAGGCGATCGGGATCGCCGAGAAGGCGACCGAAGGCTACTCGAAGTACCTCTACAACGTCGCTCTCGGCTACGGGGGGCGGGACGAGATCGTCGAGGCGATCCGGGCGCTCGCCCGCGAAGTGAAGGCGGGCCGAATGCGCCCGGAGGACATCGATTCGGAGGAGGTCAGCCGGCACCTCTACACCAAGGACCTGCCGGACCCCGACCTCATCTTCCGGACGAGCGGCGAGGAGCGGATCTCGAACTTCCTCCTCTGGCAGTCGGCGTACTCGGAGCTGTACTTCTCCGACGTCCTCTGGCCCGGGCTTACGCGTCTTGAGTTCCTCCGGGCGATCCGGGCGTACCAGCTTCGTCGCCGTCGGTACGGAGAGTAGCCCGCGGGTCCTCCGGCCGATAGCCGAGGCTCCACAACGCCCTCGGGGCGAGGAAGACGAGCCCGGCGAGGATCCAGGCTACCGCGACCACGAGGTACGTCGGGCCGATCCCGTAGGCCGTGATGAGGAGCGCCCCGCCGATCTCGGCGATCGGGAGGATCACGATGCTGCCGAGGTTGTCGATCCCGAAGTACCGGCCCTGCATCCTCGTCGGTACGAGCAACTGGGCCGCGGTGAGCCAGGCGGTGCCGGCGTACCCGCTCAGGACCCCCAGGACGAACAGCGCCCCCAGCGCGACCGGGATGGTCGGGACGAGGGCGAGCAGCAGCGCCAGCCCACCCGACAGGGCGCCGTACGGTACCACCCAGGCACGGCCCGCCCAACGGTGCCCCCGCGTCGGGCCGACGAGGAGGGACCCGATCGCGCCTCCGGCCACGATCGCCGCGAGAAGGAACGCGTAGACCAGCGCCGAACCGTGGAGGACCCCCGTGGCGAAGATCACGAGGAACGTGAATATCAGGTTCGAGCAGAAGTTGAAGAACGTCGCCGAAACGGTCAGCTGGAAGAACCCCTTCGCTCGCCAGAGCCACCGGAACCCGGCGGTGACCTCGGAGAAGTAGCTCCCGCGGGCCGGCGCCGGTCGGGACCGGGCGGACCCGGAGGCCGGGACCCGGAGCCCGACCAGGAGCGCGCCCGAGAGGAGGAACGTGAGGGCGTTCACCGCGATGCCGGTGGCGCCCCCCACGGTCACGATGAGCCCCCCGGCGACCGACGTGCCGACGAACTGGAGCGTCGATCGGCTCGACCGAACGAGCCCGTTGGCGTTCGCGACGTCGCTTCCCTCGACCAGCGCGGGGACAATCGCCTGCTCCGCGGGATTGAACAGGGTCGAGAGCGCACCGACCGCGGCGTAGACGACCAGGATCGCGACGAGCTGGAAACCCCAGACGACGAGCACGACCACCACAAGGCCCATCGCGAGCGCCCGGGAGAAGTCCGAGAAGATCATCAGGCGGCGCCGGTCGTAGCGGTCGACCCACGTGCCCGTGAAGACACTGAAGAGGATCGACGCGACGAGGTACGACGCGCCCAGGAGACCGACGTCGAGCGCCGACCCCGTGGCCGCGTAGACCACCCAGACCAGGCAGACCGAAGCGACCGCCTGGCCGGCGACCGAGCCAAGGCCGGCGGAGAAGATCCTCAGGTACGCCGGGTTGCGCAGGAGGCGCGAGTAGGAGCTGCGGGTCGGGAGCGGTTCCGGCATGCGCAGAGCGTTGGCTCGAAAGGGGCGGCCCACTTGAAGGACGGCCACCGGTCGTAAGCTACCGGAGTGCGTCCCCCCTCGCGAGCGCCGGAGTCGCTCCACCCGTCCCGGAGGGGCGCGGACCGACGTGGATCGCCATCGGAGACGTCGGCAGATTTTAAATAGAAGCGCTTTTCTACCGCACGCGACAACCGAGAGAACTCTCGGAGGGAATGACCATGTTGACCGGACAGACGCCGATTCTGGTGCTGAAGGAAGGAACGAAGCGCGAGAAGGGCCGCGGAGCCCTCTCGAACAATATCCAGGCCGCGAAGGCGATCGCGGACTCGGTCCGCTCGACCCTGGGGCCGCGCGGTCTCGATAAGATGCTCGTCGATTCGATGGGCGACGTGGTCGTCACGAACGACGGGGTCACGATCCTCAAGGAGATGGATGTCGAGCATCCGGCCGCGAAGATGCTGGTCGAGGTCGCGAAGACCCAGGACCAGGAGGCCGGGGACGGGACGACCACCGCGGTCGTCCTCGCGGGCGAGCTCCTGAAGCGTGCCGAGGGACTGATCGAGCAGAACATCCACCCGACGATCATCTCCCAGGGGTACCGCCTCGCCTCGCAGAAGGCCCTCGAGACCCTCCAGGCCGTCAGCCAGCCGGTCACGATCGCTGACCACGAGCTCCTGTCCCGCATCGCCGTCACGTCGATGGCGTCGAAGTCGGTCTCGTTCAACCGCGACATGCTCGGCGAGCTCGCGGTGAAGGCCGTCACGGCGGTCGCCGAGAAGAAGAGCGACAACGGCCACACGGTCGACCTCGACAACATCCAGCTCATCAAGAAGCAGGGGGGCGCGATGGCCGACACCCAGCTCATCGAAGGAGTCATCGTCGACAAGGAGAAGGTCCACTCCGCCATGCCCACCCGCGTCGAGAGCCCGAAGATCGCGCTCCTCGACGCCGCGCTCGAGATCAAGAAGACCGAGATCGACGCGAAGATCGAGATCAACGACCCGACCCAGCTGAACGCCTTCCTCCAGGAGGAGGAGAACATGCTGCGGCGGATGGTCGACCAGGTGAAGAAGTCCGGAGCGAACGTCGTCCTTTGCCAGAAGGGGATCGACGACCTCGCCCAGCACTTCCTCGCGAAGGAAGGGATCTACGCCGTGCGCCGCGTCAAGAAGTCCGACATGGAGAAGCTCGCGAAGGCCACGGGCGCCAACATCGTCTCGAAGGTCAGCGAGCTCATGCCCGAGGACGTCGGGCACGCCGGACTGGTCGAGGAGCGCAAGATCGGTGAGGACTCCCTCACGTTCGTGACCGGGGCGAAGAAGGCGAAGGCCGTCTCGATCCTGATCCGCGGCGGCACCGAGCACGTGATCGACGAGATCGAGCGCTCGCTCGACGATGCCCTCAACGTGGTCGCGGTGGCGGTCGAGGACGGACGGTACGTCTTCGGCGGCGGCGCGACGGCGGAGGAGATCGCGATGCACCTGCGCGACTACGCCGCGAAGGTCGGCGGCCGTGAGCAGATCGCGTTCGAGAGCTTCGCCGAGGCGCTCGAGGCGGTTCCCCGCACGCTCGCCGAGAACGCAGGGCTCGACCCGATCGACATCCTGATCGAGCTGCGCAAGGCCCACAAGAACCACGAGGAGCGGGCCGGTGTCAACGTCCTGGCCGGCAAGGTCGGGGACATGGGCGAGATCCACGTGATCGAGCCGATCCGGGTCGGACGCCAGGCGATCGAGAGCGCCACCGACGCCGCGGTCATGATCCTCCGGATCGACGACGTCATCGCCTCGAAGTCGAGCCCGCCGCCCTCCGGCGGACCCGGCGGCCCGGGCGGCGGCATGGGCGGTATGGGCGGCATGGGCGGGATGGGCGGAGACTTCGGCGAGGACTGAGCCGGATCCCCCACCCGTCGCCAACCTTTTCTCACCGGTTCCCGGGGATCCCCCGGGGACCGGGAGTGTTCTTCTCGGGTCTCCCCCGATGGGCTCCAAATACTCCGATCCGCTCCCGGCGCGCATGGCCCTATGGCACGACCGGCCCGACGCGTGGAGGGAGGTGCTCCCGGGGGTCCGCCGTCGCATCCTCTCCGGCGGCGACGGCGTCATGCTCGTCCTCTACCACCTCGCGCCGCACCGGACGTTCCCGCGCCACACGCACCGCCACCTGCAGGCGGGGGTCTGCCTCGAAGGATCGGGAGAGCTCACGGTCGGGGAGTCGGTCTACCCGATCCGCTCCGGCTCCTCCTACTCGATCGCGGGGGATGTCCCGCACGAGTTCCGTTCGGGACCCGAGACGCGGACCGTGATCCTCGACGTGTTCGTCCCCGAGCGGGAGGATTTCGCGGAGGAGCTGCGCCCTCCCGACGAGGCATGACCGCCGGGGTCAGCCGACGGACCGCAGCAGGCCGCCGTCGACCGGCAGGAGGGCCCCGCTGACGTACGCGCTCAGCTCGCTGCCGAGGAAGACGACCGTGCGCGCGAGCTCCTCGGGCTCGCCGACCCTTCCGAGCGGGATCTCCGACTCCAGCGCGGCGCGCTCGGCATCGGGCGCCGTCCCCTTCCGCCGGGCCGCATCGGCGAGGACCTCGCGGAGCCGGTCGGTGGCGATGAATCCGGGGAGTATGCCGTTGACCCGGATCCCCCGCGGGCCGAGCTCCCGCGCGAGGGTGCGCACGAGCCCCGCCACCGCGATGCGACAGACGCTCGAGGTCGCGAGGTTCGGGATCGGCTCCCGGATCGCGATCGAGGTGAGGAAGACCATCCGGCCCCCGCGGCCATGGGCCAGCATCGCTTCGGCGGCCCGTCGGGCGAGATAGGCAGGGCTCACGACCAGGAGCTCCGCGGCCCGGGACCAGTCCTCGTACTCCTGCTCGAGGAACACGCCGGGCCGGGGCGAGCCGGTGACGTAGGCGAGCGTATCGAGCCCCCCCAGCCGCCGGACGGTCTCCTCGAGCAGGCGGTCGAGATCTGCCCGGTGTCGCAGGTCGGCCACCACGCCGTGGACCTCCCCGAGCGCCCCGAGACGGTCGGTCGCGGCAGTAAGCCGCGCCGCGTCCGACGAGTTCACCACGACCCGAGCCCCCTCGCCGAGGAAGGCCCGGGCGCTCGCGAAACCGATCCCCCGGCTCGCGGCCGTGACCAGCACTCGCGCGCCCCGGAGCCCGGATTCTAGCGCCATCGGACCGATCCTCCGTCCGCCGGGGCCGGCGGCCCGCTCGACCGGGCGTCGGCCCCCGCTCCGGGGCCCGGAGCACCGGGTGAGCTTAGCACTTCGCCCCGGCTCCGCGAGGTCGGTCGTCCCCGCCGGCTCAGCGGGCACCGCGCGCCGCCCCGTGCCGCTCGAGGAACGACTCCAGTCGGCGCATCCCGTCCTCGAGCACGGCCACGGGGCTCGAGTAGGAGATCCGCACGTGATGCTCGCCGTGCGGGCCGAACGAGACCCCGGGCACGAGCGCCACGTGTTCCTCTTCGAGCAGCCGCGCGCAGAACTCGACGGACGAGTACGGAAGTTCGAAGCGGGGGAACGCATAGAACGCCCCTTCGGGCCGGACGCACGACATTCCCGGAAGATCGTCGAGGCGCGCGAGGAGGTGGTCCCGACGCTCTCGGAACTGCTCGCGGAACGCGGCCTCCTCGGCCGAGGCGTTCTCGAGGGCCCACCGGCAGGCGGCCTGGATGAACGGGGGGATGCAGGTCAGGGTGTGCTCCATCACCTTGACGAGCCGCCGACGGACCTCGGGGGGAGCGATCGCGTAGCCGGCGCGCCAACCGGTCATGCTGAACGACTTCGAGAAGCTCCCGATCGTGACGACGGGGACCGACCCGTCCGCGACCGCCGCCGGCGCCACGTGGGTCCCCTCGTAGATCAGACCCTCGTACGTCTCATCGCTCACGATCGTGAGACCGTGCTCGCGGGCGATCTCGACCGCCGCCTTCACCTCGGACCGGCGGAGCACCCGCCCGGTCGGGTTGCCCGGGGAGACGAGGATCAGGAGGCGGCTCCGCGGCGTGATGGCCGCGTCGATCGCGGCCGGGTCCAGGGAGAACTCCCGGCCCAGCGGGACATAGACCGGCCGGGCGCCAGCGAGACGGATCGGCTGCTCGAAGAGGTACGTCGGGTCCGGGAGGATGACCTCGTCACCGGCCGAGACGGTCGCGAGCAGCGTGGCGTAGATCGCGAACTTTGCCGGAAGGACCACGACATCGTCCGCCGTCGCCGGGATGCGGTGCCGCGACGAAGCCCGGGCCGCGATCGCCGACCGGAGGTCGGGCAATCCCTGGGCCGAGACGTAGTGGGTCTTCCCCTCGGCCATGGCCCGGGCGGCCGCCTCTTGGATCCCCTTCGGCGTGTCGAAGTCCGGTTCTCCGATGTGGAGCCCCAGGACCGGCTCCCCACGTTGGCGGATCTCGAAGATGCGGTCGATGAGCGACAGGATCGGGGACTCTCCGATCTCGTCCACGAGCATGCCGCCCCCAACGCCGGCGCGACTTAAGGCGCAGGCCGGGGCGGACCGAACGCCGGAGGGCCGCGCGCTCTCAGTCGAACGGATGGCGCGACGCGAGCGCCTCTCCGGCCTTGCGGAAGGCGCGGGCGCGGTGGGAGATCGCGTTCTTCGCGTCCGCAGGGGCCTGGCCGAACGTCCGGTCCCAACCCTGGGGGACGAAGATCGGATCGTACCCAAAGCCCTGACGGCCCGCCGGGCGGAGGGAGATCGAACCGTGCACCTCTCCGACGAAATAGGCCCGCTGACGTCCCCGCCGCAGCCCCGCCACCGTGCGGAAGAACGCCCGACGGTTGCGGTGGCGCAGAAGCTCGAAGATCGGTCCGAACTTCCAGGTACGGAGGAAGTGGGCAGAGTACACTCCCGGAAAGCCGCCCAGCGAGGGAATGAACAGCCCGGAGTCCTCGACGAGCGCGAATCCGCGGACGTGCTCGACCGCATCCAGCTTCGAGCCCACGACCTCCTCGAGCGTATCGGCCTGAGGCTCGGGTAGCTCCCGGCGGGACCATCGGGTCCCGACCCCGTACTCGCGGAGCACCGCCCGGACCTCCCGGTACTTCCCGGGATTCGTGCTGACGAACGTGACGTCGGTCACGTGCGGTCACCAGGGGTATTCGTTGTAGGCGATGATCTCGTCCGGACTCTTCCGGCCTTCGGCCGCGGGCCGGGATGAGCCGTTCCCCTCGGCGGGGAACCCGATGGGGATCACGGCGATCGGATGGATCCCCTCGGGGACGTGGAGCACCGAGCGGACCTTGTCCTCGTGGAACTCCACGATCCAGTTCGTCCCGAGGCCCTCGGCCACGGCCGCGAGCTGCAAGTGGCCGATCGCGACGGCCACGTCGAGCGGGTAGGCCGAGATGTACCCCCCGATCGTCACGGGGATGTCCTCCTCGACCGCGAACGCCACGATGACCGCGGGAGCCTCGGCGATCAGCTTGCCCCGATTGGACGCCTGGGCCAGGAGGCGCTTCCGCTCATCGTCCTGGACGACCACGAACCGCCAAGGCTGGAGGTTCTGCTGGCTCGGGGCAAGGCGCGCCGCCGACAGGATCGACTTGAGCTTCTCGGGCGGGATTGGACGCGGTTGGTAGGCGAGGCAGGGGCGGAAAGAGCGTATCGCCTCGAGGACGTCCATGCAAACCGACCAAAAGGAGGCGAAATCAGTGGGCGGGACAGGGCCCGGCCCTCGTCACGAGGCGACGCATCTACGGTTGCGAGGGTTCCTCTCAATAAAAGGATTTGCGCCGAGCCTGCCCGGTCGCCCGCGGCGGGGGGGACCGCCGCGGGCGTTCGTGGGCAATCGAGGGCAATCGGAGCCCGCGCGTACGGTACGCCGGAGCGGTCCCGAGACGCCGTTCCGGCCAGGGGGAGCGATCCCGCTTGCCACGCTTCCTGAGATCGCGCGCGCGTGCGAGGGAGCACTAGGGTACCGAGAGCCCGGTTCCCGACCCGGTCACGAGACCGTCAGCGTACCGTACATCGCGTCGGTGGCCATCATGTCGCTCGGTCCGCAAAGGACCGCGCAGCCCCAGTTGAACGTCCCCGAGATGGGGAACGTGACCGAGAACGATACCACCGTCGGTGTTCCCTCGGGCGAGGCGGGAGGGATCGGGACATTGAGGTGGTAGGCCCCGCTCGAGATCGAGAAGGTGTGGCTCACGTCGCTGGTCGAGACCTGCGTGAGCATCGACACGACCCCTCCCGTCGTGAGCTGCATCGTTCCTCCCACGGTCCCCACGACCTGGGCATCCGAGGCGGTCGGCAGCGTAGCGATCATGGGGTCATGGTTGGTGATCGTGAACACCACGGTCGCTCCGGTCGGGACCGAAAGCTGGGTCGTGCTGTATCCGAAGGTCCCGGTGGCCGGATCGAGGGCGATCGACAGGTTTCGGTAGACGGTCGGGTTCCCCCCCGACACCTGGTGAGTGGCGGCGACCGGCTCGGGGCCGTTGGGGAACGCCACGGCCAACGCTCCCAGCGCGATGACGGCCAATGCGATCAGTCCGGCGACCAGCGAGAACCACGTCGACTCCTTCATCGGCGACTCCCTTCGTGGACTGAAGAGTCCCATGGGATGCGCTCGCGAATGAACCGCTTGTCAAGCGAAATTCACCTGAGACCTCTCTCGGGACAGCGGTGCGGGGCCCACCCCGGAGACCATGAACGAGGCTCGGTACTCCGCTTCCCCCGATGTCCCGGATCCGCCCGAGTGACCCGAACGGCCAGGGTCGGAGGCACCACCGGCCCCATCCCCCGCGAGTCCGGAAATAGGGTTAAATAGGGTGGCTGACAAGCCTCGGAGAGACGCGCTGACAACCGTCCGACAAACGGGTGGCCGTCGGCGACGGATGGCGGACCGGGGGAATCGGCAGCGGGGAGCGCTCGATGTACCTGAAACGGATCAAACTGAGGAACTTCAAGTCGTTCGCCGGGGCGACCGAGATCCCATTCCAGCCGGGGTTCACGGGCGTCGCCGGACCGAACGGGATGGGTAAGTCGAACATCTCCGACGCGATCCTGTTCGTCCTGGGACCCACGAGCTCGAAGGCCCTGCGCGCGGAGCGGCTCACGCACCTCTTCTTCAACGGCGGGGCGTCGAAGAAGGCCGCCAGCGAGTGCGAGGTCTCCCTCGTCTTCGACAACTCCGACAAGCTCCTCCCTTCCGACGCCACGGAGGTCGAGATCACCCGATACGTCAAGCTCGCCCCGAGCGACCCGAACGGGTACTACTCGTACTTCTACGTGAACGGTCGGCGGACCACACAGACCGAGATCGACGCGCTGCTCGCCCACGCCCGCCTTTCGGGTGACGGCTACAACCTCGTCCAGCAGGGCGACGTCAACAAGGTCGTGACGATGGGGCCGGTGCCGCGCCGTGGGCTCTTGGAGCGGCTCGCCGGGATCAGCCAGTACGACGAGGATCTCGAGCGGGCGGGGGTCAAGCGACAGGACCTCGACCAGAACCTCGACCGGATCCAGACCCTGCTGACGGACATCAAGGGGCGCCTCGCCTCCCTCGAGGGCCAGCGGCTCCAGGCGATCCAGTTCAAGCAGCTACAGGACTCCAAGCGGCGGACCGAGGCCCGCCTCGCCCGGGCCGGGCACCGGCTCGCCGAGCAGGAGCTCGCGACCTGCCGCAAGCAGGTCGAGGCGGTCCGGGCCGAGATCGGACGACTCGAGGGGGACCGGACATCGCTCTCCGCGCGCCAAGAGGCCCTTGCCGGCGAGATCGACCGGGTCGAGGCGAAGATCGCCGAGGCCGGCGGCACGGCCGCCGTGAAGTTCAAGCAGGAGCTCGACGAGAAGAAGATGGCCTTCGCGCGGCTCGACCAGAGCCTCACGCACCTACGAGAGGCGCTCGAGACGATCGACGCGCAGGTCGCCGAGTTCACGAAGGCGGTCGCGGACGACCAGAGCCAGCAGAAGGACTTCGAGGGGCAGGAGTCGAAGTTCGCCTCCGAGCTGGCCAGCCTCGCCCGACGGTCGGAGGAGATCGGCCGGGAGATCCAATCGGCCACAGGGTCCCCGGGGAAGGCCCGCGACGGGCTCGCGGCCGCCCGGAAGGCGCAGCTCGAGCTCGAGAGGGCCCTGGACGCAAAGCAGAAGGCCTGGCAGGCGGCCGTCCAGGACCGCGAGGCCTCGAACGCGGCGGTCCAGGCCGCCGAACGGACCCAGGCGCAGGCGGAGGAGGACCTCCGTGAGCGCGAGGTCGAGGTGAAGGACCTCGAGCTTCGGGCGAAGCAGGCCTCCCCGGGAAAGTCGGGGAACGGTCCCGCGACGGGCGACCTCCAGAAGGAGCTCTTCCAACTCAAGTCCAAGGAGAAGAGCCTCACCGCCGAGGTCGACCGGCTGAGCCAGGAGGTCCTCGAGCTCAACCGCCGATACCTCACCCTCGATGCCCGCCTCAAGGCCCGCGCCGAGTCGGGGGGCCGCCCGAACCAGCTCGCGGCGGTCGACTTCCTCCTCTCCCAGCGAAACCTCGGCAAGATCGCGGGGATCCGGGGGACCGTCGAGGAGCTCGCCGAGTTCGACCCCAAGCACAAGGTCGCGCTCCAGGTCGCCGGCGGCAACCGGTTCCAGGCGCTCGTGGTCGAGTCCGATCAGGTCGCCGAGGAGTGCATCCGCCTCCTTCGCGAAGAGAAGCGAGGCCGGGCCACCTTCCTTCCGCTCAACAAGATGCTCCCGGGGCGCCCCCACGGCAAGTCTCTCGTGGTCTCGAAATCCCCCGGAGCCACCGGGTTCGCGATCGACCTCGTCCATTTCGACGAGGCGCTCCAGCCGGCGTTCTGGTACGTCTTCGGCGAGACGGTCGTCATGGCGGACCTCGGCCAAGCGCGTGCACAGATGGGAGGCGTCCGCCTCGTCACACTGACCGGAGATCTCATCGAGGCGACCGGCGCCATCTCGGGCGGATACCTCGACCCCACCCACCTCGGTCGAGGGGCCGACAGTGCGGTCGAGCTGAAGCGCCTCGGCGATGAGCTCAGGGACAAGAGCGGGGCGGAGAACGCCGCGCGCTCCGAGCTCGCGAAGACCGGCGAGCGGGTACGCGCCCTCGCGGAGGAACTGTCCAAACGCTCGATCCAGGACCAGGCCCACCAGTCGACCCTCGAGGTCGTCGCGAAGGACCTCGCGGCCGCCCGGGAGCGGTTCGCCGCCTCCCGCGATCGCATCAAGTCCGCGCTCGCGGAGCAGAAGAAGGCCGAGGCCTCGCTCGCCACCGCCGAAGCGTCGGCGAAGCGCCTCGCGGACGAGATCGCGGAGCTGAAGACACGGATCCAGTCGGCGCAGGAGCAATACTTGGGACAGCTACCGGAGACGATCTCGACCCGGCTCCGGGGCCTCCAGGAGGCCTCCGAGAAGGTCGCGAACGACCGGGTCCGCGTGAACGGCGAGCTCGAGTCGGTCCGAGCGTCGCTCGAGGCACTGACCACCAACCTCACCGCCCACCGCGAGGAGCTCGAGAAGGCGAAGAAGGAGGCCGCCGCGAAGCGGAAGGAGATCGCGCAGACCGAGCGGTCCGTCCGGGACGCGCGCGAGGCGCTGGACGCGCTCAAGTCGGTCGAGTCGAAGCAGACCGAGGTCACGAAGGAGCTCTCGGAGAAGAAGCGGTCGTTCGAGGCCGAACGCCTCGAGGTGACGGGGAAGCTCGGCCAGGTCCTCGCGAACCTCGAGACCCGGCGCTCCATGCAGACCGGCGAGGAGACCCGCCTCGCCCAGGCCGAGGCCCGGTTCGCCGAGCTCGAGGAGGCGCTCCGCCAGTACCCCGAGCCCGAGCCGGACGAGACGCCGGTCTCGGTCGACGAGCTGAAGAAGAAGATCTCGGCCCTCGAGGGCGAGCTGCAGGCCCTCGGGGACGTCAACCAGCGGGCCGTCGAGGAGTACGACGCGGAGAAGTCGCGCCTCGACGAGTTCGACAGCGAGGTGAAGCGGCTCACGACCGAGAAGGAGGAGCTGATCGGTCTCGTCGGTGAGATCGAGAAGAAGAAGCGGGAGAAGCTCACCGAGGTCGTCGGGGAGGTGAACACCAACTACCGCGAGATCTACGGCGAGCTGAGCGCCGGCGGGGAGGGGGAGATCGTCCTCGAGAACCCGGACGACCCGCTCGCGGGTGGCCTCCTGATCAAGGCCCGGCCGATCGGCAAGACGGTCGGACGGCTCGAGCAGCTGAGCGGCGGGGAGAAGTCGCTCGCCAGCCTCGCGTTCATCTTCGCGATGCAGCGCTACGACCCGAGCCCGCTCTACGTGTTCGATGAGATCGACATGTCGCTGGACGGCCTCAACGCCGAGTACGTCGGTCGGATGCTCCGGCGGAACTCCGAGCGCGCCCAGTTCGTGGTGATCTCCCTGCGGAAGGTCACGCTCAAGTTCGCCCAGCACCTGTTCGGCGTGACGATGCGGGGCGACGGCTGCTCGCACGTCGTCGGCATCCACCTCGACGACATCCACGACGTCGAGTCGCGGGAGAACGCCCGGAACCCCGAGGCGCCCGCGCCGGCGATGGAGGCCCGATGACGATCTCCGAGTCGGAGGCGGAGGCGTTCGCGGCGCCGAACGCGGTCCCCCGCGACGCCGCCGAGAAGGTCCTCAACTACCTCGTCTTCCACCGATCGCTCCTCGGGGAGTCCGAGGACAGCGGCACGCTCCTCGAGCGGTACCTCGCCCTGGTCCAGAACCTGAAGGAGGGGGTCCACGTCGTGATCCCGGACCCGTTCCAGAAGGCGATGGCGCTCCTCTTCGAGCTCGTGATGGAGGAGGAGTTCGACCCCTGGGAGATCGACCTCGTGAAGTTCACCCAGTCCTACCTCGACCGGGTGCGCTCGGACGGAGCCGTCAACTTCGCGATCACGGGTCGTCTCGTCTACATGGCCTGGAGCATCCTGTACCTGCAGTCCGAGGCGTTGCTCAAGATCCGCGGGACCCCCGAGACGGCCCCGGACGCGCCGTGCGACCTCTCGGCGACGGACGACGGGTACCTGCCGCTCCTCGAAACGCCGGAGGCGGTCGACGTGACCACCGCGGTGCTCGAGAACGCCGAGGCGCCCCCGCTGCTCGAGATGGTCCGGCACCCCGAGACCCGTCCGGTGTCCCTCCTCGAGCTCGTGCGGGCGTTCGGCGAGGCGGAGGCGGATGCCCGCCGCTCCCTCCGCATCCAGGAGCTGCGGGAGCGCCTTCGGGACGAGCAGCGGGCCCCGCCCGAGGTCCTCGTCCACGGCGACATCCCCCAGCAGGACCTCGAGGACGCCTGGCAGTCCGCCCTCGAGCATCCGGTCGGGACGCCGTTCCCGCTCCTCAGCCTGTGGAACCCGCTTTCGGGACGTGACCGCCTCGTCGCGCTGTTCCTCGCCGTGCTGTTCCTCGCCCGGGAGCGCTCGATCGAGCTCCGGCAGGAGAGCCTCGGGGTCTCCCCGGTCCTGATCGTCCGGACCGCGGAGACGCGGGCCCCGGTCGTGGAGGAGGAGCCCTGACCATGCCGTCGAAGATCGAGCCGCTCGTCTTCCGCGTCGAGGCGGTCCTGTTCGCGAGCGGCCGCCCCATGAGCGTGCGGGAGCTCACCCAGGCGCTCGGGCTCGACGACTACCGGCCGGTCCAGCGCGCGGTCCGGGTCCTCGAGCAGACCTACGGCCACCGTCAGTCGGCCCTCGAGGTCCGTCGGGTGGGGGACCGGTACGCCCTCCAGCTCGAGGAGCAGTACGTGCCGTTCGTCCAGTCGGTGACGCCGGTCGAGATGGCGCCGCGCACGCTGCGGGCCCTCACGCTCATCGCCTACCACCAGCCGATCCTCCAGAGCGTCCTCGTCCGGATGGTCGGGGACGTCGCCTACGAGGAGGTCCAGCATCTGCGCGGTCTCGGCCTGGTCCACACCGAGCCGAAGGGCGCGACCCTTCAGCTCACGACCACGCGCCGCTTCGCCGAGTACTTCGGCATCGCGTCGACCCGGCCCGAGGAGATCCGTCGCTATCTCGAGCAGAAGCTCGGGGTCGCCCCGGCACCCCTGCCTGGGCCGACCCCCGAAGCGCCCCCCGCGACCTCCGAGATGCCGGTCCCCGAGGAAGGGAGTCCCTCCCCGGCGCCGACCGACGGTCGGGAGCCCCCGACACCCGCCGGGGCCACGGCCGAGCCTTCGGCGACCCCCCCGTAGGGACGACGCGCCGGGCTCAGTACGCCCCGCACTGCGGACAGCGCACCGGCTCGGCGGGGCGCACCCCGCCGCAGAACGGACAGAGGAAGGTCGAGCCCGGATAGGTCCCCCCCGGAACCACCGGGGGGATCGCGCCGGTGGTGGCGCCGTACGGCACCCGGACCGGGCCCGTGGACCGGCGCGGCCGGACCATCACGAGGATCAGGACGATCGCGACCGCGAGCCCCACGCCGACGATGACGGAGAGCTCGAGCCAGGGGACCGTCTGCGAAGACCCGGAAGAGGGGGGCGGCAGACCCGGTGAGGGGCCGGTGTACGCGTAATCCCGGATCGTGGCGTTCCCGTAGGAGGCGAGGAACGCGACCGGGTCGATACCGCCCCACCCGGTGAGGGCATCCCATCCGGCCGAGGCCGAGAAGACGTAGTTGTGTCCGGTGTCGACCTCGAGGAACGGGGAGCCGAGGACCGTCGGGTTCTCCGCGTAGAAGCTCGCGATCCGGTAGAGGGTCGGGTCGAGGAACCCGAGCGGTGCCCATCCGCTCGGGGCGCGCGCGCTCTCGACGTTGACGATGTCGGCGAGGAGCCCCGCGAACATGGGGGCGGCGATGCTGGTCCCCTCGAGGAGGGCGAAGTAGATCTGCCCGGAGGCGTCGGCGTAGACGGTGGCGATCGTGTCGTTCGCAGGAAAGGCGACGTCCGGTTCGGCCCGATGGAGGGCGTTGAAACCCTGCGCGACGGTCGCGTTGACGATCGCCGGCTGGGCAGCGGACCGGAACTGCCAGTTCGGTTCGGGAAAGATCGTGCTGATGCCTCCTTCCGTGCCCGCCACCTTCGCGTTGTAGGCGGCGACATACGCGGGCGAGTCGTACCACGCGGACGTCGACCCGATCCCGGTGATGTTCGCGTCGAAGCCCAGGGTGAGCGACGTCCCGTTCCAGAAGGTGGTGGGGCGGCCGCTGAGGGAGAGGTTGACCCCGCCGACCGCGATCGCCCCCGAGCTGTTGAACGACGCGCTCGCCGGCCAGGTCGGCCACTGACCGTCCCCGGTGCGACCCGTGAGCGAGTCGGGGGCGTTCCCCTGGTCGCCGCTCGCGACCACCACCGTCACCCCTTCGGCGGCGGCCTGGCCGAGCTCAGTGTCCCAGAAGGAGCTGTTGAGGTCCGGGAGGCCGAACGACGCCGACACCACCCCGAGGTGCGCCGGCGAGTAGTTGTAGGCGAGCGCCTCCGACAGGCTCTGCGCGAAGTACGACGCGAGCAGCGCCGCCGAGCTCGTCCCGACCTCGATACTGCCCGAGATGTAGAAGTTGTAGAGATGAGCGCCCGGGGCGAGGCTCCCGGCCATTTCGAGGTCGAGGGAGTTCTCGGTCTCGTCTAGGCTGGTGTCGTTCACGCCGCCGAACGTCCCCGGAAGCGGGGGCGTGGAGGTGCCGATCGTGACCGGTACCCCCGTGAGGCTCGGAAGCGGCCAGCCGGACGGGAACGTCTGGTTGAAGTAGGGGTCGAGGACGGCCGGGTCCCATGGGGGAAGGTTCGTGCCCGTCGTGGAGTTGTACCCGCTCGCGAGCAGCGTCGCGACCGCCACCCCGGTCGGGAAGGTCGCGTTCGGGACCGCACCGCCCGGGAACAGCGCGCTCGCCCCGTACGCCTCGGTGAAATCCGAGCCCAGGAACCACTGGCTTCTTGTCCCGTTGTCGTAGACAAAGAGCCCCGAGCCGGGGGTCCCGGGCGCCTCCGATAGGGGATGGACCGAGACGACCGAGAGGTTGGGCAGGACCCCGTGGACCGGCGAATCGCTCAGCCCGTCGATCCCGGAGAGGACCGAACGCAGGGTCGGGGGAAGGGCGAGGGGACCCGGGACCGTGTACAGCGGCATCGACCCGGACGAGCCGTACCGGACGAACGGGGTGCCGAGGAGCGCCTCCGCCGAGGACGCGGGCATCGTGGCGATGACGGCGGCCCGGTCCGCGGCCACCGTCACGGAGGTGGCTCCCGCCGCGTGCACCGCGGCAAGGACGACCGAGAGCGAAACGGGGGAGGGAGCGTAGTCGGCGACGTACTCGGCATGGGTGAGGAAGTGGTGGTACTCGGGCGAGCCGGGATCCTGGACGGCGGAAAGGAAGGTCGAGAGCGCCGCGGGATGGGACGGCTCGAGGGTGAAGGTCAGGGCGACAGGATAGGCACCGGCGAGCGGCTGCCCGACGACCCCCGTAGACAAGGGGACCGCGTCCGTGGCGAGCGGTCCGTCGCCGACAGGGGCGGGGGACCCCTCCGACACCGCGGGGCCGCCACGACCGACCGGAGCGACCCACAGGGTGGCGGTCACGGCCAGCAGGACGGCCAGCGTCGCCGTGACCGCCGTCCCGGGCCGGTTCGGCGACGTTCGCATCGGTGTAACGAGGAGGTCACTCCGTAAAAGCCCCTTCTATGACCTCGCCGCGTCAACCCTTTACCGACCGCCGGATTGGCGCGTCGATGGACGCCCGAACGCCTCCGCGGGCCGAGCGGTGCGCCTTCTGCGACATCGTGGAGCGCCGGGCCCCGGCGTGGATCGTCTACGAGGACGAGAACACCCTCGCGTTCCTCGACCTCTTCCCGTTCACCCGGGGGCACCTTCTCGTGATCCCGAAGCGGCACGGCGCCCGACTCACCGACCTCCCGTTCGACGACCAGATGGCCCTCATCCGGACCCTCGACGAGGTCTGCCGCCGGGTGGAGCGGCTCGCGTCCGACTACAACGTGTCCCTGAATGCCGGAGCGAACGCGGGACAGATCATCTTCCACGCCCACTTCCACGTGATCCCCCGCTACGACGGCGGGAACCCGTTCCGGGCCGGCGCGCGGACCCGACTCGGGGACGAGGATGCCCGGGCGGTCGTCGCCGAGCTTTCCGGGGCGTGACCGGCCATGACCGAGGGCCCACGACGGCCGGCGGTCGCGGGACAGTTCTATCCGGCGGACGGCACCGCGCTCGCCCGCGAGGTCGAGCGATGCTTCCGGGACCCCCGCGGTCCGGGCGGGATCCCTCCTCCGCAGCGGGCGAAGACCCGCACGGTGCGTGCGGCCATCGTTCCGCACGCGGGCTACGAGTACTCCGGCGCGATCGCCGCCCACGCCTACCTCCGCGTGGCCCAGGACCGGCCCCCGCAATCGGTCCTCGTCCTCGGCGTCGACCACCACGGCGCGAGCCGGGGCGCGTCGCTCTCGGACCGAGCGTGGGCGACCCCGCTCGGCCCCACCGCGGTGGACCACGACCTCGTGCGAGCGCTCGACCGGCCGCCCCTCGAGATCGACGAGCCGGCGCACGCGCGCGAGCACTCGATCGAGGTCCAGCTGCCGTTCCTCGAGTACGTTCTTCCGAAGCCGAGGTTCGTCGCGCTCGAGGTCGGATTCGGGCCGTATGCGTTCCTCGAGGAGGTGGCGGAGGTCGTGCGCGCGGCGGTGGCGGACCGGGACGTCCTCCTGATCGCCTCGACGGACTTCTCGCACTACGTCCCGGCCGAGACCGCGGACCGGCTCGACCACCGCGCGATCGACGCAATCCTCGCCCGCGACCCGCGTCGCCTGTACGACACGGTACAGCGCTTCGACATCTCGATGTGCGGGATCGCGCCGACCACGGTCCTCCTCGCCGCTACGCGCGACTGGGACCTGACCCCCCACCTTCACCGCTGGGGGCACTCCGGAGAGGTCGCGCCGATGCGCGACGTGGTGGGGTATGCGGCCCTCACCCTCGACGCGCGCGCTCCGGCCGCGTCCGCCCTTAAATAGGTCGGGAGGCTCGGCGCGCCCGGCCCGGCATGATCCTCTCGGACGCCAAGATCCGTGCGGCGATGGAGGAGGGCCGGATCGTCATCCGGCCGTTCCGCGACGAGTCCCTCGGGACCAACTCCTATGATGTCCACCTCGGCCCCTACCTCACGGTCTACCGCACGGCGGCCCTCGATGCCCGTCGGCCGAACCCCTCCGAGGAGTTCCGCATCCCCAAGACCGGCTTCGTCCTCATTCCCGGCCAGCTCTATCTCGGGGTCACCGAGGAGTACACGGAGACCCACGGGTTCGTGCCGTTCCTCGAGGGAAAGTCGAGCGTCGGGCGGCTCGGGATCGATATCCACTCGACCGCGGGCAAGGGCGACGAGGGGTTCTGCAACTACTGGACGCTCGAGATGAGCGTGAAGATCCCCGTCCGGATCTACGCGGGGATGCCGGTCGGCCAGCTGATCTACTTCGAGATCTCGGGTCCGGTCGAGCGGAGCTACTCGTCCAAGCGATCGGCCAAGTACCGCCGCGTGTCGGCCCACCCGACCCCGTCCCGGATGTACCTCAATTTCCCGAATCGACGGACCCCCGGCGGGAGCCGCCGGCGTCGGTGAACGAAGCTCGGCCCTCGCCGGCGAACGCCGGATCTACCGAGTGGCCCCAGCGGGGCGGGAGCGTTCGCCCACGAGGAAGAATGCCGGACGGCCGGGCCGGGCGCGCTCGCGGCGTCCGAGCGGGTCCTGGGCCGCCGCCTCCGACTCCCGGAGGATGGAGACGGACCGGAACCCGAATCGGCGCGCGAGGTACCCTTCGGCGGCCCGAAGGGTCTCGATCTCGTCGACCGGAGGCCCTCCCGACGGCGGCTCGCCGCGGACGAGGGGGGCGACCCGCTGGACGTACCGGGCAAGCTCCGCGCGGTGCGCGTCCACCTCGGGATGGGAGGCGCCACGCTCGATGATCCGGCGGATGTTGGGGGTCTCGCCCCGGTCGAGCGACTCCCGGAGCCACCGCTCGACCTCCGCCTTCCACGGGTCGGCGACGTAGAAGAGGACCTCCTCCGACGCGGATAGGCCTCGCTCGGACGCGGGGCGGACCACGGCCCGCAGGTCCTCCTCGACCTGCTCCAGGAACCGCTCGCGGGCCTCGGCGACGGCCGAGAGCGAGAACTCCGAGATGTCGGGGAACGGCTGCTCCGCGACCAGACCGGAGAACCGTCCCTCCCCGAGCTCCTCGGAGAGATGCGGAGCGATCGGAGAGAGCAACCGGACCCAGGCGCGGGCGACGCGGTCGGTCATCCGGTCCGGGGCGCCCCCGCGAGCATAGTACCGCCGCAGGAGCGCCGGGAGGCCGACGCAGGTGACCTCGGCCGCCTCCCGTAGGTCCGCCGAATCGTAGGCCGAGCGGACGGACGCGATCGCCCGATGCATCCGCGACGCGAGCCAGGACTCGAGCTCGGGGGTCCCCGCGTCGTCCCGACCGGAGCCGTCCCGGACCAGGCGCTCGATGTCGGCGAGCCGTCCCCCCGCCGCTTCCGCGACCGAGGAGTCCCACTCGATGTCCTGATCGGTGGAGGCCGCGATCAGGTAGTACAGCCGCAGGGCATCCGGTCCCCATTCGGCGGCCGCCCCCTCGATCGAGGGGATCCGCCCTCCCTTCGCGCCGACCTCCTTCTTGGAGAGCTTGTCACCGGTCGGGCCGGTGATCCAGTGGTGCACGAAGATCCCCCGGGGGGCGAGCTCGGGCGGGAGGAGCTTCGCGTGGGTGTAGAGGAAGACCGGGAAGTGGACCCGCTTATGCTCCTTGCCGCCGATGTTGAAGTCGAGCGGATACCAGTACAGGAACTCGGCCCGGACCTCCTCCAGGAGGGACCGGTCGACCGACGGCTCGCCCGGTCCGTTCCCGCGGAAGACGTACTCGAAGAACGCTGAGGTGAGCTGCTCGGTCCGGAGCCGACCGGCGTGAACGAACCGGCGGACGAGGTAGTACGCCATGTAGAACGTGGAGTCGGCGATCGGCTCGATCGTCCACTCCGGGTCATCGGGGAACGGGGTCCCCAACCAGCGCCCGCGACGGGTGCACGGGCGGTCGTCGAACCAGTCGAGGATCCCCTCGAGCTCGGCCCGGTACTCGGCCGGGCGTGCGGTCATCCGCTCGACGATCCTCCGCGTGGCGTTCTTCCAATCCGGGTCGGAGTAGCGGAGGAACCACTGGTCGGGGACCCGTCGGATGATGACCTCGTGCCCGTTACGACAGATCACGGGGATCGAGAACTCCTGGAGCTCGAACCCGTGGCCTGCGGCCCGGATCTCGCCGGCGACCCGCTCGCGGGCCTCGCGGACGGGGACCCCGGCGAGCGCAGGCACGGCCATCCGGCCGCGGACGAACTCGAGCCGGTAGAGCCGCTCGGTCGCCTCGGCGAGGGGTCCGGTGTCGTCGAGGCTCCCGACCCCGGTGGCCCGGAGCGCGCGCTCGGCCGGCGTGCCCTCACCGGCGGTGAGGGCCCGTTCGGAGGGGCTCAGGGCCCCCGCCGAGGCGACCTCAAGGAGGACCGGCGGGGCGCCCAGGTTCTCCCGGATCCCCGGGTCCAGCGCGGCCAGCGCGACCGCGTCCGCCGGAGCGTGGGCCGGCACGCTCATCACCACGCCCGTTCCGACCGTGGGGTCGACGAGCGCGCTCTCGAGGATCGGCACCCGGCCGCCCCGGAGCGGCACCTCGACCGTGCGTCCGACGAGCTCGGCGGCCGCGACCTCGTGGCCGAGATGGCCTCCGTGCTGCTCGACGAGCCGCTCGGCGCCTTTGCGGGCCACGAGATAGGTGCCCGAACCGTGATGCCAGACCGTGAGCGGTTCGCGCGGCGCGAGCCAGATGTTCGTCACACCGTAGAGGGTCTCGGGGCGCAGGGTCGCGGCCAGCAGGACGCGTCCGTCCTCCAGCGCGAACGGCACGCAAGTGTACCGGACGATCTCCGCGGTCCCTCCGCGCGAGAGGTCGGTCTCCGACGGGTCGACCGCGACCGGACCGTCGACCGGGCAGACCGAGGCGTAGTGCGTGCCCTGGACGAGCGCGCCGGACTCCCGGAGGGCCCGGAACTGCCAGCGAATGAACGCCCGATAGTCCTCATCGATCGTGGTCAGGTACGTCGTCTCGTCGACGAGAGCCCCGATCGATCGCAGGACCCGCCGGTAGGTCTCCCCGAGGAAACGGGCGGCATACTCCGGGTCCTCGAGCCGAGGCCACTCCGAGGGCGGGACCTGCTCGAGCTCGAGCTGCCGAACGGTGATCGGATCCCGGTCCCGGACCTTCTGGGCGAACGTCACGGCCGGGATGCCGGAGGCGTGGACCCCGAACGGGAAGAGGACCTGTTCCCCCCGCATCCGGTGGAACCGATGGAGCGCGTCGGCGTACGCGAGGCCCCGCAGGTGTCCCACGTGGAAGAACCCGCTCGTACCGGGATAGGCCACGAGCGCGAAGAACTTTCCCCGACCGGCGACCCGGCGGCCCACGCCGAGCCCGGCCCGGGCCCACACGTCCTGCCAGTGTCGGGCGCGCGCGGGATCCATGCCGCGCAACGACACGCATACGGTATTTGAGGGGTACCGAGGGAGCGGGGCGCCCCGGGGGTATCCTCGTTATCTCGGCCCGTGGCTCCGGCGGGACCGATGCGCATCATCGAGATCTTCCACTCGATCCAGGGCGAGGGACCCGGGACGGGGGTCCGCACGTCGTTCGTTCGGACCGCACGGTGCAACCTGCGGTGCCGGTGGTGCGACACGACCTACTCGTTCGGTCCGGGACGCGAGCGGTCGATCCCTTCGATCCTCCGGGAGGTGGCGCGCCACCGCACGAAGTTCGTCTGCCTGACCGGCGGAGAGCCGCTCCTCCAGAAGGACTCCCGGACCCTCGTCGCGGCCCTCTCCGCCCGGGGGATCTCCACGGTCATCGAGACCGGGGGGTCGCTCGACGTGAGCCCCTACCTGTCCCTCGACCGCGTGAGCCTGAGCGTCGACGTGAAGTGCCCCTCTTCCGGCATGGAGGGCCGGAACCGCTGGTCGAACCTGCCGCGGCTCCGGGGGACCGACACCGTCAAGTTCGTCATCGGCGACCGGGCCGACTACCTGTACGCGAAGCGCGTAGCCCGGCGGTACCCGGGCCCCGCGACGATCGTCTTCCAGCCGGTGTGGGGGACCGATGCGGGCCGGCTCGCCGACTGGGTCCTGAAGGACCGGCTCGACGTCCGGGTGATGCTTCAGGAGCACAAGGTCCTCTGGGGGGACACGCCGGGCCGGTAGGGCGGGTATCCGCACCGTCCGCCCTCCGTCGGAAGCCTAATGAACGCGTGACCGTGGTCCGCCCTTTCGGGCCATGGCAGGGATCCGGCCGTTCTCCGACGCATCGGTCCCGGGCGCCGATTCGATCTTCGGCAAGGCGAAGGGGATGGTGTTCCCCCGGATCGTGCTCGTCGGACACGGGGTGATCGACGATCTCGCGAGCACGTGCCGGCAGTTCGGGTTCGAGCATGTCGGGGCCGTCATCACGGGGACCCAGACGAGCGAGCTCGCCGGGAACCGGGCGACACGGATCCTCAACGAAGGGGGATTCTCGACGAAGAGCGTCATCGCCCACGAGGCGACCGTGGCCGAGACCCTGCGCGTCGAGCGAGAGGTCCGGGACCTCGGGGCCCGTTTCCTGATCGGGGCCGGCGGGGGCAGCAAGATCGACATCACGAAGGTCGTGGCCGCCCGCCTTGGCATCCCGTTCGTCAGCCTTCCGACCTCGGCGGCCCACGACGGGATCTCCTCGCCGCGCGCCTCCCTTCACGGGGCCGAGGGCGTCTCGAGCACCGAGGCGGCGGTACCGATCGGCGTGATCGCGGATACCGAGATCATCGTCCGGGCGCCGTTCCGCCTGCTGGCCTCGGGATGCGCGGACGTCATCTCGAACCTCACCGCCGTGCTCGACTGGCGCCTCGCGGTCCGGTTGCGCAGCGAGGAGTACTCGAGCACGGCCGCCACGCTGAGCGAGTACGCGGCCCAGGAGATCATCGACCATGCCGAATCGATCAAGCCGAACCTCGAGGAGTCGGTGTGGATCGCGATCCGGCCGATCCTGGTCGCGGGGATCGCCATGAGCGTCGCCGGTTCGTCCCGACCCTGTTCGGGCAGCGAGCACCTCTTCAGCCACGCGCTCGACCGGATCGCCGAGCGCCCGAGCCTGCACGGCGAGCAGTGCGGGGTCGGGGCGATCATGATGATGTACCTTCACGGAGGGGACTGGGGGCGGCTCAAGAACGCGCTCCTCACCATCGGGGCCCCGACCACGGCCCGGGAGCTCGGGCTCTCGAGGGATGAGATCATCCGCGCGCTCGTGATGGCGCACGCCATCCGACCGGAACGGTACACGATCCTGGGGGACAACGGGCTCTCCCGGGAGGCGGCCGAGCGTCTCGCCCGTACTACCGGGGTCGTGGAGTAAGGAAGATGGCCGAGATCACGCTGCTCGCGAAGTCCGAGGCGCACGAAGGGTACGAGTTCGTCTACGAGGGCGGGGGGCCGGTGTGCCGGACGTGTCCCTACCGCCACGCGTGCCTCACGCTCGACGCCGGTCGGAAGTACGTCGTGACCAAGGTCCGCACGGTGTCGCATCCGTGCGCCCTCCAGGAGAGCGAGGCGAGCGTCGTGGAGGTCCAGCCCGCCCCGCGGTCGATGGTGGTGGACACCCGGAGCGCGGTGGTCGGGAGCTCCGTGGAGATCGGCCGGTACCCGTGCCGTCGGCTCGACTGCCCGACGTGGTGGATCTGCGCCGGCCCATCCCTCCCCTCGAAGCAACGGTACCGGGTCACCGCGGTCGATAATGGACCGGTCGAATGCCGGATCGGCCGAACGTTGAAGCGGGTCGACGCGGTCTAGTCCGGCGAGCATGCGGGGCTGTGGGGTAGCTACGGGCGCGAGGAATGCGCCTCGGTCCGCTCTACTGGTCCATCCTTCGGGCTTTGGGAGCCCGGGACCCCGATTCAAATTCGGGCAGCCCCACCGACCCTGCGCCCCCCATCGGCCCCGCCGTCCGCGTGAGCTCCGCGTCCTGACGGCCGGCCTCGGGACCGAGGCCCCGCGCTGAACCGGAAGCCTCCCTCGCGGCGGGGACGACCCCTCCGGAATCCTCTACACGGTCGTGCGCGAGGGAGCGGTCCATCGGGCCGCAAAGGCAGGGGTGCCGCTCGCGGCAGGCGGCCCCGGGATCACCGACGTAGAGGGCCCGTTCGCCGGGGCGACCTCTACCAGCTCGCCGGTACCGGACTCCGTGACATAGAGGGCGCCGGTGGCGGGGTCGATCGCGATCGACTGCGGCAGCGTGCCATTCCCAAGAGGGATAGACCCCACGACGTCGTTCGAGGAGACGTTGATGATCGAGATGTTGCCCGACGCCGCGCAGGCCACGAAGAGCAGTTCCGAGGCGGGATCGTACGCGTAAGCGTCGGGCCATGTTCCGAGGTGAAGGGTGCCCACGATCTGGTCGGTCGCGGGGTTCAGCACGACCCCCAGATTGCCGGGATTCATCCAGAGCCACCCACCCAGCATCACGTAGAGCAGACCGTTGAGCGGGTCGAGGAAGGTGGACATCGGCCCTTCGCTCCCCGGCATCACGATCGAGGCGAACGACGTGCCGTTGAGTTCCCCGATCTCCGTGACCGCCAGATCGCCGCGGGCCGGGAAGTAGAGGACGTGAGAGGTGGCATTGATCCCGTAGTCCTCGCCGCCCCCCGGATTCTGGTCGATCGGCAGGATGCGGGTCACGTTGTAGGTGTTCGGATTGATGGAGAGGATCGAGTCGGGGGGATTGTTCGCGAGGACCAGCAGCTGGCCCGTTGAGGGGTCGAGCTGAACGCCGACCATGTTCCCGAGCGGAGCGTAGTCGAGCGTCGTCAGGATCGTGTTCGAGGACGTGTTGATCACCGTCAGGTTGTCGGCGTTATCGTTGGAGACGAACAAGCGATGACTGGCGGAATCGAGCGCCAGGCCCCTCGCGTCGGCGCCCGTATTGATTACGACGCTCACGTGGAACGGGTGAGGATCGACCAGCGATACGGTCTGGGAGTACTCTGAGGTGACGTAGAGCATCCCGCTCTGAGCGTCGTAGATCACGTGCGAGGGCCAGGGCCCGACCGTGACATTGCGAACCTCGATTGTCTGGATGGACCCTACGACCGCGTAATGGGGCGGATTCCCACCACCACCGCCACCCGATCCGGGCGAGCCGCCCGGCGAACCGTTCGACGTCGACCCCACGATCACAACGACGCTAGCTCCTAGGACGGCCGTCGCGACGACGGCAGCCACCAGCCACACCCGAACGGGCGTGGAACGTGCCATGTGCCTGGGCACTGTATAGACCGGCTGGGCACAAAACCTAGAGTACCGCTGCCCAAGGCCCCCGGCCGTCAAGGTCCGCCCGATTACCTGTTCAGCGGGTGGGGGGACCGAACTCGACGGGACCACGCGACGGTTCTAATCCGGTGCGAGAAGGGCGCCTCCACGGAGTCCTTCTCGCCGTCGCCGGACGGGTGCTACGACCATGGCCTTAGAGTCCCCGGTGAGGGCCTGCGGACTTGGCGCCGAAGTGTCCGGAAGATCTTCTTCGGGCGGGCGGAGGCTCAGAGGACCCGTGTGAAGAGCGACCCCGGGAATCGCAGCGGGGAGGCCCCGGCGGCCGACCCGGTCATGGAGCCGGCCGACTCCGAGAGCCGCGGACCCGCGTCGACCACGGGGAGCACGCGGAGAGTCAGATCCGTGGCGAGCCCCAGTGCCCCCGAGTCGGTACCGCGCTGTGGCCCAACCCGGAACCCCTCTCACGGCCCGGAGACAGGCGGTATCGGAGAGGTCACTGGCCGCCCGGACCGCGATGGGTCCGGCCAAGGACTCCCGGCATGGGTCGTCGAAACCCGGAACCGGTGTCGCCTCTTCAGGTGCCGGAGAATACACCGAATTGGGCTGGCCGCAACGACCTGGAGGACGGCGACCGAGCTTGTTCTGCCCGGTGCCAGACTCCTCAGATCCGGGTCGCGCCGACGGTCGGCGTGTGATGCCCTGTGATCACGTCGGTGGGGTCAGCGGCGGAGTCTCCCTCGGAGACCAGAACGTGTCGCGTACGAAACCGAAGTTCCTCACTCGCTTGCGCGGACCGAGGCGTACCAGAGAGTATCCCGCAGCTCCGAGGAACTGACCGACCTCCTCGGCCATGGACTTACCATGTACCTCTACGATGATCTTCGGACGGTCCCGACCCAGCATCGTCTCCCCTCCTCGTAGTACGTCGAGCTCCATGCCTTCGACGTCAACCTTGAGCAGGCGAACCGAAGGAAGCGCGAGCTCGTCGAGGCTGCGGACCGGGACCTCCTGGGTTTCGCCGGATCCTCGGATCGAGAGCGTCCGGTCTCCGGCACGGCTCAGATGAATCGAACCCGAACGTCGACCCAGTGCCGCAGCGTGGACTTCGGCCCGAAATCCGTTGGCCGTGAGCAGTTCCTCGGTCCGGCGGACGTTGTCCGTGCTTGGGTCGAAGGCAATGACATGCGAGCCGGACCGGACGGCTAGACAGGTGAAGTCTCCCCATTCGCAGCCGGCATCGATCACGACCTCCCCGGCCGAAGGAAGGAACCCGTCGACATTGTAGCACCCCTCGACGAAGACCTCGTGAAGGTGGTTCAGGTCTTCGGCGGTCCAACCGGAGGGATACGCAAGGCTCCGCTGCTTGAGCGCGACCCGGACCTCCTCCGCGAGCGCGTCGACCCATCGTCGATAGTGGGCCCGTCGTCCTTCCTTGGTCCACATCTCCGACCAACGATAGGGGACCCGTCGGTGGGATGACCACGCCCACAGCAGCGGATCCAGTACGTGCGGCCACCCACCCTGACGAGTAGATCCCGACATCGGTCGTCGCCTCAGCGCCCCTTGCGATACTTAAGCTCGAAGTGGCCAAGAGCGACCGCTCGGAATCGGTCCGCCCCCGCGGTGGAGCCGTCTCGACCGCAATGAACATATCGACACCACGGGACTTGGGGGATTCGGGATAGCGGTGAGCGCGGGGGACGGAGCGGAACGCGGGGAAGACCCCGAACCCTCCTCCGGCCTCATGCCCTCGGCAGAGGCGGATTCGAAGAAGAGCGGGTCTTTGGCGCGAGTGAGCGTCGTGGTCGCCGCGCACACCCGGATTCGCTACCTCAAGCAAGCGGTTCGGAGCGTGGTCGCCCAGCAACCCGAGGAGATCATCGTCGTCAAGTATGGTCGGGAACCCGAGCTCGACGCCGACCTCGCCGCGCTCGGTGCCCGCGTCCACGTGACCCAAGAGCGATACCAGGGAGGGAAACTTGCGGACGGGCTCGAAGTCGCCACGGGAGATGTCGTGGCCTTCCTGGACGACGATGACGTGTTCCTGCCCGGCAAGATTGCGCGAGTACGGGAGGTCTTTGCGGACCCGCGAGTGATCTTTCACGGCCACCGATACACTCCGTTCCGGGATATCCCCCCCCAACGAGGGACCTCTGGACTGCTGCGGCTCTTCGAAACCGGTCAAGGGAACCAGTACTGGGAGGGTCTGAAACCGGTCGTTGCGAGCTGTGCTTCGGTGCGAAGGGAGGCGCTACTCCCCTCGCTTTCCGCCCTTCGACAGACCACGGTAGCGGACCATGCGGTGTTCATGCTGGCCGTCGTAGCCCGAAAGTGGATGGCGATGGACCAGAGCGTACTGACCGGCTATCACCGGGTCGTAGCGGATGGAACCCAACGATCCTCAAGCTCCCTCTGGCAGGAGCCTCAGGCAAGCGCGAGCGGCGACATCTCTTGGATGTTGGACATGCTGGACTCCGAGTCGGGCGGGGTTCGAAGGACGCTGACGCCGATGGTCGTGAGCGCGGTCATTCACCTGGTCTTTGTATCCGGCGAGACCGAGTTCCACGAGTATCGTCGAACGATGCGTGCCCTGCTCGACGGAGTGGGTGTGCGACGTCCGCTCGCCGTGATGTTCGTCCTGATGTTCGGGTATCCCCTCTCTCCCCGGGGGACCCTTGCCCTCTATCGCACGTGGAAAGCCCTCGCGGGCGATGCCGAACCTCGAGGCTAGGAGCCCGGCAGAAGGAGACCGGCGCACCGCGACTCACGGGTAGTGGCGGTGCGGTCGAGGGTCGAGCCCCATGCTCGGCGGCGATCCGAATGGCCACTCAGGAGAAGGCCCCCTTCCGTGCTCATCCCCGCCCACGGAGGGCTCGCTGCTGGGCACTCGGTCATGTGTCGGGAGTCCCTCGCTCTCGCGCAACCGACCCCTCCCTCGTCACCAGGGTGGTCATCAGGCTCGCGTAACGATCCGCCATCGCGTCCGCGGATAGGCGGATGCTGCCCCTGCGGGCCGCTTTGGCCGCGGCCCGAATACGCGCCGGGTCGTCCTCGAGACGGGACAGAATGGTGGCAAAGTCCTCGTCGCGGTCCGCGAGGAAACCTTCCCCGTCGGTTACCACCTCTGCGTTGGAAAGCGTACTGCGGATTACCAGCGGGAGCCCGGAGGCCATGCCTTCTTGCACCGCGACCGAGAATCCTTCGTAGCGAGACGTCACGAGCATGACGTCACACGCTGCATAGATCTGCGTGAGCGTCACGGTATCGACCCGGCCCTTACCGATCACCCGACGGGAACTGGTGGTTGGTTCGAGACCGACGACGACCAGTTGCCAGCGGGAGGTCGACTCTACCGCACGAATCGCAATGTCGAGCCCCTTCGAGTACGCTCGCTTCCCGACCCACAGGGCGAGGGGAACGCCCGGCGGTAGGCCGAGCCGCCGGCGGAGGGGCTCCTTCTCCGACGTCGGCTGGAACACGGAAGGGTCGACCCCGTTGCGGATGACGGCGACGTCGGACCGTCCGAGCCGTTGCGACACACTTGTGGCCAGCTGTTGGGAGACCGCCACCACCACCGAGGCCCGACGCACGGCGAAGTTCTCGAGCATCCGGCTGATGATCGACATCCTCGCGAGCGTGAACCGTCGGATCGGGGAGGAGACCGTCTTCGAGACCGCAAGCCGGCTGTCGTGCACGCTTCCGTGGAGAGTGACGAGGGTGGGAACCTTCCGCAGGCCCGCGACCAGCGAACCGTTGTCGCCGTTGATGTGGACGACATCAAACGAGCCTCGGTGGGACGCCACGACTCGGCGCGCGCCGAGGGCCAACCACAGCTTGCGGAGAGGCTGGAATCCCTCGCGTGCAGGGATGGGGCACCTCAGGATGAGAGACCCCGTGCGGTCAGCGTCTGATCCTCGGTGGCTTCGTTCCTCCAAGAACAGATATGTCACGGACATGCGCCGTTCTCGGAGTCTCGGGACCAGGGTGGATAGGAACACCTCGACGCCACCCGCCCGGGTCGAGGGATCGACGAAGGTGACCTCCAGAACGCGAATGCCCTCGAGTGATGGAGGGTCACTCATCCACCGACATCAATCTCCCAAACCGTACAGGTCACCCGGAAAGTGGTGCGGACGTGGCAATCTCTGCGCGCCTCCAGGGCCGTCGGCGGAGGGCAGGGGAGCCCGAACAGCCGGACCCGATGCGGAAGGTCCCGAGGGTTGCTTCGGAAGGCATCGCTGGAAGAATAGGTACCGAGACCGGGAGTTCCGAGGTCTCTTGAGCCCTTCGACATTCGAGTGCGGAGCTAGAACCCCCACCGAAGCCCAGACCTGGCCCTGCGCATCCCGGGGGCGACATTGAACCCGAACGGCGTCACGGCCTCCGACGGGCCAGGAGTCGGTAGAGCGCCAGGTGTCGGTCGACCATCTTCTCTACCGAGTACTCTTGTACGGACGCGAGGCCGGCCCGTCGCATCACCTCCGTGCGGCCAACGATTTCCTCGAGCCGCGCGGCCATCTCTCCCTCCGAGGAGACCACATATCCGGCACCGGAAGATGCGAGCTCCTTCGCCGCACCGGCATCGAAGGCGATGAACGGAAGACCGACGGCCATCGCTTCGAGCAGACTGACCCCGAAGCCTTCGAAGGCGCTTCCCTGCAGGTAGGCGTCCGCCGACGCATAGGCGGAAAGGACCGTGGAGCGCGGCTGGGAACCCAGGAAGCGCACGGGGGCGGAAAGATCCTTGGCTAGACGCTCGCAGGCCGATCGGTCGTAGGGCGTGCCCGGGACATCCGGTCCGGTGGCGACGAGACCCCACTCCCCCTTCGTCTGGGCTACCGCCCGTACGAGACGGTCCACCCGCTTGTTGTCGTAGAACCCACCGGTGTAGAGGGCGATTCGCGGAGCAGAGAGGCCCCACGAGGCCCGAGTCTTCTCCC
Source organism: Thermoplasmata archaeon (assembly GCA_021819135.1). GTDB lineage: Archaea > Thermoplasmatota > Thermoplasmata > Lutacidiplasmatales > UBA184 > Lutacidiplasma. The sequence continues at coordinate 8,411 of JAKASE010000016.1, read as the reverse complement.
GGTCAACCCCCATCCGACGGAACTCGTCCAGGTCGATCCCGTTGGGAATCACTTGTATGCGATCGGAAGGATATCTCCAGCCGAGAACCTGGAATCGTTCGGCCTCGGTCAGCGCCACGTAGGCATCGAAGGCCCGGAGTCGGCCGGGGAAGTAGCGCTCGTAGTACAACCATCGAATGATTCCCTTTCGCATCCAATAATGGTAGAAGTTGTGCGGGGTGATCACCTGGGGCCAGCTGAACGAGCGGGCGAACGGGAAGTAGTAGTCGGCGCACCAAATCCGATTGCCGTGAAGGTGAAACACATCCGCGTCGAGCCTCCGGAGCTCGCGGAGATACCCCCGGGGAACTCGGAATCCCGCCACATGGCGCATGAAGACGCGGTGGACCGAGACCCGTTCGACGACCTCGTTCGCCGGCTGGCCCGGCTCCTCCTGCGAGATGACCGATACCTCGACCCCGCGCCGGGCGAGTCCCTCCGCAAGAAGCTGCACAACTCGCGTGCTCCCGCCAATCGCGGGAAGATACCGGAGAACCGCCAGGAGGACTCGCATGCCGGCTCGCTTCCTTCCCGAACAATGCTCCAGCATCCGGTATGCACTATACGATTTGGGGTCGGCCTCTCACGCCGCGCCCGGCCGAGCTCCGGCGCGGAGGGGAAGCGCATCCGGCACACCGACAGACCTGGGCAGCGGTCCCGAGCGAAGCGACGCCACTCTAGGGCGAACGCGGCGGTGTGGTCCGACCTTTGCGCCACGACGCAGGGCCACTGTCCCCACCAGGATTCTGCGCGGAACCGTAAAGGGCCCTTGGACCCCTGGCGGCACCCGCATGACGGAACTCTCCTCGACGGGCGACGCCGGTGCGACCCGCGAGCGCCGGCCAAACCGAATCGCGGCTGCGACTCTTCAGTGCGAGAGCTGCGGCAAGGAGACCCCGCACCGAGTGATTCGCTGGGTTCGGTCGGGCCATGGGACCACATCGTTCACGTCGGGAGTTGCCCGCTGTCGGCTTTGCCGCTTCACGCATCGATTCGACGTGGCCCGCGCGAAGGAGGTCGAGATCGACGAGATCGTCTCCGACGGCCCGGTATCGACGCGTCGATCGGTTCGACTCCCCGCGTCGGCCGAGCTCAGGATCGGAGCCGAGGTACCGGGATCCGACCCCCCGTGTCTCATCCGTCGCATCGACCTGAGAGCCGGGGGCTCGCCCGAACGGGCTGTCGTGAACTCCGTCGGGGCGATTTGGGTCGCGCCGCTACTTCCGCCCTCCGTTCCGGTCTCGATATTGGAGGGGCCGCGTACCCGGCCCAGCCGGTGGAGTCCGAGAGCCGAGGAGGCGGTGGGGGTCGGCGACGAGGTCGAGGTCGACGGGGTCGTCTCGGAGATCATCTACGTAAGGGCCCGCGGCCGTACGTGGAGACGGTCCGGTGATCGCTTCCCTACCGGCGAGATCGACCGACTCTACGTTCGCCGTACGGTGAGGCCGCCGCCCGGAAGAAGGGCTTGGAGCAGGGTCCGCGGGATGCCAAGTTCGCGGGCCAACTCGGCCTCGCGTAGGGAGCGCTCTCGCTCGGGACCGGGGGTCAACACGACCCGAAGGGCTCCTCGTCGCCGAACGGCGTCGAGAGGAGCCATCATCCAGAGAGTTTCGCCGGCGTAGTCGACGGTGCCCAGCCCGAGCTCGGTAGGGAGATCGTGCATGAAATGCTTCGTCCCATGGATCATCCACCCGCCACGCGCGACGAACTCACCGCTCTCCCCGGCCTTCGAGACCTGGTCGTGGGCCACCCAGAACGCCGACGCGGACGCGAGCCCGGCCCGCCATGCCTTCGAGTAGGAGACCGCCCACTGGCCGGCCTCCCGGTACGTCGTCTCGGTGAGCGGGGGCGCGCCGGGCTCGGGGTGCTTCACGACCACGCTCGCCGCGCCGTGGAGGTCGGCATGGACGTAGATGTCGCCCTCCTTCAGATGACGCTTGACGACAAGGTCGTTGCTCGCAGCGTCGCGACCCGCGACCACGACCGCCCCCTCCGAGCTGAGGAACCATCGATATCGTTCGAACCAGTGGGTCCGCTGTCGACGGGGAGGACCCGGGCCGACCCGACCGCCGGAAGGACGCTCCGGGACGGTCGGGACCACGAGCTTCTCCGCGGTGGCCTGGAGCGCGGCCCGTGCTCCCGTCAGCTTCGCCTGAACGCGCTTCGCCTCCTCGAAGAGGATCTGGGCGGACTCCCGCGGGGAACCGGCTCGCCGCAGCGGGACCAGGACGCCCCCGAGCTCGACCTCGAGCGGGCGATCCGGTCCCTCATCCTTCGCCGAGGCCCGGAGGGCCTCCTCGGCCTCGGCGTAGTGCGAGAGGATCGCTTCCGCCTGCCGACGGAGGCGGTCGGACTCAGCGGTCAGCCCGTCGACCGCGCGGCGCTGTTGGTCGGCGAGCCGCTCCCACTCGGCCCTGCGGCGGACCGCCTCCATGTCCTCCGGGGAGACGGTCGGTGCCGTGAGGGTCGAGAAGTATCGATAGGCGGCCTCGGAGAATGAACCGAGCACCTTCTCAGAGACCCCGGCCGCCGCTCTCCAGCGTTCAGAGGCGTACGGGGTCGCGTCGACCGCGACGCCGTCCCGCTCATAGAGAAACCCCTTCGGCTGCTCACCGACGTCCCCCTGGAGCCGGGCCAGCTCACGGTGGAGACGCTCGGCGGTCGGGCCCGGTTCCCGAGCCGCCGGCTGCTCGGGATCGAAGCCCCCACGGGCGACCAACTCCTCCGCGATCGGTCCCCCGAGCGCCAGGCGGGCCCCGAGGGTGCTCGCGAGGTCGGTCCGGGAGCGAGCGAGGAGGCTCTCGATCTCCGCTCGCCCCAGGGACCACGGGTCGGCACGCGACGGAGGCCGGACATATTCCGCCCGGACCCGGGTGGAGCGGTGCGCCCACTGCCGGGGGCTCGCGACCGCCGCGATCTTCCCATCCCGGACGACCAGGAGGTTCCCGCTTCCGAAGATCTCGAACGCCACCAGGAGCTCGGTAGGGTCCTCCATCCTTCCGAACGCGAGCTCGAGGAACCGCTCCCCCGCCGGCTCGGCGACGCTGCGGAGCGCCGCGCCGGTGAGCAGGCGACGCAGCTCCTTCGCGAACGGCGAGAGCTCCTCGGAGCGCGGCGGCGGGTCAACGAGCAGCGCCCCGTAGCGGCCCGGGACCATCGCGAGCTCGCGTCGTCCCTCCCCGGGAACGCGCAGGACGATCGACCAGCCGCCTCCGGGGAGGTCGAACGCCTTGTCCACCCGTGCCCGCTCGAGGAGGCGGAGCTCGCGCACGAGCGCGAGCGTATCGAGCGCGGTGAACCGGTCCTTGGACGTGGGAGATGCGATCATCGACGTCCCTCGGTCCGCGGAAGGGGGCGACCGCCCGACACGCCTTAAGCGTTGGTCGCGGTGCCGCCCTCGTGAACGGCCCACCGCCGACCGGGACCGACGGCTGGCGCGAGCGGGCGCACGTCTTCGCCGAACGCGAGATATCACCCCACGCGGCCGAGATCGACCGGGAGGACCGGGTACCGGACCCGCTCCTCCGCTCCCTGCGGTCCTCCGGCTTCTTCGGGCTAGGGATCCCACCGGAGTGGGGCGGGTCGGGCGGGGACACGCGATCGATCGTCGCGGTCCTCGAGGAGCTGGCTCGCGCGAGCTCCGCCGTCGCCGTGCTCGTGGCGGTCCACCAGTCGGTCTGCGCCGCGCCCATCCTTCGATGGGGGACTCCGGAGCAGAAGGAGACGTTCCTCCGTCCCCTCGCCCGGGGAGAGCGGATCGGGGCGTTCGGCCTCACCGAACCCGGCGCCGGTTCGGATACCGCGCGCATCGCGTGCCGATACGTCCGCGAGGGCGCGGAGTTCGTGCTGCACGGCACGAAGATGTTCACCTCGAACGCGGTGTCGGCCGGCACTATCCTTGTGTTCGCGACCTCGGACCCGTCGCTCGGCGCCCACGGGATATCGGCGTTCGTCGTCCCGCCCGGGACCCCGGGGTTCTCGGTCGCGCAGCGTCTCGACAAGCTCGGGCTGCGCGGCAGCGAGACCACCGAACTCGTCCTCGATGGGGTGCGGCTCCCCGCGGAGGCCCTCTTGGGGCGCGAGGGGGAAGGACTGCATGTCGCGCTCGACGCGCTCTCGGGGGGCCGAGTCGGTATCGCGAGCTGCGCCCTCGGCGTCGCGCGGGCGGCGTTCGAGGAGATGCGGCGCGCCGTGCGCGTCCGGGACGAGGAGTGGAAGCGCCCGGTGCTCGCGCGCGCCTACACCGAACTCTCGGCCGCCCGCGCCCTCGTGGAACGGGCTGCCGCGCTCAAGGACGCCGGCGCGGAGTACGTGGAGGCGGCCTCGGTCGCCAAGCTCAGCGCGTCCCGCGCGGCGTTCTCGATCGCCTCATCGGGGGTCGATGTCGCGGCCCCTGAGAGCATGCGGGCCGGTTCGCCTTCGGAGCGCCTGCTGCGCGATGCCCGGGTCTTCCCGATCGTGGAGGGGACCACCGAGATCCAGGAACTGATCCTCGCCCGGTGGCTGCTCGCCCCGGAACGCGGGCCAAGCTCATAGGCCGGGCCTGAATCGGATAGGCGGTGGCACGTACCCGGAGGACGCCGACCCAGGCGCACGACCGACCGACGGAGCCGGCGGGACCGGTCCCGCTCGCGGAGACGATGCTCGAGCCGGCGTGGCGTCAGATCCTCGAGCGGGACGGCATCGCGAGCCTCTACCCGCCCCAGGCGATGGCCGTCGGGCCGGTCCTCGCCGGTGAGAGCCTGCTGCTCGCCTGCCCCACCGCGAGCGGGAAGTCGCTGGTCGCCTATCTCGCGCTCCTGCGTGCCGCCCGCGCCGGTCGCACGGGGCTCTACCTTGTGCCCCTCCGGGCGCTCGCGCACGAGAAGGCCGAAGAGCTCGAGAAGTTCGCGGAGCTCGGCCTCAAGGTCGGGATCTCGATCGGGGACTACGACCTTCCCGCGGACAAGCTCGACACGCTCGACGTCCTGGTCGCGACCAGCGAGAAGGCCGATGGCCTCCTCCGGCGGGGGAGCCCCTGGCTCGACCGGCTGGGGGTCGTCGTCGCCGACGAGGTCCATCTGCTGCGAGACCCCGAGCGGGGGCCGACCCTCGAGGTGACCCTGACCCGATTGCGGCGGGCCTACCCGGACCTCCAGATCGTGGCCCTGTCGGCGACCGTGGGCAACTCCGAGGAGGTCGCGGAGTGGCTCTCGGCCCGCCACATCGCGAGCGCGTTCCGGCCGGTGCCGCTCAAGCTCGGGGTCTACTTCGACGGTCGGATCACCTTCACGGACCTCTCGACCCGAGAGATCGCCGCGCCGGGCGAGCCGGTGCCCCGCCTGGTCCGGACCGTCGTCCAGGACGGCGGACAGGCGCTCGTCTTCGTGAACAGCCGGCGGGCGAGCGAGCAGGTCGCGGAATCCCTGGTGTCGACCGTACGGGCGCTCCTCGGGCCCGAGGAGCGGGAACGGGCCCGGGCGGCCACGCAGGAGCTCGCGCTCATCTCCGACGAGGAGACCGAGGGGATCCGGCGGCTGAGCGCGCTGCTTCCGTACGGGGTCGCGTTCCACAACGCCTCGCTCACGAACCCGGAGCGGCGGATCGTCGAGCGGGCGTTCCGCGACCGCGCGCTGAAGGCCCTCGTCGCGACCCCGACCCTCGCGGCGGGGATCAACCTGCCGGCCCGCCGCGTGATCGTGCGCGACACGAGCCGGTACGACGACCACCTCGGGATCCAGGCGCCGATACCGGCGCTCGAGATCCACCAGATGCTGGGACGGGCCGGCCGCCCCCGTTTCGACCCGGTCGGGGAGGCCCTCCTCCTCGCCCGGGGACCGGACGACGAGGATCGGCTCCTGGACGACTACCTGTCCGCCCCGCCCGAGCCGGTCGTGAGCCGGCTCGCCGCAGAGCCTGCGCTCCGGATGCACCTCCTCGCCCTCGTCGCGAGCGGGACGGTCACGACGCCCGCGGAGCTCGAGGGGTTCTTCGCGGCGACCTTCTACGGGCGGACCCTGCCGCTCGAGGACCTCAACGCGAAGGTCCGCTCGGTCCGACGGTTCCTTCTCGAGCAGCGCCTCCTCGAGCCCGGGGACCGGCTCGAGGCGACCCGCTTCGGCCATCTGACGAGCGAGCTCTATCTGGATCCGCTGAGCGCGATCATCCTGCGCGACGTCCTCGAGAAGGCCCCGATCGGCGTCGCGGCGTTCCCCCTCCTCGCGGCGGTAGCGGCGACCCCGGACCTCCCTCCGCTCTTCCTGCGCCGCGGCGAGGAGAGCGACCTCCTGACCCGGTACACCGACGAGGCGGAGGAGCTCTTGGTCAAACCCGAGGAGCCTCCCCTCGAGCTCGACCTCGACGGGTTCCTCGCGACCCTCAAGACCGCGACGATCCTCGAGGCTTGGATCGACGAGACCCCGCTCGTCGAGATGACCGCCCGGTACTCCCTCGGTGCCGGGGACGTCCGGACCAAGGTCGAGGACGCCGACTGGCTCCTCTTCGCGGCCGGGCGGCTGGCGAGCGTCTTCCAGCGTCGTCTCGGACGGTCGATCGACGACCTCTCGCTCCGGGTCCGCTACGGCGTCCGCGAGGAGCTCCTCGACCTCGTCCGCCTTCGGGGGATCGGGCGGGTGCGCGCCCGGCTCCTCTACCGCGCCGGATACCCGGACCGCGAGTCGCTCCGACAGGCGCCGATCGACCGGGTCGAGCAGGCGCTCCGCTCGCGGAAGCTCGCCGAGATGGTCCTCAGCCAGGTCCGCCGTCGGCCGGGGTCCACGCCGCCGTCGGAGGAGGGGGTGCCGCTGGGCCCCCCTCCCGTACCGAGCGCGCGTCGTCCCACGGTGCGGCCACTCGAAGAGTTCCGGGGTGACGATCCGCCGTGACCCATTCGTCGATCGGGGTCAGGACCCGTACGAGGGAGAGGGTACCGCCGTCTCCGCCGGTGCGGATCTCGCGACGGACGTAGCCGGCCTGTTCGAGCCGCACGATACGGCGCCACAGGGTCGTGGTCGGCAGCGGTCGGGTCCCCTGGGACCGGGCGATCTCCGCCTCGACCCGGCGGACATCGCTCAGACGGGCGGCGATCCCCCGCGACGCCTCGCCGATCGCCCGGACGACCCGGGGCTCGACCGCGACCTCCGCGACGAACCGACCGGCACGGCGAGGGCGGCACGCCATCGAGCTCCCGAGGATGGTCCGACGGAGGAGGTCGATCGCCCGTCGGGCTCCCCCTCCGTCGATCACCGACCGGCGGACGAGCTCGGAGATCGCTTCGCTCGGCAGCGGACGGCCGAGGGTGCGCTCCGCGCGATCCCGCACGATCGCCGTGAGCGTTTCCGGAGGGTACGGGTCGAGGGCGACCCAGGGGGCGATCGCGCAGCGACCGGGGAGCTTGCCGTCCAGCGTCCGCAGCGCTTCGACGGTGCCGGCCACGATCATCCACACCGGGGGCATCCCGTGCTCCCCCTCGGGGAGAAACCGGTCGGGGTCGCCGACGGCCGCGAGGATTGGGGCGAGATCGGGTCCCGCGATGGAGAGGTCGTCGACGACCACCACGGAGGGTTGACCGTCCCGCCGGAGACGTCGGAGGAGCCCGGCGAGCACCTCCGAGACCGTGAACCCCCGTCCGTCGAACCCCTCGTCGAGCCGACGAAGGAGCTCGGAGACGACGCCGTGCGCGCCACGCGCTCCCGCCGCCCGCACCGAAAGCACGCGGAGGACCTCCCGCCGCCCGCTCGCCCGCCACCGGTCGACGACCTCCCGCGCGGCGCGCCGGGCGACCACCGAGGTGCCGGAACCGGAGGGCCCGGCGATCCCGACGGACCAGGGCGGCGGCGCCGCGGGTCGCGGAGGGTCGAGGCGACGGACGACCTCGAGGACCTCGCGCTGGCGGCCGATCGCCACCGGAGGGAGCCAGTCGTTCGCGAGGACCTCGGGATGCTCGGTGAGAAGCATGGTCTCGTGCAGAACTACCGATTATAAGAATTCTGTTTACCGCGACGGTCTCTGGCGTGGAAGATGCTCTCGGGGCTTCGATGCGGGCCGGGGGCGATGGAGGCACTCACGGCGGGTCCCTCGTCGGCGAAGCGCTCGGGGTCGCGGTCGACGAAGATCGGTGCACCGGGCTCACGCGACGGTCGGCCCCGTGGTCGGGCACGGCCGCGAACGCCGGCCGGGGGTGTCGCCCGCTGGCCCGACCGACTCGCCACCGGACGGCCGGAACCCCGAGGCCCGTTCCGAGAGCCCGTCGCCGCGGTCGGAAACCGCTAACTACCTATCCGGCAACCTGGGCCGGTCGCCCGACGTCGCGTCGTCTTCGTTCACCGGCTCGACCGTGAGACCCGCGTTCGAGGGAACCGCGAACGGTTCGCTCAAGCTCGGACGCCACGTCG
>JAKASE010000015.1 GCA_021819135.1 Thermoplasmata archaeon | reverse complement strand
CGGGGTGGTTGTCGCTTGCGAGAAACAGGGATTTCACGAGAGAGAAGGACGCTGAGACAAAATTCGAGCGACTGAGACAAAACTAGGACCGGAAACTCGGGGGCGCATCAGTCGATTCCCAAAGCCGGCGGGCGGGGAACCCTTAAGTCGGCGACCGGGGTCGCCGCGATCGATGCAGATCCTTCGGAGCAAGGCGCCGCTCCGGATGAGCTTCGCCGGGGGAGGGACCGACGTTTCCCCCTACCCGGAGGAACGGGGGGGCGCGGTCCTCAACTGCACGATCGACAAGTTCGCCTACGCGACCCTCCAGGTCGATACGGGGACGGGCGGGCCGACGACGGTCGAGTCGCTCGACTACAACCAGAAGCTCCTCTACCAGAAGCCGTCGGACCTGCTCTACAACGGTGAGCTTGACCTCGTCAAGGCGTCCCTCAAGGTCCTCTACCCGGACGCCCGCGAGAACGGCACCCGGACCCTCCACATGTTCCTCCACTCGGACGCACCGGCCGGGACCGGACTCGGTGGGTCGTCGGCGATGGTGGTGGCGCTCGTCGGCGCGTTCCAGCGGTACCTGCGGGAACCGTGGACGGCCTACGAGGTCGCGGAGCTCGCCTACCGCATCGAGCGGGAGGAGCTCGCGCTCAAGGGGGGACGTCAGGACCAGTACACCGCGGCGTTCGGCGGCTTCAACTTCATGGAGTTCGAGCGCGGCCGGACGATCGTGAACCGTCTCAAGATCCAGCCGGATGTCCTGAACGAGCTCGCCTACCGCCTGCTGCTCTGCTACACCGGCACGAGTCACTTCTCCGACGACATCATCGAACGGCAGCAGCGGGACTTCAGCGAGCGTCGGACGCATACGGTCGAGGCGCTGGACGCCACGAAGCAGCTCGCGATCGACATGAAGAACGAGCTCCTCCGCGGCAACATCGACGAGATGGGGCGCCTGCTCGACGCCGGCTGGCAGTTCAAGAAACAGTTCACGGAAGGGATCTCGAACGAGCGCATCGACGCGCTCTATAGCCGGGCCCGCGAGGCCGGCGCGCTCGGCGGCAAGCTCCTGGGCGCGGGCGGAGGGGGCTACATCCTGCTCTTCTGCGACTTCGAGCGACGGGCGACCGTCGCGAAGGCGGTCGTCCGGGCGGGAGGGACGGTTACCGACTTCTCGTTCGAACCGGAGGGCCTGCAGACCTGGTCGGTCCGGTCCCGGGCCTAGACCGCGCCAGGAGACCATGGTCCCCGGAACCTCCTCTCCCGCATCCGAGCCGCCGACCGTCTCGATCGTGCTCGCCACCCTGAACGAGCGCGAGAACCTCCCGGTGGTCCTTCCGCAGATCCTGACCCAGCCGCTGCCTCCCTTAGAGGTCCTGGTCGCCGATGACGGGAGCACGGACGGCACCCGCGAGTACATCAATGCCCTGGCCGCGCGCGATGGGCGTATCCGACCGATCTATCACGACGGGAAGCAGACGACCCTTCGGGCCCAGAGCGAGGCGATCGGCGTCGCCCGGGGTTCGCTCGTAGTGGTCATGGACGCCGACCAGCAGCACCCTCCGGAGACGCTGCCGTCGATGGTCCGGGCGCTCACCGAGGGCTCCGCGCTGGTCGTCGCCAGTCGGTACGCCCCCGGGGGCTCCCCGGGCCGTCGGACCCTGGGCCGGCTCCTCATGTCGCGGGGCGCCGAATGGATCGCGAAGGCGCTACTCGCGCCGGCCCGTCGGGTTTCCGACCCCGTCTCGGGCTACTTCGCCTTCCGCCGCGAGATCTGGGTCCCGCTCGATAGCCGCTTCCGGGGCTACAAGCTCCTGCTCTTCGTGCTGGTGATGGCGACCGGGCGTCCGGTCTCCGAGGTCGGGTTCCGGTTCGAGAGCCGGGCGGGCGGGGCGAGCAAGGTCACCGAGGGCTGGGCGTTCATCCGACTGTTCCTCAAGGAGGTCCGCTGGGCCCGACGACTTGCCGCGGAACGACGTACGGGCCGTCTCTCGTTTCCTCCCGCTCCCTCCCCGGCGACCGCGAGGGAACCGCCGAAGTGAGCGGGTCCTGATCTCTGGCACCGGTCCGCCCCGGCGCTCTCTACCGCGTTAAACCGGTGGTCTCGGACCCGAGTTTGGACACGGGACCCCTCCGCTGACGAGAATAGTGTAGTATCACTTTATTGCTAATTCGAGTCGAGATGTTCTACGATAGTGAAGTCTACGCATACGTTTATTAGAGTAGTATCCTTCCCTCTATCGTGACCTTCGTCTGGGCGAGGAAGCATCCCTCCGGGCGGACTGACTACTACCTTCGACAGACCGCCCGCGAGGGCGCCAAGATCCGGGTGACCCTCAACCTCTACCTCGGTACCGCCGATCAACTCCTCGATCGCCTGCGGAAGGCCGAGCAGGAGTTCCTCGACCGCTGCGAGCTCGCCTCCTTCCCCTTCGGTCTTCCGGCGGCGATCGTCACCGCCGACCGTGAGCTCGGCCTCTCCCGCATCCTCGAGGAGGAGACCGGTAGCCCCGCCGCCGCCCAGGCGTTCCTCGCCTTCGTCTGTGGCCGCGCCGAGGAGCCGGTCTCCAAGAACGGTATGCGGGCGCTCTACGCCCGCAGCGGCCTCTCCTTCCTCCTCGGCCGACCCCCGGCCCTCGACACCCGCAGCTACCTGCGCCACATGGATCGCCTGGACGAGGCGACCGTGGACCGCGTCACCTTCCGGGTGGCGCAGAACCTGAAGGGGATGGGGTTCTCCTCCTCCCTCGTGTTCTTCGACACGACGAACTTCTCGACCGAACAGTTGCCTCCGTCGCACGACCCCGACCGGCAGCTCGCTCGCGCGGGTCACGCCAAGGACCACAACCGGCAGGCGAAGCTGGTGGGACTCGCCACCGCCACCACCGAGGAGCACCTGCCGACCTACCACAAGGTCTACCCGGGCAACGAGAACGACGCGCGGCTGTTTCGGGAGGTGGTCCGGGACATGGTGGGAACCCTGGCGAAGCTGGGAGAGAAGGTCGAGGAGCTGTGCTTCATCATCGACAAGGGGATGAACTCGGAGGCGGGGTGGACGACCCTGCAGGAGGAGAAGGTCCACTTCGTGGGTTCGCTCAAGCGCAGCCAGGCGGCGGATCTGATGCGCGTGCCGCTCGCGAAGTTCCGGTCGACGTACACGACGGAGAACGGGGAGCGGATCCTCACGCATCGTGTCGAGCGGAAGGTGATGGGGGTCCCCGGGGTCGTGGTGGTCGCCTACAACGCCGCCGCCGAGAGGCGGCAGGCGCTCGACTACGCTCGGGCGAAGGCGCGGTTCCATGAGGAGGCCGGGGCAATCTCCCGGTCGGCGGCGGAACACCACCGAGGACGGCCGCCCACGGTGGCCGGGACGAACCGTCGGTTGAACGCGCTGGTCCCGGACAAGTGGGTGACGGTGTTCCGATTCCATGTCGGCCCGACACTGGACGAGGATTCCTCACGGCTGACGGTCCGGGCGTGGGTCGACGAGAAGGCTGAGAAGGAGAAGGAGTCCGGGTTCGGTCGGACGGCGATCTTCACGGACCGGAGGGACTGGAGTGACGAGAAGATCGCGCGGACCTACTTCGCGAGGTCGGGGATGGAGGAGGACTACCACGTCCTGAAGGACGTGCTGCTATTCCCGGTGATGCCGATCTACCATCGGCTGGACCAGCGGATCCGGGTCCACACGTTTCTCTGCGTGATGGGGCTGCTGCTGTATCGGTATGTGCAGCTGAAGCTGGAGAAGGCGCAGAAGGCCCGGACGCCGATCGGGGCCCTGGTGGCGCAGTTGAAGCGGGTCCGCCTGGGCGTAGTAGCTCTGGACGAGGGGAAGGCGGTACGGGCGAAGCTGGAGCGGATGGGTCCGACGGAGCAGAGCCTCGTGAAGGCTCTCGGGTTGGCCAGCCTCGTCCCCCAGTGAACCCGGCGGGCGCGGGCCCGCCACACCCCCGAATTATGGCCGGGTGATACTACACGATCTCACGTCAGAAAATCGGCCCTGATGTCCAAACTCGGGTCGGAAGGGATGGCCGCCGCCCTCGGTGTTAACGCCGACGGCGGAAGGCGTACCGGACCCGCGAGGCCCACGCGCGGACCCGAACGTGGGATCGCGACCATTGAGTAAGGCGGGTCGCCGCCCGGAAGATCGGGCCACCGAGCCCGTGGGTGCTCATGCGCAATCGGCGAACGAGGCGGACGGACCCTCGTCGCAGGTTCGTCGTCGGCCGCCCCGGAGGAGCATCCCGGCGAGGTGATCGGCGAACGTAGGCGCCCGCGGCCGAGAGGAGCGCCACGCCGGCTCCGAGCAGCAGGACGAAGAGGACATCGAACGGGGAGGGCGATCGGCCCGCGCTCGTGACCGCGGCCCGGCCCGCGTCGAGCGGCACCGGCAGCGGCGAGAGCTCGGGTCCGTGCACGAGCAGGTCGACCTCGGTCCCCTGGTATCCCGCGGCCTGGATCTCGATCGGGTAGGACCCGTTGGCCATCGCCAACCGGAGCACTCCGCTCGAGTCGGTCTTCGCTACCGTGACGGTATGGTTCGCGAGGTTCGTGATCTCGCAGGTCGCGTTCGGAAGGGGCGCGCCGGTCGAGGAGTCCACGACCTGGACGACGACGGGGACGGGCGGGGCGGCGGTCGCGTTGACGCCGGACGTCTCGTTCCACTGGACGGAGGTCCCCGAGGCGTTGAGCTCGTACCGGACCGCGAGGCCGCCGCCCTGGACCGACCAGGAGCCGAAGATCGGTACGTACCCGGCCGCGGCGATCCGCACCCCGTAGGAGGCGTTGGAGAGATCGACCGAGAACGCGCCGGTCGCGTTGGCCGTGACGTTCTCCGTGGCCGTGGGACCCTCGACGAGGAGCGTGGCGCCCCCGATCGGAAGTTCGGACGATCCGTTGACTACCGTACCCGAGATCGGGTACACGGCGGCCGACGAGCTGTTGGAATTCAGCACCAGATCGACCGCGGCGACCGGCCCGCCGCTCACCACCACCGACGTCGACGCCGGGAGGTATCCCGGCGCCGTGGCGGTGAAGGCGTACGTACCGTTGGCGAGGTCGACCGAGAAGGAGCCCCCGGCGCTCACCGGGACGGACCCCGACGTCGCGCCGTTCGCCCAGGTGAGCGAGACGCCCCCGGGGACGGTCCCCCCGGTGTCCGTTATCGCTCCGGTCACGGCATAGTAGGACTGGGGCAGGAATGTGATCCCGACCGAAACGTTCGCGCTCGCCACGGTCACGGACCCCGACTGCGGGCTCGCGACGTACCACGTCCCGTTCGCGGCGTCCGTCGGACTCGAGACCGAGTACGCGTATGTTCCGTTCGGTACCGAGAAGGAGATCGTGCTCCCGTTGCTCTGATGCTCGACCCCGCCCATCGTGACCGCCCACGGAACCGCCGTGCCGGCGCTCCCGGTCCCTTGGGGAGCGGAGGAGGTCCGGTTGAGGTCGGCGAGGAGGGTGGCGAGCTCTCCGTTGGCGCCGAGGGCCGTCCAGATGTACACGTTGTCGAGCCCGGCAGCGACCGCATCCCGGATCGCGACCGCGGCTATCGCGGGGTCCGTTCCGGTGCCATGATTATCGTTCCCCAGCGTGACCTGGACCGCGAGCTTGGAGAGCGGCTCCCCGGCGCCGCGGAACTGGCTCTCGAGGGTGGAGAGCGCGGTCGTCCACACCGTAGAGTCGTTCACGGCCTCCATCGCGTACTGTTGGGTCTCCACCCAGACCCGATCGGTGACCTGAGCGATGCGGCCGTAGTTCCAGCCGTAGCTCTGGAGCGAGGTGCCGAGCAGCGGGGCCCCGGTCGGGTACGCGATCGCGAGGAGCCCGGCGGTGTGCGCGATCTTCGCGTCCTCGGAGAAGTTCTTGAGACAGGCCGAGAAATTGTACGTTCCAGGAGCCGTGGCCCCTTGCGGCTCGTACGTCGCCGCGAGCCCCTGGACGGAGGAGGCGCTCCCCGACGCGAGGGTCCGTACATTACCGACGAGGCCCGTATGCGCGGTGACGTTCACCCCGGCGGGAACGACGGCCCGCACCTCGCTCGCCACCTCGTTCACCAGCGAGGGATTCGGGGTCAGGCCCAAGGCATAGTCGTAGAGATCGACCGTGTCGCCCGGACGAAGGTAGGAAGCGAGCGAGATCACGTTCTGGACCTCGGAGGTGTTGCTCGCGAGCGCCTCCACCACGAGGTGTAGGCCGCCGCCCGACCCGTTCGGGGTCGGCGTGGAGACGGGGAGCCCGCTCTCCTGGAACGTGACCGTGGCGTTCCCGGGGGAGGAGGAGGGGAAATGGAACAGGGACGTCATGGCCGGGAATGTCGGAGAGGAGTCGTTCTTTCCGAGATTGCCGAGACCGAGGAGCCACTCGGTCGTGGCGAGCAGGTTGTACGCCGAGGCGTTCGACGCGTACAGCGCGTCGCCGTGCGTGAACGGGCTCACGGCCGAGAAGTAGACGTGGCCCCCGTCGAGGCCGGCGTAGCCGGAGGGGTCCTGGGCGCCGTTCGGGAAGACGCCCTCGTCGTATTGGACGAAGAAGACCGTGCTCGCGGCCCAGCTCTCGTTGAGGAGGGGTGACAGGAACGACTTCAGCCACGTGTCCCCCGAAGCGACCGAGAGGTGTCCGTTGTCCGTCCCGTCCGGGCTGACCCAGACGAAGTTCGGAGGCGTTTGAGAGGGATTGAAGTCGGAGAGCGGAAGGACGTGGGAGGCGCAGTACGAGGAGTTGCTCGTGATGTCCTTGTAGTAGATGAACGGGTCATGGTGGGCGACGTACCCTCCGGAGTTCGACCGATCGCACGGGGACGGCATCGCCTCCATGTACCCGACCCAGCTCTCTCCCTTCGCGTTCAACAGGTCGGCCACGTTGGAGACCGGATAGCTGACCACCGCATCCGAGCCGCACTGGAGCGATTGGCCGGACGTGGCGGCGAGGTAGTTGGAGGCGGACGGGTGACAGACCCCGTAGTACGCGCTCGCTCCGCCGTAGGTGTGGTAGAGGCTCGCCTGGTACGGGCCCTGCGCGAGCACGGTGGAGAGGTCCTGATTCTCCATCTGGATGACGAAGACGTGGTGTATCGGGGTGGCGGGCGAGCTCGAGGAAGGTGTCGCCGGAGAGCTCGCGGAACGTACCAGGGACGAAACGGCGAGCACAGAACCGAGAAGGAGCAGGACGATCACGGCGAGGACCCCGGCGCGGAAGCCCCACGCCTCGCGGCGTGAGCCCGCGCTCGGGTCTCCCGAACGCGTCTGCTTTCCCCGACGGGGTCGAGTATGCATACTACCTCCCTCGCCCCGCAAAGGCCGTCCGCGAACGGACGGAAACGGACCAAGGACAACCAGGCCGACGTGCGAGGTGTATAATAATCGGCCTCCAATTGAGACACCTTTCCGTGAGACAGCGGACGGGGTGGCCGCCCGGGGAGATCCCGGAGGGAACGGTGGACGTCGGAGCGGGCCGCCACGGAACCGTCTCGCACTCGGCGTACCGGCGAGGAGACTCCACCCGTTATCTCCCGAACTCCGGCCGCGAGGACTCCTCGGCCCCGCCGTCTTCGCCGGGGGCGCCCGCGGTTCCGGCCCCCTCGCCGAGAGATGCGCGCGAGGAGCCCGGGGCCTCAACGCCCGACCCGTCCGAGACCGCCCGCTCTCGAGGACGGTCCGCTCTCTTCCGCTCGGTGTGGGTTCCGCTGGAAGGAGCGACGCCGCTACACTCGATCGCCCTCACCTCGGTCCTCGTGCTGGATGCGCTCCTCGTCCTGTTGGTCCCTCCCGGGACCACGGGGGTCACCGGCACTGGACCCGCCCTCTACCTTCTCGTCCCGGCCGCCGCCGGTCTGTACATGTCGCTCGTCGCACTCGGGACCCGGTCGACGAGCCGCTTCGGAGAGCATAGATCCGCCGTCACCGTTCTCGCCCTCCTCGCCCTCGTGGGGTCTCTCGGTGGGATCACGCTCGTCTCCCTGTCCGGCGGACCGTTCCCGGGGCTCGGACGGATCACCGGCTCGAACGTCGCGTTTCCCTTGTGTCTCGCCGGGACCTCCCTGGCCATTGCGAGCCTGTGGGCCAGCGGGGCCCTCATGTCTCAGCCCCCGATGGTCCGGGTCTTCGCCCTCCTGGTCCCTCCCTGGGCGGCGGCGCTGGTCGGGCTCGTGCCCCTGACCTCCGGCGGACAGGTCGTACTGACGACGCTGGTGCTGGGAGTGAGCGCCTCGATGTTCCAGGTCGCACAACCCCTGAGGGACCGTACGTCCGACGCGTCGGCGATCCCTCTCGGCCATCCGGAGCCCGAGACGATAGCGGCTCCACCGGTAGAGCCTCCCCCACCGGTGGCGCGGCGACCGGCCCCGGCGCCGACGGCCCCCCGCCCCGTCGCCCAGGCAATGGCGCCCGTGGGAGCGGCTTCGGTGCCCCGAGCCGAGCCTCCCCCTTCGATCGCCCCGGTCCGTCGGGCCGGAGGATGGCCGAACGTGGTGAGCACGGGCTTCCGGTGGCTTGACGTCCTCCTCCTCGGGGGACTTCCCCGCCGCGGTCAGATCGCGGTCGTGTCGGGCCCTCACGCCGAGGGCGATGCGGTCATCTCGGGGACCCTGGCCGAGGCGCTGCGTCGGGGAGAGTCGGTGGTGATCGTGGCTCCGTCAACGCTCCGCCCGCTCCTCGCGGAACGGCTCGGGCGGGCGCGTCCGGGGTTCGCGTACTCGGTCCATACCGGCCGGGTCCTGTGGGTCGACCTGCCTCTCGCTTCCTCGCGGGGCGGGACTTCCGGGGCTGGCGGAACCGGGTCTCCGGGGTACGTGAGCATGCTGGGCGCGCTCGTCGCGGCCGCCTCCGATGCGGAACGCCGTTCCCCCCTCGGGTTCGCGCTCGCGGTCTTCGGGCTCGACCCCCTGTTCGACGTCGGTGGGGAGACCGGCAGCTCGGCCGTGGTCCGAAACATGGTCGGCATCCTTCGAGAGCGGACGGCGATCGTGCTGTACTCGATCGAACGGGAGACCGTTCCGGAGGAGACGATCAGGCGGAGCACGAGCTTCCTCGACGGAGCCCTCCTCTTCCGTTCCACCCGCCAGGGGTCCGCCGTGAAGGTACTGCGAGTGGGACCCGCGGAGAGCCGGGACTGGGTGCCGGGGACGTTGGACCCCCGGGCCGAGCCCATGCCCGCCCGAGCCTGAGCTTCCGGGAGACCCTTCGAACGGGCCGGAGCCCGGGACCGGCCCGAAAGGCGGGAATCGGGTCGGTCGCAACGCTTTTTGGCCCGCCGGGTTGGGGCACCGTCTCGAGGTCCGGCGTCGATGAGCACCCACGCACCGCCCGACGGGGAAGCTTCCGGGTTCCCCCGGAGGCTGGCCCCGGTCCGTCTCTTCCTCGATTTCGACGGGACGTTGGTCGAGCCGAACGTCGCCATCGTCCTCGTGGAGCGGTTCGCCGAGGACGGGGCCCGGGTCGCCCACGAGGTCGACGAGCAGCTGCACCGGGGCGAGCTGACCCTCCGCCAGGCCTGGGAGCGCCAGGCGGCCCTCCTCCCGTGGGACAGCATCCCGGCGATGACCGACTACGCGGTCGAGAACGTCCCGCTCCGCGCCGGGGCGCGCGAACTGATCGAGCTCCTCCAGGTGCACCGCGTGCCCACGGTGGTCGTCTCGGGCGGGCTCGACTTCTACATCCGGGCGATCCTCGATCGCGAAGGGTTCGATCTCCCGTTCCTGTCCGACAGCGCCCATCCGGGCGGCGACGGGAGGATGCGCGTGGAGCACCCCCACGGCCACGTCGACTGCCGGCAGTGCGGGATCTGCAAGGCCCAGGTGGTCCGGGGTCCGTTCCCGACCGCCGAGCGAACGATCTTCGTCGGGGACGGGAGCACGGACCGGTTCGCCGCGGAGGTCGCGGACATCGTCTTCGCCCGTCGCCGGCTGCTCACCTACTGCCAGCGGGAGGGGATCCCCTGCTTCCCGTTCGAGGAGTTCCATCCGGTCACGACCCGTCTCCGGTCCTGGCTCGAAGGGACGGAGCCGTACCCCCAGGACCGACGACTCGGGGTCGGTAGCTCGCCCTGCCCGATATCGAAGGACCTGCACGACTCCGCGAGCTGACCGGGAGCCCTCCGCACGGTCCCACAGGACCGATCCGGCCCGAAGGCCCGTTCGCGTATTCTCGGTGAAAACGCGACAGGGGTCGGGGGCCCACTCCGTGAGCCTCTCGGAGCAGGGTCCCGTTTCCGGCTCCTGCGCCGAAAGGAACCGATTTATACACCCGCCGTGGGTCCTTCGGTTCCATGCCGCGACACCGTCTGGGGTTCTGCCTGTGGTTGACGGGCCTTCCGAGCGCCGGAAAGACGACGATCGCGAAGGAGCTGGCCCCCCGCCTGCGGGCCCGCGGATGGCCGACCGAGCTCCTGGACGGGGACGAGGTGCGGCAGGGACTCAGTGCGGACCTCGGATTCGACCGAGCGTCCCGGGAGACCCATGCCCGCCGGGTCACGTTCGTCGCGAAGCTCCTCGCGCGGAACGGCGCGATCCCGATCGTCGCGCTGATCTCTCCCTACCGTTCCTCCCGAGCCCGGGCCCGGGCGGAGATCGGGCACTTCGTGGAGGTCTACATCAGCACCCCGATCGGGGTCTGCCAGCAGCGGGACGTCAAGGGCCTCTACCGGCGGGCGTTCGCCGGTGAGATCAAGGACATGACCGGCGTCGACGACCCCTACGAGCCCCCCGAGGACGCCGAGATCGTGCTGGATACCCTCGCCCAGACCCCGGCCCAGTCGGTCGACTACATCCTCCGCGAGCTCGAGCGGCTCGGCCTGATCCGCGAGGAGAACGGCGGAACGAACCCGGCCGAGACCGTCCCGGTGGACGCCGCGTCCCCGTAAGCGATCGTTCCCCGGAACCCCCCCCGAACCCGGGGCTATCATCGGCCAGGGTCGGTCCTTCAGACCCCAGACGCCTGATTGGCGGCGGGGATGGAGGGTCCCGGCCCCGAAGAGCGGGGGATACAGCCGCCCGCCCTATTCGGCGCTGCTCTCCCCGCCCACGATCAGGGGGGAGCGGAGTATGGCTTCGCCTTCGGAGACCGGGACGACCCGGATCCCGTTCGCGCTGAGAAGCTCCCTCCGCTTGGCCACATCGCTCACGTTCAGGCGGTGACCCACCAGGCGCAACGGGTCGAGAAGGTCGGCACGGCCCTTGGGCTCCCGGTTCATGTACGCCCCACTGCGGAATGTCTGGGGGGCGAAGGCGGCGTCCCCCTCGGGGCGGGCCGACGGGGGCAGATCGAGCAGTTCCACCCGGAGCAGTCGCCCCTTGGGGCCAAAGCGCAGCGAGATGCTCGCGCTCGTCGAGGACCGGGACGGTGTCGCGGACGGGGTAGGAGCGGCCGCGCCCGACGCCGGAGGGGTCTCCCGGCGGACGAGGTACGGCGCGATCCCCGTCCGTTGAAGACGCTGGGCGATCCGCTGCGCCTCGACCTGCAGGGTCGGGGGGTACAGCAGCTCGACATCGTGGTACCCCTGGATGAAGGCGGTCAGGAGCAGCTCGCGCAGGATGCCGGGGGCCTCCCCGAGGGGCAGGGGTGCCGCCTGGAGGGTACGGCGCCCGAAGCGCAGGATCGTCAGGAGGATGCGCATCCCGTCCGGGACCGCGTGGAGCTTCGGGGATCCGACCCGCTGACGGTACCCGATCGGGATCTGGCTGATGTGCCAGCCGTACCGGTGTGCCTTGAGGAACAGTTCGGCCTCGATCCCGAAGTTGTCGGTGATCAGATGGAGCTCCGGCGCCTTGTCGACGCGGAGGGCCCAGAACCCGCTCGTGAGGTCGAGGTAGGTCGAGCGGCTGTACTGGCCGGCCGCGAAGTTGAGGAGGATGTTGCCGACCCGGTGCACCAGGTCCCGAAAGCTCCGGGGGGCGCCGATCTCGGGCTGGCGGACCCCGACGACAAGGTCGCTGCCCGAATCGAGCAGCTCGAGGGCGGGCAGGAGCGCGGACCCCGGATACGTCGCGTCGGCGTCGAGAACGACCGCGTACCGGACCCCGAGCCCGCGCAGTAGCTCGAGACCCTCCCGGATCGCCGACCCCTTCCCGCGACCCCGCTGGGGGACGACCGTCACCCCGTGCGCCTTTGCGACCTCGCGGGTCCGGTCGGTCGAACCGCCATCGATGATGAGGGGCCGTACCGACCAGCGCCGGGACTTCGCCTCCCCGAACGGGACATCGCCGAGGGTCACCGAGAGCCCGCGCTCCTCGTTGAGAGTGGGCAGGAGCACGACGGCATCGATGCCCGCGAATGCGGCGAGTTCCCCCGCGAACGGGGCGGTCTGCTCGGTCACGTACGCCACCCGGAGGCGCAGACGCCGGAGGCGTTGGATAACACTTAAAGGGCGCGCTCCACGCAATCTAGATTCTCGCGCGGGAACCGGAATTGATACCGGGGGTCCAGGGGCTCCGCTCCTCGATTCTCGGGCCGTCCCGGTGGCGGGGCGGAGCCGATCCCGTGCCCCCTCGATCGGGCCCGGGCGGGCAAGAGATGTTATTCATCATGATCACGGGCCGGTCGAGGTGAACCGGGAACCCCTGAGGGAGGGTTCGAGGACTCCCGGGCCATACGGCTCGCCGTCTCGAGGTGCTCCGGCGTCCCGATATCGACCCAGCTCGGGGTCGGCACGACCTCGACCTCCCCGCCCTCGGCGATCCATGCCGTTACTGCGTCGGTGAGCTCGAACTCGCCCCGGGGCGATGGTGCGATGGACTCCGTGAGCTCGAGGACCCGATGCGGGAGCAGGTAGGCACCCGCATTGACAAGTCCTGGGGTCGGGAGCCGGTCCTTCTCCTGGATCCCGAGGAGATGGCCGCCCGAGCCCTCGTGGTCGACGAGGAGCCGGCCGTAGCTTCCCGCGTTCGGGACCCGGGCGCCCACGATCTTCGGCCGCCGGTCGGCAACGAGCCTTCTCCACAGCGAGACGCCCTCCCCGAAGAAGACGTCCGCGTAGCCGACCAGCAGCCAGGGGGTCCGGACGCTCCCCCGGGCAGCCCGGAGGGCATCACCGGTCCCCCGGCGCTCCGGCTGGAAGGCGTAATCGACCTCGAGCCCGAACCGCGCGCCGTCCCCGACGTACTCCTCGACCTGCTCGCGCAGGTGGCCGGTGACCAGTACTGCACGGCGGATCCCGACCTCCTGCCAGGCGGTCAGGTGATAGTTGAGTACCGGTCGTCCGGCGACCGGCACGAGCGCCTTCGGCCGATCGGCGGTGAGGGCCCCGAGCCGCTTCCCGACCCCCGCGCAGAGGAGCACTCCCTCCACGTCCGAGATCGGGCCGGTCGCACCGCCCTCCGGGAGCTTCCCGCGGTCCGCGGGGTTCATGACGAGGGAGGTGGGGGTCGCGCGATCAGGATGAATTCGTCCCCCCGGAAGAAGTCGGGGATGCGGGCGGCCACTTCCGTTCCCAGGACCCGGGCATAGAACCCGATCGCCCCCTGCTCGGAGCCGGTCGTCACCTCGATCAGCTTGAGACGGGCGCCACGGGCTCGCAAAGTCTCGCGGAGCGCCTCGAGCGACACGCGGATCAGCCGCTCTCCGACGCCCTGTCCGCGGAGGGTGGACCGGACGGCGACCTGTTCGAGCTCGAGGACCGCCTCCTGGCGGAACCCCCCCTTCTCGAGCCACAGGATGTACCCCACGATCGCCCCATCGAGCTCGGCGACCCAGTACCGCATCCGGGGCGCGGCCCGCCAGCAGGCCTCCACCCATCGGCGCCCTTCCGGGAGCGGGCGCAGTCCGGAGAACGCCTCGCTGCCGACGGCGGCGATCCCGGGCAGATCCTCCTGGATGGCGGCGCGGACCTCGACCGCGCGCCGCTCGGAGGCGCCGATGGGCGTAGTTCCCGGGTTCCCTTCGGAGAACCCGCTCATGGCACCGTCACCGACTTCGCAAGGTTGCGAGGCCGGTCCGGGTCCATCGATTTGAGCTTCGCGAGCTCGTAGGCGAGGATCTGCATCGGGATCACCTGCACGATCGGGGTCGCGATCCCCGCATCATCGACCCGGATGTGGTGGTCCGAGCTCGCGAGCGGCCTCGGCCCGACCGAGAAGATGCGGGCCCCCCGGGACCGTAGCTCGGAGGCCGCGATCTCCGTCCGGGTGAAGTCCTGGTCGTCGTAGAAGTGGATCGCGGGGGTCCCGTTCTCGATGAGCGCGAGCGTACCGTGCTTCATCTCTCCCCCGTGGAGGGCCTCGGCCTTGAGGCCGGCGACCTCCTTGAGCTTCAGCGCGGCCTCGAGCGCGGTCACGTAGTGCCGCCCGCGGCCGGTGAGGAACACCGGCTGGGGCCCGAGGAGCTCACGCCCGAGCTCGCGCGTGTGGTGCCGGGCCGCCTCCGACGTAAGGTTGAACAGGGCATCCCGCGCCTGCCAGAGCGGACGGACCCCGTCCTCGTCGGACACGAGGCTCTGGCCGAGCAGCGCCAGGATCGCGAGCTGCGCGGTGTACGACTTCGTCGCCGCGACCGCGAGCTCCGGCCCCGAGAACAGGGGAATGACGTGATCGGTAAGACGGGCGATCGACGAGAGCTCCACGTTCGTGAGCGCGATCGTCCGGGCACCCCGGTCCTTCGCAAGGCGGAGCGCCTCGAGGGTGTCCCGGGTCTCTCCGGATTGCGAGAGCGCGATCACGAGCGAGTCGGGACCGAGGAGCTCGGCGTGGTGCTCGAAATCGCTCGAGACGTACGCATCGGAGTGCCGTCGCGCCACCGCCGCGAGGAGGTACTGGCCGAAGAGGCAGGCGTGATAGCTCGTGCCGGCGCCGACAAAGACGAGCTCGTGGGCGCGGCGAAGCAGCGGGACGATCTCCCGGACGACCCCGGGTGCGCCGCCGATGAGGCGCTCGAGGGTGCCGGTCTGTTCCAGGATCTCCTTGATCATGAAATGCTCGAAGTTGCCCTTCGAGATGCTGTCGGGCGCGAGGGAAACCGAGTCCGGCTTCGGGACATCCCCCCGACGGACCGCTCGGTCCCCGTCGAGCACGAGCCGCCGCATGCCGGATGGGGCGAGGGCGAAGCACTCGTCCTCGCCGAGGTAGACGACACGCGGAGTGATCGGGAGGAAGCTCGGGATGTCGGACGCCGGGAAGTACTCCGTCGGGCCGACCCCGATCACGAGCGGGGAGCCCTTACGGGTGACGAGGATCTCTCCCGACCCCGCGCGGACCGCGAGGATCGCATAGGTCCCGAGCAGGGACTCCTGCAACGCGAGGAACGCGCGATCGAACGAGCGGCCCTGGCGCACGTCCTCCTCCAACAGGTGCGCGACCACCTCGGAGTCGGTGTCCGAGGTGAACCGGTGGCCTCGCTGGGTGAGCTCCACCCGCAGTCGGTCCGCGTTCTCGATCACCCCGTTGTGGACGATCGCGATCGACCCGTCGCACGAGACATGCGGGTGGGCGTTCCGCTCGTCGACCTTGCCGTGGGTCGCCCATCGCGTGTGGCCGATCCCCGTCGTCCCCTGGGGGGCCAGAGCGGCGATCTCCTCCTGGAAGTGGTCAATCGACCCGACGGTCTTTCGTACGACGAGGGGACCGCCGGACTCGACCGCAAGGCCGCAAGAGTCGTACCCCCGGTATTCGAGACGCTTCAGGCACTCGAGGATGATCGGAGCGGCGGGCCGGAGACCCACGTAGCCCGCAATGCCGCACATCGACGCGAACCCCCGGTACCCGGCGCTGGCCGGGCTGCGCCCAAATCAGGAGAGGCGATAATAAACCCTCCCACCGGCGCTGACGCGAATTGGCGCCCGGAGTGAGACGGCGGGCGGTCCGATCGTGCGGGCTCCGCCGAACGGGCTACTTGCGGCGCATCCTTCGCGCGGAGGAGACCAGCCGGACCCCGAGGTTCATCGCGACCAGTACCCCGATCACCGACAGGACCAGGATCGGCACCTCGAGCTCGGAGAGCAGGGCGCTGAGCGAGCTCGTGCCGCTCCCGCCCCCGGAGGCGGCGGTCGCGGGCTCGAAGACCGCGACCTCCACGATCGGTCCCCCGATCACGATGCGGACCGGGTTCGCCTGGCCCGTGTAGCTCCCGTTGCCCGTGCCGTTCCAGTAGGCAAAGACCACGCCCGCCGGCGCCGTCGCCCGGAACTCCACCTGCGTGCCGACCCGGTACCACCCGCTCGCGGCGGGCGTCACGTTGACCTGGCCGGACCCGCTCGCGACCCCGGCGAGCCAGGCATCGGTCCCGTAGGCCATGGTGACCGTCGCGGGCGCCGAGGAGAGATTGGCCGACCCGGAGTTCGGGTCGGCGACGTACTCGACGGTCGAGGAGACCGGGATCGGGGTCTCGAACGCGTAGGAGACCGTGCCGTTCCACCCTGGGACCGTGATCTCGGTCTGATCGGTGGTCCAGCGCGCGCCGTTGAGCACGACGCTCCAGTTCTCCCCGGCGGGGAGTCCCGTGACCGCGAGCGTGAGCGGATAGGTCGGACTGGTGGAGTTCGTGCTGTTGACGGGCGTGAAGTCCGCCACCTCGCTCACCGGCCCCGCGATCGTGAACTCGGCGGAGGGGGCGGTCCCGGAGTAGCTCCCGACCCCGCTACCGACCCACTGGGAGAAGAGGTACCCCGAAGCGGGCGTGGCGGACAGCGGGACCACGGAGCCCGCGGCGGTCCACCCGCCCGACGGGCTCGCGGTGCCGGTGCCGACCGGTGATACCGTGACGGAGAGGTTGTACTGCGTGGCGTATGCGATCGGCACCGACGCCGACGCGTTCGACACCGTCACGGTGCCGTTCGGCGGAGAGGCGACGAACCGCACGCCGGTCGCCCCCCAGAGCGGCGTCGCGACCGAGTAGCGGTACGCGCCGTTCGTCTGGTGGAAGGTAACGGTCGTGTTGGTCGAGGCGACCGTCTGACCGGCGAGGGTGACGTTCCAGCGATGCCCCGAGGGCAGCCCGGTCTCGACGAACTTGATGGCGTAGGAGTTCGGGGGAGGGGAATCGACCGTGAGCGTGGTCGAGGCGGAGGCCTGTTGACCGTGACTATCCGTGACCGTGACCCCGATCTTGGAGAACACTCCGCTCGCGGTCGGCGTGCACTGGAGGGTCGAGATGTTGGCGGAAGCGCACCCTTTAGGCAGCGATGTGTAGGCATACGAATAGGGAGGGTATCCGCCCGCGGCGCTGGTGGTGAAGGTGACCTGCGCCCCGAGCGTGATGGTCGACGGGTTGGCCCCGAGGGCTGCCGTCACGTTCGCCGGGGCGGAGCCCCGCTGGAGATCGGCGATGGTTGTTCCGAGCCAGGACTCGTACCCGCCCTCGGTCCAGAGATAGATCGAGGTAATCCCCTCGGCGAGCGCCGCGTTGACGCACGCGACGGCGGCGGTGGGGGTGACGAAGTTCGTCTTGTTGCCGCCGATGCTCACCTGGACGGCGAGCTTGGAGAGCGGCTGGCCGGCCTGCTGGAACTGGCCGATCATGGTCTGCACGGCCGACGCGAAGCTGCTGGTGCTCGCGTAGCAGTACTCCTGGGTCTCGACCCATTCCTGACCGACATGGGAGGCGTACTCGCCGTAGTTCCAGAGCGGGGTGGTCCTCAGGATGTGACTACCGGTCGGATAGGCGATCGACGCGAGGCCCTTCGCCTGGGTGAGGTTGTGGGTCTCCGAGAAGTAGGAGTCCCCGAACGCCTGCGTGCCGGGGAGCCCCGAGGTGGCCCCGACCGGCTCGTACGTGGCCGCGACCCCGTAGATCGGGGAGGCCGAACCGTTCGCGAGCGCGCCGATCTGGGGGATGTAGCCGGTGTGGTCCGCGATGCGCACGCCCCCCGGGGCCGCCGCGGCGAGCTGCTTCGCCAGCGTGTTCACCTGGGAGATCTTGGCGGAGGTGATCGTGATGCTGGGGTCCACCGTGATGTCGAGCGTATCGCCGGAGACGAGGCGGGGAGCGACGTTCTGCGTAATGTAGCTGATCGCGGTGGAGTCCCCACTGTTCACGTCGACCACGAGCGAATAGTTCGACCCCGCGCTCGAGGTGACCGAACCCAACGAGTGCGGGGACGGGGGCGCTACGCTCTTGGCCAGGGGGGTCGCATAGACTAGCAGCCCTCCGATGACGAGCAGGATAACGACCCACGCGGCCGTGACGACCGGCGGGCGCGGGCATCTCTGCTCGCCGGAAGTCCACGAAGCCATCGTCCGAATACAGGATTATGCGCATATATACGCGTTACTAAAGACGCGGATAGGTGCGCATCGATGCGCATATTGTCTCTCGGACGCTTCACGGCGGTGACTCGGGTCTGCGCGCGGGCCTCCGAAGTGTCCGCCGCGAGGTGCCCTTGGCCGGCCGGTGGTTGTGCCTCGGCCGGAACGAACCCATCAGTCGGGCACGCAGGACCGAGCGCCCTCCGACCGCTCCGGGTCGTCTGACCACGAGACGGTTCCAGATCGCGGCGTCGACTCGGCCCTCCGCATAGGCTATCTGAGCGCGCTCGTACGACCTGAAGAGTGGACCGTGAAGGTGCTCTTCGTCGGTTCGCACCTCGACAAGGGGGGCGGGCAGGCCCTGCAAACCCTCCAGCTTTTCCGAGAGCTTCGACGGTCGGTGGACGGGGAGTACCTCGTATTGCGTGCCGGTGGGCCCCACTCGGAGCTCCTCCAGGAGCCGGGGGTACGGGTGGTGGGGACCCTTCGCATGCCCGGCGGGATCTCCGACCTGCGGTCCGCGATCCGAGCGACCCGGGGCGACTGGGACGTCGTGCAGCTCTTCGACGTGTACTTCGGGCTGCCGGCGGCCTACCTTGCCGCCGCCTATCCGAGGACCGTGCTCTACGGGATGGACCCGATCACCGAGATCGGATGGCGGTACGGCCATACCGCGAGCACCGTGACCCGGGTCGGGCTCGAGCTACTGATGAAGGACACCGGGCTTGTCGTGAACTCCCCGGCTCTTGCGGAGGAGTACCAGAGGTTCTCCCCGACCTACATTCCGAACGGCCTCGATTTCGGTCGCTTTGAGCGGCGGCCGTCCCGGGAGGAGGCGCGGTCCACCCTGGGCCTTCCGAACGACGTTCCCCTCATCCTCTGGATCGGGAAGGTCGTGTACTCGAAGCGGGTGGATTGGCTGCTCGAGGCGCTCCGAAAGATCCCCCGCGCCCGGCTGGTCGCCGTGGGGGGGTACAACGAGGAGCACTTCGGGGATCGATATCTCCGGGAGTTGAAGGCGCAGTACTCGGACGTCGACGCAAGAACAACGTTCACGGGTGAGGTCCCGTACGACCGCATCACGACGTACCTGGCGGCCGCCGACGTCTTTGCGTTCCCTTCCCGGTTCGAGGGAATGCCGAACGCGGTCCTCGAGGCGATGGCCTCGGGTCTTCCCGTAGTCGCGTCGGACATCCCGGCCCATCGCGCGTTCGTCCACGACGGAGAGACCGGCTTCCTCACCCGAACGCCGGAGGAGTTCGCCGACCGGATCGCGAGTCTCCTAGCCGATCCGAGCCTGCACGAACGGATCGGCGGCCGGGCCCGGGAGTACGTGCGCTCTGAGTTCACCTTCGCACGCGTGGGTCTCCGACACCTCGAGCTCTACCGAAAGATGGTCGAGTGAGGGCGAGCGGCTCCGCCTCGAGGGGATCCTTGAGGCACGTCAAGGTCGGTGGGCAGCGCGGATCCATTGGCGAACGGTTCGATCGATATGCCGTAGCTCCGCCCGGCTCGACGCTTCATAGGAGAGTCGGATCGACGGTTGCGTGCGGGAGCGCCGGATGAGGCACCAACCGTCGTCGAACTCGACGGAGATCCCGTCTCGATCGGCCTTCGCACGGGCACCCAGCGCCTCGACGAGGGCTCGGTACGCTCGCCGGGCCTCCGCGGCCTCTTCGTAGTCGGTGGTCCGGGACCCCCGATAGATCGGTCCGACCTCTCGGGCGATCTCGCTCATCCGCATCCCCCGGCGGTCGACGGCATGGGCTACGAGACATGCCGTGAGCACTCCGTCCGAGTCGGACCCGTACCGCCGGAAGAAGAAGTGACCGGAACGCTCGACGCCGATCTCCGCCCCCGCGCGTCGCATCGCGCGCGTGACGAACCGTCCGCCGACCCGGGACCGGACGGTGCGTACGTGCCGCTCGAGAATGCGCGAACAGTCGGCGGACGCGACGATCGGGTGTCGGCGGTCCCCGAAGACCTGGTACAGGAGGAGCGCGATCACCTCGGGCTCGAGGACCGAGCCTCGTTCGTCGAGGCACACGCACCGGTCGCCGTCACCGTCGAACGCGAAGCCGAGCGCCGCGCGCTCCTCGCGTATCCGGTCGCGCAAGGGGCCCAGGCTCTCGGGCGTCGGTTCCGGCGATCGACCGAAGAAGGTGGGGGAGAACCCGTCGCTCAGGGAGACGACCCGTGCGCCGATCCGTGCGAGTCCCTCAGGGGCCCGCGCGGCGGTAGCGCCGCCCCGGGTGTCGATCACGATCGTCCGCCGCGCGTTCAATCCTGCCGCAAGATGGTCGAGATACTCCTCCCGATACGGGGCACCGTGGCCGCCCACCGATCCCGGGGAGGCCCGTGACCCCCTCCGCCCGGAGCGAGGCCGAGGTGCTCCTCGGGTCTCCACCCGGTAGGCCTCGCCGATCGCCGACCATTCGCGATCCCAGAGCCGGCCGGCCGCGGAGAACCCCTTCAGACCGACATATCCGAGGGGATTGTGCGAGGGAGTGACGACCAGGGCTGGCCGCCTTTGACGTTGGGCGTGGAACGCCATCTCGGGCGTCGGGACGATCCCCAGCCGGACCACGGGCGCGCCTCCCTTCCGGAGTCCTCGGACGAGCGCACGCTCGAACCTCCTCGATTCCTCTCGAGTGTCCCGGCCTACGAGGAAGGGTCCGGGGAAGGCTCGAGCCACCGCAACGCCTATTCGGTGGGCGGCGGCCGGCCCCACCGGCTTTGGAAAACGGGCCCGGACGTCGTACCCGTGGAAAATATCCTCCCAGCGGGGACCGTGTGCCGAAGTCTCCTTCACGGTCGGACGATTACTCGGGGGCGCGATAAAGCCCTTCGCCGACCCGGCCAACTCGGCCGGGACGGCGACTTGTCTCCCCGCGCTCCCGGGGTCGGGCCGGTCGACGCTCGGGCCGTCGAGACGACCCGCCTTCCCCGCTCGATGCGGCCCAAGAGAGGGTCGTCGCTCGCCAGCTTTAACCGCTATCGCCTCTGCTCTCCGCCGCTATGCGCGTCGCGGTCACGGGATCCGCCGGTCAGGTCGGCGCCCGACTCGTTTCTCATCTGTCGCCATCCCATGAGGTGCGGGGATTCGACCTCCGCCTCGCGCAGGCCACCACGATCCTCGATGTAGGGGCGCCCGAGACGATCGACATGCTACGTGGGTTCGGCGTGATCTACCACTTGGCCGCGGCGATCTCGGTCCCCGAGAGCGTCGAGCAGCCATCCTTGTATGTCCGGTCGAACATCGTGGGGACGGTCAACGTCCTCGAGGCCGCCCGGAAGGGCGACGCGAGGGTCGTCTTCGTCTCTTCGGCCGCGGTGTACGGCGAGCCCAAGACGTCGCCGATCCCCGAGACGCACCCGAGGGCCCCGACGAGCCCGTACGGTCAAACGAAGGCGACGGGCGAGGACTTCGCCCGCCTGTACCACCAGCTTTACGGCCTGGACGTGTCCATCGTGCGGCCGTTCAACATCTATTCCGAGGACCTCAAGCCGGACAACC
This sequence comes from Thermoplasmata archaeon, assembly GCA_021819135.1. Lineage (GTDB taxonomy): Archaea > Thermoplasmatota > Thermoplasmata > Lutacidiplasmatales > UBA184 > Lutacidiplasma. Next base: position 32,242 of record JAKASE010000015.1, on the reverse strand, counting down.
CGTATGCGGGTGTGATCGCCATCTTCCTGCGCAACGCGCGCCAGGGTCGCGCGCTGGAGGTCCATGGGGACGGCGGACAGACCCGGGACTTCGTCCACGTCTCGGACGTGGTCCGCTTCCTTGAGCGGGTCGGGTCGCGCAAGGGGACCGGCGAAGTGTACAATTGCGGGACCGGCACCGTGACCTCGATCCTCGCGCTCGCCGAGCTCGTACGCGGTCGGTTCGGTCCCCACATCGCGCTGACGTACGGCCCCCCCCGCGCGGGGGACATTCGGCACGGGATCGCCGACATCTCGAAGGCCCGGAGCATCGGCTACGAGCCCCAGATGACGCTCGCCGAATGGATCCGGGCGACCCCGCTCTCCTGAACGACGCACCAGGGCCGGGGAACGGGGGCTTCCCTAGTCCAGTTCGAGAGCCAGCCTACGGACCCGTTGACGAAGTCGATCGCGCGCCAGGATCCGGTCCCGGTCGTTCTGGGGGTCCTTGATGTCCGTCCAGAAGGTGACCTTCTCAGAGCGGGCTAGATACTTGGGGAGAAGCGCGCGGATCTGGCCGGGGGTCATGATGACGATGACCCGGTCGGCCTTCTCGACCATCGCGCGTCGGAGCTGCTTACGCCGCATGCGGTCCATTCGGATGCCGACCCGCTCCATCTTTTCTGCGACCTGCCACGGTACCGGGAACCCGACCTTTCCCCGTCGGGCCGTGCGGAGACCGGCGCTCATCCCCACGTGCGCGGGGGAATAATGGGCCAGGAACGCCTCGGCCATCTGGCTTCGTGCCGCATTGCTCTTGCAGACGAACAGGACCGTCTTCGGCGTCGTGCCGGCCCGGCGGCTCGCTCTCACGGTCCTCCTCGCCACGCGCTAACGACCCTCTGAGTTCGGGAACGATGCCCGTGATGATAACTGGCTTGCGCCCAAGCCGGCGGGTCCCTCGGGGCGCACGGACCATGAGCCCAGTCGGGCCATCCGAGTGTCGACGTCTCGCGTGGAAGCCGAGAGAGAGACGGCCGTCGGGTTGGGTCCGCGTGCGCCTCGCAACCCCTATCTCCTCGGACGAATCTCTTGCCCGAGGGTCACGCCGGGAGGCCGGGAGGACGCGAGCGTCGGTACGGGTCGGTCGACGCGCCGGCGGGAAGACGTGCCGGCCCGTAAAGGGAAGCTCTCCTCACGTATCGCAAGCGCCGCGACGGGGCTCCGTGGCCGACTCCGCCCCATCCCCGGAAGGACTCGCGGCCGGCTCACATACTCTGAGGAGATCTCCATGAAAGTCCTCGTCACGGGAGCGGGCGGTCCGGCGGGGGTATGCGTCATCAAGAGCCTTCGCACCCGCTACCGGGTCGTCGCGACCGACGTCGATCCGCTGGCCTCGGGTCTCTACCTTGCGGACGACGCCTATCTCACTCGTTCCGCGGAGGATCCAAAGTACGTCTCCGAACTGTTACGCTTGGCGAAGCGCACCCGGGCGCGAGTGCTCCTGCCCACGGTGCAGGAGGAGCTCGGATTGATCGCCCGGAACCGGGAACGGTTCGAGCGCGCGGGCATCATCCCCATCGTCTCGGACGAGCGATCGATCGTGATCGCCTCCGACAAGCTGCGGACCTATCGCCGATTCCGAGACCGGCCGTACGGACCGCGGACGTTCTCGGCGAGACGGGTCACGTTCCCCGCCGTGGTGAAGCCGACCCGGTCGCGAGGGGGTCGAGGGTTCGCCCTGTGCCGGAACCGGATCGAGCTCAAGGGAGCGCTCTCCGAGAACCGGCGTCTCTTCGGACGCTCCGTGATCATGGAGTACCTCCCCGGTACCGAGTACTCGGTGTACGGTCTCTCCGGGCCCGACGGCCGACCGAGAGTGATCGTCCCGCTCCAGCGGATCCAGGCGGCCGCCGAGTCGAAGAAGGCCCAGGTGGTCCACGACGTAGCCATCGAGCGGGTGGTCCGCGAGATCGTCTCAGAGCTTCGCCTTCGAGGCCCCTGGAACGTCCAGGTGATGAAGTCGGGTTCCCGGGTGACCCTCATCGAGGTCAACCCCCGGTTCGCGGGAACGACCTCCCTCGTGATCGCCTCCGGGATCGACCTCCCCCACCTGGCGATCCAGCTCTTTCTCGGTCGTGAGCCGGCGCCGAAGAGCCTCCAGTACCGGGATGGGCTGTTCATGACCCGGTACAACGAGGAGATCTTCCGCGAACCGGGAAGAGTCATCCGACGGCACGCGTAAGTCCGTGGGCCCTGCCGGGCCCACCGGTCCGATTCTTACACGAGCCGTCGATGGTCCGGTCCCGGACCGGGCTGGCTACCGGACGGCGCGGAACAACGCGTACGCCTCGAACGCCTTCCCCGGTTGGTGCAGCCGCAGCGCGAAGTACCGGGCCTGGGCCTCGACCAATGCCGGATCGAGGTACGGCCGATCGCTCTGAGAGCGGAACGTCGCGAGGGCGCGAAGCTTGGCGGGAAGCGTCGCCGAGATGTCGTAGAAGACATCCGGGCGGAACCCGAAGGTCGAGGGGGTCTCGTAGAGAAGGATCTCCTGGGTGTGGGCGGCGGAGGCGATGACGATCCCGTGCGTCGCCACGTGGTCCTGGTGGCTATCGGAGGGGTAGGGACAGAAGACGGTCGAGGCCTGATGCTGTTTCAGGAGCGCGCGCAGTCGACCGACCGACTCCGCATCCTGGGTCAGGCTCCCGTCGCGGAACTTCAGGAACTCGATCGTCGCGCCGATGCTCTCGGCGCACTCCCGGGCCTCTCGTTCCCGTTCCTCGGTGTCTCCCCGGACCTCGCCCGAGGTCATGACGGCGATCACGATCCGCTCGTGCGCGGAGAGGCGGGCGAGGGTCCCGAAGCATCCGATCTCGACATCGTCCGGGTGCGGGCCGACCGCCAGCACGACCATCGTTCTTCTCTCTCCGACCCGCCGGATCCCTCCGGGCGGTCTTGCGGACCCCGGGGCGATCCGACTCCATCCACCGGACACGGTGTTATCACTCCTCCGATTGCCCGGGAGCGCCTCGATCTCGATTCCCTCGAGCCGAGCTGCCGCCCGTCCCGGAGGTTCCGGCGGCCACGCGGCGTTCTTAAGTGGCCATCGCCGATGTCCGACCTTCGTTGTGATCGTCGGGACCCCGACCTTACGGATCCTGTTCGTCGGGAATCGGATCCTCCCTTACCGACATGCGGGGGACAAGACCTACTGGCTCGAGGCGTTCCGCGAACTCACGCGCCGGGGCCACGAGATCGACGTCATCTCCCTCACCGACGAGCCGATCCCCGAACGCTCGCCGTACCCGTGCGAGTTCGTCCCCCCGGTACGGTTCGACGTCGATCGAAGCGAGCGGTTCAACCAGGAGTACCGCTGGCTGCGGGCCTCCGGCAACTACGTCGCGAAGACGATGAGCTACGGCCGAGTGCTGAGCGCCATACGTCGTCACGTCCGAGTCCGCCGGCCCCACGTCGTGCACTTCCTCACGAACTACGGGCCGGTGATGGCCGTGACGCGGTCGTTCACGATGGGAGTGCCCATCTCCATCTCGGCGCCCACCTACAACGGCTGGCGGTTCGTGTACGACTGGGCCCTTCGGGCGAGCTTCGCCGGGTTCGACCGCGTCGTCCCATTCTCAGGCGCGTTCGCCCGCCGGCTCGTGGCGCTCGGTATGCGTCCGAGGCGGATCCGCACGATCCCCTGGGCGGTCGACCCCGGGGAGTTCCATCCTGCGACCGAGGGCGAGCGCGCGGAGGCCCGCCGAAGTCTCGGGGTCGCGGAGGGTCAGAAGGTCATCTTCTGGTCGGGGTTCCTCCAGCAGATGCTGCCGCGGGACCTGCTCTTCGCGATCCGTACGGCGGAGCGGATGCTTCGGGACGGTCCGAACGAGTGGCGTTTCTTCTTCTGCATGAAGCCCGAGCACTACCGCCGATCCTTCGCCCAGTACGAGCGGCCCGGCATCGAGATCGGCGGGACCGTGGAGGGCTTCAGGCACGCGCGGACGGCCGCCGATGCGATGCTCTCTCCGATCGGCGACCTCCGGTCCACGGCCGCACCGCCGCTCACTTGGATCGAGTGCATGAGCTCCGGGATCCCGGTGCTCACGACCCCCCTTCCGGGGGCCGAAGAGCTCGTCCAAGACGGGGTCGGTGGGATCCTGGCCGCTACCCCCGAGCTCCTCGCGGAGCGGGCGTCGGCGCTGCTCCGGGATCCCGCCCGCCTCGCCGGGGTACGGCGTGAGGCGCGCGCCCAGGTGGAGAGGGGGTTCTCGCTCTCTTCCTCGGTGGATGCCTATACGCATCTCTGGGCGGAGATGGCGTCCTGGTCATCCGGCAAGTAGTGCAGCCCCGCGAACCCGTGGGTGCATCCTACGAGGCACGTGTCGATGGAAGCTGTCGCGACCCGGTTCCGTTCGAGAGACTCGTGAAAGGTTTATTAGGCATCCCGAGAGAAGGCCCTTGCCTTACAGAGAGGCCGAAGGAGGCTCCGGGTGCCCCTTCTCCGAGGGAAACATCGAGTCCGCGCGTCGGGCCTGCTCGTCGCGCTCGTGCTTGCCCTAGTGCTCCTGCTCATCGGTGTCAACATCGCGATCCCGTTCTCGGTCGCCGGCGCTCTCGGCGGGCAGACCTCGGTGCCCGACCGCGGGAGCGCTCCGAGCGCGGCGACCGACAGCTCGGACTGGCCGACGTATCTGGGGGAGGTGACGCGAAACTCGGCGAACCCGGAGGAGAGCACGCTCTCCTCGTCCAATGTTGCCCAACTGACACAGGTGTGGACCTACCCCATCGGAGCCGGGAATCCCGGTTATCTACAGGCGGAGCCCGTCGAAGTGGACAACACCGTGTATGTCGGTGGCGGGAACGGATTCTTCTACGCCCTCAACGCGACGACCGGGTCGCTGGTCTGGAAATCGCCCAACCTAGGCACGGATGCCAAGCCCGGAAAGGGAACGTGCAACTATCCGGACGGGATCACCTCCTCCGCGACCGTCGTGAACGGTGATGTCTACGTCGGGGGCGGCGCGGGCACCTTTTACGCCCTCCACCAGTCAGACGGGACGGTCGACTGGAGTTACCAAGTCGGGAGCGTCGCCAACGGTTACTACATCTGGGGAAGCCCCCTCGTCCTCCCGAGCCTCGGTTACGCCTACATAGGGGTCTCGAGCAACTGCGACAATCCCCTCGTGGACGGGGGGCTCGACCAGATCTCGCTCAGCTCCCATTTGCTCGTTCATTTCTTCAACGACCTCAGCCCGTCCCAACAAGCATCGTGCGCGGCAAACCAGACGTCTGGCGAGTGCGGAGGAAGCATCTGGGGGACCCCGGCATACGACGCGGCGACCAACACGGTCTGGGCGGCGACCGGGAACGGCTACAACCTTTCGGTGCCCGAGTACGGGGACTCGCTGATGGAGTGGAACGCGAGCACCCTGCAGCTGCTCAATCACTGGACACTCCCTACTGCCCAGGAGGAGTCGGACGGGGACTTCGGGACCACTCCGACCCTGGTGAACCCGTCCGGGGGCCCTACGATGGTGTTCGCGACGAACAAGGACGGCTGGTCGTTCGCCTTCAACCGGAACAATATCTCGAATGGTCCGGTGTGGCAGTACCGGGTCTCGTACTCCCGGAACACGGTCACCCCCGACGCGTACGGCGGGGGCCTGATCTACGTGGGCGGGCACAGTACCAACATTGGTGGGAAGACCTACTTCGGCTCGATCCGCGCCTTCGATCCCGACGTGAACCAGACGGTCTGGCAGCTGGGACTCCCCGGGGAGGTCTACGGAGCCCCCAACTACGCGAACGGCATCCTCGTGTTGGTCACGGGGAATATTTCCTCCACGGGAAACGTCTCGGCCGTAGGAAACCTACTCGACGTCCTGAACGCGAGTACAGGCAAGGTACTCTACAGCTACCAAGCCCAGGCTCCGTTCCTCGCCGCGCCGTCCATCGCCTACGGGAGGATCTATGTCGAGAATATGGGCGGTTCCGTCCTCGCGTTCGGTCTTCCCGGATCCGCGAGCAAGTATCCGTTGACCTTCCAGGAGACCGGCATTGTGGGCGGCGCTCAGTGGGGTGTCACCGTCGCAGGGAGCGCGAAGACGACCACATCGACCTCACTGACCTTCCAGCTGCTGAATGGTACCTACAGCTACACGGTTTCTCCCCCGGCCGGCTACACCGTTGTCCCCAGCTCGGGATCGGTCACGATCAGCGGCGCCCCGGCGACCATCGACCTCACGTTCACGCAGTCTTCCCCGCCAACCTACAACGTCACGTTCTCCCAGCCGACCGGGCACACGCTGCCGTCGGGTACGACCTGGAGCGTGACCTTGAACGGCACCACCCACTCTTCGAGTTCGACCTCGATCAAATTCTCCGCGCTGCCGAACGGCAACTATCCTTTCGCGGTGGGAGCGATTCCCGGGTTCACGGCAAGCCCGAGCTCGGGAACGATCAGTGTGTCGGGCGCGGACGTCAATCAGCCGATCCAGTGGTCGGAAGTGACGTACAACGTCACGTTCTCCCAGCCCACCGGCCATGCGTTGCCGACCGGGACGACCTGGGATGTCACGCTGAACGGCACCACGCATTCTTCGAGCACGACGCGCATCACGTTCGCCGGGATACCGAACGGTAGCTATCCGTTCCAGGTCGGGGCGGTTCCCGGCTTCACCGCGAGCCCGAGCTCGGGCACGATCCAGGTCCAGGGAGCGGCCGTGAACGAGTCGATCGCATGGACCGCGCTGACCTACCTCGTGACGGTCCAGGAGACCGGGTTCGGAGCCACGCCGCCGGAGTGGTGGTTCAACGTCACGAGCCCGGGCGGTTCGTCCCACTCATCGACCGGAACGTCGCTGAGCCTTAGTCTCCCCAACGGAACCTACACGTACGTCCTGACGAGCACCGACGCGCGATGGGCACCGGTACCGTATGGGGGCACGTTCACCGTGAACGGCGCGCCCATGATCGTCAACGTGACGTTCGTCGAACAGAACCAGTCGGTGACCTTCGTGGAGAGCAATCTTCCTTCCGGTACCGAGTGGTGGGTGAACGTCTCGGGCGGGTTCAGCAACTCCTCCAGCGTCGGGTCGGTCGGCTATCAGCTGCCGAACGGCACGTATACCTACACCGCGACGTCCGCGAACCGGACCTGGTGGGCGCCTGAGGGCAACTTCACGGTGGACGGCGCCCCCCTCACGATTTCGGTCAACTTCTCTAACGTGCTGTATCTGGTTAGCTTCAACGAGACCGGCCTAGCCTCCGGTACCGTCTGGTCGGTGACGCTCGCCGGGGTCACGGGGGGGTCCACCGGACCGTCGGTCTCCTTCATGGTGCCGAATGGCACCTACAACTACCAGGTGGCGGGCGTGGCGGGGTACGTCACGGTATCGTCCGGGCCGGGATCCGTGACGGTGAGCGGCGCGCCGGTCAGTGAGTCGATCGTGTTCGCCGCGAACTACACGGTGACGTTCACCGAGAGCGGGGCGCTGAACGGCAGCGCCTGGCAGGTCACCCTGGCAGGCGTCGCCAAGTCGACGACGTCGACCAGTATTGTGTTCTCGGAGACGAACGGGAGCTACTCGTTCACGGCGAGCGCCGCCGGGTTCACCGCGACTCCTGCGGCCGGGACGGTGAACGTGAGCGGTGCGCCGGTCACCGTTCCGATCTCGTTCTCCGCGGTCCCCCCCACCCGGTACGCGGTGTCGTTCGATGCGTCAGGGCTTCCGGCCGGGACCGCGTGGTCGGTGACCTTTGGTGGTATGCTGGAGAGCTCGTCCCTGAACACCATCACTTTCGAGGCGCAGAACGGGAATTACACCTACACGGTCGGGGCACCGAGCGGGTACGTCGCGGCGCCGCCCAGTGGGTCGGTGAACATTCAGGACGCGGGCACGGTCATCTCCATCTCGTTCGCGTCCCACTCGCCCCCTCCCTCGAACGGGAACGGCTCGAGCACGTTCCTGGGTCTCCCCGGGAACGAGGGGTACTGGCTGGTCGGTGGAGCGTTGGCGGTGGTGGTACTCGCGGCAATCGCGCTCGCCCTTGTAGGTCGTCGCAAGCGGAGGACTCCTCCCCCCGCGCCCCCCTCCCCTCCGAGCTGAGCGAACTCAGCTATCTCTTGTCGGACTGGGGCAGTGCCGTTCATCCGAGACCGAGATGACTGAGGTCCGGCTCGGTCCCCCTCTCCTGTGATCGTCCCCGAGGCAACCGTCCCTCCGGGACCCATGAACCGATCACGATCGCACGACGGTCCCTCGCGCACATCACATCCTTCCGGTGCAGGCGGGTTGACGCAATGCATCGGGCGAACGTTATCTATCAGGGGTCCGCATGCTCGACGCGTCCCTTCCTGCCCGAGATGACGAAATGGAATTCGGGGGCACCCGCAGGGCAAGCCTCACCCTCGCCCGGGTCCCTCCCAGACGGGTCGGCCGCGCCGGAGGCCACCCGCACGGACGAGAGCGGTCGACCTGGGGCCTCGCGGGGTAGGAAGCGGAAACTGATCTACATCCTCGGCACGGGCCGGTGCGGCTCGACCGCCTTTGAGATCGTGCTGGGTAACCATCCCGCGATCCGGGCGATGGGGGAGTTCTACGGAGTCGCGTTCCCGCGCTGGCGCCCGGGGAGCGTCTGCTCCTGCGGGGAGCCCTACGACCGGTGTCCCTTCTGGTCGGAGGTGCTCGCGCGGTACGGCACGGTCGTGGATTTCGACCGGCAGGCGGCGGGACAGGCCCGGTTCGAGGCGTATCCCAGCCTCGCGCGCACCGTCCTTCATCGGCTCTTCCGCACCGCGGCGTTCCGGGAGCACACCCGCGGCATGGCGGAGCTCGTCCGAATGGTCTCGGGGATCGCCGGCACCGAGTTCGTCTCGGAGTCGAGCAAGAACGCCGTGCGCGGGTACCTTTACTCCTTCGCGCGGTCGGCGGACTTCGACGTCTACTACATCCACCTGGTGCGCGACGGCCGCGGTTACATGTACTCCAAGACCACGCTACCAGACGAGCTGGGATCGGAGACGCGCCGGCTGGTAGTCTCCCCCTGGGAGATCACGGCCCGTTGGGTCGTCCCGAACCTCCTCGCGAACCTTCTCTGCTCCCGACCGGGGGCGCGCTACGTACGGGTGCGGTACGAGGATTTCGTCTCCCGGCCCGTGGAGGTGCTCCGTCGGATCGGGGAGTACCTCGAGCTCGACATGAGCCCCGTCGTGGACCGGGTCAAGGACCGGAAGCCGATCCCGATCGTGCACCTGATCGGGGGGAACCGGTTGCGCTTCAAGCCGTCGCTGACGCTCGAGTCCCGGTTCGCGTCGGTCTCGTTGGGATCGCGAGAGAGCCGCTGGGCGTTCTGGACCCTGGGGGGATGGATGGCCTACTGGTTCGGGTACCTGCGGGGCGCAGGCGCCGCCACCGAGCGCACGAACGGCTAGTACCATCTTCTAACCCCGGTGACGGACCGCGGTCGCCTGCGATGCGAAGTCCGCGGAGGCTATGGGAGCGGCGAAGACGATCCACGAGTCCGCTTCCCGGACCCATTCACGACGGATCCCGGTACCCGTAGTGCCGCGCCAACCATCCCCCGATCCACCGGAACGTCCGGGCCGAACTCCTCGGCAGCTCGGTACGCCACGCATCGTCCGATCGCAGCACGAGCTCCGGCGCCTTCCGCAGGCGGAGGTTCGCGGCGACGAGGTGGTCCAGCGGGACCGCTTCGCCCCGTTCGAGCAGATCGATGACCGGGCTCAGGTCGGTGCCGAGGAACCGGCCGATCCTCTCGAGCGTCGCGCGCGGGTGAGCGACGAGCTCTTCGTACTGGAGGCGCAGGTAGCGATCCGGCCTCCCTCCGCAGAGATAGGAGGAGGCCAGGTTGACGATGATCCAGCGGGCGGTCATGGCGGCGGGGCCCTGCATCAGCGGCCGGATCCGCCCGCCGCCCGGCCGCCACGTGCGGGAGTACATCACCGCCCGCCCGTCGCGAACGACGTGCAGGTAGTACACATCGATCCGGGATCGGGGAAGGAAGCGGCGAACGTACCCGCGGATCGGATTCTTGCTCAGGTCGACCAGAATCCGGTGGCCGGTCCTCCCCGCCACGGCCTCCGTGAAGGCGGCCACCCGCTCGACGTGCCGTCGGAACTCCCGGCGAGCGAATAGCCCCCGGCCGAAGTCCCGGAGGGTACCGTGGTACGTCTCGAACCGGCGTTGCCCGGCCCGAAGGGCATGGAGATCGACGCGGGTCTCGGCGTACTGGCGAACGTCGGTCCAGAATGGACACTGCGCGATCGGTTCGCCGCACGAGCAACGTTGTCGGTTCTCCCAGAAGGCCGCCGGCAGCGCTTGCATCTCGCCCGCCGTCCGTATCCCGGGGGCGGCACCCAGGAGCGCGCCGAGCACGGTGGTGCCCGAACGGTACGACCCGAGCACATAGACCAGCTTGAGCGGAGCTGAGGGTCGGGGCGACCCGGGCGCTTCCGAGGGCATTAGCCGGACTCTCCCGGAGAGGTCGGGGCCCGGGATCGGGGAGCCCGTTGAGGATCGGAGATGCGGTACCCGAACAGGATCGCGAGCCAACCGGCCAGGATCCGGTAGAGCCAGTCCTCGCGGCGCCCCACCCCTGTTTCGTCGACGTGATGCGGAACGACCCGGATCGAGTCGGAGAATCGCAGGCGGTTCCCGCCGAGCAGGTGGACGATGGGCATCCCCCGGCCCTGACGGACGGCGTCGGCGACCTCCGAGAGGTCCACGCCCAGGAACGTGCCGATCGCCCGCAGGGATCCCGCCGGGTCGCCGATGAACTCCTCGTAGCGCAACCGGAGGTACCGGTCCCTGGGGCGACCGCAGAGCAGGACCGCCAACAGGTTCGTCATCATCCACTCGAGGGGGGGCGCGAGGGGATGCTGGCGCATCGCGCGTCGGCCGAGCCCCCCGCCGTCGGGCGTGCCCAGTTTCGAGCGGATATAGGCTCGTCCGTCCCGAACCAGGTGGATGTAGTAGATGTCGAGGTCAGACCCGGGGGCGAGCCGGTAGACGAACCCTCGCACCGCGCTCTTGCTCGACTCGACGACGAACGGCTTACCGCTCGCCGAGGCGATGAGGGGGATCACCCGCTGCATCCGTTCCGCATGCTGTCGGAGCGACCGGGACCCGAACAAGGCGTAGGCGAGCGTGCGGGGTAGGCTCGAGTAGTTCTCGAACCGACCCTGCTCCCGGCGATGGTGCTCCACATCGATCGACCGGGTGTACTGCTCGTAGATGGGGGCCCAGAACGTGCACCGGTCGAAGGACGCCTGACAGGAGCAGACGGCGGCGGGCAGCCACTTGGGGAACGGGATCCCGTGATACTCCCCGGTCGCCCGGATCTGGGGATGTGACCCGAGGATGATCTCGAGCAGCGTGGAACCGCATCGGCCGCTGCCGAGGATGTAGATGAACTTGCGACGGGGAGCCGGCACGGAGGACGATCCCCCTTCCCGGGCCTCCCCGACCGCCGGTCGCGTCTCGCGACCCGGATCCGCGATGCCCTGAAGGGTGCCGAGGGTGGTGGTCATGCCGGCTATCGACCTTGTTGGCCGCCCGCCCCGCGTGCGGGCTCCGGTGAGAGTTTCACCTGAGCTCGGTAATTAACCCTCCGGCTCACCGGGAAGCGGGCAGACCGGTCGAAAGCTTCCGGGGGCATGGCGAACGCCTGGGTCTTGGGGCCTGACAGTTCCCCGCGCGGAATAGGGTTCGGACCGGCGCCGTTCCAGACTCGAACCCACGCGGTCGGCCGAACCCCAGAGTTTAACTGGGAGGCGCTCAGAACCCGGACAGTGCCGTTGACGGCCTCTTCGGAGGGGATGATCGTACGGAGACGCTCCGGGTCTGTCTGCTGGCCCCTGAATTCCTCCCCGTGCGGGGCGGGGTAGGCACCTACTCGGTCGCGCTGGTGCGCGAACTGGCCCGGCAGGCCGATATCTCGGTGATCACCCTGACCCGTCAACAGGGCTCGGTCCGATACGGCCGCGCAGAGATGGAGGCCGCCGTCGACCACCGGGCCCGGGTGATCCCGATCACCGAGGCCCGTGACACCTTCCTCTACAATGCCCGGTTCCAGATCGCGCTCCTTCGGCAGCTCCCCGGGTTCGCGCGACGCGAGCGGTTCGACCTGATCCACACGCAGCACGCCCACATGCCGGACCTCTTGGCCGGGCCGATGATGCGCGGGACGCCGTTCGTGCGGACGGTCCACAGCACGATCGCCGGCCAGCGGGAGTCGATCCGTATCCTCGAGTCGCTGGGGCAGACCCCCGACATCACCGAGCGTTGGCAGGTGGCCATCGAACCGGTCCTGCGGCTCGCGGAGTGGTCGGCCCTGAGTCATCCGGGCCGACTGTTCCCGGTCTGCCAGTACACCGCCGACCATCTGATCGGGCTCGGTATCTCGCCCAATCGGATCCGGGTCATCCACAACGGGGTCGACACCGACCGGTTCCGTCCCGGGATCGCTCCCGAGGGAATCCCGGCGGACGGGCGTCGGGGGCCGACCGTGCTGTTCGTCGGTCGCTTCACGCTGGTGAAGGGGATCGGGACCCTCGTCCAGGCGATGCCGCGCATCGTCCGTGAGGTCCCCGACGTGACCTTCGAGTTCACCGGGAAGATGCCGGCGCAACTGACCCGCACCTTCGCCCTCCCGCCGGAGCTGCGCGCGCACCTGCACTTCCACGGCTACGTTCCCGACGAACAGCTTCCCGCCGTGTTCAGCGGAGCGACCGTGATCGTCGCGCCGTCCCTCTACGACTCGTTCCCGTTCTCGGTCCTCGAGGCGATGGCCGCCGGTGCCCCGATCGTGGCCTCTCGCGTGGGCGGGATCCCGGAGGCGATCACGTCGGGGCAGGAGGGCGTGCTCGTCGAGGCGGGATCCCCGGATGCGCTCGCCGAGGCGGTCGTGGGTCTCCTCAAGGACCCGGACCGACGGAAGCGGCTAGGGACCGCAGCCCGGAGAAAGGCGGCCACGGTGTTCACATGGCCGGCGACGGCACGGGCCACGCTTGAAGGATATCGCGAGGAGCTCGCCGGAGCCGCTCGCGGTGTCTCCGGTTCGATGGGCGGATGAGACAGTCACGCGGCTCGCCGGCGATGTAACACCACAAAGGCGAGACTCGATCGGTCTCGGGGCCGGGGCCGAGCTCCACGGAGGGGGTTAAGTAAGGGTTCTCTGTCGGCGGTCCACTCTACCGCTCCACCATGGCAGACTCCTCGCCTTCGGGATCCGTTCCGGACATGCCGGCGTCCGGAGCGGCCTCCTCGGGGCCGGGGGGCCCGGAGATCGGCATCGGTGCGGTGCTCGCCATGTTCGCGAGCCTGCTCGGCCTGATCGGGCTCGCGTACTCGATCTATGCCTTCAAGTACCTCGGGGCCCAGGAGATCCTGCTCCTTCCGTCCCGGGTGTTCTTCGTCTTCTCCCTCGCGCTGGTCGTCGCTCCGTTCCTCCTGATCATCCTACACGACCGGATCCCGTACCTGCTCGTCCTGGTCCCTACCGCCACCTGCTTCCTGCTGTACCCGCTGCTCGCCCCGCACGGCGTACTGTACGGGCAGGATGCGGTCTTCAACTACCAGTTCGCCGCGACGATGCTCGCGCACGCGACGTGGATACCGGGCGGGAACACTACCGGACAGGCGGTCACGTACTCGTTCTATCCCGGGAGCGGTCTCTACAACGCCGAAGGGTCGGTCTTCCTGGGGATCCCGCTCACGAGCTCCTTCGCGTGGATGCTCCCCATCTCCCGGTTGCTCATCGTTCCGGCCGCGGTCTGGGCGATCGGTAACCGCCTCCTGGGACCGCGAGCGGCCGTGCTCGGCGTCCTGTTCTACCTCGCAGCCCCCTCGATCACGTTCAACGACATCGTCCAGCAGGAGTTCGCCATCCAGTTCTTCATCCTGACCGTCCTCGTCATCACCTTCCTCCTGAACACGCCCAAGGAGCACGCGACCTCGTTGCGGCTCCTCGTGCTCGTGTTCTCCTCCTTCGTGGTCCTGAGCCACCATCTCACGTCGTACGTGCTCGGCGTCTGGCTCGGCGGTCTCGCGGTGATCCCGATGCTCCTGTGGGGAAAGCCGATGTTCGAAAAGCTCCGCTCGGCGTCGGTCGCCGTCCGGTACCTCGTCCTGTTCTTCCTCTACGTCTTCTTCTTCACCGCGTCGACGCTGCTCCGGCAGCTGACGGTCCTCGAGAAGAACCTCCTCCTGCTGCTCAGCAACGCCCCCCTGGCCACGAAGACCGCGGCGGCGGGGAGCTCCTATCCGACGTACCAGCTCATCTGGATCGTCGCGAGCCTCGCCTTCCTCGTGCTCATGGGTCTGCTCACGCTCCGGGAGTCCGTCCGGGGCAAGCCCCGTCCGTTCCTCGCCACGTCGCTCCTGGTCTCGATGCTCATCCTCACCGTCTCGCTCATCCTCTTTGCGACCCCGTACTCGTTCGTCGCGATCCGAACCACCGAGTACGCCCTCGTGGTCGCCGCGCCGGCGGCGGCCTGGTACTTCCTCCGCCACTTCCTCCCGAAGCTGGACAAGACCTTCCGTCCGGAGGAGGACGACCCGGCCCGGCCGCGCCGGACCGGCCGGAGCGCCCGGCGGGCCGCGTGGGCCGCCCCCACCGTGGCGATCGTGGTGGTCTTCATGGTCTTCGCTGGAGGGAACTTGGTGCCGGGCCTGAGCCGCGACCAGTACCAGCCGACGAAGTCGCTCGCGATCAACTCACCGATGTACGTCACCCCGGCGCTGTTCGAGGACGGGGTCTGGGCGCGGACGCATCTCAACCAGAGCGACCATCTCTGGGGGGACATGCTCGCCTATGACGTGTACGGGGCGATCGGCGGCTTTCACGTTCCGTTCTCCACGTACGACGTGTTCAACGGGACCGTGTTCACCCCGAACAACACCGCCCGGCTCCACCTCGGCGAGTACGTCGTGACCGACATCTACGATACGCAGCTCCGGGCGGACTTCCTGGGCTCCTCCTCCGTGCAGACGCACGGTGCGCTCCTGCCGGGCCAGGTCGACAAGTTCGACAACGCGAGCTACTTCGCGACCGTCTACGCCGACTCGGTGTTCACGATCTACCAGATGACGACCCCGTTCTACTTCGTGACGTTCGCCGAGGTCGGGCTACCGGCGGGGACGGTCTGGTCGGTGACGGTCGATGGTCAGACGCAGAGCACTTCGAACAGCACCCTGCCGATCAACGTGCTCAACGGGACCCACGCCTTCACCGTCGGCGTGGTCGCGGGCTACACCGCGACGCCCACGAACGGGACGTTCGTCATGAGCGGGAACTCTCCCCGGGTGACGATCACCTATCTGTAGGCCCCTCCCGCGCCGGGGCGGGCAGTCTACTCCCCGTCCTCGCGGTCGAGCATTAGACGGTCTGGATCTGCAGGAGCACGTACACGAACAGGAGAAAGACGAGGCCGGCCAGCACCACATCGAGGAGCTGGGCCTTGAAACCGGTCAGCCACTTCGGGCTGATCTCTCGCGCGACCGCGAGGATCGTCGCCGAGGTGCCGATCACGATCGGTTGGATGACCACACGAACCACCGACGCGACGAGAGTAACGATGGTCGCCATAAGGGCTAGGGCTGGACCGTGAGGCCCATGCCGGTGCCCAGGAGGGGGGGTCCCCCGGCCATGGGCCCGAGGGAGAAGGTCAGGGTGTAGTTTCCGGGCTGCGGGAACTCGAACGTGACGTTGACCGTCGTCTCGCCCCCGTACGTGACCGTGAGCGCGAGCGTGCTCGTCGTTCCCGGGTAGAGCGTGAGGGGCAGGCTCCAGGGCGTGGACGTGTTGTGGGGGACCACGCCCACCAAGGCCGCCGCGGCCGTGAGCCCGAGCGCGCCGGGCGAGTAGCCGTCCTGGACCTGCACCATCACCAGGCCGACCTGCCCGACCACGAGCGCCGTGGGAACGGATGAGGTCGTGCCGGTCGGTCCGAGCAACGCGAGCGAGGTCGGGGGAGGAGAGGAGGTCTGAGAGACTCCGACGTACACGACCGCCGAGAAGGCGACAAGCGTGGCGATGAGGAGCGCGTACACCGCTGGACGGAGCGACGGGCGAACCGAAGGCAGGGCGAGCTCACGGCGTATCGCCGAGGAAAGGGAATGCGTCCCGGGGGACGTCCCTCGCGCCGCGTAGACGGCGAGCCCGGCGAGAGTGGCGGCCACATCGGCCAGCGCGAGATAGTTGATCTCCACTCCCGCCCCGAAGAGCACGAGGAGGAGGCCGATGAGCACGTTGAACACCACGCTCAGCCCAACGGACACCGAGAACTCGGCCGCGGGCGGAAGGAGCGGGCGTCGAACGAACACCATCGCCGCGATCGCGTAGCCGGGGGCGAAGAGCAGCTCGAGTACCCCGAGCGGGATCTGAAGGACGGATCCCGGCGCGAGCAGGACGACCGCGACGTAGAGCACGGTGAGGCCAAAGACCACGACCAGGCCGGACTCGCGAAAGATGGTGGGGGACGCGACCGTCGCCGGCGTACTCACGCGCCGCTGACCAGAGTCCTATCATTAACCTTTGCCCAGCGCGAGAGCGCCGCTCGCTACCGAGGAAGGGGCAGGGGCCATGCGCTCGCCGCCGGCCCGATCCGTGGACCTTGGCAGGTGCGATCGGCCCGGATGAGTCCCGTCGAGATCCTCTTCCGGGGCGGCCGCAGCTCCTCCGCTGCGGGGGATCGGGCTAGTGTCTCCCTCGCGGGTCACGCGCCGGGAGCCCCGGCACGCCCGGACCGGGCGTCCACAAGCCCGTACTGGCGCAGCGACGCCTGGATTGTGAGACAAGCGAAGGGGGGTCCTCGGATTGCCGTGGGCAGGATGGGCCAACGCGCCGAGAGAGACCCTCAAGTCTCCGACGCGGACCCGTCGTTTCGGTCGCTCCGGCGCGGGACAACTCTGTCGAGGCTACAGGTTATATGTCGTACCCGCACCTATGCGGCTCCAGTTCGCTGGCCGGGGAGCGAATGTGAACGCGAGACCGTGGTCCGACGTCAGGCTTGGGATGAGTTCCGGGCCGACCGGACGGGACTGACCGTGGAGGGTCAGGACCCCCCTCCCAGCCTTCCGGGGCCGGGACTCGCGGACACCGGAGACCCCGGCGCGGAAGTCACCGACCGGGTGGAGAACTCGCTCCGCGCCGTCGGCCGGGGCTCGGTAATCTCCCTCGTCGGTTCGGTCGCCCAGATCCTGCTCACGGCGTTCGCCTACATCATCGCGGTCCGCATCCTCTCGGTCCCGAGCTGGGGGGAGTTCACCCTCGGAGTCTCGGTCACCGGCCTCCTGTCGACGATGGGCCTGCTCGGCATGGGCCAGGCGATGGCCCGGTCGCTCGCCTACGAGCAGGATCCCGCCGAGCGCCGCGCGATCATCCGTTGGGGCCTGGGGGTCGCCATCGTCGCCGCGTTCGCGCTCTCGTTCGCGGTGTGGGCGCTGTCCCCCTGGATGGCTCGGGGCTTCCACAACACCGCCCTCGTCCCGGTCTTCCAGCTGATGTCGATCACGGTCGGCTTCAGCATCCTCTCGATCGCGATCAGCGGGATCTTCCAGGGGTTCAAGGATGTCCTTCCGAACGCGATCCTCCGCAACGGCCTGAACGCCGGACTGTTCCTGATCTTCCTGATCGCCCTGGTCGGGTTCGACATCGGGCTCCTCGCCGTCATGGTGGCCTACGTGGCCGCGGGAGCCGTCTCGCTGCTCGCCCTGGTCGGGTACGCTCTGCGGAAACTCCCGCGCCAGGTGAACCATGACGGCGTGCCCCGTCGCCGCCCGAAGCGGAGCCTCTGGCACTTCACCCTCGCGTTCTGGGGCTCGAACAACCTCCTATACATCACCGCGTACGCGGACACGCTCATCCTCGGGGTCTTCTGGCCGTCCTCGGAGGTGGGGTACTATTCTGCCGCGATGACCCTCGCCCGGATCCTCCTGTTCGGGACCCTCGCGCTTGCGTTCATCTTCCTCCCGGTGGCGGCGGGATTGATGCGGGACGGGGATCCGGACACGATCCGGACGACCTACCTCACGTCGACCCGGTGGGTGCTCGTGGTCACGGTCCCGTTCTTCCTCCTGTTCGCGTTCGCCCCCAAGACCTCGATGGAGTTCGTGTGGGGGCATCGCTATATCGCGGGGGCCCCCGCCCTCCAGATCCTGGTGATCACCTCGTTCTTCTCCACGGTGGTCGGACCGGTCCAGTCGTGCCTGGGAGGGCTCGGCAAGGCCAAGGTCATGGCCTGGAACGCCGGGGCCTCGGCCGCCGCCAACATCTCCCTGAGCCTCCTCCTGATCCCCAGCCTCGGGCTCCTCGGCGCGGCGATCGCCTGGGGAGTGGCGCGGGCGCTGCTCCCGCTCCTTGGCCTGCGGGCCCTGTGGACCTCGCATCGCATCACCTCGTTCCGTCGTTCGCTTCTGGTACCGCTCGGGATCACCCTCGCGATCGGCGGTCCGGTGGTCGTCTTCGCGACCATGATGGTCCGCACTCCGTGGGTCGTCGTTCCGCTCTTCTTCTTCGGTGCCGGTCTCTACATCCTGGTCGTGCTTCTCACCCGGTCCCTCTCCCGCGCCGACCTCGTCATCCTGGCCGGTGTGGAGCGTGTCCTCGGACGACCGCTGCCCGAGCTGCGGAGCTTCCTCCTGCGGTTCGTGCGCGAGCCGTCGCCGAGGGCGCTTCCCTCGACCGGTTCGTAACGTGGACTTCGCGGGACCGTTCGCAGGATCAAGAGTACGGACCGCAGTCGGCCCACGCCGGGACCCGTCGGGGGCCACGGCCGGTCCCGCACCGGCGCTCGCCCGCCGCGTGCGCGGTGGACCAAGAGTCGTTCAAGCGGGGGCCCGTGGGTTGACGGTTCCTGTCGCACTCCGGTGACCGAGGTGCGCCAATTCCGAGGGCCGAAACCCATAAGCCCTGGGCCGTGTCGCTCCTTCGGTCCTGGACCGGGGGAAACGGACTCATGCGGCCGCTGATCGTGCTCATCGGGATCGTGATCGTCATCGGAGGAGTCGTCCTCGCCGTGGTCCCGGTCGACCCGGTGACCTCGAAGGACATCACCGCCTCGTCGCCTTCCCATTACCACATCAGCGAGCGGGTCCCGGTGCTCCCCAGCGAGCCCGTTTCCCTGAGCTGGAGCTCCAACGTGTCGACCACCGTGATCCTGCTCACCTGTTCGTCGATCTATCTCAACGCATCGTCCGTGTGGGCCCAGTGCACGGGCGGCTCGAACCAGTCGGAGACCGGCACGAGCGGGTCGTGGTCCCTGAGCGTGCCGACCGGCGGTCAGTACCTGTGGTTCGGGGTCATCGCCGGTTCCGGCGCCCTCTCCAACCCCGCGGTGACGGTCTCGATCAAGACCGCCGTCCCGACCGGCGCGCTCGGTCTGTGGATCATCGGAGCCCTGATCGTACTCGTCGGACTGTTCCTTCGAGGACGGAAGAAGCCGGCGTCGATCCCCAGCGGTACCTCGGGCGTCGCTCCGGAGCCTTCGCCGTCCGCGGCCCCCTCGGCTCCGTCCCGTCCCTCCCCGGGTCCGGGCCCCACCCCCAGCCGGCCGCCCGCCGAAGAGGAAGGGGAAGCCCCCCTCGAGTAGAGGGGAGCGGCCGCCGCTCCCCTCGGAGTCCGAGCGGCCCCCCGGGATCGGCGGGGGGCTCAACGGCCCGTCCCACGGAACCGCCCGGGACCGCCATCCGCCTTGTCCCCGACCGGGTTCGATACAGACATATACGTGTTCATACACATTCATCCTCAGTGAGTCGAAACCGTTCCGGCGCTGAGACAACCGGGTCCGCTCCCCACGATCGGAGGCCCACGCCATGGTGAGCCCTCCGCGGGCGGCCGGCCGGTCATCGATCCCTTCTCCCATGCTCTCGTTCCCGCTGTCGAGGCACGTTCCGAACGTGACCCCGGCGAACGGCGGTCCCGCGAACGGGACGGAACGACCATCCCGGCCCTACTCGGTCGGTTCCCGTGCCCTGCGGGGGTTCGGCCTGTCCGCCCGGGAGGCGCGGATGTACCTCGCGCTCATCGAGGCCGGGCCCTCGAGCGCGCGAGAGGCGACAGGGGCTTCGGGGCTGCAGCGTGCGACCGCCTATCGGGTCCTCGGACGCCTGATCGCACGCGGGCTGGTGTCGGCCGAGAGCGGCTGGCCGCAGCGGTTCTCCGCCATGCCCCTGCGGACGCTCATCGAGCGCAACATCTCCTTCCTTCGGGACGAGATCGAGCTCAGCCACTGGCTGGTCCCCGCCCTCCCGGCGGCGCCGGAGGGGGCCGTGCCGACGGGCGGGAACGGGTTCCCCGTTCCGTTCCGCAACGGCGGGATGCCGGAACGGCGGGATCCGGCAGCGACCGGGACGTCGTTGACCGTCCTCAGCGGATCGTCCGAACCCCGTCTCCTCCGAGAGTTGCGCGATGCCCGGCAATCCGTTGACGCCGTCATCCGCCCGCTCGACATCCCATCCTCGCTGAGGCCCCAAGTGGCGGTCGGCCTTTCCCGGGCCGCCGCGCGGGGCGTCCCGGTGCGGGTCCTGCTCGACTACCGGGCGGCAGACCGCCGTCTCGCGAGCACCCTGCGACGCCTTCGGCAGAACACCAACCTCGAGGTCCGGCACTACACCCCGCTCGGAGGCCACTTCTACGTGCTCGACGGGCACGAGGCGATCCGCTTCTCGCCACTGCAGTCCGCCACCTCGGATCCGGGGTGCGCGATCGTGTCGAACGACCTCGACTTCGTTCGATCGCAGACGCTTCGGTTCGAGGGCCTGTGGGGAGACGCGATGCTCCCGATCTCCCCGCGGAGCCTGCTCCGAGATCACGGTTCGGAGCCCCGTGCGACCGGGGCGCACGCCGGCGCCTTCCCGAAGCCGATCCCCCGGGAGCCCCCGGCGAGCGGGGTGGGGAGCCCGGTCGCGCGAGCTTCCCTACGGTACGGATCGCCCTCTCGGTTCGAACCACGGCGTAAGTGAGCCGTCGTACTGCACCGGCGGCAAGCGTCTCCCGCCGCGCAGATCGCAAGACCGATCCAGCATCGACTTACGAGGCTGTCTTACCTGGCCAAAGGCCGTGATACAGTCTCGGCAAGCGTTCCGGCTGGCCAAGGATTAAGAACGGAATCGGTTCCCGCAGGGTGTCGAACGTCGGGGGTTCGGCTCCATGCATCGGTTCCAGTACGGTTTGGGTGTTGTCATCGCCATCGTCGGTCTCCTTCTGTTGAGTTCGGTGATCACGGGTGTAGGCGGCTCCGGCCCGGTCTCGGCCGGCGCGAGCCCCTCGAACCCGTTGGCCATGGCCGAGCGATCGCTCGCCGAGGGCCAAGGACCGTCGGGCGGAGTCCCGACAACCTGTTCCCCGTCGTCCTCCACGAGCGCGACCTGCTCGTCTGCCTCCGCCGGACCGGTGCTCGGCAACACCTCTGGTGGAGAATGGGTGGGCCTGAACTATTCCCGCGCGTACACGTCCCTCGCCTACGACGCCCGGGACGGGTACGTCCTCGCCTTTGGAGGTCAGAGCACCAACGGTCAGCCGCTGGGAGACACCTGGAAGTACGGATTCGGTTCGTGGTCCCTCATCCTGACGGCGACCGAGCCGTCGCCCCGCTGGGGGGCCGCCATGGACTACGACGCGGCTTCCGGGACGGTCATCCTGTTCGGCGGAACGAACGGCGTGACCTACTTCAACGACACCTGGTCGTACTCGGGCGGCGTCTGGACGAACCTCGGGCTGACGCATGCGCCCAGCCCCCGAGCCTTCGCCTCCATGTCCTACGATGCCAATGTCGTCGACAACTACACGGTGCTCTTCGGGGGCCTTGCCGGCTCCACGTACTTCGGGGGTACCTGGGAGTTCCATCATGGCGCCTGGACCAACCTGACGGCCCTCGTGCTCGGGACCCCACCGCCCGCCATGGGCGGCAGCGGCATGGACTATGACAACCACATCGGGCAGGTGGTACTGTTCGGAGGCATCGGAGCCGGCGGGTACGACTCGGTCACCTACCAATACAAGAACCTCACCTGGTCCGTCCTCACGACCACCGGTCCCTCGGCCGTCGCATACCCCGGCCTGGCCTACGATCGTGCGGCGACGGAACTCGTCCTCTTCGGAGGATACAATGGCGCGAGCTACTCGGGCCAGACCTGGGTGATGACCAACGAGACCTGGTCGGGGCCGCTCGCGACCTCCGGACCGAGCGCTCGGGACGGAGCGTCGATGGTCTTTGACGGTCTGCACAAGGACTTCTATGTCGTCCAGTGGGGCGGGTACAGCGGCGGCGGGGTCTATGCCAGCGACACCTGGACCTTCAACGCCACGCGGTGGAGCGAGGCGACCCCGGGCGGCCATCCCCCCGCGCTCTCCGGCGCCAGCCTCGTCTACGTTGCGTCGAGCGACTATGCGATCCTCTTCGGAGGTTTCACCGGCTCCCTCTACTCCAACGCGACCTGGGGCTTCTCGAACGGCGCGTGGACCGATCTCTCGCTGAGCGTCGCCCCGTCCCCCCGCTCCGACTCGGCCGCGACGTACAGCAGCGCGCTGGGCGGCGTGGTCCTGTTCGGCGGGTTCGCCGGGGGCACGAAGTATCTCAACGACACCTGGGAGTTCGTTCACGGCGCCTGGAGCAACGTGACCGGCGGCCCCGCCCCCGCCCCCCGTTCCATGGCGGGGTTCACCTTCGCCGCCACTCCGCTCAACGAGTCGGTCCTGTTCGGCGGGAAGAACGCGACCGGGACCTTCTCCGACACCTGGGAGTTCAACGGCACCGCGTGGACTCGGCTCGCCCTCTCGACGCACCCGTCGGGCCGGTACGGCATGGCCTTCACCTATGACGGGCCAGACGCCGCGGCGATCCTCTTCGGCGGTCTGAACGGCTCGGTGCTGCTCAACGACACGTGGGCGTTCCACAGTGTCACCCATCAGTGGACCAACCTCACGCCCTCGATGACGGGACCCTCTCCACCGCCCCGCTACGGTGCCGAAGCGGCGTTCCAGCCGTACAACGGGTACGTCGTGCTGACGGGCGGATACAATTTCACCCACCTGTTCAACGACACCTGGGGGTTCATCTCCGGGAACTGGACCGACTTCAAGCCGGCCACGAGCCCTCCCGGTCGGGTCGACGCGGGGCTGGCGTACGTCCGGAACGCCCAGTACATCGCTGAGTTCGGGGGCACGGGCGCGACCTCCACCCTATCGGACACCTGGATCTGGGTCGCCTTCACGGCCGAGGCAAGCGCGAGCCCGAACCCGACGGATGTCGGAGTTCCGGTCGGCTTTGGCGTCTCCGCGGCGGCCGGGGTCCTTCCCTACAGTTACGCCTGGACCTTCGGGGACGGGGGAACGGGATCGACCGCGAGCCCTTCCCACACCTACGCCGCTCCGGGAACGTACCTCGCCACCGTCACAGTCACGGACTCGAAGCTACCCACGCACGACGTGACCAGCGCGAACGTGACGGTCGTGGTGAATCCGTCGATGACCGTGGCCTTGACGACGGTGCCCGCCGCGTTGAACGGGGTCGTGGCTGCCGTGCCGGCCTACTCGATCGCCTTCAACTCGACGCGGACTGGCGGGACCGGACCCTACTCGTACCTGTGGTCGTTCGGAGACGGGTCCACCGCGGCCACGGAGAACGCGACGCATGCCTACTCCGTAGCCGGGATCTACAATGTCACCATCGTGGTCTCCGACTCGGTCGGGGCGTCCGTCACGGCCAACGTGACGGTCCTCATCGAACCGAAGGTCGCGGCCTCCATCTCGGTCCATCCCTCCACGACCGATGTCGGCGTTCCGGCGCAGTTCAACACGACCGCCATCGGGGGAGTGGCCCCGATCTCGTACGCCTGGCAGTTCGGGGACGGCACCGGGGTCGGCGCGCAGTCGAACAACTCGACGTCACATGTCTACACCGTTGCGGGAGTCTACACGGCCCGCGTCTACGTGAACGATAGTGTGGGCGACACGTACAACGCGACCCTCACCGTCACCGTCCATGCCCTGCCCTCGGCCGCGATCCTCGCCGCCCCGACAACCGTCGACGCCGGCGTTGCGGTCACGTTCAACGGCACCGCATCGAGCGGGACCGCGCCCTTCCAGTATCTCTGGAACTTCCGGGATGGATCCACCAGCACCACGCAGAACGCGACCCACGCCTACGCGACCCCGGGCTCGTACCCCGTGGTGCTCGTCGTGACCGACGCGCTCCACCAGACCGCGAACGCCACCCAAACGATCACGGTGGTCGCCGCGCCGGTGCTCACGATCTCGGCGACCCCCGCGGTCGGCGAAGCCGGGGCGCCGATCGTGCTGAGCGCGTCGCTGACCGGCGGCGTGGTCCCCATCTCCTACTCCTGGCTGTTCGGGGATGGTGGTACCGGGTCCGGCACGTCGGTGACGCACACCTACGCCTCTGCCGGGTCGTACATCGTCAGTGCCTACGCGAACGACTCGGTGGGAGTGAGCGCCCAGGCGACGGTCACCGTTCACATCGCGGCGCGGCTCTCGGCGACCGTCACGTCTTCGGTCACCTCGGCGGACGTCGGGGTGCCGATCTCCTTCACCGGGGCCACCACTGGTGGCGTTACGCCGATCTCGTACGCCTGGGAGTTCGGCGACGGATCGACGGCCACGACCGAGACGCCCACCCACTCGTTCTCCTCGGCAGGCACTTACGAGGTCGTCTTCTGGGCCAACGACTCGGCGGGGGTCTCCTCCGTCGCTCGCACGAACATCACCGTGGCCCCCGCGCCGACCGTGTCGGCGTTCACCGTGAGCCCGACCTCCGTGTCGACCGGAAGCACCCTCACGTTTACCGTGACGGTCTCGGGCGGTACCGGTCCGTTCAGCTACGCCTACTCGGGTCTACCCTCTGGATGCAACCCGGCGGACCAGTCGTCGTTCACCTGCCAGCCGTCCTCGACCGGCACGTTCCACGTGCAGGTCAACGTCACCGACGTGTTCGGTCGGGTCGCGACCGGTTCGCTCTCCGTGACCGTGACGAGCCCGTCGGTCTCGACGTTCCTGGGCCTTCCCACGCCGTACGGGTATCTCGTCCTCGCCCTTCTCGCGCTCGTGGTGATCGGCGCGGTCGCGTGGGTCGTCCGTGGACGCCGTAAGCGCGCGAAGGTCCCCTCCGACAAGGGATCGAGTGGGGGCTCCGAAGGGAAGGGCCCGTCCGAGGGGGGCCGGTGACCTTTATCTTCGGAGCCGCCCGTTGGATGGGCCACCGGGCCCATGGTGCCAGTGCCGGTCGTATCGTCGCGTAGGGTCCCCTCGCGAGGTCGTTGGACCGCGCTCCTGGCGGTCGGCCTCCTGCTGGCGAGCTCGCTGGGGATCCTGACGGGAGGATTCGACTCCGGCGCCACCGTAGCGGATCGGGGAACCCCGACCGCGGTCATCTCCGCGTCCCTGGCGGCCGGCCAGTACTATCTGAACTTCAGTTCCACGGGGTTCTCGGGGAACCCGTCGTGGACCGTGACGCTGAACGGTTCTCTGGTGTCGAGCAATAATGGGAACTCGGTGGTATCGTTCTCCCTATACCCGGCCATCTACACCTACTCGATCACGGGCGGGGGCTCTTACTCCCCGAATCCCTCGTCCGGCACGGTCGATCTCACGGGCAACACCACCGTCCCCATCGTGTGGAGCCAGGTCCTCTACACCTTGACGTTCTCTCAATCGACCCTCCCCGCGGGCAACATGTGGAGCGTAAGCGTCAACGGGCTGAGCATAGGCACCACCACTGGACCGAGCCTCTCGACGACCCTCCCGAACGGGACGGTCTACTCTTTCACCGTGACCTCCCTGAACAGCTCCTATAGCCCCTCTCCGGCGTCCGGCGGCGGAACACTGACCAGCAACTTCGGCTACACGATCACTTTCTCCCTCGTCGCCTCCGACGTCACCTTCAGCGAGACGGGCCTTCCCGGAGGGATGACTTGGACCGTGACAATCCCCGGCATCGGTTCCCAGACCTCGAGCGCCACTTCGATGACGTTCAAGTCCGTGCCCATTGGGACCTACTCCTTCTCGGTGAGCGCGTCGAACAGCAGTTGGAGCGCCGCGGGGGGCTCCTTCACCGTCGGGAACCAGCCCGTCACCGTGGCCGTAGCATTCTCGGAGGTGACCTTCACCGTCGAGTTCTTCCGGCAGGCCGCCGGGCTCCCGGCCGGGACCTCGTGGAGCGTCTCCTTTGATGGGGGGATCCAGTCTTCGACGACCCAGATCATCAACTTCAAGGGGATCCCCAACGGCACCTACACCTTCACTGTCCTTCCTATCGCCGGCTACACCGCCACCCCCAACTCGGGATGGGACAACGTCACGGGGAGCACGCCGAACCCGGTCGTGATCGTGTGGTCCTCGGTCCTCTACAACGTCACGGTGAACGAGACCGGCCTCGGCTCCTCTCCGGCCAAATGGTGGATCAACCTGACCAGTCCCATCGCTTCCCCCCATCCGGGGATCGGCAGCCCGATCGTCCTCAATCTGCCGAACAATACCTACAGCTTCACGATCGCGTGCCAGGACAAGCGCTGGGAGCCGGTCCAGGCTTCGGGGACCTTTACGGTAAATGGCCTACCCATCACCGTCAGCATACAGTTCGTTGAACTGAACACCTCGGTCACGTTCACCGCCTCTGGACTCCCGGCCGGAATGCCGTGGTGGGTCAACCTGACGGGGAGGCTCTCGGCCAATTCCACCACCGCATCGATCGTCTACCAGCTTCCGAACGGCACGTACAACTTCTCGGCACAGGCGGCGAACCGGACCTACGGAGCGCAGGGCGGGTCGTTCACGGTGGTCTACGGCGTTCCCCTCTACCTCAGCGTGAACTTCACGCACTTCCTCTACGCGCTCACGTTCAACGAGTCGGGGCTGTTCGCCGGGACCAACTGGTCAATCGTGGTCTTCGGCGCGGCCCAGTACACTACCGGGCCGGCGATCACGTTCATGGAGCCCAACGGGACGTACCCGTACGTCGTACCTCCGGTTCCCGGCTTCGTGACGAAGAACCCGAACGGCAGCGTGCGGGTCCACGGAACCACAGCGTACTTCACGATCAACTTCAAGCCGTTCGCATACGGGATCCGCTTCAACGAAACCGGGCTCCCCCGCGGGACCGGCTGGTCGGTGAACGTCTCGTTCGCCTCGAACCTCACCCACGTCGGGACGTTCTCCTTCACCAGTGCGAGCGGCGGGGTGCCGCTCGCGAACGGGACGTATCTCTACTCCGCCGCGTCGTCCAACCTGAGCTGGACGCCCGAGGTCCCCACGGGACAGGTGACGGTGGCGGGCGCGCCGTTCAACGTCTCGGTGGTGTTCATACTGAAGGCCTATTCGGTCACGTTCAGCGCCACCGGGCTTCCAAGCGGCGCCCAGTGGTCGGTGCAGCTCAACGGAGCCATCGGCACCTCGACGACCGCCAACCTCACCTTCTTCGTCAACAACGGGACCTATGCCTACGTCATCCCTCTCTACGGCGTCTACGCCCCCCGGCCGACCTCGGGGAACGTCACGGTCCAGGGCCAGTCGGCGGTGGTCCCGGTCGTCTTCGTGAGGGCGCTCTTCACGGTCACGTTCCGGGAGCTGGGCATCCCGAGCGGGTACACCTGGTCCGTCACGCTGAACGGGGTCACCCAGCATACCACCGGGTCGACGATCGTGTTCAACGAGACCATCGGCACCTTCCCGTTCGCCGTGCCGTCCGCCGCGGGGCTCGCGTCGAACCCCTCCTCGGGCTCCGTGCACGTCTCCAACGCGAACCAGACCGTCACGATCTCGTTCGGGTCCGTTAGCCAGAGCTCGGGACTTTCCCAGCCCGAAACATTCCTGGTCGTTGCCCTCTTCGTCGCGGGGATGCTCGTCGTCGTGGCGTACATCCTCTCTCGGCGCCCCCCCCGCAGCCAGGCTAGCCCCGTGCCACCGACGCCCCCCTCCGGTGCGGTGAACCCGGTGGTCGCGCCCGATGCCACCCCGACCCCTGCCCCGACTCCCGAACCGGGGGATACGAGCCCGCCCAGCCCCTCCGTGCCTTCGCCGTGAGCCCTCCCCGAACTGCCGTTCGGGGTCCCCGGTCCTGGAAACGCCCGTCGGGCCCGCATCCGGGCTCCGGTCCGTAATGCCGATCCGAGGCGGTACGGCTTGCGGCCCTACGACCGTCCCGGCGGGTGGTTCGTGAGCTGCGGCAAGCCGATTCCTATATCTCCTCTGCCGACCACCGCGGTAGCGATCGGGCCTCCCCCCGGCGCCGGTCGTCCGTGGCCGGGCGGGTCCCGTTCGAGAGGACAGCGTGAAGCTCCTGATCACCGGCGCCTCCGGGTTCATCGGGCGGTACCTCGCCGCCTCGGCCGTCGCCCGGGGCCATGAGGTCGTGGCGACGTATCTCGGGCCAAGCGAGCTCAGCGTCCCCGGGGTCCCGAAGGACGGGATCCAGTGGGAACGCCTCAGCATGCAGGACCGCGAGGGAGTGGAGCACCTGGTCCGGACCGTCCGGCCCGAGGGAGTGTTTCATCTCGCCGCGCAGGCCTACGCGAAGAAGGCGTGGGCCGATCCGGCGGACACCTTCCGCACGAACGTGCTGGGGACGATCTACCTCTACGAGGCCTTGCGCCAGGAGGTCCCGCACTCGTCTACGCTGCTCGCGGCCTCGGGGGCGGCGTACGGGATCCCGAGGACGCTCCCGATCGCGGAAGACGCCCCGCTGAACGCCACCAACCCCTACGGGGTCTCGAAGGCCTGCCAGGACATGCTCTCGGCCCAGTACGCGATGAACTTCGATCTACGGATCGTGCGGTCCCGCCTCTTCGGCACCACGGGTCCGGGCAAGACCGGAGACGCGCTCAACGACTTCGCCCGCCAGGTCGCCGCGCTCGAGCGGAGCCCGACCGACCGCGTCCTCAAGGTCGGAAATCTCGATCCCCGCCGGGACGTCTCCGACATCCGCGACGTGATCGAGGCGATGTGGCTCGTCTTCGAGCGGGGGCGACCTCTCGAGCCGGTCAATATCGGCGCCGGCCAGAGCTACTCGATCCGCTGGATCGCGGAGACGCTGGTCGGGCTCGCCCGGGTCCCCGTGCGGATCGAGCAGGACCCCGCCCGCCTCCGTCCGACCGACGAGCCGGAGAACACCGCCGACACCACGCGCCTACGGGCGCTCGGGTTCCAGCCGAAGATCCCGCTCGAGCGCACGATCCAGGAAGCGCTCGACCACTGGCGCGCCCACCCGGATGCGGGGCTTACCTCCCGCTGAACTCGTGACGTAATCCCCGGGAGGAGACGGATCCGGTTCGGATAGCCCGCCGGTCGGTCCACTCCCGACGGGGACGGTCTACAGAGCGATCGATTCCGTTCCAGTGAAACTGCCGGCGCCCGCGATGACGATCGAGTCTCCCGCGAGGGAACTCGTGGAACGCAGGAGAAGCTGGTCCGATACGGCGATCGACTGCGAAGGACTCCCTGACCAGCTCGAAGTCGTGGGATCCCAGACCGCAACCGTCACGCTCCCGTGGACGGCCGTAAGGGTCCAGCCAGAAACGGCCGATCCCGTGACGTTGGTGACCGACACCGTGAGGTTCCCCCAGGCGATGCTGTCCGCGGCCGAGAGCACCGTGAGATTGTATCCCCACGAGGTCGTGCGAGAGAACGACGAGGTGAGGCCGACCGACAGGGCCGTTCCGAGCGGCACGCTGGTGGGCCCGGCCGGCACCGTGCAGGAGACCGTCTGGGTGAGGTTCGAAACGACCGCTCCGGAGAACGCGTCCACGGTGGCGTTGAACGTCAGTCCCGAGGCGGAGGTGGGGACCGCGAGGGAGCATGTGGTGTAGACGACGTGCCACTGAGGTCCGGCCGAGAAGCCGGGGAGGTTGTACCCCCCGGTCAGCACGAAGAGACCCGACGTGTTCGTCGGATTGGTCAGGAGAGGCCGGGCGTCCGCCGCCACTGCGGCAGCGGCCACCGAGCTGTCGATGACGTTCGCCGGGATCGGCGACAGGAGCCCGAAAAGCGTTGCGCATGCCCCGGTAAGGGTCCCGAGGACCGTCGAAACCCCATTCGTCACGCTGACGAGCGCGACCGTGCCGGAGGCATCGACGAAGGCGAACTCCCAGAGGGGCGAGGTCCCTTCGCTCAGGTTCCCGAAGAACGCCGGGACCGTGACGTTGGTGGAGGTTCCGGAGCTCGGGGTCAAAGTGCAACTGAGGCCGGTCGCGAGGCTCAGGTTCACCGGGACCGTGGCTCCCACCGGACTGTCGATCCCGACCGCCAACCGGGCAACCCACGGGGAGCCCGGGTACCCCGAGACGGAAGAATTCGCGACCGGCTCGGCCCCACGATACGTGAGGAGACCGGGGCCGGGTCCCGTCGAGCTCGGGGCCCCGCCGGCGGACAAGACCCAGGCGAGGAGGAGGAGCGCAACGACCAGGATGGCCACCGTTCCTGCGTAGCCCGCGAGGCGCCGGCGATTCAGGGAACCTCCCTGGCGACGAGTGGGGGCGCTCGGCCCGGAGACAGGTCCCGTCCACGGGTTCACACCAGCGCCGGCCATCCGGTACCCGGGGGCAACTTGTCCCGATCGGCCAAATAGCCTTCCCCCGGGTCCGGGCGCGCGCGGAACTCGTCCGACTCAGCCGAAGAGGGAGACTCGGGCCGCCCGCCCCACGGGTGGAAGCAGCAGGACCAGGAACGCGGACACGATCCCGAGCGCGACCATCGCTTCGAGACCGGTGGTGAGAAGCGCGTAGCCGCCCGCGGCGATCGCGCCGACGATCAGGGGACCGACCGTGCTCCCCCCGCCCGATCCGAGACCGAAGACGAGCGCGTTCGCGAGGGAGGACGGGCCGCTCGGGACGTACTCGGCCGAGAGGGTCATGAGGAGCGGGAACGCGCTGAACGTGAAGAACCCGATCAGGAATAGCAGGACCCCGGCGGTCACCCCGCCAGTGAACAGATAGCCGAGGGTCGTCAGCGCGGAGCCCGCCGACGCGAGCCCGATCAGGAGGCGACGGTCGACCACGCTCACGAGCAGGCCGAAGACCGGCTGACCGAGGATCCCGCCCACATACATCACCGCCACGGCGAGACCGAGCGCTCCCGAGGCCGGAACGCCCCGAACGGCCGTCAGGTACGTCGGGATCCAGACCGCGACGCCCTGGCTTGCGACGGAGCGTACGAAGGAGACTCCGGTGAGGCGAATGATCCCTCCGGTCACCGACTCCCGAGCGTTCGAGCCCGTAGAGGGGACCGCTTTCCGCTCGGCCGCCACGACCGATCGGAGCCCCGACGCGATCGCGAACGCGGCCAGGACCCCGAAGGCGGCGAACAGAAGGATCGCGTCGCTGGTGACGACCGCAAGGGTGACGAGGAAGAAGAGGACCGGATAGCTCGCCCGGCCGATGCTCCCCGCCGCCCCGTTGATCCCCATCGCCACGCCGCGCCGTTCGGGCCGGAAGGCACGCTGAAGCAACGAGGCGCCGAGCGGGTGGTAGAACGAGGTCGCGAACCCGGTGACCGACCCCGCGATCAGGGCTACCGGGTATCCGATCGGTCCTCCGAGCCCGGCCAGGACGACGTAGAATAGGAACAGGCCGAGACCTAAGAGCCCGATCCCGACGGCCATCAGGTAGGCCGGGCGGCCATGGCGGTCCGCCCACCAGCCCACGAAGAGGCCGAGGACCGCCGAGGTCACGTAGTAGACGACGAAGAGGATGGTGACGTCGAGCGGAGAGAACCCTCGGACCGGACCCAGCAGCGCGGCGATGACCGGCACGAAGAACGTCGTGCCGTCATTGATGAAGTGGCCGAGCGAGCTCAGTCCGAGCACACGCCGGGCCTCCGGCAGCGGTCCCGAGGGCTCCATGGAGCGACCCGGGATTCACGGTCGGTCCGTCTTAAGGTCCGCGTCGGGGCGGACGTATCCCGGTCTCTGCCCGACCGGGGCGATACCCGAGTCGGGTGTCGCCCGGTACTTCCGGAGTCCTACTGGGCGAGGGAAAGGTGCTGGAAACGGCGAAGGAATCACGCCGCGGCGAGCGGGGAGCCCGCAGGGTACTGTGCCAACGTTTGTTGATGGGGAGGGTCTCGCCGGAGTGGGGACTACCAGGAACCCACGGAGGCGGGACCCACTGAAGCAGAGGAGTTCGGACGGATAGACCTTACCAACCTGTTCCAGGAAGCGCGTGACCAAGGTGCCCAGACGGCCGTCGCCTTGCTCTACCAAGAAGAAGAGCGACTGGTCGACCTGTTGCGCTCCG